>JODI01000140.1 GCA_000720805.1 Streptomyces violaceoruber
CGAGGCCATCGACCTGTACGAGAAGGGCAAGAAGGCCTCCGAGCAGGCAGCGGAGTCGTACAACAAACGCGTCGACACCTACAACGCCAAGATCAAGGCGAACCAGGACCCCGGCCCGCGCCCCGAACCCTTCTCCGACCCCGGCGCGGCCGACATCAAGCGCGCCCAGGAGATCCTCGCCGAGGCCCGCCGCCAGCGAAACGACGCCGGCCGCACCGCCGCCGCCTCGGTCCGCGCCGCCCTCGCCCACGCCCCCGCCGAACCGCCGCTGCTCGACCAGGTGGGCTCGAACCTCAAAGACGGGCTCGGGACCGTCAGCACCGAGCTCACCCATGTCGTGGGTGGTGCGGTCAAGGGCACCGCCGGCGCGGTGACCTTCGTCCGAGGCCTGAACCCGGTGGACGGCTACAACCTCACCCACCCCGCCCAGTACCTCCAGAACGTCAGCATGACCCTCACCGGCCTCATCTCCACCGGCACCCACCCCGACCGCGTACTGAAATCGGCGTGGGAGGGCTTCAAGAAGGACCCGGCAGAGGGCGTCGGCCGGTTGATCCCCGAGCTGATCGGCACCAAGGGCGCGGGGCTGGCCCGGGGCGGGCTGCGGCTCGGGCTTAAGAAGGGTGCGGAGGATCTCGCTGAGCAGGGGGTGCGCAAGGGGACGGCTCGGGCCCGGGTGAACGAGGACCCCGCGCAGCACTCCCGTGCCGGCGAAGCTGTGGAGAGCAAGGGCACCGACCCGATCGACCTCGCCACCGGCAAGATGTACCTGCCGCAGACGGACGTCACCCTCCCCGGCGCACTGCCCCTGCTGCTGACCCGACGGGTGGAGTCCGGCTACCACCTGGGCCGCTGGTTCGGCCCGTCATGGTCCTCCACCCTCGACCAGCGCCTGGAGATCGACGCTGAGGGAGTCGTCCACGTCACGGAGGACGGCCTCCTCCTGTCGTACCCCCACCCCGCACCCGGCCTGCCCACCCTTCCCAGCCACGGCCCCCGCCTCCCCCTGGACCGGGTCGACAACGGCTACACCATCACGGACCCCCAGACCCACCGGACTTGGCACTTCGCCGACCACGGCCCCGCCCTGGCGGTCCTGGAACAGATCGACGACCGCAACGGCAACTGGATCACCTTCGACCACGACGAGGCGGGAGTGCCGTCGGCCGTCGTCCACAGTGGTGGCTACCGTCTGAGGATCGACAGTGCCGACGGGCGGGTCACCGGCCTGCACCTGGCCGGAGGTGGCGAGGACGGAGCCGATCTCCAGCTGGTCCGGTACGGGTACACGCAAGGGAACCTCACCGAGGTCAGGAATTCGTCCGGGCTGCCCCTCAGGTTCAGTTACGACGACGCGGGCCGGGTCACGTCGTGGACGGACACCAACGAGCACGCGTACACGTACGCGTACGACGACGAGGACCGTTGCATCGCGCAGGGCGGCACAGACGGGCACATGAGCCTCCGGCTGTCCTACGGCGAGAGAGATACGGAAACCGGGCTGCGGATCACCAAGGCGGTCAACGGCGAAGGCGCGGTACGCCAGTACCACGTCAACGACCTCTACCAGGTCGTCGCCATGGTGGATCCGGCAGGGCACACCCGGCGCTTCACCCGTGACCGGTTCAACCGCCTGCTGTCCGAGACGGACGCCGTCGGCCGTACCACTTCCCTCCGGTACGACCCTCTGGGGAACCTGACGGAGATCATCCGTCCGGACGGACGGCGAACGACGTTCTCCTACGACGCCCGTGGGCTGCTCACGCGCGTGGTGCGCCCGGACGGAGGCTCGCTCCGTCAGCAGTTCGACGCCCTCGGCAACCGGACCTCGGTCACCGATTCAGCAGGCGGCAGCACATCCTTCACGTACGACGAGCGCGGGCGTCTGTGCGCAGTGCGCGATCAGTACGGCCGTGTGACCGAAATCCGCTGCGACGCAGCCGGTCTGCCCGTCGAGGTCCGCGATCACGCGGGCAACACCATGCGATACGGACGGGACGCCTTCGGCCGCGTCACCACCATCACGGACCCCTTCGGTGCGACCGGTGAGGTGGAATGGTCCGTCGAGGGCCAAGTCACCCGCCGGCGCAATGCGGACGGGACCGAGGAATCGTGGACGTACGACGGTGAGGGAAACTGCCTCACGCACACCAACACGGTCGGCGGAGTCACCCGTTTCGAATACGCCCAGTTCGATCTGCTGAAGGCGCGCATCGAGCCGGACGGCTCCCGCTATGAGTTCGCCTACGACAACGAACTGCGCCTGACCCGGGTGACCAACCCCCACGGGCAGACGTGGACCTATGAGTACGACGCGGTCGGCCGGCTGACCACGGAAACCGACTTCGGCGGACGCGTCACCCGGAGCTCGTACAACGCCGCCGGCGAGCTGATCTCCCGAACGAACGCCCTCGGTCAGGTCGTCTCCTTCGAGCACAACGACCTCGGGCAGGTCGTCCGTAAGAGCGTCGACGGGGAGGTGGCGACGTACACCTACGACTTCACCGACCAGATCGCGCAGGCAGCCAATGCCCATACGAACCTGACTCTCCTCCGCGACCGGCACGGGCGCCTGGTCTCCGAGCGGATCAACGGCCGGGAAGTGGCGTACCGATACGACGAGTTCGGCAGGCTGGCGGGACGTACGACGCCCACGGGCGCCGAAAGCGTCTGGGAATTCGATTCCACGGGACAGCCCAGCCGGCTCATGGCGGACGGTCGTGCCATCACGCTGGAATATGACCGGGTCGGCCGCGAAATCGGCCGCCGGTTCGGTGAGTCCTTGAGTGTGTCCCGGTCGTTCGACGCCATGAACCGGCTTGTCTCGCAAGCAGTGGACCACCCTCGCGGGCGTATCCAGTCGAGGACGTACGAATATCGCGCGGACGGCAGCCTGACCAAGGTCCATGACCAGCTGAGCGGCGTTCGGCAGTACGAGCTGGACCTGGTGGGAAGGACGACGAGGGTCAGCGGAGAGGGATGGGAGGAGTCCTACTCATACGACCCGCTCGGCAACCAGGTGGCGGCCGGTTGGCCGGCCCGTCCGTTCGGAGACGACGGCTGCGGCGAACGCGCCTACCAGGGCGCCGACCTCGTGCGTGCCGGCCGGATCCGCTACGAGCACGACGCCGCCGGACGTGTCGTACTCCGCCAGAAGACCCGGCTGTCCCGTAAGCCGGACACGTGGCGGTACAGCTGGGACGCGGAGGACCGGCTCACCCAGGTCGTCACTCCCGACGGCACGGTGTGGCGGTACCAGTACGACGCGCTCGGCAGACGCACCGGCAAGCAGCGCATCGCGGAGAACGGCGTCGACGTACTGGAGCAGGTGGACTTCACCTGGGACGGTGTCTCGCTGTGCGAGCAGACGACCAGGTGGGGCGAGTCGAGCGACTCGGTGACCCTGACGTGGCATCTCCACGGCCCCGAAGCGGTCGCCCAGAGCGAACGCCGGACCATGGCCGCGGCCTCGCAGGAAGAGATCGACGCCCGCTTCTTCGCCATCGTCTCCGACCTCTCGGGATCTCCCTGCGAACTGATCGACGAGTCCGGAGAAATCGCCTGGCGGTCCCGCTCCACAAACTGGGGGAAACTGTCCTGGCCGGTCCAAAGCCAGGCTTACACACCACTCCGTTTCCCGGGCCAGTATTTCGACTCCGAGACGGGCCTGCACTACAACTACCTCAGGTATTACGATCCCGAAGTCGCCCAGTACGTCAGCCAGGACCCCCTCGGCCTGGCGCCGGCGGCCAACCCGGTCGGGTATGTGGATCGGCCTTCTGTTTCCTGCGACCCGCTCGGGCTTGCCCCTCAGAAGTCACCGATTCCGCCGAAGCCGTATGAGACACCGAATTTTTCCGACTTGGCAAATCATTTCAATCCTGAGGGCGGGAACACGAACTGCACTTACGTTGGCGAGGCGTTCGAGCGGTATATGCGCGGCGAGGGAATAAAGCCCGTTCCTGGATACATGGGAGGAGTGCAGCAGCTGGATCGACTGGAGAGTGTGTTTGGCGGGAGCTTCAGGGATACGAGCTTCTGGGGCATGGTCGATCATATCCGAAATTCTGGGCATGGTGCGCGCGGTATTGTTGCAGGGGAGTCTCGAATCCCAGACCTGCCGGGACACGTATTCAACGTTGTGAACCATCAAGGTCGGGTTCTTTTCGTTGACGTCCAGACAGGATTCGTCGACCCTATGGCCTTCGAGGCATTCAAGTTGATGAGGGTTAACTGATGTACGCGATGGAGCAAGCAGAGCGATTGGCGGCGGAGTTCCTTCGGCAGTTGTCAGCCGGCTGGGATAATGAAGTTACTCTCTTCGAAGAGGATGAGTGCAAGGCGAAGAAGGGTGATTTCTTCTACTTTGCGTTTCAGTCGGTCGAATACGTCACCACCAGAGAAGATAAGTACTTCCTTTATGGGCCCTGTCTAATTTCGGTACACAGTGTGACCGGTGAATGCCGATTGCTCAGCATTCAGGAGTCACATGCAGTAGACCCTTTCAATCACGGCCAGGGACAGGCGACCCGGTCTCATGAAGGTGAAGTGATGTATACGCAGGAACAGGCAGAGCAGCTGGCCGCGAATTATCTTCGGCGGGTATCTGCTGATTGGGACCATGAGGTCGCTCTGTTTGAAGAGGACAGTCATAAGGCAGCGAAGGGGAACTTCTTCTACTTCGGTTATCAGTCTGCCAAGTACTTGTCCACCAGAGACAGAAAGTACCTCGTCTACGGGCCTCCCTGCATCTCGGTGCACAATGTGACCGGCGAGTGCCGATTTGTCAGCATGCAGGACTTGCAGGAGGCTGGTGATCCGTTCAACTGGTGGCAGTGAGCCTTTCCCAGCAAGGGATCGGGACGGTGCATGATCGTTCAGATGGTCGGCTGCCGGGTAGCCACCTGGACGGGATGACTCACGCTGAAGGGGCCGCGCGGGGCAAGCGCCGGCCCCTTCAGGCGTTCGGTTCGCCCTCTTCGGGCGCGTCGCTGGGCGGCTGCTCGACGACGAACGAGCCTTTGCCGCGCACGGTAATGATCAGCCCGCGCTCGCGAAGTTCCTGTGCAGCACGTCGCGCAGTGAGCCGGGCCACGCCGTACTCGTCGGCAAGGTGGTTTTCTGAGGGGATGGGCCTGTCCGGCGCCAGCTCCCCGGACGCGATTTTCGCGGCGATGACGTCGGCCAGCTGAACATAGAGCGGTCTCGCGCTCATGGGATCCAGCGTGGTCTGAGGCTCTTCCTTATCGCTCATATGTCCAACGTAGAGCGGCAGTGATCTGCACGATCGTGTGGATCCCTCTGTACTTGTATGCAGAGGTCTGCATCCCGATGTAGCTTCGAAAACGGAAAGACCCCGGCGAGGTGGCTAGACCTCCCGGGGCACGGCCAACGCTTACCAGGAGCGTCGACATGCACGACCTTATCCGCCGCACCCTCGAATGGCTGCGCCTCCTCTTCGCCCCCGGCACCGGGAAACGGCGCCGCCCCCACCGCCACCCCTACCCCCGCCTACACCTCACCGTCGTACGCCGCCCCTCCGCACCGCTGCCCCCGCACCTCCCCCGCCACCGCTCCCCGTACGGCCTCCCTGGCCCTCTCGACGGGACCGACTCCGCGCTCGTACGTCCCTACCTCGCCGCCCACGAACGGGAAACCGCCCTTCAGCAGCAGCACCGCCGTCTCGCCCTCGTGCTCGCCGCCGACTTCGGGATCGACTTCGACCGGCACCTCGTCGGCGCGCAGGAGGCGGCCGCCTGATGGAACACGTCACCGACCCTGCGACGGCCCGCACCTACCCCCGGCTGCTGCCCTGGCCGTCCCCCGCGGGCAAACCCTGCTACCTGGTCACGGACCGCGGCGGCGGGTACGTCTCCCGTCTCGCCGACGAGTTGGAGGCCACGCAACTCGCCACCGGCGCCGACGTGCTGGGCCTCGCCCGCGCAGTGCTGGACGACCCCGCCTCGCCGTACACCGAGGTCCGCTACGCCGGCCTCCGGCTCGCCGAGTGCCTCACCGACGCCCTGCGCGTCGCCGAGTCCCGGGGGATGCGCCTGTCGGGGAGCGTGCAGACGTAAGCGGCGGCAGCGCTCGGAACAACCACGTCAGCGCCTGGGCCGACTTCGGTCGGGTCAGGCGCTGTTTCGCCTGGCAGTACGGGCTTTCGGCAGTGCGGGTGCTGCGAGGGGTTGGTGCATTGCCCTCGGCGTGCGCCCCCCGGCGGCTCCGAGACATTGACCACAGTCGGCAACCTCGCGGTGGCCGTGGGTACTCGGGCTTCGAGGCAGACGACAGGAGATGACGGCAGGGAGGTCGGGCGTGTGCAGGGAGGAAGGGTCTCGAACGGTCCGGTGGGCGGAGGAGTCCGCTCAGGCGGTCCGGCTGCCGGAGTCCCCGGAGTCCTGGGCGTCGTCGTGTATCCGTGCCGCCGCCGCGTCGCAGAACGCCTCCAGCCCCTGCAGCAGCGCGCTCCGCTTGCCCGCGGGCATCTGGTCGAGCACCGCCCGGAGCTCCCTCTCCCTGCGGACGCGCAGGTCGGCCAGGAAGGCGCGGCCCCGGCCGCTGATGTGCAGCCGTACCTCACGCCGGTCGTTCGGACTCACCACGCGTTCGACGAAGCCGGCGGCCTGGAGGCGGTCGCAGAGCCGGCTGGTCGACGGGGGCGTGGAGGCGAGGCTGTCCGCGAGGCTGCGCAGGTTGATGCCCTCCTGGTGTTCGAGCATGAGCAGCACGCGCAGCTGGGACGCGGAGGCGGGGGCCGTCGAGGCGCGGCCCCACAGGACCTCCAGCAGCTCCGCGGCCGTGGAGGTCACGCGTGCGACTTCGTCTGGCTCGGGGCGGGGGCCGAAGGAAGTCACAGTCACACTCTCGCAGGTGCCGGGATGGCCGTCAGCGTACTAGGGGCGCGGACGGGCCACGGAGGGAACGGGATGACCGGCACTGCCGCCTGAGTCGTCCGCGTCCGTCGGGTGGGCAGGACCCTGCGATCGTCCCGCTAAGGATTGGTGTGTTTACCGACGTGAACAGATTTGTCGCCGTTGAGCGCGCTCTGCGCACAGCGGCACCCCACGAGCTGCTCGACGCGGTCCGTCGTGTGCTGACGGAACAGTACGCGGCGGACTCCGTCGAGCTCTTCATGGCCGACTACGGCCTGACGGTGCTGCAGCCGGTGTCCGTGCTGCCGCACACGCTGGAACCGTTGTCGGTGCACAACACCCCGGCCGGCCGCGCCTTCGGTGCCCAGGAGCCGTTCGTCGAGGGGCGCGCGGACGGCCTGGTGCGCGTCCATCTGCCGGTCACCGTGCGCGGGGACCGGCTCGGCGTCCTGTCGGTGACCCTGCCGGACGAGGACCACGTCCGCGGCTGCCTGGCCGAACTCGCGGACGTCGCCGAGGTGTTGGGGCACGAGGTGGTGGTGGCCGAGCGGGACACGGACCTCTATCTGCAGGCACGCCGCAAGGACCGGCTGACCCTGGCCGCGGAGATGCAGTGGCAGCTGCTGCCGGGCCGTTCCTGCGCGCGCCCGGAGTACGAGCTGGGGGCGCAGCTGGAACCGGCGTACGCGATCTTCGGCGACACCTTCGACTGGTCGGCGACCGCCGACCGGCTCATGCTGTACGTCTCCAACGGCATGGGTGAGGGAACAGAGGCGTCCCTGCTGACGAACCTGGCCATCAACGCCCTGCGCAACGCGCGGCGGGCCGGTATCCCCATCGCCGACCAGGCGGCCCTGGCCGACCAGGCGGTCTACGCCCACTACCGGGGCCGCTGCTATCTGTCCGCGCTCATGTTCGACTTCGATCTGGCCAC
The DNA here is from genome assembly GCA_000720805.1 of Streptomyces violaceoruber. Taxonomy (GTDB): domain Bacteria; phylum Actinomycetota; class Actinomycetes; order Streptomycetales; family Streptomycetaceae; genus Streptomyces; species Streptomyces cellulosae_A. The sequence goes on from JODI01000140.1 coordinate 7,810, forward strand.
CGGGCGGGCTCAGGTGGTGGACGCCGGCTCCCCGCAGATGCTGCGGCTGCGGGGCGGCACGGTCGAGCGCGTCGCCCTCGAGGCGCAGCTGCCCCTCGGCATGTTCGAGGAGACCGACTACGTGGCCCAGGAGTTCCAGGTCGAGCCCGGCGACCGGCTCGTCTTCGTCAGCGACGGGGTCTACGCGGTCGCGTCCCCCGGCGGGGAGGCGTACGGGGACGCCGCCCTGGCCCGGGCGATCCTGGCCACGCGGCTGCTGCCCGCCGCCGAGGTGCCGCGGGCGATCCTGCGCGAGCTGACCGGCCACCGCGGTCGTCCCGTTCCGGACGACGACGCCGTGCTGGTGTGCCTGGACTGGCGCGGGCGGTGACCGGGAGGGTGAGGGTGAGGCGCGGCGGCGGTCGGGATTTCCCGGTCGCGTGTTGTTTGCGGCGTACGTCGGCAGCTAATGTTTGTCATACGGCAACTATTGGCGCTGTCGGCTGGTCGCCTGCCGCCCGGTGGCGACCCCGCGCGGGAACTGCCCGCCCGGACCACCTCGACCGCCCCCCGTCCGCGGGAGAGCCGGAGGGCACGTGACCCATGCCTCGCACCACCCCACCGTTGCCGCGGACCACCCCACGGTGACGATCCTTCCCGTCGGCTCGGACGCGGACCTGGCCTGGGTGCGGCAGCGAGTCCGGCAGACCGCGGCCGAGCTGGGATTCGGGCTGGTGCAACAGACCAAGCTGGTCACCGCCGCCAGCGAACTGGCCCGCAACACCCTCATCCACGGCGGCGGCGGCCACATGGAGATCGCCCCGGTGGACAACGGGTACGTCGCCGGAGTGCGGCTGTCCTTCATCGACTCCGGCCCGGGGATCCGTGACATCGACCTGGCGATGACCGACGGCTACACCACCGGGATCGGTCTGGGCCGCGGCCTGAGCGGAACCAGACGGCTGGTCAACGAGTTCAGCATCGACAGCCGCCCCGGCCAGGGCACGACCGTCACCGTCACCGCCTGGGCCACCGGCCTGCCGTCACCCCGGGGGACGGGGTGAGCCTGCCCTCGGGGGCATGAGGACCCTCCGTGGGTGTACTCCGCTCCACCCCCGCTCCGGGTGTCTCCTCCCGCGCCCGGGACCAGGGAATCATCTAGCGTTGCCGCATGTGGAAAACGGTGCGGCGTGCTGCGTGGGCCACGGTGCACCTGGTCGTGGCCGCGGTGATGGCGTTCGGTGTGTGGCTCTTCATCACCGTGCTGCTGATCACCGCCATCGGCGCGGTCGCCGTCGTCGGTGTCTGGATGGTGCCCGAGACGGTGCTGCTGATCCGGCGGATCGCCGGGGCCAAGCGGCGGTTGACGGCCTCGTGGACCGGGCGGGCGGTTCCGGAGGCGTACCAGCGTCTCGACGGGACCCTGCGGGAGCGGCTGCGGACCGCCGTACGGGATCCCGGCACCCGCACCGATCTGCGCTGGATGCTCGCCTACTACTTCTACGGCGCTCTCGTCTTCCTCGCGCTGCCGCTGTGGCCCCTCGCGCTGGTCGTCGACGGGGTGGGGTGCGGGCTGCTGCGGCGGCGGGCGGTCGTGCTGCCGTTGATCGTGGGGCTCGCCGACACGGAGGCCCGTTGGTCGACCGCGCTGCTCATGCCCTCCCCGCGGGCCCGGCTGGCCGCGCGGGTCGAGGAGCTGAAGGAGACCCGGGCCGACGTGATCGCCGCGCACGGGGCCGAGCTGCGCCGTATCGAGCGGGACCTGCACGACGGCGCGCAGGCCCGGCTGGTCGCGCTGTCGATGCGGATCGGGCTCGCCAAGCGTGCCTACGACCATGATCCCGAGGCCGCGCGCAAGCTCCTGGACGACGCCCAGGACCAGGCCGAGGAGGCGCTGACCGAGCTGCGGCAGGTGGTGCGCGGCATCCACCCGCCGATCCTCACCGACCGCGGACTGGCCGGCGCCGTCCGCGCGCTGGCCGCCGGCAGCGGGCTCGCGGTGACCGTGGACGACGGCGGACTGGATGAGGGCGTACGGGCGCCCGCGGCCGTGGAGGCCGCCGCCTACTTCGTGGTCGCCGAGGCGCTGACCAACGCCGCCAAGTACAGCGGGTCACCGCGGGCCGAGGTGCGCCTCGCCCGGACCCGGCGGGGCCTGTCGGTACGGGTGCGTGACGAGGGCCGGGGCGGCGCCGACGAGAGCGGCGACGGTTCCGGAATCCTCGGCATGCGACGGCGGGTGGCCGCGCTCGACGGGACGGTCGAGGTGACCAGCCCTGCCGGCTGCGGCACCGTGATCCAGGTCGAGTTGCCGTGCGTGTGGTGACCGCCGGGGGGTGAGGGGTCCGGAGCGGTGGCGGGCGTGGTCAGACCGCGTGCGTCGCCGGGAGCGGCGTCAACTCGCCCAGGGGGAGCGTGTGCTGGGTCTGGAGGACCTTCGCGCGCAGGTAACGGACGTTGTGCGCGGTGGTGAAGACACCCGTGGGCACCCGGTTCTGGACGTCGATGCCGAGGTCGCGCAACTGGTCCGCCTTGTCCGGGTTGTTGGAGAGCAGGTCCAGGGACGTGATGTCGAGGGCCTGGAGCATCTGGGCCGCCGCCGTGTAGTCACGGGCGTCCTCGGGCAGGCCCAGCGCGGTGTTGGCGGCGTAGGTGTCGAGGCCCTGGTCCTGGAGGGCGTACGCGTCGAGCTTGTTGTAGAGGCCGATGCCCCGGCCCTCCTGGCGGAGGTAGAGCAGTACGCCGCCACGGTCCGCGATGCGCTCGACCGCCTCCCGCAGCTGCGGGCCGCAGTCGCAGCGGGCCGAGCCGAAGACGTCACCGGTCAGGCACTCGGAGTGCAGGCGCACGAGCGGGGCGGTGCCGGGGCCGGTGGCCGGGTCGCCGAGCACGACGGCCACGTGCTCCTGGCCGTCGACGAGGCCGTGGAAGGTGACCAGTTCGGCGTCGACGCCATAGCCGTCGTGGAAGCGCAGCGGTACCCGGACGCGGGAGCGCGGGGTGGCGGCGGGGAAGTCGGGCATGCGGGTTCTCCCGGGTAGGGTCCGGTGGTGCACATCTGCTTCAGATTTGAAGCACATCTACGGCTTCGGACCCTACCTCATGCTTTAAATTTGAAGCAACTGGATTGTGGTGAGGGTCATGGAGGTCGGCGTCGGCGCCGGTGCCGGCTTCAGGGGCAGGAGGGGGACGAGCGGCGGCGCCACGGCACGTCGTCCGGGGCCGGGCGGGCGTCGTCGCTCTCCAGGGCCCGGGCGATTCCCGTGCAGATCTCCTCCAGCTGGTCCACCTGTTCCTCGGTGAGCTGGTCGAACAGGGACGCCCGTACGGTCGCCACGTGTCCCGGCGCCGTGCGCTCCAGCGTCGCCATCCCCTCCTCGGTCAGCGCGGCGACGCTGCCACGCTTGTCCCACCGGCAGTTCTCCCGGCGCAGCAGGCCGTCCTTCTCCAGCCGGGTCACCGCGTACGTCAGCCGACTGCGGGTGATCTTGGTGCGCTCGGCGAGGTCGGTCATGCGCAGCCGGTGTTCCGGTGCGTCGGAGAGGTTGGCGAGGATGGAGTAGTAGAGGTGGGGCATGCCGGCGTCCTGCTGGAGCTGCCGGTCGATCGCGTCCTCCAGGAGGTGCGTCGCGGCGATGTACGCGCGCCAGGCGCGCTGCTCCTTGGAGGTGAGCCAGCGAGTCGTCATACCGCCAGTGTAGGTTTGTTTCAAACTTGAACCAAGCCCGCCCGTCGTCGAGAGTGAGCGCGTTCGATGCCGTACCCCTACGTCCTGCTGTCCGCAGCCGTCTCCCTCGACGGCTGCCTCGACGACACCGGCCCCGAGCGCCTGCTGCTCTCCTCCCCGGCGGACTTCGACCGCGTCGACGAGGTACGGGCGTCCGTCGACGCGATCCTCATCGGGGCGGGGACGATCCGCGCCGACAATCCGCGCCTGCTGGTCAACTCGCCGGAGCGCCGCGCCGCCCGGGTCGCCGCCGGACGGCCCGCGTACCCCCTCAAGGTCGCGGTCAGCGGGTCGGGCGACCTGGACCCGGAAGCGAAGTTCTGGCACACGGGCGGTGAGAAGGTCGTCTACACGACCGACAAGGGTGCGGAGCGGGCCCGGACGCTCGGCCTGGGGCTCGGCGGCGCCGACGGCAGCGGCGTTGACGTCGATGTCGTCGCGGTGGGGGCCGGCCTCGACTGGCGGCGGGTTCTGGAGCACCTGCACGACGTACGAGGCGTGGAGCGTCTCATGGTCGAGGGCGGCGGCACCGTCCACACCCAGCTCCTCCAGCAGGGCCTCGCCGACGAACTCCAGCTCGTCCTCGCGCCCCTGTTCGTCGGCGATCCGGACGCGCCCCGGCTCTTCGGCCCGGGCGCGTACCAAGGTGGCCGGCTGCGCCTGGTGGAAACCCGGCGGATCGAGGACGTCGTCCTCATGCGGTACGAGCCCACGGCCCCCGGCACCGGCTCGCTGCCCTCCGCCGCCGACCGCCGCTGGCTGTCCCTCGCCTGCGAACTGGCCGCCCGGTGCCCGCCGTCGAGCACCGCCTTCAGCGTCGGCGCGGTGATCGTCGCCGCGGACGGCACGGAGCTGGCCCGCGGCCACTCGCGTGAGGGTGACGATCCCGTCGTGCACGCGGAAGAGGCGGCACTGGCGAAGACCGACGCGGGGGATCCCCGGCTGGCGTCCGCGACGGTGTACAGCAGCCTGGAGCCGTGCGCCCGGCGGGCGTCCCGGCCGGTGCCGTGTGCGGGGCTGATCCTGCAGGCGGGGGTACGGCGGGTGGTGACGGCCTGGCGGGAGCCGGACACGTTCGTGGCGGGGGCGGACGGGAGCGGGCTGCTGGCGGGGGCGGGGGTGGACGTGGTGGTGCTGGACGAGTACGAGACGTCGGCGAAGGCACCGAACCGGCACTTGGTGGGGTGAGCGCGCCTCGGGCACCGGCACCCGTTCGGGGCGGCTGGGACGACCGATGCGACATCTGTGCTGCGTATGGCGTACAGTGGAGACACAACGACGCGGGGTGGAGCAGCTCGGTAGCTCGCTGGGCTCATAACCCAGAGGTCGCAGGTTCAAATCCTGTCCCCGCTACTGAAGGCCGAGGGCCGGAATCCCATTGTCACCTGGCGTGAGCAGGCGTGTGCCCTGCGCATCACAACTGACATTCCGTCAACACCTGTGTGATCCCCGAGGTGCGGCCAACTCGCCCGTTTTTCGCCGGTGGTGGGGCGTTGGTCCAGCCGGGAATCGTTAATGATCAAGCGGAACGGCTTGGAATACAGGGCTCGCGTCTATTAACGTTCGATAACGCAGCGCGGTCGTCCCAGCCGTCACAAGAGTCGGCTCCGTGCGCACGCGCCGAATCCCGCAAGGGAACCGGGGAACCACCACTTGGGGTGAATCGCTCGTAGACCGTCGTGTCCGCACGGCTGTTTACGCGCGTAGGAGACCTTCCTGCTCCGAACCCGTCAGCTAACCCGGTAGGCGAGAAGGAAGGAAAGGAGCACGCCCACGTGGCGTCCAACCGGCCTGCCCCAGAAGCCCCGTTCGTGCCGAGCCAGCGTGACAGCGAGACCTTCGGCTACGGCGAGTACCGCACCGACGAGGGCCCCTGGACGGAGTGGAACCCCACCGAGGAGTCCCTCCGACCCGTACGCGGCCGGCACCGTGTCGCAAAGCAGCGCGGCGGACTCGCCCGCAGCTCCACCGTCCTGGGCGTCGGCGTCATAGCCGCCGTCGGCGCGGGCGGCATGGCCAGCGCCAACACCGGCAAGCCGCCGCTGTCCATCTCCATGCCCGACCTTCCCTCGGTGGGTTCCCTCCTTTCGGACGACGACACCCCCGAGGCCACCCCGACCGCGCTCAGCACCGTCGGGACGACCTCCGCGGAGACCACGGAGACCAAGCAGAGCGTCTCGGACGCCGGTGAGGTCCTGCGGTCCCGGATCCTGGCCCAGGCCGAACAGCAGCAGGACCAGATCGAGAGCAAGGCCGCCGCCGAGGCCGCGGCCGCCGCCGAGAAGCAGGCCGACGCCGCGAAGAAGAAGGCGGAGGAGGAGGCCAAGGCCAAGGCCGAGGCCGCGAAGAAGAAGGCGGAGGAGGAGGCCGCGAAGAAGGCCGAAGCCGAGCGCCTGGCCGAGCTGGCCAAGCAGTACGCGCTGCCGACCTCCTCGTACACCATCACCGGCACCTTCGGTCAGGCCGGCTCGCTGTGGTCGTCCGGCTACCACACCGGCCTCGACTTCGCCGCGCCCACGGGCACGCTCATCAAGGCGATCCACAGCGGGACCATCACCGAGGCGGGCTGGGCCGGTTCGTACGGCTACCGCACGATCCTGACCCTCGACGACGGAACCGAGCTGTGGTTCTGCCACCAGTCCTCGATCAGCGTCAGCGTCGGCCAGAAGGTCAGCACGGGTGACGTCATCGGCCGCGTGGGCGCCACCGGCAACGTGACCGGGGCCCACCTCCACCTGGAGGTCCACCCGGGCGGCGCGGCCACCGGCATCGACCCGATGTCGTGGCTGCGGAGCAAGGGGCTCAACCCCTGACCGACAGTCGACGGCTGTCTGTTCACGCGGATGTGGTGAGCGCCTCGGACCCTCGGCGGAATGAGGCGCTCCGCCACGGGCATTGAAGAGAAGCATGACTTCACTTCGAAAGCTCGGTTCCTCGGACCTCGAGGTCTTCCCGCTCGCCCTCGGAGGCAACGTCTTCGGCTGGACCGCCGACGAGGCGGCCTCCTACTCCGTCCTCGACGCCTACACGGCCGCGGGCGGCAACTTCCTCGACACCGCCGACGGCTACTCGGCATGGGTCGAGGGCAACTCCGGCGGTGAGTCCGAGACCGTCATCGGCAAGTGGCTGAGGGCCCGCGGCAACCGCTCCGACGTCGTCGTGGCCACCAAGGTCAGCCAGCACCCCGAGTACCAGGGCCTGTCCGCCGCCAACATCAAGGCCGCCGCGGACGCCTCGCTGCGGCGTCTCCAGACCGACTACATCGACCTCTACTACACGCACTTCGACAAGCCGGACGTGCCGGTCGAGGAGATCATCACCGCGCTCGACGAGCTCGTCCGGGTCGGCAAGGTCCGCTACATCGCCGCGTCCAACATCTCCCCGGAGCGGCTGGAGGCGTCCCTCGCCTTCTCCGAGCGCGAGGGCCTGGCCCGGTACGTGGCTCTGCAGCCCCAGTACAACCTGGTCTCGCGCGACACGTACGAGGGCGCTCTCCAGGACCTCGTCGAACGCTCCGGCCTCTCCGCCGTCCCGTACTCCGCGCTAGCCTCCGGCTTCCTCACCGGCAAGTACCGGCCCGGTACGAAGGTCGACAGCGCGCGGGCCGAGGGAGCGGCCAAGCACCTGGAGACCGAGCGCGGCCAGAAGGTCCTCACCGCCCTCGACGAGATCGCCCAGTCCCACGACGCCCCGATCCCCACGGTCGCCCTCGCCTGGCTCGCGGCCCAGCCGACGGTCGCGGCGCCGATCGCGTCCGCACGGACGGTGGAGCAGCTGCCCGCGCTGCTCGGAGTGGCGGACCTGACCCTGACGGACGCCGAGGTCAGCCGCCTGACGGACGCGTCCGCCTGAGCCCTTCGGCCTCCTTCGGCCCCGTCGGCTACGAGCGGTACGGGTTGTACGCCGGATACGGAATCGCCGGATACCCCGGATACCCGGGGTGGGCGGGCGCCGTCGGGTAGCCGTACGCCCCGTACACCGGCCAGGGCGGCACCGTCACCGCGACCGGTGGCGCCGTGGCCCGGGCCGCGTGGTCCAGGGCGGGGCGGGCGACATCGCGGCGGTGCCACAGCTCGTGCAGCAGTTCACGTTCCCGTACGACGAAGTCGGCTCCCGCCCGGCCACGGCGTCCCCGATGCCGTAGGAACGCCAGAGAGGTCGCGTACGCCTCGTACTGTGCCACCGCCCGTGCCGCCGGGCGGCCGCCGTGCCGACGGGCGTACCCGCGGGCCATCCGCCTGGCTCGCATCGAGCCGAGCGCGTACGGCTCTGCCGGTGTCAGCCATCCCGCCACGGCGTAGGCGGGCAGTTCCTCCCGTACGGTCTTCAGCTCGCGCTGCCGGGTCCAGATGACCAGCCAGGTCAGCAGGCCGAACGCGGGCACCATGAAGGCCGCGTACACGGCGAAGAAGCCGTACTCACCGAAGGTCGAGGAGCCGTTCCAGACGGCGTGCATGCCCATCGCGAGCAGCAGCCCGGACAGCGGCAGCAGCACCCGGCGCAGGTGCTGGCGGTCGGCCGACAGCGCGGCGACGCCGAAGCCGATGCCCGTGAGGACGGTGAACAGGGGGTGCGCGAACGGCGACATGATGACCCGCACGAAGAAGGTCGCCGCGGTCACGGAGGCGATCCCCCGGTCGCCGGTGAGCTGGTCGGTGCCGAACGCGGTGCCGAGATAGAGGATGTTCTCGGTGAAGGCGAACCCGGTGGCGGTGACCCCGGCTATCACCACCCCGTCGACGATCCCGGTGAAGTCCCGGCGCCGGAAGAGGAAGACGAGCAGGACGGCGGCGGCTTTGGCCGACTCCTCCACGATCGGCGCTATCACCGTCGCGCCGAGGGTGTCCGCGCCGGACGGGTCCGCGGTGGCCGTGGCTATCCATCTCGTCGCGAAGCTGTTGGCGACGATCGCTATCAGCGCCGCCGCGCAGGCGCCCCAGGCGAAGGCGAACAGGAGATTCGGCCAGGGGCCCGGCTCGACCCGGTCGAGCCAGCGGAAGGCCGCTATGAGCAGCGGTACGGGCAGGACGGCGAGCCCGAGTCCGACCAGGAACCCCTCGGTGCCGGTCTGTTCGCGGACGAGGGCGAGGATGACGAGGCCGGAGAGGGCGAGCAGGGTGCTCAGCGCGCCGTAACGCACCCATGTCCGCTGCCACCAGTGCGCGTGCCGCAGGGTTCCGCCGGCGGGATCGCCGGGGTGCGTCGGGGAGGGGGGAACGGTGGCCACGGCATTGACCCTAACGAGGGAGCGGCGCCGCCCGCAGGGGGCGAGGGGGGTTCAGGCGCCGGCGGGGGGCTGGTCCTGGTGCTCCACGCGGTGCTCTGCATGGTGCTCCACGCGGTGCTCTGCATGGTGCTCCACGAGGTGCTCCACGCGGCGGAAGAGCAGGTCGTTCACGACATGTCCCTTCTCCAGTCCCTGGGCCTCGAAACGGGTCAGCGGCCGGAACTCGGGACGCGGCGCGAAACCGCCGTCGGCCTGTGTGTTCTCGAAGGCGGGGTGCGCGGTGAGCACCTCCAGCATCTGCTCCGCGTACGGCTCCCAGTCCGTCGCGCAGTGCACCAGCGCCCCCGGCCCGAGCCGGGTCGCGGCGAGGGCGAGGAACTCCGGCTGGATCAGCCGCCGCTTGTGGTGCCGCTTCTTGGGCCACGGATCGGGGAAGTAGACGCGCAGGCCGCCGAGCGAGTCCGGGGTGAGCATCTCGCGCAGCAGGATGATCGCGTCCCCGTTGCCGACCCGGACGTTGCGCAGCCCCTCGCGTTCGGCGAGGTTGAGCAGGTTTCCCTGGCCCGGGGTGTGCACGTCCACGGCGAGGATGTTGGTGTCCGGGTCGGCGGCGGCCATCCGTGCGGTGGCCTCGCCCATGCCGAAGCCGATCTCCAGCACGACGGGACGGTCGTTCCCGAACAGCTCGGTGAGGTCGATGACGTGCTGCCCGTCGATGTCGAGGCCCCACGCGGGCCACAGCCGTTGCAGCGCGTCCGCCTGCCCTGCCGTGACCCGGCTCCGCCGCGGCTGGAAGCTGCGGATCCGCCGCTCGAAGTGTGAGCCGGCCGGGTCGGCCTGGGGGCCGTCCGGGAAGCGTGGCGTTCCCTTGGCCCGCGGGTGGCGGACGGGGGCACCCGGAGGGTGGGGGGTCTCGGGGGCGTTGAGAAAGTCAGACACAGTAGGACGATTTTACGGCGAGCCGAGTGCCGTCGGCGGCGGCGGGTGGGGCCGGCCGCGGATGGGGTCGGTGGCGAGTGGGTCCGGTGGCGAGTGGGGTCGGTGGCGCAGAGGTGACAGCTCGAGGGGCTCAGCCCGCCCCCAGCACCGCCAGTGCCCTCCGTGCCACCTCCCGGCCGATCGGCAGGGAAGCCGTCGCCGCCGGTGAGGGCGCGTTCAGTACGTGGACCGCTCGCGGTCCCTCCTGGATCAGGAAGTCGTCCACCAGCGTCCCGTCCCTCAGCACCGCCTGGGCACGCACGCCCGCCGGTGCCGGTACCAGATCCTCCTCCCGGACCTCGGGCAACAGTCTTCGGACCGCCCCGACGAACGCCCCCTTGGACACCGACCGCCGCAGCTCACCGGCCCCGTACCGCCAGTGGCGCCGCGCTATCCGCCAGGAACCGGGCCATCGCAGCGTCCCGCCCAGTTCCCGGGGCCGGACCACATCCCACCCGTATCCCTCCCGGGCCAGCGCCGGCACCGCGTTGGGGCCGACGTGGACGCTCCCGTCCACCCCGCGGGTGAGATGCACTCCGAGGAACGGGAACGCCGGATCCGGGACCGGATACACCAGCCCCCGCACCAGCTCGGGCCGGGTGAGGGTGTAGTACTCGCCCCGGAACGGCACGATCCGCATCTTGGGGTCGTCGCCGGTCATCCGCGCGATCTCGTCGCAGTACAGCCCGGCGCAGTTCACCAGCACCCGCCCCCGTACGACGTCCCCGTCCGCCGTCCGCACCGCCACCCCGAGCTCCGGCCGCCGGTCGACCCGGACGACCCGCGCCCCGTACCGGATCTCCGCCCCCGACGCCTCGGCCAGTTGCCGGGCCACCGCGACGAAGTCGCAGATCCCGGTCGTCCCGACGTGTATGGCGGCCAGTCCGCGGACCTCCGGTTCGTACTCCGCGATCTGGGGCGCGCCCAGTTCCCGCACCGGAATGCCGTTCTCCCGGCCGCGCTGGACCAGGGCGTGCAGACGGGGCAGCTCGGGCCGCTCGGTGGCGACGATCAGTTTGCCGGTGACGTTGTGCGGGATGTCGTACTCCGCACAGAACTTGATCATCTCGGCCCCGCCCCCGACGGCGTACCGCGCCTTCAGGGAGCCGGGCCGGTAGTAGATCCCGCTGTGGATCACTCCACTGTTGCGCCCGGTCTGGTGCCGGGCGGGCCCGGTCTCCTTCTCCAGCACCGTCACCCGCGTGCCCGGCACGGCCCGCGTGATCGCATACGCCGTCGACAGCCCGACGATCCCCCCGCCGACCACGAGCACGTCACAGTCATACGCGACCCGCACCTGCACCACCTCCTGCTTCCGATAGTGCACTGCGCCACTGACAATGCCTTCAAACGCGGAGGACCGCAGCACCGGTAAGGGGCGCGGGGCTGTGACATTGTGCGGCTCCTCCCCCACTCTCGGCTTCGCTCGAGCGGGGGCCCCATCGTGGGCGCGCCCAGCCACAGGCGACCCACATCCAGAACCACAGAAACCCGGCATAAGCGAAGATACCCGGCCCCCGAGCGGAGCGCTTACGCCGGAGCCATCAGCAACGGCCGCGCCCGCTCCCGCAACTCCACCACCCGAGGCTCGTCCCCGTACGGCTCCAGCCGGTGGAGAAGATCCTTCACGTACTCGGTGGTACGTGCCGACGAGATGCGCCCCGCGACCTCCACCGCCCGCACCCCCTGCTCGCACGCCGCGTCGAGATTGCCCGACTCGAGCTCCGCGACCGCCGACACCACCAGCCGCAGCCCGTGCGAGCGTACGAACTCCTCCGTCGGCTGCGACAGCGCCTGCTCCGTGAACCGGCGCACCTGACGCGGTGCCTTCAGGTCGCGGTAGCACTCGGCGGCGTCCGCGGCGAAGCGGTCGTACGAGTAGAAGCCGAGCCAGGACGGGTCGTTGTCGCCCTCCCGGGACCGCTCCAGCCAGCCCTCCGCCGCCTTCAGGGCCGCGCCGGCCGCCTGGGCGTCACCGGCGCGCGCGTGGGCGCGTGCCTCGACGAGCCGGAAGAAGCTCATCGTGCGGGCGGTGGCGAGGCCGCGGTTGCGTTCCAGCGCCGCCTGGGCGAGGTCGACGCCCTCGTCGCCGAAGCCGCGGTAGGTCGCCTGGAGGGACATGGAGGCCAGGACATAGCCCCCGAGGGGGACGTCGGCCGCCGCGCGCGCGAGACGCAGCGCCTGGATGTAGTAGCGCTGCGCGGCCTCCTGTTGTCCCGTGTCGAAGGCCATCCAGCCCGCGAGGCGGGTGAGTTCGGCGGACGCGCCGAACAGCGCCCTGCCGACCTCGTCGGAGTACGAGCCGAGCAGCAGCGGGGCCGCCTCCACCCGCAGGCACTCCGGCACCATCGACGAACGCCAGTCGCCGCCCCCGTACTTGGAGTCCCAGCGCCTGGCGTCCTCGGCGGCCTCCCGCAGTTTCTGCACATCGCTGTGGCCGACTTTGAGCGGTGCGCCGGAGCCCTCGGCGGGGTTCACCTCGCGCGCGACCGAGCTGTCGGCCGGGGTTATCAGCCACCGTGAGGCGGGCGTCGCGTACGCGCTCACCGCGAACGATCCGGCCAGAGACTGCCAGATGCCGCCGGAACCGGCCCGGCGGCCGGCGAGGTCGAGACGGTACAGCTCCGTCGCCGACCGCACCGCCTGGCCGACGTCCCGGGGGAAGGCGAGGCCCACTTCGGGCGCGGGATCCGCGTCCGCCAGGCCGATCTCGTGGAGCGGCACCGGGCGGCCGAGCTTCTGCCCTATCGCGGCGGCGATGAGGTGCGGCGCGGCGCCCTGCGGCACCATGCCCTTGGACACCCAGCGCGCCACCGACGTCTTGTCGTAGCGAAGAGTCAGCCCGCGTTGAGCGCCAAGGTCGTTGACGCGACGCGCGAGCCCTGCGTTGCTGATTCCCGCGAGGGCGAGAACGGCGCCGAGTTTTTCGTTCGGCCCGCGTTGCTCCCTGGACATTGCGCCACCCCTCGACACAGACGGCTGCCGCGATGGCATAACCACGCGGCATTCGTAAACCCAGCGTAGTTCGCCGCATCCCATGCGTTAAGAGGCATTGTTCCGGATGGCGGGATTGTGGTCCGTACTGAAGTGCGGTTCAGCGACGGACCGTCGCGGCGTGCTCCCGCTGTGTGGCCGTGCGCCCGTCCGTGCGCTCTTCTCCGGCCATCGGGGGAGCGGTTCCATGGCCGTGCGTGGGTCGGCCCGCTGTACTGGATCCAGTGGGCTGGGGGACACCGCCGCCTACATCCCCGCGGGCGGCGGAACGGCCCGGGGGGCGAGCACCGTCTCCCGGGCTGCGCATCCGCCGGGCGGCGGCGGAAGCATGTACGGAGCGTGTCCAAGGCCGTTCCGTTGGCGCCGATTTGGCTGAAAATCGACCCCTGCTTCCCCGGGGCCTCAGCCCTCCTACCACGGTAGTTGAGGGCGCGTTGGGAGTTTTTGGGGAGCGTTTCGGGGGCGCATTCGCGTCGCGGCCACCGTGTCGCCACTCCTCCTGCCTGCCCCAGTCTCCTTGCCGCGCACGGCTGTTGGGCCCGGTGCGTTCGAGGGTCGCGGTCCGGACGGCGGTATCCGCCGGGGCGCGTTCACCGGAGCGCAAGCGACACCACCGCCACTCCGCTGCGCCTCCTTCATGGCAGCATGGTGCCGAGTTCGTACGGTGCACTGGTTGTCCACAGCCTGTGGAGGCGGCGATGCGGTGGTTGGTGGGATGGAGCAGCACCGCCACGGTGGCCGCCGAGATCGGTTCCGCCGGCGCGGTCGGGCACGACGGCGAGACCCTGCACCCGGTGGGCTCCCATCTGCTGTGGGGCGACCCCGATCCGCTGTGGGCGGTCGGCGACTGGCGTCCGGACGAGGTACGGGTGGTCAAGGCCGACGAGCGCACCCGGATCGCCGTCCTCGGCATCTGCGGAGCGACCGACGAACAACTGCGGGTCGGACTGTTCGCCGCGCGCGGCGGGGCACTTCGGCACCTGACGGCCTGGTCGGGCAGCTACACCGCCGTCGTCCAGGTGGGCCGCCGCATCACCGTCTGCGGTGATCTCGCGGGCGCCCGCCCGGTGTTCTACACCCCCTGGGCCGGCGGCACCGCGTACGCCACGGCCGCCCTGCCCCTCGCCGACCTCATCGAGGCCAACCTCGACTACGGCCACCTCGCCGCCCTCCTCGCCGCCCCCGACGTACCGGCCGCCCTGCACGACTCCACCCCGTACGACGGCGTACGGCGCATTCCGCCGGGGCACGCGCTGATCCTGCGCACCGGGGCGCGCGAGATCGCCGGGTACGAGCAGGTCGCCTCCCTCGCCGTCGCGGCCCCCTCCGCCGACCCGGACAGAGCGGTCGACGCCGTACGGGACGCGCTGGTGGAGGCGGTGCGCGCCCGGCTGTCCGCACCCCGGCACGTTCCCGGCGCCGACATAGACCCCGGACCGGTCCCCGGCATGGGACCCGCGGAACGGCGTGCCGCGCGCGGGATGCCGGTTCCGGGCATCGGCGCGGACCTCTCCGGCGGCCCGGCTTCCGGAACCCTCGCGCTGCTCGCCGCCGGCCTGCCCGGCATGCCGGGCACCGTGCTGGGACACGGCACGGGCGCCGGGGAGCGGCTGCTCGCGGTCACCTTCAACGACCTGGCCGTCGGCGGCCGGGAGGCCGAACTGGAGCGGGCGGGCACCCTCGCGGCCAACCCGCGGCTGCACCACGTGGTGGTGACCGGCGGCGAGGAGACCCTGCCGTACGCCGAACTGGACGGCCCGCTCACCGACGAGCCCGCCCCCAGTCTGGTGACGGCCGCCCGTCACCGCGCCCGGCTCGCGGCCGGCAGCGCGGACCACTTCACCGGCTACGGCGCCCGCCAGGTCCTGGACGCCCACCCGGCCCGCCTCGCCGACCTGCTGATGGACCGCAAACGCCGCCATCTGGTCCGTCCGGTCGCGGCGCTCGCCAAGGCGGACGGCTCGGTCCTGGTCCCCGCGCGCGTGTACGGCGCGGCCCGCCGCCTCGCCCGTACGCCCTACCGCTCCGGCCTGGAGAGCCTCGCCGACCGCCTCATGCGCCGCCGCTTCGACGAACCCGGAGGTGCCGTGGGGGCGTCCCTGGCCGCGCTCACCTGGGCCAGACCGGGTCCCGCGGCGCGCTGGCTGACGGGTGAGGCGCTGGCTGAAGTATCGGTTCGCCTGCAAGGGGCCACCCAACGCTCAGGAGTCGGCCCCGGGCAGCGACCGGGCGACTTCCGCGCGCGGGCGGCACTCGCACGGAGCGCGGCTGACCTGCGGATCCTGGAGCAGGCGGCCGAGGTCCGCTTCCAGCGCCTGCACGCCCCGTTCCTCGACAACCAGGTCGTCCGCGCCTGCCGCGCCCTCCCGGAGGCGCTGCGGGTCCAGCCCGGAGCCCGGGCGGCCATCCTGCGTACGGTCCTGGAGGGCGCCGGCGTCGCCGACCTCCCGCCCGGCTGGGGCGCCCCGTCCCACGCCCCGTCGGCCGCCGCCGCCCGCACCGGCCTGCGGGTGGCCGCGGACTCCTTGATGGCCCTCTTCGGCACGCCGCTGCTGGCCCAGGCCGGCCTGGTGGAGGCCCGTGTGGTGCGCAAGGCGCTGCGCGCGGCTGCCGAGGGCGAGCCGCTGCCCCTGGACGGCCTGGCGGACCTGGTCTCCCTGGAGTTGTGGCTCGGCCGGCTCATCGCCCGCCGGGGCACCTGCTGGACGGGAACGCCCGCACGCACGCGTGCCGTCCCGGCGGGGATCACTCCGCAGCGAGGCGCCCTCGGGGCCGGTGCCTCCGGCGGCGGCACGGCGCTCGCGTAGCCACCAGGCGGAGCCCGGCCGATCCGGCCTTCATGAGCAGGTGAACTTCGACTCCGCCCAGTCCGCCGGCGCCAGGCCGTCGACGGGTCCGTAGGGCTCCACCACCAGGCGTACGGTCTTGCGCCCGGCCAGGTTCACATGCACCGGCACCGCCGCCTCCCTGCCCCTGACCAGCCCGGAGCTCCACAGCCGGACTCCGTCGGCGTAGACGGAGAAGGAGACCTTGCCGACCCCCGCGAACATGTCGTCCACGCCGACCTGGGCGTCGTAGCCGCTGCACTCGCGGTTGAGGTCGATGGTGACGGAGGAGCGGCCGTGCACGGTCACTCCGCGCGCGTACCGCCGGTCCGCGATCGACATGCCGTAGCGCTGCCACACCCAGCTGCTCTCGCCGATCCGCATCTCGGGCGCGGTGCCGTCGCCGGTGACGTCGTACGACAGCTCGCTCCACTGGTAGACGGCCGGCGAGCGACGCGGCGGCGGAGGAGGGGCGGGGGCGGGTGTCGGGGGCGGCTTCGGGGTTGTCCGGGTCGGGGTCGTCGGGGT
>JODI01000141.1 GCA_000720805.1 Streptomyces violaceoruber
GGGGATGTCGGGGGTGCAGATGTTGAAGTGGTCCAGGCGGGCGATCTCGGCGCCGCGGCGGATGTCGTAGCGCTGGATGAGGCGCTCGGCGCGGGCGATGTCGTAGAAGAACTCGACGGGGAAGCACAGGGGGTCCACCACCCGTACCGCGTCGCCGATGCCCGGGGTGCCCTCGCCCTTGACCACGCGCCGGACCGGGCGGCCGAGCTCGGTGAAGAACTTCTCCGCCTTGTCGACGTCCTCGGGGGTGCGTACGCGGTAGGCGATGTGGTCCAGGGCGGCGAGGTCGCCACGGCGCAGGACCAGGGAGTGGTGGGTGAGTTCGTCGGTGCCGCGCAGGCAGAGGGTGCCGGGGTCCTCGTACTGGACGTGGAAGCCGAGCATGTCGACCCAGAACCAGCGGGCCGCGCCGAGGTCGGTGACGGCGAGCTGGGCGTAGGCGGAGCGGACGACATCCGGTGCGTTCATGTGGCGGCTCCGAAGCGGGGGGTGTGCACCTCGCCGAGGACGACGTGGACGATCTTCGATTCGGTGTAGAAGTCGATGGAGTGCGCGCCGCCCTCGCGGCCGACGCCGGAGGCCTTGACCCCGCCGAACGGAGTACGCAGGTCGCGTACGTTGTGGGAGTTGATCCAGACCATGCCGGATTCGACGGCGTGCGCGATGCGGTGGCCGCGCTTGAGGTCCGAGGTCCAGACGTAGGCGGCCAGACCGAACTGCGTGGCGGTGGCCAGCTCGATCGCCTCGGTCTCGTCGTCGAAAGGAGCGACGGCCACGACCGGGCCGAAGATCTCCTCCTGGAAGATAGGGGCGTCGCGTTCGACGTCGGCGAAGACCGTGGGCTGAAGATAGTTGCCCTCGGCCAGGTGAGCCGGGCGGCTGCCACCGGCGACCAGCCGGGCCTCCTTCCTGCCGATCTCGACGTGGTTCAGCGCGCGTGCGTAGTGCTCGGGGTGGACGAGCGCTCCCACCTCGGTGGCCGGGTCGGACGGCGGGCCCACCCGCACGCGGGCGGCCCGCTCGCCCAGGCGGCGGGTGAACTCCTCGTACAGCGGTCGCCCAGGCGGCGGGTGAACTCCTCGTACAGCGGTCGCCCAGGCGGCGGGTGAACTCCTCGTACAGCGGCCGCTCCACCAGCACCCGGGAACCGGCCGTGCAGCGCTCGCCGTTGAGCGAGAACACCCCGAAGACGATTGAGTCCAGGGCGGCTTCCAGGTCGGCGTCGGCGAAGACGACGGCGGGAGACTTTCCGCCCAGCTCCATCGACACCGTCTTCAGGTGCTCGGCGGACGAGCGGATGATGTGGCGGCCAGTGCCGACCTGCACATCCACCAGAATCCCGGGCCGCGTCACCGGCCGCTCCGAGCGACGCGTCCCGGACGGCAGCGTTCCGACCGGCAGCGTTCCGACCGGCAGCGAGCCCCTGAACCGCTTTTCCGCGAGCCGGCATGGTGGCCACACGCATAGCCGAGCCTCGAACTATGTTGCCCCGCCACATGTGCGCCTGACCTGCGGATTCCTACGGTATGGCGACACGAACACGTCCCCGCCGACCGCTTGGAAGTGGTACCGATGTCCTCCCCCGCGACCGCTCCACCAGCCCCCGCCAGCCTCAAACGCATCGTCGCCGCCAGCCTCATCGGCACCACCATCGAGTGGTACG
The DNA here is from genome assembly GCA_000720805.1 of Streptomyces violaceoruber. GTDB lineage: Bacteria > Actinomycetota > Actinomycetes > Streptomycetales > Streptomycetaceae > Streptomyces > Streptomyces cellulosae_A. The sequence goes on from JODI01000141.1 coordinate 1,664, forward strand.
ACTTCTTCCTCTACGGCTCCGCGGCCGCCCTCGTCTTCAACAAGCTGTTCTTCCCGGACTCGGACCCGCTCGTCGGCACGCTGCTGTCGTTCCTGACCTATGCCGTCGGGTTCGCCGCCCGGCCGCTGGGGGCTCTGGTGTTCGGACACTACGGTGACCGGCTCGGGCGCAAGAAACTGCTGGTGCTGAGTCTGCTGTTGATGGGCGGGGCGACCTTCGCGATCGGGCTGCTGCCCACCCACGCCACCATTGGCACCGCCGCTCCCGTGCTGTTGACCGTGCTGCGCCTGGTGCAGGGCTTCGCGCTCGGCGGTGAGTGGGGCGGGGCTGTGCTCCTGGTGTCCGAGCACGGGGACGCGCGGCGGCGCGGCTTCTGGGCCTCGTGGCCGCAGACCGGCGCGCCCGCGGGGCAACTGCTCGCCACCGGTGTGCTGTCGCTGCTGACCGCCGTGCTGTCCGACAGCGCGTTCGGCGACTGGGGCTGGCGGATCCCGTTCCTGCTGTCCGGCGTACTCGTGATGGTCGGTTTGTGGATTCGTCTGTCTGTCGATGAATCGCCGGTCTTCAAGCAGGCACTGGCACAGGCCGAGGCACGCAAGGCGGCCCGGGCGGCCGAGACCGAAGCCGAGAAGCTGCCGCTCGTCTCCGTGCTGAAGCACCACTGGCGGGACGTGCTGGTGGCGATGGGCGCCCGCATGGCGGAGAACATCAGCTACTACGTCATCACCGCGTTCATCCTCGTGTACGCCACCACCTCGGCCGGCGTCTCCCGGCAGACCGCGCTCAACGCGGTACTGATCGCTTCCGCCGTGCACTTCGCGGTGATCCCGGCCTGGGGCGCCCTGTCGGACCGTGTCGGCCGCCGCCCCGTCTACCTGCTGGGCGCCGTCGGCGTCGGCCTGTGGATGTTCCCGTTCTTCTCGCTCATCGACACCGGCGGCTTCGGCAACCTCATCCTCGCCGTGACGGTCGGCCTGGTCATGCACGGCGCGATGTACGCGCCCCAGGCCGCCTTCTTCTCCGAGATGTTCGCGACGCGGATGCGCTACTCCGGTGCTTCCATCGGCGCCCAGTTCGCCTCCGTCGCGGCCGGCGCACCCGCGCCCCTGATCGCCACCGCGCTGCTGGCCGACTACGACAGCTCCACCCCCATCGCGCTGTACGTCATCGCCGCGGCCGTCCTCACCGTCGTCGCCGTCGGCGTGGCCAAGGAGACCCGCCACCGGGACCTGACCGACGTGGACCCCGCCGACCCGCAGCCCGCGCCCGCCGCGGCGGCGGACGCGCGCACGGCCTGAATTCCCGGGCTCCGTCGAGTCCGGTCCGCCCCCCGTACGTCCGTGCGTACGGGGGTCAGCGCTGCCCGGCGCCCGACAACCGGTGGAGCCGTAGGGCGAGTTGGATCTCCAGGACTCTGGCGGGGCACTGCCAGTCGTCGCCGAGAAGGCGGCCGACCCGCTCCAACCGCTGGGCGACCGTGTTCACATGAACGTGCAGGGCGTCCTTGGTGTGCACGGGGCTCATCCCGCTCGCGAAGTACGCGTCGAGGGTGCGCACCAAGTCGGTGCCGCGCCGTTCGTCATACGCGACGACCTGGCCGATGGTGCGCTCGACGAAGCCTGCGATGTCGCGGTCGCCGGCGAGCAGGAGGCCCAGGAAGCCGAAGTCCTCGGCGGCGGCTCCGTCGCCGGAGCGGCCGAGCAGCCGTAGTGCGTCCAGGCAGCGGCGGCCTTCCTCGTAGGCGGCGGCCACGGCCTCCGGACGGGCGGCGAGGTCCTCGACGGGAGCGGACGCTCCGACGGTGACCGAATCGTGCACGGCGGTGCCGAGGTGGCGGGCCGTGCGGCGGGCCGTCTCCGTAGCGGTGTCGCCGGGCTCGAGCGGCAGCAGCAGGACGGTGCCGCCGTCGCGGGACGCTGCCAGGCCGTGCCGGGTGGCGGCGAGGTGGGAGGCGGCCGACCACAGGCGCCGACGGGCGACCGCCTCCTGATCGGCGTCGGCCGCCGTACCCTCCAGACGCGCGGCCAGCACCACATGGGTGGCGTCCAGATCGGCCCGCAACCGGCTCGCGCGCTCGCGCAGCAGCCGTGGGTCGCGGTCGCGGGCGTCCAGCAGGTCGTCCAACAACTCGCCGCGTACGCGCTGTTCGGCCTCTGCGGCGGAGCGCCGGGCGAGCAGCAGCAGGGACGTGACCATCGCGGCGCGCTCCAGCGTGCGCTGGTCTACGGGATCGAGTCCCGGGTGGCCGCGCAGGACGAGAGCGCCGAGGAGTTCGCCGCCGGCGGCCACGGCGGCGATCCAGTCGTCCGCGTGCCGCACCGCGTGCCCGTCCGCGCGGGACGCCTCCAGGGCCTCGGCCGGTGCGGCGGTCGCCTCCGCGAACTCCACCGTGCCGTCCAGGACTTCGGAGACGGCGGCGGCCACGTCGTGCACCCCGCCACCCCGCAGCACGAGTTCGGCGAGGCGGTCGTGGACGTCCGAGGCGCGTTCGATGACGCCGCTGCGGTCCCGGATGATCTCGTTGGCCCGCTCCAGGTCCGACAGAGCCGAGCGGGTCTCGGTGAGGAGGTTCGCGGTGTCGATGGCGGCCGCGGCCAGCGCGGCGAACGAGCCGAGCAGCGCGATCTGCTCGCGCTCGAAGACCCGGGCCCGCCGGTCCGCCGCGAACAGCACCCCGATCACGTGCGGCCCGAGCATCAGCGGCACCCCGAGGATGGCGACCAGGCCCTCGTCCCGTACGCCCGAGTCGATGGTGAGGGTGTGCTGGAAGCGGTCGTCCTTGAAGTAGTCGTCGGTGACGTACGGCCGGGCCGTCTGGGCGACGAGACCGCCGAGTCCCTCGCCCATCCCGAGGCGCAGCTGCTGGAAGCGGGCCGCGACCGAGCCCTCGGTGACACGCATGTAGGTGTCACCGCGCGCCGGGTCGTTCAGGCTGAGGTAGGCGACGTCCGTGCCGAGCAGTGAGCGGGCGCGCTGCACGATGGCCTGCAGCACCGCGTCCAGGTCGCGCAACCCGGCCAGGTCGTGTGCGGTCTCGAACAGGGCGGACAGCTCGGCCTCCCGTCGGCGCCGTCCCTCCAGCTCCGAGCGCACCCGCAGCGCGAGCGGCTTGACCGCCTCCAGCGCGGCGATCTCCTGGGCCGGCCTCCCCTCGGCACGGGCGATCAGCCCCGGCTGCTCGTAGGCGTCGGCGGAAGCGCCCCGGGCCAGCAGTTCCAGGAACGGCGCCTCGGCGCTTCCGGATGCCGGCGCGGTGCCCGCCCCGTGATTTGCCGGCACCTGGGCGGCGTCGCTCGGCGCGCCGTCGCCCGACCGGTCGTCGGCCGACGCGTCGGCGAGGCCGGCGGCGACGGATCGCTCGGCGGACTGCGCGTGATCGCGGGACATGCCCACAGGATTCCTCATCGCACGGCCGCCGCGTCAGCCCTGTGGAAAACTCCGCGGACCACCGGCACCACCCCGCTCAGTGCGCGGTCCAGCCGCCGTCGAGGACGAGGGAGGTGCCGGTCACGAAGGAGGCCTGCGGGCCGCACAAGTACGCCACGGCCTCGGCGACCTCCTCCGGTTCGATCAGCCGCTTGACGGCGCTGTCCTGCAACAGCACCTCGGCCAGCACGCGTTCCTCGGGGATGCCGTGGGCCCGGGCCTGGTCCGCGAGCTGTTTCTCGACCAGTGGTGTGCGCACATAGGCCGGGTTCACACAGTTCGAGGTGACCCCATGGGGAGCGCCTTCGAGGGCGGCCGTCTTGGACAGCCCCTCCAGACCGTGTTTCGCGGCCACATAGGCCGACTTGTAGGCCGAGGCCCGCAGTCCGTGGACGGAGGACACGTTCACGATGCGGCCCCACCCCTGCCCGTACATGTGGGGCAGGGCGCCGCGGATGAGCCGGAAGGGCGCCTCCAGCATCACCGTGAGCACGGTGTGGAAGACGTCTGGCGGGAACTCCTCGATGGGCCGCACCAGTTGCAGCCCGGCGTTGTTCACGAGGACGTCGGTGCCCGCGGCGGCGAGTTCGGCGGCGTCCAGGTCGGTGAGGTCCAGGACGTGCGCCTCGACGGTGCCCGCGAGGCCGCGGCCCAGATCGGCGAGTGCCTCCAGACCGGCGGCGTCCCGGTCGACCGCTCTCACCTTGGCCCCGGCGGTGGCGAGCCGCAGGGCACAGGCGCGGCCGATGCCGCCGGCCGCACCGGTGACGAGCGCGGTGCGGCCGCCGAGGTCGAGCGTGGGGGCGTGGGGTCCCGGGAGGGCACTGCGAGCGGTCATGCTCCGACCTTAGGCAGCGCTCGCCTCCCGCCCCATGTGGTCACCACCCATACTTCACTCGGAACTGGTGGGGTCGAACCATGTGGGGGCGTCCGCCATGGCTTGCTTGATCCTCAGCAGGCTGAACTCGTTCAGCTCGGGCAGGGCGTCCACAGCGAACCAGCCCACCTCCAGTGACTCGTCGTCGTTCACCCGGGCCTCCCCGCCGACGGCCCGGCACCGGAAGGCGATGTCCATGAACTGGCACACATCGCCGTTGTCGTAGATGACGGGCTTGAGCGCCTGGACGACGATCACCCGCTCCACCTCGCAGTGCACTCCCGTCTCCTCCTCGACCTCCCGCACGGCGCAGGCCGCGGGCTGCTCGCCCGGCTCCGGGATACCGCCGATCAACGACCACTTGAGGGTGTCGCTGCGGCGGTTGAGCAGCACTCTGCCCTCGTCGTCGAAGACGACGGCGCTGACGCCGGGCAGCCACAGCAACTCGTGGGCGATGGAGGTCCGCAGTGAACGGATGAAGTCAGGAGTAGCCATGCTCCGACCCTAACGGGCCGGTTTCCCGGCTCAGATGATCTTCGCCGGGCGGGCGACGGGAGTACGGCTACACGTCACCGGCGCGGCGACGGCGCACACCGGCGCCGATCGCCCAGCCGATTCCGCCCGCGGCGACCAGGACCAGAGCGATCTCCGGCAGGACGCCCAGGCGCGTGGCGGGCGTCTGCGAGGAGCGCAGCGGGACCTTCTGGACCAGGGAGTCGGCCACGAACATGCCGGTCCGCTGGGTGATCCTGCCGTCCGGCATGATGATGGCGCTGACGCCGCTGGTCACGGGGACGGTGACGGTCCGGCTGTGCTCGACGGCCCGCACCCGGGACATGGCGAGCTGCTGGTAGGTCATCTCGCTGCGGTCGAAGGTGGCGTTGTTGCTCGGTACGGAGATCATCTGGGCGCCGTCGGTGACCTCGGAACGCACGGCCCAGTCGAAGGCGGCCTCGTAGCACGTGACCAGGCCGACTTCGGCGCCGTCCATGTCGAACACGCCCGGCTTGTCCCCCCGGCTGAAGTCCTGGCTGACCATGGAGGTCCAGTTCTTGTTGATCGCCCCGATGAGTGAACGCAGCGGGAGGTACTCGCCGAACGGCTGGATCTGCCGTTTGTCGTAGGTGTCGGTGGGTCCCTTGACCGGGTCCCACAGGATCTGCTCGTTGTACAGCTTGTCGTCGCGTTTCACGACACCGCCGACCGAGATCGGCACGCCGACCGCCTTGGCCGCCCGGTCGATGACGGCGGCCGCGTCGGCGTTGGCGAACGGGTCGATGTCGGAGGAGTTCTCGGGCCACAGCACGAAGTCCGGCTTGGCGACCTTGCCCGCCCTGACCTCGGCGGCGAGCCGCTCGGTCTCGCGGGCGTGGTAGTCGAGCACGGCCCGCCGCTGGGCGTTGAACTCCAGTCCCGCGCGCGGGACGTTGCCCTGGATGACCGCGACGGTGACGCTGCCGTCCTCGGCCTTGTCGCTCACCAGCGGCCGCGCGGCCACCGCGCCCACCACGGGCACGGCCAGGCTGAGCAGGGCCACGGCGGCAGCCGGCCGTCGAACGGCGCCCGTGCGCCGGGCCTCGACGGCCAGCCGCACGACCTCGCAGAGGCCGAAGCCGCACAGGACGACCCCGAAGCCGAGCACCGGGGTCCCGCCCACCGCGGCGAGCGGCAGGAAGACACCGTCCGCCTGCCCGAACGCGATCTTGCCCCAGGGGAAGCCGTGGAAGGGCGCACGCGCGCGTGCCGCCTCTCCGGCGATCCACACCGCGGCCGCCCACACCGGCCAGCCCGGGAGCTTCGACACCGCGGCGAGGCCCGCGCCGACCAGCGCGACGAAGAGCGCCTCGATGGCGACCAGCGCCAGCCAGGGCCCGGGGCCGACCTCCACGCCGGTCCACACCAGCAGCGGCAGCAGGAAGCCGAGGCCGAAGAGGTAGCCGAGACCGAGGGCCGCCTTCCAGCCGCGCCCGCGCAGCACCCAGCCGAAGACGGCGAAGGCCGGCAGGGCCAGCCACCACAGGGTGCGCGGCGGGAAACTGACATAGAGCAGCACTCCGGAGAGCGCTGCGGCGGCGGCCGGAAGGAGTCGCAGGAGCCGCGTCCCGCGCGATGCGGGCGCGGTCGGCTGCCTCACCTGGTCCGACTCGTCCACGGAAGTTGCGGTGACGGTCACTGTGGGAGTGTACGGCCGCCGGGCTCGGCGCCGACAGCGCGGTCCGCTCAGCCCCACGGACATCGGCGGTCGCCTCGGCAGCATCGTTTCTGCGCATCTCGGTCCAACTCGTCCACAAACCGCCCACCAGCCGTTACGGTGTGCCCGGGGGCTTCGTCGTACGGGCCGGTGACGCCCGCACGACCGGGGACGGTACAGGTCGGGGGCGACCGGGTTCGGGGGGCGGGGTGGGTTCCACGGGGATGACGTCTGCGGCCGGTGCGGCGCCGGCAGCGGACGACGACAGACGCAACACTTCCGACGCGGCCGGCATGGTGATCCTCGGGGCGTGCGCCGCCTGGTCCCTGATCACGGCGGCCGTGCATGACGGCCGCCCGGAGGGAGTGCTGCTCGCGGTGCTGGCCGTGGCCGCCGGTTATGCCGCGGGACGGGTGTCCGGAGCGCTGCTCCCGGTCGCCGCGCCGAGCGCCGGGGCGCTGGCGGGGCTCGGCCTCACGGTGGGGTTGCCGCACCTCTCCCCGGGGCCCGAGATCGGCACACCGCTCGGGCACGCCGGTGCCGCCGCCGCCCTGCTGACGCTGTCAGCCGGTGCCGCGTGCTGCGCCGCCTGGGCAACCGAGTCCCCGGCGCTGCGGCTGACGCTGCGCGTGCTGGCCGCCGGGATCGCGGTGACCGCTGCCGCGCTCGGGGCGGTCGCCGGGTTCGCCGCGTGCGTCGCCGTGCTGGTGGGCTCGCTCGCCGCGGGCAGGATGCGTCACCGGGGTCCGGGCATCGCCGGGCTGGCCCTGTCCGCGGCCCTGGTGTCCGGTCTGACCTGGGCGGTCGCGGGGAACAAGGTGCCTGCCGGGCTCACCGACTCCCTGGAGGGCCGGCTGACCCGGCAGCGGGTCGGGCTGTGGCAGGACGCGCTGCACATGGCCCGCGGGGACGCCGTGCTGGGCGTGGGCCCGGGCCGTTTCGGCGAACTCAGCGGGACGGCGACCCGGACCCTGCTCTCCGACGGCAAGCCCCATTCGGCGCCGCTTCAGCAGGCGGCCGAACAGGGGATCGTCGGCGTCGCCCTGCTGGCGGCGGTCTTCTGCTGGGTGCTGTACGCCCTCTGGCGTACCCGGCGCCCCACCCCGGTCGCGCTCACCGCGGGCGCTGCCCTGACGTCGGTGGCGGCGATCGCCTGCGTGGGCAACGCGCTGAGCTTCACCACGGTGTCCGTCGGCGCCGGGCTGCTGGCCGGGCTGGCCACGGCCCGCCCGCTCTCCTACGAGTCATCGCGGCACGGAACGGACGTACGCGTACACGGTGACCGGCAAGCTCTGTGAACGCCCGGAGCGTGGAGCGCGCAGTCGGCTCAACGCCCCGCGCCGGACCGCAGCCGGTCCTTGATGACCCGTACGGCTGCCTCGGCGTCGTCCACGGTGATGGTGAACGTGTGGCCGTCCCACAGGCGCAGCACCACGCCCTCGCCCCGGCGTACGACGACGGCGGTGCCCTTCTCGGGGCGCCAGCGGTAGCCCCAGCCGCCCCAGTGGCGTGGGGTGACATGTGGGTCGAACTCGGCGCCGGCGACCTGCGCCAGCGGGATGCGGCGGCGCGGCACGCCGATGTGGCCGCAGCGCACTTCGAGGGACTCCTTGTCGACCTTCAGGGCGACGTGCACGAAGGCGAGGGTGCCGAAGAGGACCAGCAGTCCGGCCGCGATGCAGCCGACGACGGACATCACGAGCGGGGCGATGCCGGACGTCCACTGGGAGTCGACGGCCAGCTCGATGCCGAGCGCCAGACAGGCGGCGCCGCCGAGCGCCAGCAGCCACTGGAACCGGTTGGAGGCCCGCCCGGTCCAGACGTCGGGGTGCGGAGTGCTCTTGCCGTGGGGGTGGTCCCTCATGCCTATGAGACTACTCAGGTTTCGCTGCGCCGGTAGGACGTTGCACACAGTGACTGCTCAGGGCAGGGGTCACTGGGCCGGGCTGAGCGCCTTGAGGAGCCGGCCTTCCTCATAGGCCAGTGCGGGCTCGGGGAGCGCGCCCTCGCGACCGCTGAGCAGGACCGTCAGGGTGCCGTTCTCCGACGCCCGAGGGGCGGGCTGCGCCCCGAGCCGGCGCAGTGCCTGGGCGGCGACCGCTCCGGCGGAGCCGTGCAGGACGAGCGGGGGGAAACCGGGGCGTTGCACGGCGGCGCGAATGCGCTCGGAGACCAGTTCGTAGTGGGTGCAGCCCAGGACGACGGTCGTCACATCGTCCGGGGTCAGGGCCGCGGCCGCGGCGACGGCCGCCTCGATGGCCGCCTCGTCCGCGTGCTCGACCGCCTCCGCGAGGCCGTAGCAGGGCACCTCGGTGACCGCCACCCCGGCGGCGAAGTCCTCGATGAGCCCGCGCTGGTAGGGGCTGCCCGTGGTGGCGGGCGTCGCCCAGATCGCGAAGGGACCGCCGCCGGCCGCGGCGGGCTTGATCGCGGGGACCGTGCCGATGACCGGGATGCCGGGTTCGAGGCGGGCGCGCAGGGCCGACAGGGCGTGCACGGTGGCGGTGTTGCAGCCGATGACGAGGGCGTCGGGCCGCCGTGCGGCGGCGGCCTCGGCGACGGCCAGTGCGCGCCGCGTGAGGTCCTGGGGGGTGCGAGGGCCCCAGGGCATGCCGTCGGGGTCGAGGGAGAGCACGAGATCGGCGTCGGGCCGCAGACGCCGTATCGCGGCGGTGGCCGCGAGCAGACCGATTCCGGAGTCCATGAGCGCGATCTTCACCCCGTCACGATAGACGATGGGCCCTTACCGGCAGGGCCGGTGGGGCAGACTGCGCACGTGAGCGCCATCATGTGGACCGCCGCCGGATCACTCGCCGCCTGGCTGTGGCTGCTGCTCGGCCAGGGCTTCTTCTGGCGTACGGACGTCAGGCTGCCGCCCCGGAGGGATCCGGAGGTCTGGCCGTCCGTCTGTGTCGTCGTGCCGGCCCGTGACGAGGCGGCGGTGCTGCCCGCGAGCCTGCCGTCACTGCTCACCCAGGACTATCCGGGGCCGGCGGAGGTCTTCCTCGTCGACGACGGCAGCACCGACGGCACCGGCGAACTGGCGTACGAGCTGGCCCGCCGCCACGGCGGACTGCCGTTGACCGTGGCCTCCCCCGGTGAACCGCCGGCCGGCTGGACCGGCAAGCTGTGGGCCGTGCGCCAGGGCATCGGCCTGGCACGCGCGCGTGACCCCGAGTACCTCCTCCTCACGGACGCGGACATCGCCCACGCGCCGGACAGCCTGCGCCAACTGGTCGCGGCGGCCCGCGCGGGCGGCTTCGACGTCGTGTCCCAGATGGCCCGGCTGCGGGTGGAGAGCCTGTGGGAACGGCTGGTCGTGCCGGCCTTCGTCTACTTCTTCGCACAGCTGTATCCGTTCCGGTGGATCGGCCGGCGCAAGGGGCGGACCGCGGCCGCGGCGGGCGGCTGCGTGCTGCTGCGCACCGAGGCCGCCGAACGGGCCAGGATCCCGGACGCCATCCGGCACGCCGTCATCGACGACGTGGCGCTCGCGCGGGCCGTCAAGGGCAGCGGCGGCCACATCTGGCTGGGGCTGGCGGACCGGGTGGACAGCATCCGCCCGTATCCACGGCTGCACGACCTGTGGCGCATGGTCTCGCGCAGCGCGTACGCGCAACTGCGGCACAACCCGCTGCTGCTCCTCGGTACGGTCGCCGGACTGGCGCTGGTCTACCTGGTGCCGCCCGTGGCCCTGGTCGTGGGAGCGGCCGCGGGGAGCGCGGCGGCCGGGGTCGTCGGCGCCCTCGCGTGGCTGGTGATGACCGGGACGTATGTTCCGATGCTCCGTTACTACCGGCAGCCGCTGTGGCTCGCTCCCCTGCTGCCGTTCACCGCGTTCCTCTATCTCCTCATGACGGTCGATTCCGCGGTGCAGCACTACCGGGGGCGCGGCGCGGCCTGGAAGGGCCGTACCTACGCGCGTCCGGACGCCGTCGCCGGTGACGAGACGTGAGCGGTCACTTCCGGCCCGGGGTCCAGTTCATGCCCCACCCGTAGGCCTGGTCGACGGTCCGCTGGGGGCTCACCCCGCGCTCGGGCACCAGGTACCGGGCCTCGCGCTGGACGACCAGGTCGCTGCCGGTGTTGGTGATGAGGGCGAGCGCGCACACCGTCGAGGGGACCGTGCACTCGTCCAGCGAGAAGTCGATCGCGGCACCGTGCTGCGGCTGGAGCGTGACCCTGGCGTGCAGGTCGGCGAACGAGCGGGCTCCTTCGTAGATGGTCACGAAGACCAGGATGCGCCGGAAGGCCTGCTTGTGGTCGAGGCTGACGGTGAGGTTCTCACCGCTCGAGAGGGCGCCCGTGCGGTCGTCGCCGTCCAGGTGGATGTACGGCGGCCGGTGCAGGGCTCCGAAGGCGTTGCCGAGTGCCTGGACGACGCCCTTGCTGCCGTCGGTGAGTTCGTACAGGGCGCACAGGTCGAGGTCGAGGTCGGCGTGCATGGCGACGGCGCGGCCGAGCTTGCTGCCCCAGCCCGAGAACTGCTTGTGCACCTCCCAGTTGAGGTTGACGCGCAGGGCTCCCGAGGTGCCGCCCTGCTTGGTGAGCGAGACGGAGGGGGCCGCCTTGGTCAGCGTCACCTTGGTCAGGCGGACCGGTGCGGCGGGAGGCGCCGGTGGCGGAGGCGGGGCCGCGGCGAGGGGGCGCGCGGGTGCGGGGGGCGCGGTGGCCGGG
>JODI01000142.1 GCA_000720805.1 Streptomyces violaceoruber
CGCGAAGTACGGCGACGACCTCGACGCCCTCAACCACGCCTGGGGCACCGCCTTCTGGAGCCAGTGGTACTACGCCTGGGACCAGATCCTCCCGCCCCGCGCCACCGGCGCCGTCCCCAACCCCACCCACCAACTGGACTGGCGGCGCTTCTGCTCCGACGAACTGCTCTCGCTGTGCACCGCCGAACGCGAGGTGCTGCGCCGAGCCGCTCCGGACACTCCCACGACCACCAACTTCATGGTCATGCGCACCTTCGACGCTCTTGACTACTGGCGCTGGGCACCCGAGCTGGACATCCTCTCCAACGACCACTACCTGATGTCCGACGACCCGGAAGCCGAGATCGACATCGCTCTCAACGGCGACCTGATGCGGTCGCTCGCGGGCGGCCCGTGGTTCCTCATGGAGCACTCGACCGGTGCCGTCAACTGGCAGCCGGTCAACCGCGCCAAACGGCCGGGAGAGATGCGGCGCAACGCGCTGGCGCACGTCGCGCACGGCGCCGACGGCATCGCGTTCTTCCAGTGGCGGGCGGCGAAGGCGGGCGCCGAGCAGTGGCACTCCGCGATGCTGCCCCACACGGGCACCGGCAGCGCCGTCTGGCGGGATGTCGTCCAACTGGGTGACGACTTGAAGGCCCTGGCCGAGGTGCGGGACTCCACCGGCGCGGCGCAGGTGGCCATCGTCTGGGACTGGGACGCCCGGTGGGCCCTGGAACTGCCCGCCCAGCCCAGTGGCGAACTGCGCTACCAGGACCTGGTGCGCGACTGGTACACCCCCCTGTGGCGGGCAGGCGTCGGCATCGACTTCGTACGCCCCGGCGACCCCGGACTCGACCGCTACCGACTCGTCCTCGTGCCGTCGCTGTACCTGGTGACCGAGGCGGCCGCGGCGAACCTCGCCGGGTTCACCGAGCGCGGGGGCACGCTGGCCGTCGGTTTCCACAGCGGCATGGTCGACGAGAACGCCCATGTGTACCTGGGGGGCTACCCCGGCGCGTTCCGCGACATTCTCGGCCTGGTCACCGACGAACTCTTAGCACGGCAGTGGAACCGCCTGGTATCTGGCCACCCGTCCCGACCGCGACACGCTCGCCGCTCTGCTCCACCGCATCAGCCGGGAGGCCGACGTGACACCGGAGCACCAGGCACCCGCCGGGATCGAGGTCGTCCGGCGCCGCGGCACGGAAGCCGACTACCTGTTCCTCATCGACCATGCCGGCAAGGGCGCGGAGGTGTCCGCCGACGGCGTCGAACTCCTCACCGGCACACCCGTCACCGGCACCGTCACCGTCCCACCGGGAGGCGTCGCCGTCGTCCGCGAAGCACACTGACACAGCGCACTGCGCCGGCAGCCGGTGTTGTCGCTGATCAGTGCGGCCGGGCGGTCAGGTGGTACCGACCGGACGGCAGGCGGTACGAGGACATTCCGTCCGCGTGGCCGAGGAAACGCACCCCGTCAGAAGGTCCAGCCGCCGTGGGCCTGTCCTCAGGGAAGGCAAATGGCCCGCGACGTGGACGAGCCGGCGGTCCTCACCGTGGTGCCGGGCCGCCCGAACTCCCGTACCACGACCGGGCTTCGGGTGACCGGGCCGGTACAGGGACGCTGAGCACCGCACCCGAGGCGGCCGTCGGGTGAGGCAGCCCGTGCCCGGCGGTGGTGATCAGGAGGCGGGACTCCGAGGGGTGCAGGCAGACGGAGGTGGGCTGCGGGGCGGGGACGGACAGAGTCTGGAGCAGGCGTCCGTCGGGGTGGTACCGGCGGACCGCGCCACCGCCCCACACGGCGACCCACAGGCACCCCTCGTCGTCGACGGTCATTCCGTCGGGGCTGCCCTCGTCGCTGCGGAAGCGGGCGAAGACCTCGTGGCCGCCGATGTCTCCCGTGGCCGGGTCGACCCGCCACCGGTGAATGGTGCCGGCGGCGCTGTCCGCGAGGTGGAGGACCGTGCCGTCGGCGTTGAACGCCGGCCCGTTCACGATGGTGAGGCCGTCGAGGACGCGTTCCACCGTGCCGTCGCGATCGGTGCGGTACAGCGAGCCCGCGCCGGGGGTGCCGTCGTAGGACATGCTGCCGGCCCAGAAGCGGCCGGCGGGGTCCGCGACGCCGTCGTTCATCCGGCTGGGCACGGGCGTGCGGTCCTCGGGGCGGTCCAGCCACTCCAGTTCGCCGTCGGCGGTGAGCAGTGCGATGCCGGTGCCCGCGGCGGCGATCCAGGTGTCCGGACGGCCGTGAACCGGCGAGACGGCGCCGAGCGGCACATCCAGCCGGGCCAGTTGGTGCGGGGTCGGGTCGGTTCCGTCGTGCAGTTCGAAGAGCCGGCCGCTGAGGACGTCGACGTACACGAACCGGCCGTCGACCCAGCGCCCCCCCTTCGGCGAGTTCGTAGCCGCCCGGGACCACGGTCGTCGTCGACTGCTGTGCGGCGGATGTCATCGTCGGTCTCCTCGTCAGCGGATCGTGGTGCCGTCTGGTCGGTCGAGCAGGCCGAGTTCGTCCTCGGTCGGCAGTCCCTCCCAGTCGCCCCGGGTGCCGACGGCGAAGGCCGCGGTGGTGACGGCCCGGTGCAGCCGGTCCGGGATGTCGGCACCGTGGAGGAGGCCCGACAGGTATCCGGCCACGAAGGCGTCGCCCGCGCCGACCAGATCGACCGCGTCGACCTGACGCGCCGAGCGGTCGGTCGCGCCGTCGGCGGTACAGGTGGTCGCCCCGCGTGCGCCACGCTTGATGACCACCTCCCTGACACCTGCGGCCAGGAGGCTCTTCACCCCCTCCGACTCGTCTGCGTCGGGCCGTTCCAGCATCAGCGACAGCTCGTCCTCGGAGGCTATGAGCAGGTCCGTGCGGCGCAGCAGCGGCCGGAGCACCGTGCGCGCCCGGTCGGCACTCCACAGCCGGGAGCGGTAGTTGACGTCGAGGCACACGGTGATGCCGGCGTCACGAGCCGTCGTCGCGGCCGCCAGAGCCGCCTCGGCCGCCGACGCGCTGAGCGCCGGTGTGATGCCGGTCAGATGCAGGACCCGGGGCCCCGACGTGAGGGCGGGCAGTACGTCGGCCGGCGAGACGGCCGAACCCGCCGAACCGGCGCGGTAGTAGCTGACGCGGGTCAGGGTGCCCAACCGGGGTTCGGTCAGCAGCAGCCCCGTGGGGCGTCCGGAGTCGTCGGTGATCGCGAATCCGGTGTCGACGCCCTCGGCGCGCAGCGTGCGCAGCACCAGCGCGCCGAGTTCGTCCGCTCCGACCCGGCCGGCCCAGCGCACCCGGTGTCCGAGCCGGGCAAGGCCGACGGCGACGTTGGATTCGGCTCCCGCCATGGACAGGCCGAGACTTCCGCCGAGCCGGAGCGGGCCGTGGGCCCGTAGGGCCGCCATCGTCTCGCCGAAGGTGACCACGTCGGGCGCGGTCCGGTGGTCCGGCGTCGTCATGGCGTCTCCCCGGCGGCCACCTTGAGGAACACGGCCGCACGGGCGCGGAGTCGGTCCAGGTCGCCGCCGTCGGCCGCGTCGCCGACGAGGGGTGAGCCGACGCCGACGGCGAGGGCGCCCCGGTCCAGGTAGTCGCGGGCGGCCTGAGCGTCCACTCCGCCGACGGGCACGAAGGGCACGTCGGGGAAGGGGTCGCGCAGGGCCCCCAGATAGCCGGGTCCGCCGAGGGAGCCGGGGAAGAGTTTGATGGCGTCGGCACCCCGGGCGAGGGCGACCTCGATCTCACTCGGGGTCAGGGCTCCCATCAGCACGGGTATGCCGTAGGGCGCCAGGCCGTCGACCAGTGCCGGGGTGACGAGGTACGACGCTCCGGCGTCGACGGCGCGGGAGGCGTCCGCGGCCGACCGGACCGTGCCGGCGCCGAGCAGCGTCCCGGGGCCCAGTTCGGCCCGCGCCTGCCTGATCACTGTCAGGGCGTCGGCGGTGTTCAGCGACACCTCGATGGCCGCGACGCCTTCCTCGGCGAGCGTGAGGACGGTGCGCAGGGCCGCGGTGGTGTCCTTGCCGCGTACGATCGCCAGCAGGCGGTGAACTCCGAGCGATTCCACCAGGTTCATGGGATGGTGCTCTCCTTGAGCGGGTGATTCTGTGGACGGTCTGTGGGTCACCATTCGGTGAACGCTCCGTCGGCGCCACGCCATACGGGGTTGCGCCAGCGATGTCCGGTCTCCGCGGCCCGGCGTACCGCCTTCTCGTCGATCTCGACACCCAGCCCGGGGCGGGAGCCGACGACGGCGTGGCCGTTGTCGAAGCGGAAGGGTTCCGGGTCCATCACGTAGTCCAGCAGGTCGCACTGCTGGTTGTAGTGGATGCCCATGCTCTGTTCCTGGATGAGGAAGTTGGGAACCGCGAAGGCGACCTGCAGGCTCGCGGCGAGGGCGATGGGGCCGAGAGGGCAGTGTGGGGCCATGGTGACGTCGTGCGCCTCGGCCATGGCCGCGATGCGCCGCACGCCTCACCGATCGCCCAGATCAAGTCGAGCTGGACCACGCGTTCGGGCGCCAGTCGGATCGCCTGACGGCGGACCTGGTTGCCGGGTGACACTCACCTTCCACTTCTGGAGCGGCGCGACAGCGACCTACCACGTCGTCAGGACGGGCGACACGGTGACGGGCTCGACCGGCTGACGACGGCAACAGCCGTTGTGGCGCGGCGGTGGCACCCCCGCCGGCATGGAAGGAGCCGCGGGGGTGCGTTCACGCGCGACCGTCACGACAGAGGCTGACACGGGCCGCGAGGCCGGATCGGCAGGGGCTCGATCCCACCGGGAATGGCGGTGAGGGGCCGTGGGTCACTGCTCACCCAGACTGGTGGCACGTTGGTCAACCTCGATGTCCGAACGCCCCGCGCCGGCGAATCGTGTGGGCCGGAAGGACCGGAGGAGGCCTTGTTCCTGGTCGGTTGTGATCTCGGCCGCGACCAGGCGTCCCAGAAGCGGCGCCAAGGTGACGCCGCTGTGCGAGACGAGGCAGTAGACACGGGACTGCGCGGAGGCATAGCCGGCGACGGTGTGGCCGTCCGCGGGCAGTGACCGGAACCCGACCCGCAGGTCGATCCTCGGTGCCCGGTTCGGGTCGGGCAGCAGCGCGGAGAACCGCCGAGCGAGGACGCTCGCGATGTCGCCGTCCGCGGACGGGGGGTCTTCCGGATCGACGCCGGCGTTCAGATCGAGAGCCTGCAGGACGGCATGCCCACCGGCCGAAGGGCGGAGATTGAGGCCGGGACTGTGGATCACACAGCGCAGGTCCAGTTCCGGTGACCTGGTGTACCCGAGCAATCCGACGGTCTGCGCTCCGCGCCCGGCATCCGTCACCATGGGAACATCGATCCCGGCCCGTGCGGCGAGCCGTTCCGTCCAGCGGCCTGCCGCCAGGACGACTCGATCGCCTTTGCAGACCTCGCCCTGGGCCAGGATGACGGACACTCCGTCGGACCTGTCGTCGATGGCCACGACCTCCCCGATCTCGTACCTGGCTCCGTGCCGCTCGGCGTCCGCCAGCGAGGTGCCCACGAAGAGGTCGGGCAGAACGTATCCCTCGCTGGGGAAGTGCGCGATGGCCGTCGTTGTCGCCGGGATCCGGACGTCGCCCGCGATCCGCGCCGCTTCGCCAGGCGTGACCCAGTGTGCGGGGTAGCCCAGGGACTGCAGTCGTTCCACGTTGTCGGCGAGCCACTGCTCGCTCGCGGCGTCCGCCCACTGCAGCGCCCCGCTGGGGAAGTACGACGGCACGCCGCGTAGTTGCCCGGCCAGTCTGGCGTGCTCCTCCATCCCCGCGAGGTTCAGCCGGTGGTACTCCGGGTCGAGTTTCCGGCTGGAGTTGGTCCAGGCGAAGGTGGTGGCGCTCGTACCGGTGCCGGCTCCCCTCTGATCGAGCAGGAGAACGTCCTCGCCGGCGACGGCAAGCTGCCTCGCGACGCTCACGCCCAGCACGCCCGCACCGATGATGATGACCTTCATGGGGTACGCACTTCCTTCCTGGCAGCGACACGCTGCTCACAGGGCCGGGACGGGAAGCTCCAGGAAGAACTCGGCGGTTCCCGGCCGTACGAGGGTCGTGACCACCTCGACGGTGCTTCCGTCGTCGGCACGCAACTCCCTGCGCCTCATGAGCGCAGGCGTTCCGATCTCGCTGCGCAGCAAGGTGGCGTCGTGCTCATCGAGCGTCACCGGGTCGAGGTAGACCCGGATGGCGTCGATCGGTACCCCCCTGCGCTGGAGGTACGGAAGGGTGACGAGGTCTTCGAGGTTCTCGTTCAGCAGGTCGGGGGCGACCGCGAAGAGGACGACATGCCGCTCGACGGACTGCGGCTCCTCACGTACGTCGAGTTTGCGGCGGACCAGTTCCACCACGGCCGTGTCGGCAGAGGCACCGGGGAGGGCCAGGATGGCGTCGGCGGCCCTGACGATCCTCGCGGAAACGACCTCGTGTCTGCCCGGTACGCCCTTCGCGGCTGTCGCGGGGGTGACGAAGTTCAGCAGATTGATCTGCCGCGTCACGTCCGCGACAAATGTTCCGTGGCGCCGTCGGCGGATCGCCAGTCCCGCCTCCGCCAGGTCGTTGAGGACCCGTTGGGCCGTTGCACGGCTGACGCCGTACTGGGTGGAGAGGTCCTTCTCGGTTGGCAGCCGCGCGCCGGGGGCCAGGGCCCCGGCGCGGATCTTCGCTTCGATCTCTCGCCTGATCTGTACGTAAAGCGGCACGGTCATTGTCAGACCGTACATTCGGTCAATTGACTGGTACCAGAAGGCTGACCAGCCAGTTCCTCGGCGTCCGCGCGTTCTCGGAGGGACGCTGTTCCTCACCCGCCCTGCCCGGTTGCCGGCCGGTTCACGGGTGCCGGTGACGGGGGGTGATCGGCCCCGCCTCCGCCGGTGCCGAGGAGGCACAGGGCACCGACCCGGCCGCCGCCGTGACGGCAGTGGAACTTTCGTCATGTCGGTCTCCCGCCTGACTGCGCGTTGAGCTGGCCGGACGAATAGACCGTACAATTAGAGAATTAACCGGTCAATAGTTCGGGACCACTTCCATCGACACCCTCCTGCGGATTCTGGTGACGTCGGGGCGCACGTCTCCGTGAGTCCGCGCCAAAGCTTGACCGGCGCGAGCGGGTGACCGCGGTCGCTGGTGACGTCCGTGACGCCGAGGCGCTGGCCGAGGCCATGCGCGGCGTGGACGCGGTGGTCAGCATCCTCGGGATCGGCAAGGCCAAGGACCCGGCGAACCTGATCACCGACAGCACCCGCGCGCTCGTCCAGGCCGCCGAGGTGAGCGGCACCAAGCGAGTGGTGATCATGTCTGCGTTCGGGGTCGGCGAGTCCCTGGCAAAGGCCTCCCGGATCCTCCGGTTCCCCTACATCGACCTGAACCAGCTCGACCGCCTGCCCGACGTGCCCAGGATCTCCCGGGCCGATGTCGCCGCGTTCCTGCTCAGCGCCGCCGCCGAGGGTCCAGCGCGGCCAGGTCGTTGTAGGGGACGACCCGAAAGCCCGGGGTGAAGGGGTTGTTTGCTGACCTGAGGGCCCGGTTGGCAAGTGACCGACTCTGAGAGTCGCTGCACACCGAGCGGACACCAGCGGAGTCTCCACACGTCGGCCCGACAGCCCGGGCCGATCAAGGCACTCGCTGAGGCAAAGCGCGTTGGGAGGCGCGGAAGGCCAGGGGGGTATGACCGGTGTGGCGTTGGAAGAACTTGCCGAAGTGGGTGGCGCTGGTGAAGCCGAGGTGGGCTGCGATGGTGGCGGCGGGTTCGGTGCCGTGGGCGAGGAGGCGCTTGGCCTCCAGGGCGAGGCGCTGGTCGAGGTAGTCCTTTGCGCTGAGGCCCGCTGCGGTCTGGGTGGCGCGGGTGAGGGTGCGGGTGGAGTAGCCGAGCTCGCGGGCGTAGTCGTCGATGCGGTGGGTGCGGGAGAAGCCTCGTTCGACAGCGTCGCGGAACCGCACGAAGGGCTCGGGTGCGGATGCCGCGGCCTGACCGTCCTGCTGCAGGTTGGCCAGGCGCAGGAGTACCACGTCGAGCAGGCGGTGCAGCAGGGCGGTGTGGACCGGCAGCGGATGGCGGTCCGACTGGGAGAACTCCGCGGCCAGTTGTTCGGCCGCGGAGGCCAGTGCGGGGGCCTCCGAAGGATCGGGGCTGTACAGGGGCACCGGGGCAGTGGTGACGCCGAGGTCGGCCAGTTCGGCGGTCTCGGGGGCGACGAAGTCCTCCTGGAGCAGGATCATGATGGCCTCGGCCTGATCGGGATTCTGCCACTGGTGCACCTGGCCGGGCCGGATCCACAGCCAGGAGCCGGGCGACAGTACGTACCCGGTGAAGTCGACGCGGTGGCGCAGGGTGCCGGAGGTGACCAGCAGCAGAGCGTGGAAGTCCTGCCGGTGCGGGGTGGCGATGTGCCAGGGCCAGTCACGGGTACGGTCACGGAAGTCGGCCAGAGTCATCACCTCCAGGCCTGCCGGGGATCCGGCAGGAGGCTGGAAGACCACCTTCGGAAGCCCCAGCTCCTGCCGACCGGACTTCTGTTGTGCTTGTCGCCTGTGGACCATCACGAGACCGCAGCGTATCTCGCCGGACGCCGGGTTCCGCCGCAGTATGGAGTTGTTCCAAGGGACGGCCCGCCCGTGGTGTGGAAGCCGACTGTGTCCGCTGCGGCCGATGGCCGGTCGTGAGCCCGGACGCCAATGGTCCGGCCCCTTCCCACGTCCCCCTCACTCGCACTTCGACAGGAGCAGAGCCATGCACGGCACCTTCACGGTCATCGACAAGGGCCCGGTCCGCATCCACAGCTACGCCGCACCCGAGGACGGACTGGACGTCAACACCCAGCTGATCGAGACGCCGTCGCGGATCATCGCCGTGGACGCGCAGTTCGTCCTCGCCTACGCCGACGAGGCCGCCGCTTACGCCAGGCAACTCGGCAAGCCGCTCGACCGCCTCGTCGTCAGCCATGCGCACCCGGACCACTACCAGGGCGCGGCCCGCTTCGGCGTCCCCGTGCACGCCCTGCCGGAGACCACCGCGGAGATCGTCGCCGTGGGCGCCAAGACCGACCTGCCCACCGGCACCCCGATCCCGCTCGCCGACATGACTCCGACCGTGGAGATCACCCCCGGCACCGAGGTCATCGACGGCATCCCCTTCGTGTTCGAGAAGGTCACCGGCGGCGAGATCCACACCACCCTCGTGATCAAGCTGCCCGAACAGGGCGTCCTGATCGCCCAGGACGTCGTCTACAACCACACCCACCTGTGGTTCCTGGACAAGGACTTCGACGGCTGGCAGGCCAACATCGACCGCTTCGCCGCCGAGAGGGAGTACGACACCATCCTCCCCGGCCACGGCGCGCCGACCACCCCTGCCGTCTGGGCCGAGCTCACCGACTACATCAACGCCGGCCGCGAACTGCTCGACGACGACGGCGACGCCTACAAGGAGGCCATCACCGAGCGCTACCCCACCTATCAGGGCGCAGCCCTCATCGATGTCGCCAACGCCTACATGTTCGGCCCCAAGAGCTGACACGTCTCCCGGGCCGGCGACGCCCGCGTCCACGCTCGCCTGCAGCACCAGCGGCGAAGGACGCAAGCGCTGGAGATCGTGCCGATCCGCGAGTGCCGCGGGCACCTGCGAGTTCCCAAGAATGGGCAGCGCGTCGAGGAGGCGCGCTGTGATCTGCCGTGGCCGTGATCAGGACGTCGCCGTGAGCGGCTACCACGAGCTTGTGCCTCATCGCCGCACCAGTTCGAAGTCCGGTCCGGTGCCCCGTGGGCGACCACAGCGACCGAAGCCGGCTGACGTTCTGACTGCACGCGCAGGCCCACTGTGTCGTCGATGACGGCCGGCCCCCGCGGCGGGCAGCGGATCGCTTCCAGGCCTGCCACAGCACCGCAGCCGGTGGGCCGGCCGCTACCGCCGGCACGGCGCCGAGGGCATACACGACCTCTCCAGCCGCCCCTGCCGCTCACCTCCGCGGACCCCAGCCGGCCCTGTCACCGACCTCTCCGGTCAGCACCCCGAGGCTAGGGCGATGACCGGGGCGGGGCGCTCGCAGGTGCTGGTCACCGGCAGGGCGCGGCCCTGTTCGGCGGCGTCCATGAGGGTGAGCATGACGTCCAGGACGTGCGCGGCCAGTTCGGCCGAGGCGCGGTGCGGGCGCCCGGCGTCCAGGGCCTCGGCGAGGTCGGCAAGACCCACGCCACGGCCCGTGCCCGCGTGACCGGCGGACACCGGCAGGACGTCCCAGTCGTCGCCACGGTGGATCTCGACGGGCCCGTCGAAGTTGTTCGGGTCGGGAACGGAGAGCGAGGCCTCGGAGCCGTGCACCTCGATGCGCGGCAGGCGCGCGGCCTTGATGTCGAAGCTCATCACCAGCGTCGACAGGGCGCCGTCCGCGTGCTCCAGGACACCCGTGATGTGGGTGTCGATCTCGACCGGGAAGGACTGCCCGGCCCGCGGACCACTGCCGATGATCCGCTCGGCACGCGGCCGCGAGGAGGCTCCGGTCACCTTCACCACCGGGCCCAGCAGGTGCACCAGGGCGGAGAGGTAGTAGGGGCCCATGTCGAGCAGCGGGCCTCCTCCGGGCTGGTAGTAGAACTCCGGGTCCGGGTGCCACGTCTCGTGCCCCGCGGTCGTCATGAAGGCCGTCGCCGCCACCGGACGTCCGATCAGTCCGTCATCGACCGCCTTGCGCGCGGTCTGGGTGCCGGTGCCCAGCACGGTGTCGGGGGCACAGCCCACCCGAAGTCCCGCATCACGGGCTGCGGTCAGGACGGCATCGGCCTCCTTCCGGTTCGTGGCGAGAGGCTTCTCGCCGTAGACGTGCTTACCGGCGGCGAGTACGGCCAGGGCGACCTCGGCGTGCGCGGCCGGTATGGTCAGATTCAGAACCGCGTCCACGTCGTCACGGGCGACGAGGTCCGTGACCGAGTCCGCCACCGCGACCTGCGGTCCGACCTGGTCGGCGAGGGCCTGCGCACGGGCCCGGTCGAAGTCGGTGACCGCGGTCAACCGCACCGACGTCAGCTTCTCCAGGGTCGACACATAGGCGCCACTTATCCTGCCCGCGCCCACGACCCCGATGTTCAAAGGCTTCACCGGCTCGCCCACAGCAGTCCCCTCTCGGTCAGAGTCCGCACCTGCGGCACGTCGAAGTCGTCCGGCTTGTGCCCGATGGTCGAGACGAAGACGCGTCCCGCGCCATGGGTGCGGGTCCACACCGCGGGCATGACGGCGGGCCGGTCGTGCAGGTCGTCGGCGGGGAACGTGGTCGTGGCCAGGACATCGATGTGCGCATCGGTCAGGACCCAGTACTGCTCACTGTGGATCGCGAAGTCGTCCAGGCCCGCGATGATCGGATGGTCCGCGTGCTCAGGCGACAGCTGGTAGGTGTGGTCGAGGAAGCCGGGCGGGTGCATCACGAACTTGCCGCCGGTCAGCAGGTGATAGCCGTGGTCGTGAAAGCAGTCCACGATGCCGCCGTGCCAGCCGGCGAGTCCGGTGCCGCCGCGGACGGCGGCGGCCAGGTTGTCGCGCTGCTGGGGGGTGATCGTCCCCATCGTCCAGCACTGCACGATCAGATCGGTGGCAGCGAGCCGCTCCGCGTCGTCGTACACCGCGAGGTCTTCGGAGGTCTCGACGGTGAAGCCCTGCTCCTTGAGGAACGGGACGAAGCTGTCGCTGATCGTCACGGGCTGATGCCCGTCCCAACCACCACGGACGACAAGAGCCCGACGGATTTCGCTGGTCAAGGTATTGCACACTCCTATCGGCGCCGTGCGCACAGGCTCGGCGATCGGAGGTCGGAAGAAGAGAGCCCAACAGGTTTTCCCCGAGGGGGTGTTGGCGCTGCTCAGGAGGTCGGTGAGGCGAGTGACGTGCTGCCATCCGAACGTATGGAGATCGGCACTATTTTGTCAACGGCGCATACAAATAAGACACTTGGCGCCCGGGAAAGCGAGATGTACGCGCGGTACGGAGCCGTTACCGTGCAATCACGACGCACTCCCTTGACCCACCCCACCCGCTACCTGGCCTCCACTTGTAACGTTCCAGAGAGCCCTTCGCCGCCTGCCTGCCCTCCACCCGGATTGACGGCGCCGTGATCAACATCGGCTGTCTGGACCAGGCTGCCTCCACCATCGACCTGGACGCCCTCTCCTACCGCCACCTGCGCGTCGAGGGTGCCTCCTTCGGCTTCACCCGGCCCGCCGAACTCGGCTCCGTCATCGCTACGGCCGGCCAGAGACTGCTGCCCGCGGTCGCCGACGGACGGGTACGGCCCCTGATCGACACCATCCTGTCCTTCGACACCGCCACCCAGGCCGCCGAACGGCTCCGCTCCCACCAGGCCCAGGGAAAAATCGTTCTCGCCGTCCCCTGACACCAAGCACGCCGAAGCCGGGTCCGCCCTCCGGCGCCGGCACCGGAGGGCGGACGGTGAGAGCGCTGATCAGGCCAGCGACGCGATGTCGATCACGAAGCGGTAGCGCACGTCGGAGACGAGGACGCGCTCGTACGCGTCGTTGATCTTCTCGGCGGGGATGACCTCGATCTCCGCACCGACGCCGTGCTCGGCACGGAAGTCGAGCATCTCCTGGGTCTCGCGAATGCCGGCGATCAGCGAGTACGTGAACACACGGCGGTTGGCCCGCCACGGCGAACGTGGGGAACGAGATCTCCGGTTCCGAGGAGGCGCCCAGGGTGACGAACGCTCCGTCCAGGGCGAGCAGGTTCATGTAGGCGCCCCGGTCGAGGTTCCCGCTCACGGTGTTCAGGATGACGTCGAAGGTGCCGGCGAGCTTTTCGAAGGTGGCCGGGTCGCTGGTGGCGTAATAGTGGTCCGCGCCCAGGCGCAGGCCGTCGTCCATCTTCTTCAGCGACCGCGACAGGATGGTGACCTCGGCGCCCATCGCGTGCGTGAGCTTGACGCCGAGGTGGCCGAGACCGCCCAGGCCGATGACGGCGACCTTCTTCCCCGGACCCGCGCCCCCGTGCCGCAGCGGCGAGTAGGACGTGGCGCCCGCGCACAGCAGCGGGGCCGCCTCGTCCAACTCCAGCCCCTCGGGGATCCGTACGACGAAGTCCTCGGTCACCACGACATGGGTGGCATAGCCGCCCTGGGTGCGCGTGCCGTCCTTGTCGACGGCGCCGTAGGTGAGGGTGTTGCCCTTGAGGCAGTACTGCTCTTCGCCCTTGAGGCAATTCGCGCACTCGCGGCAGGAGTTGACCATGCAACCTACGCCGACCCGGTCGACGACGGCGCGCTTGATGACCTCGGAGCCCACCTCGGTGACGATGCCGGCGAACTCGTGTCGGCGCAGCAGCATGGGCTTCGACTACGTCCACTTTGCCGTCGACGACCACTCCCGCCTCGCCTACAGCGAGATCCACCCCGACGAGAAGGCCGCCACCTGCGCCGCCCTCCTCCGCCGGGCCGCGGCCTTCTTCGCCGCCTCGGGCATCGACCGCATCGAGCGCGTCCTCACCGACAACGCCTGGCCCTACCGCAAGAGCTTCGCCTGGCAGCAAACCCTGGCCGACCTCGGCGCGACCGGCAAACTCACCCGCGCCTACCGGCCCCAGACCAACGGCAAGGTCGAACGCTTCAACCGCACCCTGCTCGATGAGT
>JODI01000143.1 GCA_000720805.1 Streptomyces violaceoruber
CCCCCGTACCGACCGCCACCGGCACCCAGCCGCCGCAGACGCAGCCCACCAGCACCCCCGGAGCCGGCACCCCCCTCCCCCCGGAGGCCGCCGCGGCCCACCCTCGCGCCGCCCAGCCTCTTCCCGCGGAAGCGACCGGAGCCGGAGCAGGGGCAGGGGCAGGGGCAGGGGCGACTCCGCCTGCCGCCTCCCCCGAGCCTCCGGTGGACCCCAACTCCACCCAGGGCAGAGCCATCAGCGTGCGCACGCTCGGTCAGGGCGTACCGTTCACCCGGCACCCGCAGGCACCGCATCCCGCCACGCCTCCCCCGCATCAGCCGGGCGGCTCGGGTCGGCGCCGCAAACTCGGGACGCGGAACGACCCCGGTGCCGGGCACGCGGAGCAGGCGGCCCGTCCGCACCCGCAGGGCGACCAGGCCGTCGTACCGCAGCAGCCGCAGCCCCAGGCGTCGCTCGCCGGGCAGTCCCGGCTGGCGCAAGGGACCGAGGGAACGGGACGGTCGTACGCCATAGGCGCACCGGATGTGAACGCCGCCGAGGGACCCGAGCCCCTGGACGGGCCGGGCGGTGCCGTCGAGGTGGCGGATCCGCCGCGCCCGCAGCCGATGGACGACGAACTGCCGCCGGAGCCGTTGGACAACCCGCGCAGGCTGCTGGTGTGGCCGGCGCCGGACGTGACCACGCAGCAGGCGCTGAGCGACCGCGGGTACCGGCCGGTCATCGTGCACTCGCGAGAGGAGGTCGACGCGCAGATCGCGGCGTTCCCCGCCGCGCTGTTCGTGGACCCGCTGACCGGACCGATCACGCGGACCGCGCTGCAGTCGCTGCGGCAGGCGGCGGTCGCGGCCGAGGTACCGGTGCTGGTGACGGCCGGGCTCGGACAGGCCTCGCGGGAGGCGGCGTACGGCGCCGATCCCGCCGTACTGCTGAAGGCGCTCGCCCCGCGCGACAGCGAGCAGCATCCGCCGCGGGTCCTGCTGATCGAGGAGCACGCGGAGATCGCGCTCGCGTTGACGGCGACGCTGGAGCGGCGCGGGATGCAGGTCGCGCGGGCCGCGAGTGACGCCGACGCGGTGACCCTGGCGGGGCAGCTCAGGCCCAACCTCGTCGTGATGGACCTGATGCAGGTGCATCGGCGGCGGGCCGGCATCGTGGACTGGCTGCGCTCTCACGGGCAGCTCAACCGCACTCCGCTGGTCGTCTACACCGCCGCCGTCGACCAGGCGGATCTGCCGCGACTGGCGTCCGGCGAGACGGTCCTTTTCCTCGCCGAGCGGTCCACGAGCAGTGAGGTGCAGAGCCGGATCGTCGACCTGCTTGCCCGCATCGGCACCAATTGATCCGTATCGGTTTGATCCGTGTCGGTTTGATCCGTATCGGCACGGTTCAGCCTGGATCGGTACCATCCGGCATGGATCAGCATGGATTGATCGGGATCGGTGCCGGCTGATCCGGGTCAGCGCTGACTGATCCGAGTCAGGGCCAATGGTCCGAGTCAGAGCGGCTGACCCGGGTCCGCGCAAGGGGAAACACCTACGGCGCGACCAGCCTACGTGCCGCCTGCTTGATCGAGGCGCGCAGGCGTTCGCGGTCGGTGTCCTCGGAGCCCGTGAGGACGCGGCGCATCTGCGGGACGGCGGCGGACCAGTTGGCGAGGGCCGTCAGCAGGAACAGCAGGTCACGGGGCGGGAACGCGTCCGTGATGACACCCCGGGCCTGGCCGTCCTCGATGGCGGCGACCTTGCGCGTGTAGTGGTCCTGGCGCTGGGTCTCGTCGGGGAGTTCGGAAGTGCCGTACTCGATGCCCTCCCAGAAGAGGAGGCGCAGCAGTTCGGGGTGGGTCGAGTGGTAGTCGATCAGGCGGTCGATCCAGCCCTCGATGTCGTCCGGGTCGACCGGGACGGCGGCGGCGAGGTCGACCATGCAGTTCCCCAGGACTTGGGTGAACAGCTCCGCCTTGTTGCCGAAGTAGGCGTAGATCAACTGCTTGTTCGCCTTGGCCGCGGCCGCGATCCGGTCGATGCGGGCACCTGCGATGCCGTGCCGGGCGAACTCGGCGACCGCCGCCTCGAAGATCCGGGCCTTGGTGGCCTCGGGGTCTCTGACTGCCATGAGGGCAGGGTACCTCCCAAGAAACCAACTATTTGGTTGACAGGGAATTCGGGGTCGGTCCAGACTGTTGGGCGTATCAACCAACCAGTTAGTTGCTAGAGCAGGCTCTAAGGAGCTCCGTTCCCATGCCGACCGCAATCACCGCCCGGCAGGCCCGTACCCCGACACCTCAGCCGGCCACCGCGCACCGCTTCCTCCTCCCTCTGATCGGCCTGGCCACCGCCGTCACGGCCGCCAACATCTACCTCGCGGCCCCGCTGCTCCCCCTCATCGCCCGCGACTTCGGCTCCACCCCGTCCGCCGTCGCCTGGGTCGCCTCGGTGGCGCAGTTCGGCTACGCCGCCGGCCTGCTCGTCTTCGCCCCGCTCGGCGACAGCGTCAACCGGCGCCGGCTGGTCGCCGTCCTGTCGCTCGTCACAGCCGCAGCGCTGGTCGCGGGCGCGACGGCCGCGGGGACCACCGCGCTCGCCGCGGCCGTCCTGGTCGCCTCCGCCGCGACCGTCGTCCCGCAACTCCTCGTGCCGCTGGTGGCCCAGCGCGCCCCCGCCGACCGGCGCGCCCGCCATGTCGCGGCCGTCATCGCGGGCTTGTTCACCGGCGTCGTGGCCGCACGCGTCCTCGGCGGACTGATCGGCCAGACCTTCGGCTGGCGTGTGGTGTTCGTGGGCGCGGCCGTTCTGACGGCCGTCCTCGGACTGGTCACCGCGTACGCCCTCCCCGTGGAGGAACGCCGCCGCTCCGGCCCGCTGTTCGCCGGCCTCGCCGCGCTGCCGTCCGTCGTCCGCCGCTCGCCCGACCTGTGGCGCGCGTGCGTGCGCCAGGCCGGGATGTACGGCGCCTGGAGCGCCCTGTGGACCTCGCTCGCGCTGCTGTTGACGGGCTCGACGTACCACCTGTCCACAGCGAGCGCCGGACTCTTCGGCCTCTTCGGGCTGGCGGCGAGCGTGGTCGCACCCCTCGCCGGCGGTCTGGTCGACCACTTCGGCGCCGCGAAGGTCGTGCGGTCCGCGTATCTCCTCGCCGCCGTCTCGGTGCCGCTGTTCTGGCTGGGCGGGCAGGTGCTGTGGGCCCTGTTCGGTGCCGCGATCGCGATCCACGCGGCCCTGGTCGCCTCCCACATCGCCAACCAGACCCTCGCGCTGACCTCGACCTCCACCCCCGCGACCGCCAACACGGCCTACGTCGTCGCCGGCTTCGCGGGCGGCGCCACCGCCTCCGCCCTGGCGGGCTCGGCCTTCAGCCACTTCGGCTGGAGCGGGGTCACCGCGGTGGCGGGCCTGTGGCTGACGCTGGGGTGGGTGAGCACGGCGGTACGGCGAGGATCGTCGAAGGCGAGGTCGTCGGAGGCGGGATCGGCAGAGACCGGATCGGCGAAGGCGGGGCCGTCGGAGGCGGGATCGGCAGAGACCGGATCGGCGAAGACCGCATCGTCGTAGGCGGGTTCGGCGGAGGCTGGACCGGCCAAAGCCCCTTCACTGGAGGCGAGTTCGGCGGAGGCTGGACCGGCGGGAGCCGCATCGTCGAGGCAACTTCCGTGAAACCGGCTCCGGAGAGACCGCCTCGATACGCCGATGATGTGCGCGTGCGCCGGGCAGGCACCCTGTGGTGCTCCGCCCGGCGCACGCGCGTGTTCCTCAGAGCTTCGTGATGTCCAGCTGCCCCTCCGCGTACTGCCTGCGCAGCACCTTTTTGTCGAACTTTCCGACGCTGGTCTTCGGCACCGCCTCGACGATGGTCCAGCGCTCCGGCAGCTGCCACTTGGCGACGTGTCCCTCGGCGGCGAGGAAGGCCCGCAGGGACTCGAAGTCCGCGGTGGCGCCCTCCTTGAGGACGACCGTGGCGAGCGGGCGCTCGCCCCACTTGTCGTCCGGAACGGCGACGACGGCCGCCTCGGCGACATCCGGGTGGGACATCAGCGCGTTCTCCAGGTCCACCGAGGAGATCCACTCGCCGCCGGACTTGATGACGTCCTTGGCGCGGTCGGTGAGGGTGAGGAAGCCGTCGGGGGAGATGGTGCCGACGTCACCCGTCTTCAGCCAGCCGTCCTCGCTGAACTTGTCGGCGGGGCGCAGGGGTTCGGCGTCGGGGCCGTTGTAGTAGGCGCCCGCGATCCAGGGCCCGCGCACCTCCAGCTCGCCGGCCGCCTGACCGTCCCAGGGGAGCCGTTCGCCGCCGGGGCCGGTGAGGCGGGCCTGGACGCTCGTAGGGAAGCGGCCCTGGGTGAGCCGGTACGCGAACTCCTCCTCCGTACCCACCGCATGGGCCGGCGGACGGGCGACCGTGCCGAGCGGGGACGTCTCCGTCATGCCCCAGGCATGGCAGACCCGCATGCCCAGTTTGTCGAATGCCTCCATCAGAGCGGGCGGGCAGGCCGAGCCGCCGATGGTGACCTGCTGCAGGGAGGAGACGTCCCGGGGCTTCGCGGTCAGCTCGGCCAGCAGGCCCTGCCAGATGGTGGGGACTGCGGCCGCGTGCGACGGCTTCTCGCGCTCGATCATCTCGGCGAGCGGGCCCGGCTGGAGGAAGCGGTCCGGCATCAGCATGTTGACGCCGGTCATGAAGGTCGCGTGCGGCAGACCCCAGGCGTTGACGTGGAACTGGGGAACCACGATCAGCGAGGTGTCCTGATCCGTCAGGCCCATCGACTGGGCCATGTTGACCTGCATGGAGTGCAGGTAGACCGAACGGTGGGAGAAGATCACGCCCTTGGGGTCGCCCGTCGTCCCGGAGGTGTAACACATCGCGGCGGCCTGCCGCTCGTCCAGCTCCGGCCAGTCGTACGTGGTCGGCTTGCCGGCCAGCAGTTCCTCGTACTCGTGCACCTGGACGGACGCGTCCGCGAGGAGGGTGCGATCGCCCGGCCCGGTGACGACCACGTGCTCGACCGTCTTGAGGTGCGGGAGCAGCGGGGCCAGCAGGGGGAGCAGCGAGCCGTTGGCGATCACGATCCGGTCGGCCGCGTGGCCCACGATCCAGGCCAGCTGCTCGGGCGGGAGGCGGAGGTTGAGCGTATGCAGGATCGCGCCCATGGAGGGGATGGCGAAGTAGGCCTCGACATGCTCGGCGTTGTTCCAGGCGAGCGTCGCCACACGGTCGTCGTCGGCGACCCCGAGGTCCTCGCGCAGGGCGTACGCCAGTTGGGCGGCACGGGCGCCGATCTCGGCGAAGGAACGGCGCTGCGGTTCATCGTCACCGGTCCAGGTGATCACCTGCGATGTGCCGTGAACCGTCGACCCATGGGTCAGGATCCTGGAGATCAGCAGCGGTACGTCCTGCATCGTGCTCAGCACGGCGTCCTCCTGAGGCGACATTGCCTGCGCGGTAGTAAGGGCTGCGCAGATTCTCCGCGCATACCGTGCGGTATGTCACTAGCCCAGGGTGATCGATCACGTCACGTTCCGCTCACCGCGTGAAGACGGTACCGGTTCGGCCCCACGGTGTTATGTGAGTCGTGCGCGTCAGTTCGCGTTGCTGCAGGTTCGGGTTACTGCAGGTTCGGGTTACTGCAGGTTCGGGTTACTGCAGTTGTCGAGTCATCGGACCAGGCCGAGCTCAGGGTCCTCGCGGAGTTTGCCCAACGCCCTCGACACCGCCGACTTCACCGTGCCGACGGACACCCCGAGCACCTCGGCCGTCTGGACCTCGCTGAGGTCCTCGTAGTACCTGAGGACGACCATCGCCCGCTGCCGGGCGGGCAGTTTCGTGATCGCCCGCCACATCGCGTCGTGCAGCGCCTGCTGCTCCGCCGGATCGGCGCCGGCGAGCTCCGGCTCGGGCTCCGGCAGTTCGTCGCACGCGAACTCGTCGACCTTGCGCTTGCGCCACTGCGAGGTGCGCGTGTTCAGCAGCGCGCGGCGCACATAGCCGTCGAGCGCACGGTGGTCCTCGATGCGCTCCCAGGCCACGTAGGTCTTGGTCAGCGCGGTCTGCAGCAGGTCCTCCGCGTCGCTCGGGTTCGCGGTGAGCGACCGGGCGGTACGCAGCAGCACCGGCTGGCGCGCCTTCACGTACGAGGAGAACGACGGGTAGGAGGGAGAGGCGGGGTGGGAGGGGTACGAGGGCTGCGAGGAGTACGGAAGGGTCTGCGTCGCCGGCGTGGCGGCCTTCGAAGCGCTGGTGCAGACGGGTGTGGTCATGGCTCAACGCTATGAGCGCGGGCCCCTCCCTCTCATCGGCCGCAGGTCCCGGAGACGAGTCCGCCTCAGGTTGTAGGGGTGGTGCTGGCTGCACCTCCTGAAGGTGGACGAGCGGGACGGAGGTACTGCGGGATTACCCCTGGGGGGTCACCCGCCGACGGCTGCGACCGGTTCACTCCTGGGCGTTCAGGACCCAATACGGAATACGGAACGGATGCGGCATTTGGGCGGATGCGAGATACGGACGTGCGCGAGAAGCGGACGGACACGGCATTCAGACGGACACGGCATTCAGGCGGCACACGGATACGAGATGTGGATCCGGTCCGCCACCGGGCGGCAGGTCGCGACCACCTCGACCGTCGGCGGCCGGTGCCGACAGTGGCGGTCGGCAGTCCGCGGTCGGCAGTCCACGTTAGGCAGTCCGCGGTCGGCGTCGACAGTCGGCAGTCGGCAGTCGGCAGTCGGCAGTCGGCAGTCGGCAGTCGGCAGTCCACGTTCGGCAGTTTGCGGTCCAGTGCCGTCTATCAGTGGTCCGAGGTCAGTACCAGGCCCGACGTCGGCACCCCCGTCCCCGCTGTCACCAGGGTCCGGCTCGCTCCCGGTATCTGGTTCACGGCGGTGCCTCGGATCTGACGTACGCCTTCCGCGATGCCGTTCATCCCGTGCAGATACGCCTCCCCCAGCTGTCCCCCGTGTGTGTTCAGCGGCAGCCGCTCCTCCGCCACGAAGTCGGATGCCTCCCCTTTTCCGCAGAAGCCGAACTCCTCCAGTTGCGTCAGCACGAACGGGGTGAAGTGGTCGTACAGAATCCCCACATCGATCTCGGCGGGCGTGAGTCCTGAGGTCCGCCACAGTTGCCGGGCCACCACGCCCATCTCCGGCAGGCCGGTCAGGTCGTCGCGGTAGAAGCTGGTCATCTGCTCCTGGGCCCGGCCCGCTCCCTGGGCGGCCGCCGTGATGACGGCGGGCCGGTGGGGCAGGTCGCGGGCCCGCTCCACGGACGTGACCACGAGAGCCTGGCCGCCGTCGGTCTCCTGGCAGCAGTCCAGCAGCCGCAGCGGCTCGACGATCCAGCGGGAGGACGCGTGGTCGGCCAGGGTGATCGGGCGGCCGTGGAAGTAGGCCGCCGGGTTGGTCGCCGCGTGTCTGCGGTTCGTGACCGCCACGTGTCCGAACGCCTCCGGTGTCAGGCCGTACGTGTGCAGGTACCGCTGGGCCGCCATCGCCACCCAGGACGCCGGTGTGAGCAGCCCGAAGGGCAGGGACCAGCCGAGCGCGACACCCTCCGCCGACGGCTCCCGGTGCTGTACGCCCGAGCCGAATCTCCGGCCCGACCGTTCGTTGAAGGCTCGATAGCAGACGACCACCTCTGCCACGCCCGTGGCGACGGCGAGCGCGGCCTGCTGGACGGTGGCGCAGGCCGCCCCGCCGCCGTAGTGGACGCGGGAGAAGAAGGCCAGCTCGCCCATTCCGCAGGCCTGGGCGACGGTGATCTCCGGGCTGGTGTCCATCGTGAACGTGACCATCCCGTCCACGTCGGCCGGTCGCAGCCCGGCGTCCTCCAGCGCGGCCCGCACCGCCTCCGCCGCCAGCCGCAGTTCGCTGCGCCCCGAGTCCTTGGAGAACTCCGTGGCCCCGATACCGACGATCGCCGCGCGTCCGCCGAGCGAGTCCCGGGTGCGTAGGCTCATCCCGGCGCTCCTCGCTCTGCGACCGCTTCCGGTTGGGTGAGCTCTTCCGGCCCTTCAGGTCGTCCCGACCCTTCCGGAGATTCCGGAGCTTCCGGCCCTTCTGATCGTGCCGGTCGTGACAGCCGTGCCGGTCGTGACAGCCGTGCCGGTCGTGCCGGCCCTGCCGGTTCCTCTGCCTCCCGGGCCTCCTCCAACTCCCCTGCGTTACCGACCCCGCCCTGCTCCTCCCTACCTGGTGGCCGTCCCCTCGGGACAGTGACCGTCACCGTCCCGGTCACATGCCTGCCGGTCGCGTTGGTGCCGATCACGCGGACGGTCGCGGTCTCGCCGTCCACGGTTTCGGTCGCGTCCTCGGGGACGTCCTCGGAGACGTCCTCGATCGTGCCCGTCAACACCATCGTGTCCCCCGGGTAGTTGGGAGCACCGAGCCTGATGGCCACCTTGCGGAGTACGGCCCGTGGGCCGAAGTGGTCGGTGATGTAGCGGCCGACCAGGCCGTTCGTCGTCAGGATGTTCATGAAGATGTCCGGGGAGCCCTTCTCCCTGGCCAGTTCGGCGTCGTGATGGACGTCCTGGTAGTCGCGGGAGGCGATGGCCCCGGCGACGATGAGCGTGCGGGTGATCGGAATCTCCAGGGGCGGGAGTTCGTCGCCGGGCCTCATGCGGCCCTCGCCCGTCTTCATGTGCTCTCCGGGGGCGCCCCTATTTCCGTCTGCTCCTGTCTTCACGCGGCCTCCCCTCCAGCGCGGAAGACCGGCAGCACCAACTCGTCGTCGTACTGCTGGAATTCAAGCCGGACCGGCTGGCCGATCCGCACCTTGTCGTAGGGCACGCCCACCACGTTGCTGATCATCCGGACTCCCTCCGCGAGTTCGATCAGGGCCACCGCGTAAGGGGGTTCGAAGGCCGGGAAGGGGGGGTGGTGCAGGACGACGTACGAAAAGACGGTGCCTTCGCCGCTCGTCTCGATCGTTTCCCAGTCCGGGCAGCCGCAGGCGTTGCAGCCGGGGAGCCAGGGAAAGCGCAGGCTCGCGCAGGCCGTGCAGCGCTGGATGAGGAGCCGGTGTCGTCGTACGCCGTCCCAGAAACCGGCGTTGTCGCGGTTGACGACAGGACGGGGGCGCGTGACGGGGCCGGCCGGGGGCTTCCGCTCCGGTCGGTGTGCCGGGGCGTACTTGAGGATGCGGAAGCGGTGGGTACCCGCGAGGTGCTCGCCCACGCGGACGTCCATGCGGGTCGTCACGAAGTACCCCGTGCCGAGCTTGGTCGTCTTGCGGTCCGACACCGACTCGATGACCGAGTCGAAGGTGATCTCGTCGCCGGGGCGCAGGGCTCTGACGTACTCCTGCTCGCAGTCGGTGGCCACCACCGCGGTGCAGCCCTGCTCGTCGAGGAGGGCGAGCAGTTCGTCGTACGCCCCGGTCCGCCCGGTGTGGCCGGAGAGGCCGCCCATGGTCCACGCCTGGAGCATGGTGGGTGGGGCAATGGCGTCCGGGCCGAGATACGCCGGGTTGGTGTCACCCATCGCCTCGCACCAGTGCCGGATCATGGGCCCGTTGACGGGGTCTTTTCCGACGCCCGCGACGGCGGCGGAGCGCCCCTCGAACGCCTTCAGCCGCTGCTCCAGGCTCTTCGGGGCGCCGCTCGCCTCCGACGTGTCCCTCATCTCCGCCCCCTCGCTGTCCCCTACTCGTCCCTCGTGTCACCTGCGGCATCGCGCCGTGTCGCGCCCCGCCGCGTCGCGTAGACACTTCTGGTACACCGCAGCCGCCGGTCCGGTTCCCACCCTGCTCGCGAAGATTTCTGACTGTCCGTCAGATAAGTGCAGGTGTCAAGGGCGCCGGCCCGCACACGAAAAGCGCCTGCCCGGCGATGCCGTGGCACCGCCGCGCAGACGAGGGCGTTCCGCACGGGCGGCCCTCGAGCCGTCGCCTACGGGCGCCGCTGTCCGCGAACGCGCCGTTGCCCGCCGTCGCCATGCCCGTGAAGACAGCGGCGGCCAGCCCCCAGACACACAGCAGAGGAAGCATTCCGTCGCATTTCGAGCAAATCCGCCCGCTCGGCTAGTCACAGCCGGCACCTCTTCCCTTTTTCGAACGTACGTACGAACATAGGGGCATGGCCACCACCGACCGGCAGGCCACGACGCTGGCCCTCGCACACGCCCTGTCAGCCGCCGAGCGCGGACTGGCCGTCATCCCCCTGTCCCGGACCAAGCTCCCGGCCTTGCGCTCCCCCCACCGCGACGACCCCGCGGCCCCGCCCTGCCACGGTGAGTGCGGGCGCTTCGGTCACGGGGTCTATGACGCCGCCACCGACCCCGCACGCATCCGCGAACTGTTCGCCGCCGCGCCCTGGGCGACGGGGTACGGCATCGCCTGCGGCCTGCCGCCGCATCACCTGATCGGCATCGACCTCGACACGAAGTCCGGTACGAAGTCCGGTACGAACTCCTCGGCGGCTCTGCGCGAACTCGCCCTGCGCCACCTGTTCACCATCCCCGACACGGTCGTCGTGCTGACTCCGAGCGGCGGGCGCCACCTGTGGCTCAGCGGCCCGCCGGACGTCGTCGTCCCCAACTCGGCCGGCCGTCTCGCCCCCGGCATCGACATCCGTGGCGCCGGCGGCTATCTCGTCGGACCCGGCTCCCGAACGGAGCACGGCGAGTACGTCACGGCGCCCGGCACCGCGCACCTGGCTCCGGCGGCCTGCCCGCCCGCGCTCCTGCGGATCCTGCTGCCACCTCCCCGCACCCACCACCCCACACCGCCGTCCACCGGTGACCATGGCCAGGGCCTGGTCCAGTTCGTGCTCGCCGCGCACGAGGGCCAGCGCAACACCCGCCTGTTCTGGGCGGCCTGCCGTGCCTACGAGGACGGCATCGGTCCCGCCCTGGTCGACCCGCTCGTCGACGCGGCCCTGAACACAGGGCTCAGCGAACGCGAGGCCCGGGCGACCATCGCGTCGGCGGCGCGGATGACGGGGCATCGGCCCTGAGAAACGTTCCCTGCAAGGCCGGACAACGCACGAAACGTTTCCCGCGGGGCCGGACAGAGCACGAAACACAGGAGCACCATGCACCGCCGCCGCCCCAGAGTGCCGACCATGTCCCTGAGCCGTGTCGTCCTGGCCTCCGGCCGCTCGCTCGACCTCTCCGAGCTGCGGCTGTCCTCGACGTACGGCGGGTGGCTGGAGGACTATCCCTGTAAGCCGGTCAACGACCTGAAGATCCAAGGGCTGGTACGAGCGGCCGAGCGGGCCTTCCCGGCCACGCCGGTGCATCTCGTACCACCTCCGCGCGAGTATCCCGACCAGTACACCGGCGCGTTCGGTCCGGTGGAGGTGCTGCCCGCCGTGGCCTGCGTCGGCGCGTTCGGCTCCACAGCGCTCGATCCGGACCACGACCCGATCCTGTACGGCTCCTCGCTGACCGTCGTCTGGTTCCAGACCACCGCGCGCGTGCCGTACGACTGCGACGCGGAGCCCGCGCTGCGGGAGATCACGTGGGAGCAACTGGCCCGGGACCGCGAGCTGTAGCCCCGGAAATCCTTTTCTGCGGCCGGGGCCGGTGTGCCAGGGTCGACCGGTGACCGTTTCACGATCAGACGTGCTGCGCCGCCAGTTCGACGTCACCTGGGCGCTGTTCGAATACCACCTGGACCGGCTGGAACCGGCGGACTTCCTGTGGGAGCCGGCGCCCCACTGTTGGACGGTACGCGGGACCGCCGAGGGCACCTGGGCACCGGACTGGGCGGACACCGAGCCCGCCCCTGCCCCCGTCCCCACCATTGGCTGGCTGAGCTGGCACATCGGCTGGTGGTGGAGCGTGACCCAGGACCACCTGGAGGGCCGCCCGCCCCGAGCCCGCAACGACGTCACCTGGCCCGGACCCGGAAAACCGACCGTCGAGTGGCTACGTGACCTGCGCACCCACTGGCTGACAACCCTGGCCGACCTCACGGAGCCGGACCTCGACGCCACGGCTCCCTTTCCCTGGCCGACCGACTCGGGCCACACCGTCGCCGACATGCTGGCCTGGGCGAACATCGAGCTGATGAAGAACGCTGCGGAGATCGGGCAACTGCGGCTACTGCGGGCGGCGTCGGCGTAGCCCACGACCGACCGTCGGAAGGGGTGCCACTCCCTGGAGCGGCACCCCTTCCGACCTGCAACGCTCATGATCTGCGCGGAGGCGGTGGGATTTGAACCCACGGTGACATCGCTGCCACGACGGTTTTCAAGAGCGTCGTGACGTCACGGTCGATTCCTATTCTGACCTGTACCGATGCGTCAGCCGGTCCGGACTTCCGGCGCGTTGGCCCACACATGGCCCACAGACATCGCACTGCACTCGGCTAGAACGCGGTGACCTCCGAGCGGTGCTCCGCCCGCCAGCCCGAGCCTGTACAAAGACAATCCGCAGCGTGCTGACCACCGCATTAGGAGTCCGATCACGGCGCGGTGCGGCGTGCCGAAACGTAGCTCGGTGGTCGCTCGTCGATCCGGCTGTGACCGCTTCCGTGCGCCATCGTTCGCCGCCGTTGATGTCAGCTGGTGATGTCAGCCCTACGCCTTAGACATCGTCTCATTTGGTTAGTCTTCGGTAGCAGATGAGGGTGCAGGCAATGCTGGTGCAGGCCAGGAAGTGCTCGGCCTTGCGCTCATAGCGCCTGTGGAGTCGGCGGCAGCCGGCGAGCCAGGCCATGGTCCGTTCGATGGTCCAGCGATGTCGGC
>JODI01000144.1 GCA_000720805.1 Streptomyces violaceoruber
ACCTTCGGCTACGACGCGGCGGGCAACCGCACCCGCTTCACCGACGGCCGGGGCAACTCCTGGCGCTACACGTACACGCCATGGGGCCAGCAGGAGAAGATCATCGAGCCGACCACCGCGAGGTACACCTCGGCCGCCGACTCGACCACGACCTTCGCCTATGACGCCGACGGGCAGATGACCTCGGCGACGCTGCCGGGCGGCGTGACGACGGCACTGACGTACGACGTGAACGGCCAGCTGAAGGCGATGTCCGGCGCGGATGCCGACGCGGCGACGGCCAGGCGGAGCTTCGACTACGACGCCGACGGCCGGGTGCTGTCCGCGGACACCGACGCGGCGGGCATCACGGGCGAGGTGGACCACCAGGCCGCCACGCACGACGCGTTCACCTACGACGACCGCGGCGATGTGCTCACCACGTCGGGCTCGGCGGGTTCCTCGAGCTTCGACTACAACGACGACGGCGCGATGACCTCCCGCACCGACGCCGCGGGCCGGACGGCGTACGGCTACGACACAGCCGGCCGCCTGTCGTCCCTCGACGACGCGGCGACGGGTACGCAACTGACGTACGGCTACAACCAGCTGAACCAGCTGAAGACGGTCAAGTACGGCTCGACCGGCCAGACCCGCACCTTCGGCTACAACAGCTCCCACGAGCTGACCAGCGACGTGCTGGCGCAGGGCGCCTCGACACTGGCCGGCTTCACCTACGACTACGACAAGAACGGCAACCTGACGTCGAAGACGACGACGGGCGTGTCCGGCGCGTCGGCCAACACCTACACCTACGACTGGGCCAACCGCCTCACCTCCTGGAACGACGGCAGCAAGACCACGGCGTACGGCTACGACGCCTCCGGCAACCGCGTCCGCAACGGTGCGGACGTCTACACCTACGACGAGCGCGACGAGCTGACCTCGGACGGAACGCACACCTACAGCTACTCGGCGCGCGGCACGATGACGCAGGAGACGTCGACCTCCGGCGGCACGGTGGCGTACCGGACGGATGCCTTCGGCGCCCAGATCGTGGCGGGCGACCAGTCCTACACGCTGGACGCCACGGGCCGGAACATCACCGACACGGACCACTCCGACAACTCCACGCGCTCCTTCGCCTACTCGGGCGCGGACAACACGATCGCGTCCGACGGCGACGCCACGTACACCTACGACCCGGCGGGCGGCGTCGTCGGCGTCAAGCCGGCCGGCGGCAGCGGGGCGCTGGCCCTGACCGACCAGCACAACGACGTGGTCGGCACCTTCACCTCCGGGGCGACGGCGCTCACCGGCTCGGCGTCGTACGACCCGCTGGGCAAGGTGGTGTCGACCTCGTCCCTGGCGGGCCACCTCGGCTTCCAGTCCGGCTGGACCGAACCCGGCACAAGCGACGTGGGCACGGCCTCGCGCTGGTACGACCCGGGCACCGGCGTCTTCCTCAACAAGGACAGCATCTCGCTGAACCCGGTGCCGAACTCCGTCTCGGCCAACCCGTTCGCCTACGTCGACGACAACCCCCTCGCCGGCACGGACGAGTCGGGCAACTGCTCCTGGTACGACGTGGTGTGCGGCACGAAGAAGGTCGCGCACAAGGTGCATCACGCGGTCAAGCACGCGGCGCACAAGGTCTACCACGCGGTCAAGCACGCGGCCCGCAAGGTCGTCCACGCCGTCAAGCACGCGGCCCACAAGGTCGCGCACCACGTGCGGGACGTCTACCACGCCACGGTGCACGTGGTGCGCCGCGTCTACCACTACACGGCACGGCACGTCAGACGCGCGTATCACCGGGTCGTCCACGCGGTGCACAGCGCGTACCACAAGGTCTCCCACGCGGTGCACCGAGTGGTCCGTACGGTGAAGAAGGCCGCGAAGAAGGTCACGCACGCCGTGAAGAAGGCGGCGCACGCGGTCGCCCACGCGTCGAGGACCGCGTACCACGCCACGGTCAAGGCGGCGAAGGCGACGGCGAAGTACGCCAAGCACCACGCGGCCGCGATCACGTCCTTCGTGGTCTCCACGGCGGTCTTCGCCGGCTGTGAGGCCCTGACGGGCGGCGTCGGCTCCATCGGCTGCGCGGCGGCGGCGGGCGCGGTCGGCTCCCTCGTCGAGCAGGGCTTCGCCTGCGCCGAGAACGGTGGCGACGACTGCGACGCGGGCGCCTTCGCGGGCGCGGCGGTGACCGGCGCGGTGGCCGGCGCGGCCGGCGGCGCCCTGGGCAAGATCGGCGGGAAGCTCCTGGCGAAGGCGGCCCCGAAGGCGATGAAGGTCGTCGGCGGACTCTTCGGCAAGGGCGCGACGGAGGCCGGGGACTCGGCGGCGGTGGACGCCACCGAGGCGGCCGCATCGCGGGCGGAGTCGGAAGGCGCGGGGACACGGGCACAGTCGCATTCGGACGACGCGGGCGGGGCCGGCGGGGAGTCCGGCCCGGGCTGCCGGGTTCCGACCATGCCGCACAGCTTCACCGGCGCGACCCGGGTGCTGATGGCCGACGGTTCGACGAAGGCGATCGACCGGGTGCGGGTGGGCGACTCGATCGCGGGCTCGGTGCCGGGAGTGTCCGGTACGGAGTCGCACAAGGTCACAGACGTGATCGTGACGCGGACGGACCGGGACTTCGTGGACGTGACGGTGAAGGGGACGGTCGCGAAGGAAGCGGCTGCGAAGGAAGCGGCTGCGAAGGCTGCCGGAAGGTCCTCGGTGAAGACCGGGGCGAAGTCGCTGACCAGGAAGGTCGCCCGTAAGGCGGCGTTCGGCCTGGCGGCGTCGGCGGCGGTACTGGGTGCCCTGTCGGGCGGCCACGGTCACGGCACCGGCCAGACACCGGCGACGCAGCCGGTGGCGGCGGTCAGCACGGCGTCCGGAGCGACCACGCGGGACGCCCACCTGACGACGACCTTCCACCACCCCTTCTACGACGAGACCCGGTCGGCCTTCGTCGAGGCCAAGGACCTCGAGCCCGGCGACATCCTCCAGACACCGACCGGCACGACCGAGGTCACAGGCGTCCGCCTTTACCGCGCGAACACCACGACGTACGACCTCACTATCGGCAGCCTGCATACGTACTATGTGCTGGCGGGGGCCACGCCACTTCTTGTGCATAATTGCGGAGGAGCCGATGACCTAAGCAAGAGCGCAACCGATCCGCTCAATGGGAAAGCCGGAGACAGTGCGGCTTCTCGCGCCTATCAAAAACACATGAATCGCCCAGGGACAAGTCTGATCAAGCTCGGCTCTGGAAAGGAGCGAGTTGATGTGTCGGAGTATCTGGTGAACGATTTGCTGACGAATCCGAAATCCGCGGTCCAGAGGTACACGAACCCAGAGGGTCGTAACGTCGTTCGCTACCTTCTCCCTGATATGGGCGCCGCATGGGATGCTGATACCAACGCATTCATTGGATTCCTGGATCATGCGAATAGTCGAATGGGTGCGCCGTGACATCTCCAGAGCCTCTGAGCCTCCTGCTCCGCTTGGAGATGCAGGAGGACAGCCTGATCGAAGTGTTCGTAAACTCCACTTCATACGAACAGTGGGTCGCCACAGTTATGGGACTCACTGCCGCTGGATATCCCCTCGCGATGAAGCGTTTGGATTCCACTGTGCCGGTTGCTCTGAGCCGTGCCATGTTCAACGAAGGCGAGGAAGTCGACTACCTGCTGTCGGTTCAAGTGGGCCAGCAGTTGTGGACCACTCAGTTCTATTCGTCAACGTTGATCGATTTTCAGGGTGACCCGCGATGTATCCTCACGGAATCTGACATCGCGGATACTGTGGAATTCATGCGAGTGATTGCCGTGGCAACTAGGCGGACCGTCAGCTTGTCTCCCGAAACTCTCGACTATGAGAACGCAACCGCTTACATCAGGGTTGATGCATATGGGGTGGTTGACGGCAGTAGCTGACGGCAACGTCAGCGGACGGGTGCTGCACAAAGTGGCGGTTCGTCACAGTCGCCGGGCTCGCCGACAGCTTAGGGAAGGTTGCCGAGCGTGCTCGTAATGGGATCTTGTTTACGTGCGCTGGTCGGGCGTGGCATGTTCCATTCGGCGAAAACGGATTTCCTGAATTCGTCGCGTGGCGTCA
Organism: Streptomyces violaceoruber; assembly: GCA_000720805.1. Lineage (GTDB taxonomy): Bacteria > Actinomycetota > Actinomycetes > Streptomycetales > Streptomycetaceae > Streptomyces > Streptomyces cellulosae_A. The sequence continues at coordinate 4,096 of JODI01000144.1, forward strand.
TCCGGATGTGCCAGATGTGCGGATCGAAATTTCCGGAATCCGCGGAACGGATTTCACGAGATCGAATCGCGCGGCAGGGCTCAATGAGACACCGGATGGCTATACGTGACATCACCATCAAGAGCCCGGTCTCATGCAGTTGATTGAGACGGAAGCCCATAAGCGGACAGCCCACACCGGCGGATTCTCCGGAGGAAGGTAGTGATGAACGAACTGTTTGAGAATGGAGAATTCTACACGGGTCCCCCGCTGAGCGGCGATATGATTCTTCGGGCGGAGAGAGTCCTGGGCCTGCGGCTTCCGCCGAGCTACGTGGCAGCTGCCCGAGTGGGTGGCCGCGCCGGCCGAACCGGAGAACTTCCTGGCCGTCCTGGAGAAGGGTCTGCGGTCCTACGGTTTGCCCGTCCTGGACGGCATGCTGAAGGAGTCCATCCTGGTGGACCTCGGCTACGTTGACGGCAAGGCTCTCGCCAAGGCGGGGAGGAACGCCGACTCCGCGCCGGTCGTCCCCGATCTACTGTGCGATGTACTCGCCCTGGAGCTCGGACTGCGAAGCCTCATGTGACCAGCCCCGACACGGAAGCCGAGCACGTGGAAGCCACCAACCTCCTGTACCGCGATCCGGCACTCTACGACGTGGTTCAGTCCGACAGCACGAGCGCCGGAATGTGCCAGACCCTGATCGAGCTGCACCAGCCGGACGCCCGGACCCTGGTCGACTTCGGATGCGGTACCGGCCGCGACCTGGAGATCCTCGCCAAGCGCTTCGAGTGCATCGGCGTGGATCTCCAGCCCGGCATGGTCGACTACGCCCACCAGGCCCGGCCGGAGCTGGACATCCGCACCGGCGACATGCGCACCGCACGACTCGGCAAACGCATGGACGTAGTGACCTGCATGGGCAACAGCCTCGCCTACGTCCACGACAACAACGACATCAGCCGGGTCTTCGCCACCTTCGCCGCCCACGCCCAGCCGACAGCGCTGCTCGTGCTGTGTTCCCCCATCGCCCCGATCACCCGGACCGAGCCGACCACCGCCACGGTCGACACCCCGAGAGGCCCCGCCACCGTCACCATCCGCCACACGTGGAACCTGCGGACCCAGATCAACACGATGCACCGACACTGGGTGCTTCCCTCGGGCGACGAGGCCCGAGACGAGATCCGCAGACGCGTCCTGTTCCCCCAGGAGCTCGAACGCTACGCGGAGGGCGCCGGCTTCGAGGTCCTGGACATGAACGACGGCACAGAGACAGGGTTTACCGGCCCCACCGCGTACACAGTTGCCCGATACACCCGTGATGACCGACGGGGGTTAGAAATGGCACCAGCACCAGCCCCCGACTCCTGACGGCAGTAGCGACGGCAACAACCACGGATTTCCCCGCACAACCACGGACACCAGCGGAACGCAAATCACGCGCTGACCTGCGAAGAAGCAGGTAGAGGGGTGCTGCGTAGCACACGTACTATGTGCTGGCGGGCGGGACGCCGGTTCTGGTTCACAATTCGAACTGCCGCAGCGGCCCGGCAGCAACTCGCCAGGTTTGGAATTGATACCAACGATGCGGGCAACGGTGTGTTCTTGCCCCGAGGATCGGCATCCATGAACCCGACAGGCGCGTCAGTTCATTCGCGAATTCATACGAATGACTACTATGCCTACGTCAATGACTTGATCGGTGGTGCGAGAAACGCCAATGAAGCCCGAGACGTGCTGGGTCATCTGCAAAGGCAGTTGCAAGGCGGGTACTGGCCGTAGCTGAGTGTGTAGCTTGCCGTGGTGCGGCCGCGCCTCTGTGGCCGCACCACGGCAAGGGCGGTGGGGACCTTGAAGCAAGCGATGGAGGCAAGCGATGAGGCGACCGATTGACTCTGCGCTAAGTGTGGTGCAGGGCATCGTTGACCAGCTGGCATCGAGTCGAGAGGATCCGACTATCGAGGAATTTGTGGCGACCGTTCGCAGCTTCGAGCAGATTGGGTTCGACGTCCCGACTGGCGCTGACTCTGATGGATTCCTTTTTCAGTATGGCGAAGTGAACTGGTTTTCTGGGCCAACATTCACGGTGGGCTTCGTGCGTCAAATGGAGCTCGTGGACGCCGAAGGGGAGCATGAAGGATACTCGCAGGTTCAGCTCGAATACAGATACCGAGTCGATTCTGACCTGCGCTCACTTGAGAGCGATAACTCCTGGTGGTTCCGTGAGAGCGGGACGCCGTTCGATGAATGGCTCGAATCGGTGAAAAGGGATCCTATTTGGGGGCTGGTTCGAGAGAAGGCTGCTGTGGTATTTGATGTCTCGCAGGAGTTGGCCTGAAATTCAATTGTTCGGGTGTGCGGCTGCGATTATAAGTAGAATGCTGTGGCTGAATTCTCGATCGCCTCACGTCGCAAACCGATGGGACGCTTCCGGAGATCCGGAAGCGTCCCATCGGGCGTTTGACGGCAGTAGTTGACGGCAACGTCAGCGGACGGTGACACCGCAGAGCGGCGGGTCGTCGTCGTGGGTCGGCTCGTGGCCAGCAGGGTTGTCGAGGGCGTGGCTGAGGAGGTCGATGCCTTCGGCGGGGGCGAAGCTCCCCGCCGCCCGTTGGGGGCCGACTCCTCCCACCCCGCCCCGCGCCGCCAGACTGGGCGACGCACCAGCCCGGCCGTACGCTGCCTCTCCCGCTCGGGCCCGATCCTGCCGAAAGCAGCCCGACCCTGCACCGCCTCGGCAGGTTGCCGCTGGTTTGCGGGCGGCGCCGTGGCATCAGGACGAAGAGGGGGAGTAGGGGTGCGCGACGCTGGAGTGGCTGCGGTCGCGGCGACGGCACACGACCTGAACTACGTATTCGCGCTCTCGCACCCCGTGCCATATATCAACGGCGATATGGGCAGCGGGCGGTACTCGATCGAGATCGAGCCGGAGCCGCCACCTGGGCGGCAAGCTCCGCGAGCTGCGCTTCCGCCTGGGCGATGCCCATCAGCGGATCACCTACTGGCTGGCGCCCGGCCGACGTGTCGTGCTGCTCACCGTGTTCGGCAAGACCAAGATGCGCGAGCAGGCCGAAGTGGACCGCGCCCACGCCGCACAGCGATTGTGCGAGGCAGAGCATGAAGCCGCCGCTGCACGACCTCCACAGCCGCAACCTCAAGGAGAACCGATGAACCACAGCGAATGGAGGACCCGTCGCCACCGCCAGCTGCTGGGCGAACACCTGGACGCTGACCCCGAGTACGACCGGGTCTACGAAGAGGCCGGCCTCGCCATGACGTTGGGCAAGGCCGTCTACGACCGGCGTAAGCAGCTGGGTCTGAGCGAGGCTGATCTCGCCGAGCGCATGCACGTCGACGTCGATGACATCGAAGGCATCGAGACGGCCACCGAGCTGCCGCCCATCGCGGTCATCATGTGCCTGGCCCGCGCACTGGACCTCACGGTGGACGTGCACCTCGCTGGCAGAGACGAGCCCACCGTCACCATCGTCGCCCCAGCGGCCTGAGGCGGGGAGGAACCATGCAGGACCCGCCTTCCGCGCTCGCCCGTGAGCTCGGGCAACTCGTCCACGACCGGCGCATCGAGCTCGGGCTGTCCCAGGCCGAGCTGGCCGAGCGGTGCGGGATGAAGCAGCCGCAGATCTCCCGCTTCGAAGGCGGCGGGACCGTGCCCACGCTTACCCTCCTGCGCCGCCTGGCTCAGGCTCTCGGAGCCGACCTGACCATCAGCCTCACCCCGCACGACAAAGCCGCTTGACACGCATTCGGGGAGGCTTGTTATTCGTGTTTTCTTCGCCGAGCCGAGGCCTCCCGTGACTGACGGCGACTCCCGCGATGCCTTGCGTGAGGCGATCTCGGCGGGAGGATTTCGCGCCGAATGGAGCGGAGACCGTCACGTAGCTGTGGACCTCCCTGAAGGAGCTGACCCGTCACGGCTGTTCAGTTCAGTGGAACAGGAAGTGCAGAATGAATCCGCCTTCTGGGAATGGGCTCACTCAGAACCGTTCAGGAACGCCCTGGCCAAGTGATAGGTGTGCCGAAGTGCGGCCTTGTGGCCAGCATTCAGGAAGAGGTGTTGTGGGCGTAGATGTGGCGCTCGTGCGCGTGGAGCAACGAGGGGGCAGCTCGAGGCGGCGGTGCACGAGGCAGGTGGACGCTGTTCTCGATCTTCACGACAAATTCGCTCGCCTTTGCGGATCGAGCGTGCTCCCCATGCTGAGTCGAGTGGATCCCTACGGGACTCTGATCTTGAGTTCGAGCGAGATGGATCAGTTCATCTCGGAAATCGAGGCCGAATTCTTGAGGGTCGAAGATCCTGTAGTGAAGGAGTTCCTGGAAAGTGCACTCAGGCTGGCTGGCGAATGTCGCGAAAAAAGGGAAATGCAGTTGCGTCTAGACGGAGATTGAAATCCCATACGGAACCTTTTTCGATGAGCGCGAGATCGGTACGCCCGTCTTAGAATGCAAGGAGAATGGGTGTCGGAACTTATGCGCCTTGCGGGGCTTGGGCTCGACATCGTTCAGGTGGCCGAGCATGTGCGAGAGAATCATGCAGAATTTCAGGAGAGATCACTTGTTGTGCTGAATGAATATCGACTGGCGTTTGGTTTGTCGATACAGTAAATGCAGGACATTGGGGGCTGGTGCGAGGGTGGTCGTTCGTCCGTGTACCTGCGGCGCGAAATGGTTCCGTAGAATTCCTGCGGCTTGTCCAGCAGGTTCTGACAAGCAACGCTGACGGCCTGGCTGAAACGGAACACATGACGGAGCACAGCGCGTACGGCAGCCGTCCGGAGTATCTTCCGGACTTCATGAACGACAGCAGGGACATCGACGGGCGGCAGGTGGTGAAGCTGAGCCATGCCGAGAGCCGGGCGCTGGAGGCCGTGAGCCTGAACAGGTTTCCGGCGACCTTCGGCGCGGGGCTCGACTGGGACTCCGCCGCCTACATGGAGCGTCGCTGGTGGAGCGACGAGGAGGACTGGGAACGGATGACGGCGGATCTGCTCTCCGCCTACGTGGCGGAGAGTCGGCGGGTCGTCGTCTTCTGCGGCAACCTCGTGGTGCCGACCGTGACGATGCCGACAGACATCGCAGTACGGCACGCCCGGGAACTCCTCGACATGGAACCGCACTTCTGGGTCTACCCGCTGGCAGGTTCGGTCCTCATCGAGTGTTTGATGGACCGGCAGGTGACGGTCGCGGAGATTCCGGCGAAACCTAGTGCCGCATCAGGCAACGTTCGCCCTGTCGACGACGGCGCGTAGGCGCCGGTCGTCGGTGTGGCGGTTTCGCCAGACGATGTAGCGGCGGATCACGCTGCCCTGCTCTTTGTCGCGCCGTCCGGACCAGCGTCCGGACGACGTGTCACGTCCACTCAGGGCGCGATGACAAACTCCAGGGTCGCTTGCGCGAGGTCGGTGAGGAACCGGGCATGGTCGAAGCCCTCGGCTTCGACCATGCCCGGCGGAGGCGTATTCATGAAGCTGAAATGACCGGCCCCCGGCACGACACGAAGGTCGACCTGGGCCGATGCGCTCTTCAGACGGACGGCCTGCTCGACGGGCGTGACGGTGTCCCTCTCTCCCGCGTAGACGAGCATCGGCGCCTTCACCGCGTCCAAGGCGCCCGGAGCGGCGAACCAGCCGGCCGCGGGAGCGTACAAGACGAGACGGCTGGCGCGTGGCTCACGTGGGACATCCAGCGGCCTGCCGTCCCGTCCCCAGGGCGTCGCACCGGCGAGACAGAGGCCAGCCCATCCGCCGATCGAGTGGCCGACCACCACAACAGGCGCGTCCTCAGGCGCCCACTGGTGGAGGGCCTCGACCAGCCCCACCGGGCGTGCAAGAAGCTCAGCGGTGGTCGCCTCTCGGGCGACGAAGCGCTCGAAGTAGGGCGCAATGACCTGGCAGTCATGGGCTGCCAAGTGCTCCAAGAGGGGCCGGTAACGCTCCGGGTCGCCGCCTGCTCCAGCCGCGAAGAGAACGACACGCTCACGGTTCGTGGGACCAAGTGTCAGTGCCTGCATCTCGTTCCTTCACCACAATGCCGCTCCCCGAAGCCGGCCCGCGGGTCACGCCTCGCTCATTTACGGCCTCAGGTTAGCGCGCCGCAGATCGCGGCATTCGAACGGCTCGCGTTGCGTCAGCAGGGGCAAACGTTGCCTGATACGGCACTAGGACGGCATGCGGTTTCCTCACCAGTTGTGCAGCGGTGTTGGAGCAGCGACTCGCGCCATGAGGGCTCCTGGCCCAGAGCGGTGTTCCGCTGCTCCACCTGCTGCACCCGCTCGATCAGCCCGTTTCGGTTCACCTCGTCCAGCTCGGCGCCGAGAGGCAAGCCGGATCCGCGCCCACCGGCAGGCGACGCTGGAGCAGTGCGGCGGGTGGCCGAGACGGCGGCGCGTGAGGTCGGGGCATGCCGTACGGCCGGGCATGCCGTACGGCCGGGCGGACCGTACGGCGACGCGCGCCGGGGCGCCAGGGAAGTCGGATGACGTTCTCGCAAAGAAGTCCACAAGGGACAAAGGTGTCGGCTCTTCTCAAGCCGGGCTGGTTCAGCAAGAAATGGTCAAGACCAGTCCATGATCCTTCCTTTGCTCTATTCACGGCTTGTTTACAACGGGCAAGCTCTGCGCGTTTCTGTGGCTTATCCGTCAGCGAATTGAACGAGTTCGGCAACGTCCGTTGCGACCTCCGTTGTGGCCTTGGCTGACGGTCGGGCCTGCCCTGTTGTGCCCGCCCGACCGTTGGAGTCGTAGCCGTGCGTGTTCGGCCCTTCCGCCGTGTCCGCTCCGCCCGCCGTGCCCACCGCGCAAGGCGGCGCATCGCCGTGCTCGTGCTGACGGCGCTCGCCCTGATGCTCACGACCCAGCAGGCCATGGCCGAGGGTGCCGAGCTGCACGCCGTCGACCTCTCGCTGCCGAGCCTCGCCTCGGTGACCTCCTGGCTGAAGGACCCGCACTGGGGGAAGTTGCCGGCCCAGGAATCCGGTACCGCCGCCGGCAAGCGTCACCACGTCTCCGCGCAGGCCACCGCCGCGCACCGGGGCGCCGGCCGCAAGCCGGGCCGGGGCAAAGGCGAGCTCACCGCATACCACCCGCACAAGTCGGCGGTGCAGCACGGCAGGAGCCAGGTCGGCGGCCACTTCAACCCCAGGACCAGCAAGCGCAGCGCCACCAAGTCCTCGCGCACCGAGACCGTCTACACCAACGCCGACGGCAGCGTCACCCGCGAGATGTACACCAAGCCCGTCAACTACCAGGTGGGCAAGGGCAGATGGGCGCCCATCGACGTGGACGTGCGGGCGGGGCCGGACGGCCGCTGGCATGAGAAGGGCAACTCCCTCGCCGTCGACTTCGGGCCCGAGGCCACCGACGACGACCTGGCCTCCCTCACCGTCGACGACGATCACTCCCTCGCCTACGGGCTGAAGGACGCCGCGCCCGTCAAGGGAACGGCCGACGGTTCCGACGTCACGTACCAGAACGTCCTCAGCGACACAGACCTCCAGCTCGCCCCCACCGGCACCGGGATCAAGGAGTCGGTCGTCCTGCACTCCGCGGACGCCGCGAACAGCTGGACCTTCCCGCTCACCCTCAAGGGCCTCACCCCCGTCGCAACCGACAACGGCTCCATCGCCCTGCGCGACGCCGACGGCCGGACCGTCGAGCGCATCCCCGCGAGCTACGCCTTCGACTCGAAGGTGAACCCCCGCTCCGGAGACCCGGCCACCACCCACGACGTCACCACCGAGTTGGTCCACGCCGACGGCGGCTACGCCCTCAAGCTGACCCTGGCCGACGCCTGGCTGCACGATCCGCGCCGCGTCTTCCCGGTCACCGTCGACCCGACGGTCGACGACGGCTGGACCACCACCTACGCCGAGTCCGGGTCCGGCAACAACGTCGACCACTCCTACGAGCAGACCATCAAGGTCGGCTCCTACGACTCCGGCACCCACTCGGCGATCAGCTTCGTCAACCACTGGGACACCGCCTGGGACGCCAGCAACGCCACGGTCACCGAGTCGCACCTGGACCTCTTCGACACCTGGGCCTCCACCTGCACCGCCGAGCGGTTCGACGTCGCCCTGATCACCCAGGCCTGGACCCCGGAGGGCGTCACCAGCTACCCCGGCCCCACCTACGGCTCCTCCATCGGCAACCTCACGCCGTCCGTGCCCGACGCCTGCGCCAACACGGCCGCCGACCGGTCCGTCGGCGACTGGGTGAGGGTCCCGCTGTCGACCTCCGCCATCCAGGGCTGGTTCAGCGGCAGCACCGCCGACCACGGCCTCGCCCTCTACGCGTCGACCAGCGACAACCTGCACTGGAAGCAGTTCGGCGCCTTCAACGACCCCGCCCTCGGCCCGCACATCCTGGTCACGTACACCGGCAACACCGCGCCGCAGCTGTACGAGCAGTTCCCCGCCGACAACGCCGTGGTGGGCACCACCACCCCGGAGTTCACGGCCTGGGCCGGCGGCGCCAACTCCACCAGCGGCAGAACTACACCTGGCAGGTCCAGGCGTACGACTCCGCGACCGCCCTGTACTCACCTCCGGACCCCTACGCGCTGTCGGTGCAGGTGCCGCAGCCGGTGATCACCTCGGGGCTGTCGCAGAACAGCAGCGACCACGGCTTCGACGCGTCCATCGGCAACTACACCACCTCCGACACCGACGCCTCGATCTCCACCGTCGGCCCCTCCCTCGACGTCGAGCGCGACTACAACTCCCGCGACCCGCGCTGGACGGGCGCGTTCGGCGCCGGCTGGTCGAGCATCTTCGACGCCCGCGCGACCGAGCAGTACAACGCGTCCGCCGCGGTCACCGCCGTCAACGTCACCTACCCCGACGGCTCCCAGGTCGGCTACGGCAAGAACAGCGACGGCACCTTCACCCCGGGCGCCGGCCGCTGGGCCACGTTCGTCTCGGTCACCGGCGGCTACAAGCTGACCGACAAGGACGACACCGTCTACACCTTCACCCAGTCCCTGGGCTCGGGTGGCTACGGGCTGACCTCCGTGACCGACGCCAACGGCCGTGCCATCACCCTGACCTGGGCCGGCGGTCACGTCACCAAGATGGCCTCCGCCGTCTCCAGCCGCTCCCTCAACCTCGCCTGGTCCACCCCCAGCGGCGCCTCGGCCGCGCACGTCGCCACCGTCACCACCGACCCCGTCACCGCCGGCGACTCCACCACCGCGCTGACCTGGACCTACGGCTACACCGGCGACCAGCTGACCAAGGTGTGCGCACCCACGTCGGCCACCAAGTGCACGACGTACGGCTACCAGACCGGTTCCCAGTACCGCAACGCCTCCCTCGACCTCGACGCGGACGAGATGTGGCCGCTGACGGAGTCCTCGGGCACCACCGCGAAGGACGCCGTCCTCGCCAACGAGGGCACGAAGAACGCCACGTACGAGAACGTGACGCTCGGCGCGGCCGGCCCGCTCACCGGCTCCTCGGCCACCGCCGCCACCTTCAACGGCACGACCTCCGACGTCGCCCTGCCGAAGAACACGGGCAACGACACCAACTCCGGCGCCCTGTCGCTGTGGTTCAAGACCTCGGCCGGGCCGGGCGTGCTGTACTCCTACGCCTCCCAGCCCATCGGCTCCGGGCAGGCCGCCGGCTTCTACACGCCGTCCGTCTACGTCGGCACCGACGGCAAACTCAACGCCGAGTTCTGGTACAGCGGCGGCGTCAACCCCATCGTGAGCGCCGCGTCCGTCGCCGACGGCAGGTGGCACCACGTGGTGCTGTCCGCCGCGGGCAACTCGCAGACCCTGTTCCTCGACAACACCAAGGTCGGCTTCCGCACCGGCACGGTCTCCATCAAGAGCGCGGACGCCTTCGGCAAGAACCAGGTGTTCAACTACCTGGGCACCGGCTTCCTGGGCGGTGACTGGCCCGACGAGGCGCACAGCAGCACCACCGACGACACCGGCTACGCCACCTACTTCAACGGCTCCATCGCCCAGGCCGCCTGGTACGGCCGCCCGCTGGTCGCCGCCGACGTCAACGCCCTGTACCAGTCGGGCACCCACGCCTCCAGCCTGCTCACCTCCGTCACCCGGCCGTCCGGCAAGACCTTCGCGGCCATGACGTACGACCCGGCCACCGCCACCCTCACCCAGCTCACCGACGAGAACGGCGGCGTCTGGAAGCTCATCGCGCCCACCGTCACCGGTTCCAGCCAGACCTACCGGGGCGCGGTCCTCGGCGCGGCGCCCGCCGGGTACTTCCGCCTGGGCGAGGCGGCCGGCGCGGGCACCGCCGTCGACGAGGTCCGCGGCGGCAACGGCACCTACAGCGCGGTGACCCTCGGCGCGACCGGCCCGTTCAGCGACCAGAAGGCCGCGACCTTCAACGGCAGCACCTCGTACGCGGAGGTGCCCACCTCCGTGCTGCACGGCAGCAACGACCGAAGCGTGGAACTCTGGTTCAAGACCGCCGCCCAGGGCGTCATCGTCGGCGACCAGTCGGTGGCGCTCCCCGGCGCGACCGCGGCGTCCGGCACCTGGTCCCCCTTGCTGTACGTCGGCACCGACAACAAACTGCACGGCCACTTCTACGCGGGCAGCGGTTCCGCAGCCGCCGCGTTCGGCTCCACCGGCACGGTCACCGACAACGCCTGGCACCACGCGGCGCTCACCGTCTCCGGCTCGACCCAGACCCTCTACCTGGACGGGGTCCAGCAGGCCACCTACTCCGGCGCCCCCAACGACCAGTCGAACTCCCACCTCTACCTCGGTGGCGGCTTCTCCAAGGGCTGGGTCAGCTCACCCGCCGACGTCAGCCACTTCACAGGGTCCCTCGCCGACGTCGCCCTCTACCACTCGGCGCTCACCGCGCAGGACGTCGCCGCCCACGTCGACGCCGCGAAGAACTCCACCGGTCTGCTCCCGGTCGAGACGGTCAAGGTGACCTCGCCGACCAACTCGACGCTGACGTACACCTACGACGTCACGAACGGCAACCGGGCGCTGACCGAGACCGACGGCCTCGGCAACAGGACGAGCTTCGGCTACGACACGGCCGGCTTCGAGCACACGGTGACCGACCCCAACGGGGCGATGACCATCACCGGTCATGACGTGCGCGGCAACGTGGTCTCCTCGACGTCCTGCCAGGAC
>JODI01000145.1 GCA_000720805.1 Streptomyces violaceoruber
GAACGGACCATGGCCTGGCTCGCCGGCTGCCGCCGACTCCACAGGCGCTATGAGCGCAAGGCCGAGCACTTCCTGGCCTTCACCAGCATTGCCTGCACCTGGCCTGGATCCGGTACTGGTCCATGAAGGCCAGGTGCCGATCCACCGACCAGGGACCGTACGCCCCGGTAATGTCGTGGGCAGGCGCCGTGACCTCGCCGAAGTGCGCCGCCGTCTGGGGACCACGCGGCTGCCCCCGTACGCCAAGTGATCGTCCGCGTCATGGACCACGGCGTCGGCATCGCCGCACCCGACCTCGAACGCGTCTTCCACCGCTTCGAACGCCTCGAGCGTCTCGGTCGACCTGCTGCCGCCGGTGGCAGTGGCATCGGTCTGACCATCGCCCGGGGCATCGGCCGGGCCCATGGCGGAGACATCACCGCGGAATCCGCTGGACCGGGCAAGGGCGCGACGTTCACCTTGCGCCTACCGCAGGAACACGTCCCCGTGGCCGGCATGCCGCCGGTCTCCCGCTGACTCCATCGCCCCGGCCCGGAGCGGCGGTGATGAGCAGGTCGCGGTCGCGAAGACGCCGAGCCGTGTGCTCGCGCGCGTTGCCGGCTCCGGAGACCGTGTGGCTGCCGCGGCGCGCGACACGGCTGGCGTCCCGCAGGAACCCTGGCCGGCGACGCCCGGATCGCATCCGCGATCGGGGCCATGACCACCAGCGTCGCCGGCCCGTCCCGAACTTCCTCTATTCAGGCGTTCGGCGTTCCGGCAGGAGAGGCGGCGCGTTGGGTGTCGATACTCTCGAACGAATCCTGCACGTCAGGGCGCTTGATCGCGAGATGGACGACCACGATCACGAACAGCAGGAGCCCCCCGAAGGTGACCGCGCCTGACCCGAGGCCAAGACCACCACCCCCTTCACCGTCATCGTGGACAGGCTTGAGAAGCCAGTCGGCCACCGAGGCGCCCAGCGGCCGGGTGAGGACGTATGCCGCCCAGAAAGCCGTGACCGGATGGAGGGCCCCGCGGCGGTGGAGGATCCAGGGAACAACGATGGCGACGCCGAACAACGCCATGGAGCCCACAAAGCCGAGTCCCAGGGTGCTGGCTGTCAGGTCACCCGCCGCGGTGCCTAGGGCGAAGCTGCACATGACGGTCAGCCAGTAGAAGGTCTCGCGGCGCCGCGTGGTGATGCTGTGAACCGAGAGCGTCCCTTCCGACCGGTACCAGAGTGCGAGTACGGCAGCGGTGGCAACGGCGTATCCACCGGCCACAAGCGGCAGAGGTACGCCGACGACGAAGGCCACGATGTCGGCTTCGGCCGTGCCGAAGACGGCGACGCCGAGGACCGCTGTCCAATACGGGATTGCCTGATATCGGGACGTCCGGAACTGCCACAGGAAAGCCCCGACGACGGCGACCGCGGTGACGATCAGCGTGATCCAGTGCCCGCCCAGAAACATGAAGTCCGAGGCCGACTCCCCCAGACCGGTCGTGAGCAACTTGACGACCCAGAAGATCGCTGTGAGGGCGGGAACCTTGGCGTAGGGGGATCCGGTGCGGCGTACCTGGCTGGTATCGGTCATGAGGGCTCTCCGGGGAGAGCAGAGGTGGAACCCCCGAGAGCCGAGCTGCCCGCACTGCTCGGCCCCAGGTCCAGCCAGCCGACGGCCGTCTTGTCCCCGAAGCGTTTCACAAGTTGCCGCGCGTTGATCATCTGCTCATCCTTCGAATCGGGCTACCGCCGTTCGGTGCCCTCCAAGGACGCTAGGTGCGACAGTCGAGCAGGTCGTGGTACCGCGGGAGGAACCCCGCACCATCAGGTGGTACCGCGGTACAACCCCGTGTGCTTGTTCGCGTCGGCACCGCGCCAGGACCGGCCGGCCAAGGGCGGCTGTTGTCCGCACGTGTGAACCGGCCGGCCGGGCCCTGCTGCCGGTTTCAGATGGTCCCGACAGCGCCCGAGGATCAGGCCAGTCCCAGAAGCGCTTCGGCGTTGCCGGCCAGGATGCCCTGGGTGTCCTCTGTGTCGAGACCGGCCCGTTCGATGTAGGCGACGGTGTCGAGGTAGTGCTCGCCCCCCTGGTACGGGAAGTCGCTGCCGAGGACGAGTCGGTCCGCGCCGACCGCCTGGACCGCGGCCCGGAGTGCCGCCTGGGAACTGTGGGCGACGGTGTCGTACCACATCAGGCGCGCCGCCTGGCTCGGCGGAAGGGGGGCCTCAGGTGCCTCGAAGTGGGCAAGGTTGTCCCACCGCTCCAGCAGCATGGGCAACGCGCCGCCGAAGTGGGAGTTGAGGATGCGTACACGGGGGTAGCGCGTCACGAACCCACGGGTGATGAGCTGGGCCGCTACGACGGTGTCCTCCACGGGCGCGCCGACCATCCAGGTGAGGTGGTGGTCGGTGATCTGCGGGGAGGCGACGCCGTCGCCGGCGGGGTGGAGGTACATCACGGTGCCGCGGCGGTCGAGTTCCTGCCACACCGGTGCGAAGGCCGGGTCGGTCAGCGCCCGGCCCGCGGCCGAGGTGGTCAGGGCCACGCCCACCACCCCCGGCGCGTCGAGGACGCGGTCGAGCTCGGCCAAGGCCGCGTCGACGTGCGGCAGAGGAAGCACGACGAAGGCCAGGAAGCGGTCGGGGTGGCGGTCCGCCAAGGCGACATACCTGTCGTTGATCATGCGTGCGGCTGCGGCGGCCTGCTCCGGATCCGGTAGCGCGCCCGTCAGCGGTGAGGCTGAGATCACCTGCCGGTCCACACCGGCCCGTTCCATCAGGGAGAAGCGGGCCTCGAGTTCCTTGTCGGTGTCGTCGGCCCCAAGCCCGCGCTGGCCGCCGGTGGTCGTGACGCCCGAGTCGGCCAAGAAGTCCAGGTAGTCGCTGGGGTAGACGTGAGCGTGCGTGTCGATGCGCATGAAGGGGTTCTTCAATCGTCGAGGGAGGGGGGAGGTGGGAGGGGATTCCAGCGGTGCAGGAAAGACCGCTGGGCGAAATGGATGGGCCGAGCTACTTGTCGACCAGGGACATGTGGTGCTCGTTGTAGCGGTTTCCCTGTACCCCGACGCGGCCGACGAGTCCGTTGAGGTCGGCGAGTTCGTCGGCGGAGAGGGGCAGTTGGGTGGCGCCGATGTTCTCCTCGATGCGTGCGGTGCGCCGGGTTCCGGGGATCGGAACGACCGACGGATGCCGTGCGAGTAACCAGGCGAGCGCGACCTGGCCCGGTGTGGCGTCCTTGGCCCGCGCGAGCAGGGTGACGTGATCGACGAGTGCTTGGTTCGCTGCCCGGTTCTCGGCTGTGAACCGTGGGATGTTCGTGCGGACGTCGTCGGCGGTGAAGGGCGTCGTGGCGTCCACCGTCCCGGTCAGGAACCCCTTGCCGAGCGGGCTGAAGGGGACGAATCCGATGCCGAGTTCGGAGCAGGTCGGCAGAACCTCATGTTCGGGGTCCCGGGTCCACAGCGAGTACTCGCTCTGTACCGCCGTCACCGGGTGGACCGCGTGGGCCCGGCGGATGGTCTGCGCACTGGCCTCGGAAAGTCCGAAGCAGCGCACCTTGCCTTCCTGTACGAGCTCCCCGACGGCTCCGGCGACGTCTTCGATCGGCACGTCCGGATCGACGCGGTGCTGGTAGAACAGGTCGATCGTGTCGACCCTGAGCCGTTTGAGGGAGGCCGTGGCGACGGCTCGGATCTGCTCGGGCCGGCTGTTGAGTCCGGCGGGGGCGCCGTTCTCGATGCGGAATCCGAACTTGGTGGCGATCACTGCCTGGTCTCGCACCGGGGCGAGGGCTTCTCCGAGGAGCTCTTCGTTGACGTAGGGGCCGTACACCTCCGTGGTGTCGAAGAACGTGACTCCGCGGTCCACGGCGCCACGAAGTACGGCGATCATGTCGGTGCGATCGCCGGGATTGGGACCGTAGCTCTGGGACATTCCCATGACGCCGAGACCGATGGCGGAGACATGCAGGTCGCGCCCGAGCGTTCGGGTGTGCATTCTTCCTCCTCGTTGCTGCCAACTCGGTGCTGCCAACTCGGTGCTGTCTATGCCGGTGGGTAGGCTCAGGCCTTGGGCAGGCCGCCGCCGCATCCGGTGTCGTCGCGAGTCGCTTTCCCTTCGCGTGATCGCGCTGAGGGCCCGCGTACTGCGGTTCACCGCGTTGTCCGCGGAAACACGCGCTTGGCGTTCGCCGTCGTGAGCGATCGCCATGTCGTGTCCTGCGCCGGTGGTTCGGCCGCGTCGATCGCCGCGATGTGGGCGTCGGCCAGCGGCGCAGGAGTCCAGCAGTAGTCGCTGCCGAAGAGCACGCGGTCAGGGTCGACGAGCCTCAGCAGTGCGGGGACCTGGCGTGGGAAGGCCGTGCCCGCCATGTCGTAGTACAGACCGCGGAGTTGCTGCACCGCGTCGGGGCCGGGCGGCTGCTGTGCAGGCAGGAACAGGCTCATGAACTCGTTGATGCGGTCGGCCAGGACGGGAATCGCGCCGCCGCAGTGCGGGACGATCACCCGCATGTTCGGGTGACGCGTCAGGACGCCCGCCATCACCAGGTCGGTGACGGTGCGGGCCGTGTCGAAGATGTACTCGACCATCGGACGTGGCCGGCCGAGAGCGGACTGCTCCCAGCACACGGGGGACGTGGGGTGCAGGAAGACCACCGCCCGCCGCCGGTCGAGCTCCGCGAAGACCGGGGCGAGGCGCTGGTCGCCCAGGTACACCCCGTGGGTGTGAGTGAGCAACGCCACGCCGTCGGCGCCCAGTTCGTCGAAGGAGAAGGCGATCTCCTCGACCGCCCCGTCGACGTCCGGCAGCGGAAGTGACACGAGGTTGCCGAAACGGCCCGGGTGGTCCCGGGTCAGTTCGGCGGTGTACTCGTTCACGCGCCGGGCGAGGAGGCGGGCGGCCTTGTCGTCGCCGAAGTGCACACCGGGGGAGGACATGGAGAGCATCGCGGTCTCGATGCCGTTGTGGTCCATCAGATCGAGATGGGCCTGCACGGACCATGACGGCCAGCCGCCCATGCCGTCGGGGTGGGCGTGGCCGGCCGCCGTCGCCTGCTGGACGTAGAAGTCGGGAAGGAGGTGGGCGTGAACATCGATGAGGCTGGAGGACATGGCAGCGGGATTCCTTCTCGTGGGGCTCGCGTCGTCGGGGCACATACCGCAAGCGGCCTACTCCACCTGCTCGCCTCCGGCCAGCCGGACCTCTTCGTTGTCCAGGGCGGCCTGGAGACGGCGGAGCACGGTGTCGTCGATCTGCGACTCGTCCCTCAGACGGACGACGGTGGCACGCTTCGTGGCGATGAGGGCGAGGCGGAGGTCGGTGTAGTGGCGGTTGTGGAGCAGGGCCGGATCGTCGTCGGTGCCCGCGCCCCTCGCCCGTACGGTCGCCAGGTTGGCCTCGTACTCCTGGCGCAGCCACTCCACGACCTTCGGAGTGGTCCCCTGTTCGGCGGCGAGCTGCGGCAGCGCCTTGATGGCCTCCTCGGTCGCCGTGGTCTCGGCGAGGACCTGCTCCTCGTCGACGGAGGTGTCGCGGGGCAGCCGGGCCCAGCGCACCACGCCCGGCAGCAGCAGTCCCTGCACGACGAGGGTCACCACGATGACGCCGGAGGTGACGAAGACGATGAACGCGCGGCCGGGGAACGGCTCGCCCGAGTCGAGGTTCTGCGGCACGGACAGTGCCACGGCCAGTGACACCGCGCCCCGGAAGCCCGCCAGCCCGCTGACCACGCGTGCCCGGTCGCTCATTCTCCGCAGGCGCTGCTCGGGGCGCCGGTCGATCGCGCGGATCAGGTAGGCGGAGGAGAACAGGAAGGCGAACCGGACCGCGACCAGGACCACGCTGACCGCCCCGATGGCGATGAGGGCATCCCTGAGGTCGGATCGGCTCAGGTGGCGCAGCGCGTACTGCAGTTCCACCCCGACCAGGACGAACAGCGCGCCGTTGATGATGAAGGTGGCCAGCGGCCAGAAGGCCAGTGCCTGACGACGGTGATCGGCGCGGATGAGGCTGGGCGCCACCTGGGCCATGATCAGGCCGCTCACGACGACCGCGAGGACACCGGAGGCGTCGATCAACTCGGCCAGCAGGTACGCCGTGAACGGAGCGAGGATCATGACCAGGTTGCCGAGCAGGGGATCGTCCAGTCGGCGCCGCAGGTTCATGTTGACCCAGGCGACCGCCACTCCGACCGCGGCCCCTCCGCCGTAGGCCAGCAGGAACAGCGCTCCGACGTGCGGCAGTGCCAGGTGTTCCTCGCCGACGGTGATACCGACCGCCAGGCCGTAGATGACCAGTGCGGTGCCGTCGTTGACGAGGCTTTCCGCACGCAGCACGGTGATCTGACGACGCGGCAGGGAGCCCGCCAGGGCACTCACCGCGGTGGCGTCGGTGGGCGCCACGGCCGCGCCCAGGGCCCACGCCGGTCCCCACGGCAGCCCCAGCGCGTGTCCGGCGACCGCCACAGCCCCCGCGGTGAGGATGACCAGGACCGTGCTGAGCAGGACGATGCCGCGCAGGTTCGTCCGGATCTCCCGCATCGAGGTGGTCAGACTCTCCCAGTAGAGCAGTACGGGAAGGAAGAGCAACAACACGACGTCGGGCGGGAGTTGGGTCTGGCGGACGGCCGGGACGAGGCCGATGAGTGCGCCCACGACGAGCAGAACGACGGGCGGCGCGACGTGGAAGCGCTGCCCCAGGACGTTGCCCACCAGCACGGCCGCACCCAGGACGACGACGAGTTCGAGACCGAGCATGGTGCTTACTCCTGTGCGGGACTGGCTGTCGGCGCTGGTTCAGCGGCCGCCGGCGGGATCGTCTCGGTCATCGGGGCACCAGTCGCAGTGTCGTGGAGCGCGCCGCGACCAAGGGGGCGACGTACGCGTCGCCGAAGCGGCCGTACTTGGTGCGGTACGCGGCGTCGACGCGGTCGTCGACCTCGGAGTCCGCCACCTGGACGAAGGTGACGTCCTTGTCGACGCCTCCGGAGCGGATGTGTCCCTCGTGGACGGCGCGGGCCGTGCGCCACCAGCCGCCGTCCGTACCGCGGAAGGACCGGACGTACAGATCGTCGCCGTCACGGACGACCCAGACGGGCACCGGACGCCGCAGTGTGCCGTCATCGCGGCGCGGCGCCATCTCCAACTCGTCGGCCGCGGCGATGCGGTCGAGCTCGTCGTTCGTCCATTTCGTCATCGGTGTTCTCCGGTCGAGGAGGCGGCGGGCGGGGCGTACAAGCGCGGACTCCTGAGGCCGGGCCAGGCGTAAGGCGGCGCCGCTGTGGTGGAGGGTGCCGGAGGACTCGTGGTCACCCAGCAGTGCTGGTGAGCGGGTCACCGAGGTGGGTACGGGTGATTCCGAGTGAGTCCTCGAAAACGCGATAGTCGCTGATCAGTCCGTCGGCGACGGTGAAACGCAGGATCATCTCGCTTTCGAGTACCTGTCCCGAGGGGTGGAACCGGGAGGAGTACCGGCCCGGTGCAAGGACCTGTCCGTCGGCCTCCACCATGGTGCCCAGCTCGAACGCGAGCGGCTCGACGGCGGCGAAGAACGCGGTGAGGGACTGCCGGATCTCCTCCGGCCCGGTGCGGCTCCCGGCCCACGGGGTCAGCGCCGGATCACCCGGAATCGTCCAGGTCGCCTCCGGGGTGAAGTGGGAGAGCACGCGCTCCATGTCACGCGTGCCGAGGGCTTCGAAGTACGCCTCGACGGTGGCGATCGCCTCGCTGGTCATGGATGTCGGTCCGTTCTGTCTGGCGGCCGTGACGGGCAGGCGGCCGAGCCGCCGCTCGACGGGGCGGGCGGTTGTGGGAGCCGTCGACCGGCGCTCGCCACCGCTCGGGCTTCAGGTCACGGGGCGGAGCAATGCCTCTCGGGCTTCAGGTCACGGTCGGAGCAATGCCTTGATGGCGCGGCGCTCGTCCATGGCCTTGTAACCTTCTGCGACCTCGTCCAGGGGCAGGGTGAGGTCGAAGACCTTGCCCGGGTTGATACGGCCGCCGAGGACGCGCTCGATCAGGTCGGGAAGGTAGGCGCGCACGGGGGCGGGACCACCGCGCAGGCCGACGTGGGAGAAGAAGAGCTCCTGGCCGTCGATCTGCACGTCGTGCGGCATGCCGACGAAGCCGACGTTGCCGCCGGGACGGGTGGACTGCAGGGCCTGGTGCATGGACTGCTGGGTGCCTACGCATTCGAGGACGGACTCGGCGCCGATGCCGTCGGTCAGTTCATTGACGCGGGCGACGCCTTCCTCGCCGCGTTCGGCGACGACGTCGGTCGCTCCGAATTCCAGGGCAAGCTTCTGCCGGGACTCGTGGCGGCTCATGGCGATGATGCGTTCGGCGCCCAGTTCCTTGGCGGCGATGACACCGCACAGGCCCACCGCGCCGTCACCGACGACCACGGCCGTCGAACCTGGCCTGACCTCGGCCGCAGTGGCGGCGTACCAGCCGGTGCCCATGACGTCGGAGAGCGTCAGCAGGCTGGGGATCAGCTCCTCGGCCGGCTGCTCCGAGGTGGCGACCAGGGTGCCGTCGGCGAGAGGGACGCGGATGTACTCGGCCTGGCAGCCGTTGGGGAAGTCCCGGTGCAGACAGGAGGTGTGATAGCCGGCCCGGCAGACCGGGCAGGTGTTGTCGGAGGCGATGAAGGAGCCGATGACGAACTGGCCGGGCTTCACAGCCGAGACGTCGCTGCCGACCTCTTCGACGATGCCGACGTACTCGTGGCCGATCGGCTGCGGCTCGCTGACCGGATTGATGCCGCGGTAGCTCCACAGGTCGGAGCCGCACACACAGGCGGCGACGGTGCGGATGACCGCGTCCGTGGGCGCCACGATCTTCGGCTCGGGGGCGTTCTCCACCCGGATGTCCCCAGGCGCGTGAATGATGGTTGCTCGCATGATGGCTTCCCCGTTTCCTATGGGTCTGTCGTGGCGTCAGGGGCGGGTACGGGTACTGACGCGCGGGCCGTTGTAGTCGTCGTCCGGGACGTGTTCGAGCCAGGTGGTGTCGTCTGTCTCCCACAGCGCGAGATGGACCATGAACTGGTCGGGCGAGGCACCGTGCCAGTGCTCCTCACCCGGGTGTGTGGATGACGTCGCCGGGATGGGCCTCGATGATGTCGCCGCCACGGGACTGCACCAGGGCGACGCCTTCGACGATGTGGAGGGTCTGGCCAAGAGCGTGGGAGTGCCAGGCGGTGCGGGCTCCGGGAGTGAAGCGGACCAGGTTGGCTCGCATCCGTGAGGGGGCCTCACCACGGTGGATCACGTCGGCGTAGGCGTCGCCGGTGAACCACTCGGCCGGGAGCTTCGAGGTGGGAGGCCGCTTCAGCAGTTCCATGGTGTGTCGTTTCTCCGGTGTGCTGCTGCCGCCGGACCACGCGGCGGCGATGTGGGGGAGACCCCGGGATGTGGGGTGTGTGCGGGCGGAGGAGTATCAGCCGGACTGGTCGGACTTCTCCACGATCTCCTTGAGCTGGGTCATCGCGGTCATGGCGTTGGGCCATCCGGCGTAGAAGGCCAGATGGGTGATGACCTCGACCAGCTCGTCCTTGGTCACGCCGTTCTCCAGCGCCTTGCCGAGGTGGAAGCCGAGCTGGTCGGCTCGGTACAGGGCGGCGAGAGCGGTGACGGTGACGAGGCTGCGGTCGCGCGGAGACAGACCCGGCCGCTCCCAGATGTCGCCGAACAGGACGGTGTCGGTCACCTCCGCGAGCTTGGGGGCGAACTCCTGGATCGCCGGCGGCGCGAACTTCTTCCGTTCGGACATAGAGGTGGTGCTCCTAGCATGTGTGGGGGGATTCAGGCCGCTCGGTCGTGAACCGAGTGGCGGAACGGGTGCTCACCGAAGAACGAGATGAGCCCGGCGAGGGCGGGGAGACGTATGCGTCCTCTTCGTCCTTGCCGGGCAGGTCGAAGCGGGATGTTCCGTCGATCCGGAACAACTCCGCCGGCACCCCGGCGCGTTCGACGGCCGTTCGGCCGGCGTGGGCCGTTCCGCTTGTTCGGGTGGATGCTCTCTGTGGGCCGACTCTGATCGCCGAACACGCCATTGACCCTGCCCCCTCCACGAGAATCCGCAAAGGGGAGAATTCCACCCTGGGTATCCCTTATCCAGGGGAGGGATTCATACCCCCCTTGTGCGGGCCGAGCGGTGTGACACTGGCTGGTATGACCAGCGACGCGCGCATCTGAACGAGCCGGGACAATTCCTCAAGCTGCGGAGGGCCGAGTCGAGCCCGCGCACCGTCGGTCTGCCCGACACCGGTGGCCGGCGGGTGCCTGGCCTGTGCAGGGAGGAGGCCGTCCTGCTCGCCGCCGTCAGCACCGACTACTCCACCCGGCTGGAGCAGGGCCGCATCCGGCCGTCCGCGTCAGTGCCGGCCGCACTCGCCCAGGTCCTGCGTCTGGCCGACAACTAGCGCGACCGCCTGTTCCTCGCAGCGCACAACCATCTGGCCAAGCACGTCATTCTGAAACGATCAGTAGGCAGACAGGAACATCGCCGAGGGCGTGAGCGCTGTGGCCGGGCAGTCTGCCCATGTGGACAGGCGGAACCGTCAGAAAGGCTAGTCGGGCGTGGGGCCGTCCCGTCCCAGAATGAAGGCGTTACCCAGGGTCTGGCTCCATGGCGGCGTACGCGTGCACGACGGGAACTCAGATGCATGAAGCCGCAGGCAGGTGCCCTCCAACCACCGACGCCGGGGGAAGCGCTACCGGTAGGCGGCGCCGCCGAGAGCCATGGAGTGGTGGGCGGTCGTCGGCGCCTGTGCTGACAGAAGGACAGGAATCATGACGATGGTCAATGGCTGGGTCGATGTGCACGCGCACTTCACCCCGCCGCTCACCGAAGAGCAGCGGCTCAGGCAGTGGGAGGGCCTGCGTGCACAGCGGTTCCTTGCGCCGCAGCCGTTTTCCTGGAGTCCGGAGTCCGCATTGGACTACATGGACCGAACCGGTATCGCCATGCAGCTGCTCAGCAACACCCACGTGTTCTCGTCGCAGGCGGTGCGTGACAGCAACGACTACGGGGCGAAGATCGTCGCGGATCATCCGACCAGGTTCGGGTTGTTGGCGGCGTTCCCCACCGACGATCCCGAGGCGGCGCTGGCCGAGATCGATCGGGCCCAATCGGACCTGCACGCCGACGGATACGCGGTGAGCGCCCGGTACAACGAGGTGTTCCTCGGCGATGAGCGGCTGGAACCGGTGTGGGCCGAGTTGAACCGCCGTCGTGCGGTTGTCTTCGTGCACCCGAACACGATCGCGCCGCCGCACCTCGGCCTCCCCGTCACCTTGATGGATGTGGGGTTCGAGACCGCCCGGAGTGTTGTCGACATGCTCTACGCCGGGGTGTTCCGCCGCTACCCGGACCTGACGCTGATTCTCGCCCACGCCGGTGGAGCGCTGCCGGCGATGTCCGGACGGCTGAGTCAGTTGGGAGCGGAGCCCTGGGTGCCCAACCCGCAGAACATCACCCGGGACGAGATTCGCGAGCATTTGGCCAGGCTGTACCTGGACACCGCCAACGCGGGAGATGACGCCCCCCTCGCATCGGCGCTCGCCACGGTCCCGCGTGACCACCTGGTCTACGGCTCCGACACCGGCGCGCCCTGCAACACGGACGAGACGCTGGCGACCAATATCCGGGCGCTGCGTGACTCCCGCGTGCTGGTCGAAGGTGAAGCCGACCAAGTCGGGCGTCGAGGCTGGGACTTGTTCCCGACCGCCGGCCGCCGCGCTGGCAGGAGTTGAACCGCTGGTCCGGTCCCCTGCCGCCAGAGGGTCAAGTCAAGGAGCGGCACCCCCACGGTGCGGACGCTCCCACCCCTGCGCAAGCGCTGGACGCCAGTACGGGAAGTCGACCGGCACGGCCATCCACTGCACGCCGTTGTCGATCAGGTAGTGCACAGCGGTACACCTCCGGACGCCCGCCCCGCTTCAGGGACCGGCCCGGCCCCGGCATGGCGGAGTGGACCTCGGCCCACTCCGCATCCGTCATGTCACTCGGACAGCACCGAGCCCGCTGTCCCGGAGCGAGCGAACCGACGAGTGAACCGGGTCTCGGCTGAGGGATCTTGAACAGGTGAGGGTCTTCCGGTTCGGTGTGGATTGCGACGTCTACGCCGAACCGGAAGATCCTCGTGGTTCAGTCATGCACCCCTGCCCGAGACAGGACGCCTCCACCCGGCGCACTGTGCAGTCGAGGACGACTCGCGCCTGGGGCCGGCTGGGGAGCGCTTCTAGGTCTCCCGCCCCCCCCCCCGCCCGGCGATGTGCGGACGAGAGTCAGAGTGCGCTCAGCGCGGCGCGGGCTACCTCGTCGTCCTGGGCCGGGGTGCCTCCGCCGACGGCGAGGGCGCCGATGAACTGATTGTTCTCGAAGATCGGTCGACCGCCGGC
>JODI01000146.1 GCA_000720805.1 Streptomyces violaceoruber
ACGAGTCTGCTCCAGCGAGCAACTCCCGTGGTCCTTCCTCACACACACCGGCCTCACCATCCATCCCCAGTCACCACAGAACTAACGAAAAACTCAGTAAGGGCTGTCCCGAAAGTGACCTTCCAGGTCTCGCGACCTGATTCGGAGGGCCCGGACACGGGAGTTGTGGATGCCAACTCCGGTTGATCGGGCCTAGCAGAGGACGTTGTGCCTCGCGGGATTTCCGCCGGCGGAGTGCCTGGACGGTGGGCCTCAGAGTCACGGGGTCAGGTTTCGCGCCTCACCGTCCACACCAGATGCATCAGGTGATCAGGCCGGCGCTGATCAGCCAGATGTGTTCGCAGGTCGAAGATGCCTTCTGCAGCTCCTCGTGGGATTCCTGTGAGGCGTGGTAGAAGGTCCGCTCGATCATCCAGCACAGGGCGCGTGCCATCGCCGACGCTTGCTCTGGTTCGGTGCCGGCCTCTACGCCGGCTCGTTCCAGAACGGCGGCGATGGCCGTGATGAACAAGTCAGCTGTGTGGCTCCACAGCTCGCCGATCTCCGGCACGGTCAACGACAGGTCGATCGCCGTGCGCATGACCAGACCGTGCTCGTTCCACAGCTCGACCGTACGCCGCATGGCTGCTGCGATGGCCTGGCATGGCTCGTCGGCCTGCGCGGTGGCCCGGGACCGCTCCCACAGGTGCTCAACGGTTCGGGCCACGAGCGCCGTGACCACTTCTTGCTTGGAGCCGAAGTAGAAGTACAGGGCGCCACGTGTGATGCCAGCGCCCTGCGCGATGTCGCCAACGGTCATGGCGTCATAGCCCTGTTGCGCCAGCAGAGCTTCGCAGGTGTCGAGGATGGCCCGCTCCCGGACGTCACCCTTGCGTTCGGTGGTGCGTCGGCTCCGCGCGGCGTGGTGGCCGGGCATCAGAGCTGAGCGCCCTCGGCGAAGTCGGTGGTACGGGAGAGCGTCTCCCACGCGCGGATGTCCTCGTCGACGGCCGTGCGCGCGGCGGTGACCAGTCGCAGCGCGTCCGAGCCCAGGACGAGGTGGGCCGGCGGCTGGTCGACCGACGCGATGTGCACGACGGCGTCCCCGGCCTTGGCCGGATTGCCCAGCTGGTTCCCGCTGGCCTTCTGCCGCGCTTCACGGACGGGGGTGAACAGCTCGTCGTAGTCGTCGACGGACCGCGCGGTGCGTGTCATGGACCGTCCGGCCCAGTCGGTGCGGAAGGACCCGGGCTCGATCGCCGTCACGTGGATCCCGAACTGTGCGACCTCCTTGCCCAGTGCCTCGAGGATGCCTTCCAGGGCGAACTTGCTGCCGCAGTAGGCGGACAAGCCGGGCACGGCCATCAGCCCGCCCATGGAGGTGACGGCCATCAGGTGTCCGCGGCGGCGCCGGCGCATGTGGGGCAGGGCCGCCTGCAGCGTGGCCACTGTCCCGAATACGTTGACCTCGAACTGCCGCCGCACGTCGGCCAGCGGCGTTTCCTCGAAGGTGCCCTCCAGGCCGTAGCCCGCGTTGGCGACGACGACATCCAGGGGGCCGACGCTCTGCTCCACCTCCGTGATCACACTTGAGACGGCGGCGTCGTCGGTCACATCCAGGATGCGGCCGTGAGCGTACCCGGGTTTGAGCCCTTCGAAGGCCCGCAGGTCCTCCTCGGAGCGGACCGTGCCGACGACGGTGTGCCCGGCGGTCAGGGCGGCTTGGGCGAAGGCACGTCCAAGGCCCGTGCTGACGCCGGTGATGAGCCACTTCTGCTGCTGCACTGTTCCTCCAGAAAGGTCTCGCGAGGAGCTGGACTACCCCCTCAGTCAGAAAGTCTACACAGCGTCGAATTTTATCAGCGTGATGTTGATTCTATTGCCTCCAACGGCATCACGCTCATCGGCCTGCGGTCCCCGGTCACGCCGCCCGCTTGAGCTCGTGTCCGGAAGGCGTGGAGCGCCAGCCGTCAACCTTCGTCCGCTTCGACGGCGACAGGGTCCCGGAAGGGGCCGCTGGCCCCGGGGCCATTGCGTGCAGTCGATCTGTCCAGGCTGATCAGGTGATGCCGAGGGCTGTCAGGGGTCGCTGTGGAAGGCGGGCGGTATGACGGCAGGCGGCGGCGATGTTGGTCCGGCCGTCCTGGCGGAACACGCTGATCGCGAGGTTGCTGGCGGAGGTGACGGAGCCGCACGCCGGCCCCGGGCAGGTGCGGGTGAGGATCGTGGCCGCCGCCGTCAACCCCATCGACTTCAGGATCCGCCGCGGCTGGGTCCAGGAGATGATGGGCCCTGTGTCCTTCCCCGCCGTCCCCGGCATGGAAGCGGCCGGCATCGTCGACGAGCTGGGGGAGGGCGTCACCGGTGTCTCGGTCGGGGACGAGGTGATGGCCTGGACCGAGACCGGCGCCTACGCCGAGTACGCCCTGGCCTCGGGCTGCGGCAGACCGGCCAGCACCCGCCGAAGTCGCGGCACATCGACGTTCCCGCAGTTGAGCGCCTCGTATATCGCGCCGTGCCCGCGCCGGTACTAGGCCGTCAGCGTGAGGTCCACCGGCGTGGTCACCGGCCCGTCCGCACACAACAATGCGTCGGTCAGCTCGAACAACGGGTCCCCGCGCGCGGTCAGGCAGTCGAAGAAGTCATCCCGGAATGCCGTCGCTGGCCTCGTCGGGGGCCGCGGGTGCCGTGAACTTCCGCCGACTGTCGGCGGGCCTGGCGCCGCGCAGGCCGAAGGCGGAGACCGCCGCCCCCAGCAGCACCATGACCAACGGGACGACGAGCGCGGTGCGGTAGGCATCCAGCACCGCGCCCGGTGAGCCATCGGCGCCAACCTCGGCGATCCCGAACACCGCGGTCACCGCGGAGATCCCGACCGCCGAGCCGAACTGGGTGAACGTGTACAGCAACCCGCCGGCCAGGCCCTGCTCCTCCTTGGCCACACTGTCGGTCGCCGCGATGGTGAGCGGACCGTAGGCGAGGGCGAAGGCGGTGCCCGCGATGATCAGGCTCGGAAACATCACCGCGTACGACCAGTCCATCTCGACCGGCAGGAAGAGCCCGTAGGCCACGATCGCCAGCAGGAAGCCGCCGAAGATCACCCGGCTGTTGCCGTAGCGGTTCACCAAGCGCGGGGTGAGGGTGGGCGCCAGCACGGCGTCGCAGCCCATCACGGTCAGCGCGATCGCGGTCTGCAGGGAGGACCAGCCGCGCAGCTCCTGCAGGTAGAGCGTGATGATGAACTGGAAGCCGAAGAACGCGCCCAGAAAGAGCAGCGCGGCGAGGTCGGCCCGCACCATCGCGGCCTTGCGGAAGATTCCCAGCCGGACGAGCGGCGTTTTGGCGCGCCGTTCGATCACGATGAACGCCGCCACCAGCGCCAGCCCGGCGGCGAGCGCGCCGAGGGTCAGCCCGAGCCCTTCGCCGCGGTGCTCGAGCCGGACGATGCCGTAGGCGAGCAGCAGCATCGCGGCGGCGGCACTGGCCGCGCCGAGCAGGTCGTAGCCGTGCTGCGTGGGCTCGGGGCGGGCCTCGGCCGGCAGCAGCCTGAGCGCCGCGAGCAGGATGGCGCCGGCCAAGAACACGGGGGCGAAGAACACCCAGCGCCAGCCGAGTTCGGTCAGCAGCCCGCCGATGACGAGGCCCAGCGAGAAGCCCCCGGCGCCGACGCCGGCGAAGACCAGCAGGGCCTTGTCGCGCTGCGGCCCCTCCGGATACGAGGTCGTGATGATCGACATGGCGGCGGGAGTCATGAACGCCGCCGCCACGCCGGTGACAAACCGGGCCGCGACCAGCATCCAGCCGTTGACCGCGAAGCCGCCCAGCATGGAGAAGACCAGGAAGACGCCCAGCCCGGCGAGAAACATCCGCCGCCTGCCCAGCAGATCGGCGGCGCGGCCGCCGAGCAGGGTGAAACCGGCGTAGCCGAGCACGTAGCCACTCATCACCCACGCCGCGGTGCCGGTGGTCAGGCCGAGGTCGGCGCGGATGGTGGGAACGGCAACGGCCAGCATGGCGACGTCGCTGCCCTCAAGGAAGATCGTGCCGCACAGGACGAGCAGCAGAGCCCAGGATGGTCCGCTCTCGCGGGCCGCGGGGACGGTCGACACGGAGGCGCTCCTCACCCGTTGGGCCGCTTGGTCGACTCCGGCTCATCAGCGACGGACGCCGTCCGTCGCGCAAGCTGCTGGGTCCCAGCCGCGTCGCCCGTGCCCGCACGTCGAACCATCCATCCCGCAGCCCCCACAATGACCATGGCCGCGACCGTACCGAGCAGCAAGCAACCCAGGCCACATCTTTTGTCTGTGACCCGGAGGTTCGCGTGGGTAGCCAGCAGCTTGAGTTTCAACCTCTGCCTGCAGCTGCGGCGCCGCAGAGATTACGCAACACCAGCAGGACGGGCCTTCGCGGCGCCTACGCCGAGTACGCCCTGCCCGCGGACTTCCCGCCCAAGCCGGCCGGCCTCGGCTGGGAGACGGCCGCCGCGCTGCCCGTGGCCGTCGAGACCTCCGACCGTGTGCTGGGTGAGCTCGCGGTGGGCCCGGGCGAGACGCTGCTGATCCACGGAGCCGCGAGCGTGGTCGGCTCCGTCGGCGTCCAGCTCGCCGTGGCCCGCGGTGCCACCGTGATCGGTACGGCATCCGAGTCCAACCACCACTACCTGCGCTCTCTCGGCGCGATCCCCGTGGCGTACGGCGACGGCCTCGCCGACCGGGTCCGCGCCGTCGCCCCGCAGGGCGTCGACGCCGTCTACGACGTCGCCGGCATCGACGCGCTGGGGCCGCCGCTCTCTGCACCGGGCCCACCGTCGAAGCCGCGCTCGCCCGCTACGACGCCGAGCGCCGACCGCGCAGCCAAGCCGTCGCGCAGGCTGCCCGGCAGGCCGGGCGCATGGGCCGGCAACTCTCCCATCCGCTGGCCGTCACCCTGCGGAACACGGCGATGCGGCTGACACCGTCCCGCGTGGCAACGCGCATGATCCTTCGACACCACGCCTGGGTCCCGCCACAGCTGAACACCGCCGGTGCCGCGCGGGCGAGGCCTTGAGGGGCGCAACCGAACTTCCTGCCAGGGCGCCTGTTGCACCTGTGGCCGAAGCGGACACGTAAGGGCAGACGCAACGGAAGGAAGCCATGCCCATCGATACCGAGGCCCAGTTCACGGACGTGTACCGGGCTCACTACGAGGACGTGCTCAGGTTCGTGCGCCGGCGCGCCCACCCGATGAACGTCGACGACATCGTCGCCGAGACCTTCCTCGCCGCGTGGCGTCGACGGCGGGAACTTCCCAAGGAGCCTCGGCCGTGGCTGTTCGGCACGGCCCGCAAGGTGATGCTGAACGCGAACCGGGGCATGCGCCGGTACTCCGCGCTCGCGGTGCGCATCCAGGAGGCCGGAGAGGGAGGTGCGGGCGTTGTGACGGTCGATCCGGCCGCCTTCGTGGACAGCAGGATGGACCTGGCCGCCGCCTGGCGCTCCCTTGCCGCCGCCGATCAGGAGGTCCTCGCCCTGCACATCTGGGAGGAGCTCTCCACGAAGGACGCGGCGACGGTTCTCGGCTGCACCCGGGCCGCCTACGCCATGCGCCTGACCCGGGCCAGGCGCCGGCTGGCCGGTCTGCTCGGCACCTCGGCCGCCGCCTCGCCCGCCCTCGCCACGTCCCACTGACAGGAGACCCCTCACATGAACAACAACGACCTGCTCTCCCGCCTCGCCGAACTCGACGCCGCTCCCCTCACCGAGCCGTCCGCCGCCGAGATCGACCGCGAGGAGACGCTGCTCAGGCGGATTCTCGACGACACCCAACGGCCCGCGCGCAGTGCCGGCGCTGCCTTCCGCCGCCCGCTCGTGCGCCGGGTGGGCTTCACCCTGGCCGGTGCGCTCGCCGTCGGCGGGGCCTTCGTCTCCGTGACCGGCGGTCTGCCGGGCACGGGTGGCACCGGACCGTTGCCCTCGGCGGAACTGGCCAGTTGGACGGGTACGCCCAAGGGGCTGGACACCGCCCACGGCAAGGGCTCCCGCGCCGCCGGCCACTGCCTGGACGCGACGAAGCGCATGGGCACCGTCACCGGCACCGGCACCGGCACCCCGAAGGTCAGCAACGCCGACATCCGCGGCGACGTGGCCTCCATGGTCATCACACGGTCGGGCGACGCGGCTTACTGCCTGGCCGGCTCGGACGGCACCGTCGCCATGACCATCTCCCCGGTGGGCGCGCCGCCCGCCCGCGAGATCGCCCTGGACACCTACGGGGCCCGGGGAAGCGGTGACGAGGAGTTCAACTACGTGGTCGGCACGGCGGGCTCCGACGTCAAGAAGGTCGTGGTGAACGATCACGGCAAGACAGTCCGCGCCACGCTCCAGGGCGGCCGCTGGACCGCGTGGTGGCCCGACGGCCAGCCGGAGGGCCTGCTCACCGGCACGTTCACCGTCACCTTCACGGACGGGTCCACCCATACGGTCACCGCGAAGTCGTTGATCGACAGGGACTGAGCTTGAGTTTTAACCTCCGAGGTTCGAGTGCGTGGCGGCATGTCCCTCGAAGGACCGGCCACCGTTCGGAAATCAGCACTCAAGCTCAGGCACGGGAACGCTGCCGCTGGGAGGGGTCGGCGACCCCGGGGCACCCCACGGCGCACCTGCGGCTGCGGCGAGGCTCTGCCGTAAGTAGGTGAGGCGGGCGATCTCCGCGTCCAGGGTTGCCAGGCGGTGGGATCGGCGGCGGAGGTCTTCCAGGGTGAGGCCCAGAGCCAGCAGTTCACGGATCACGCGGACGCGGGTCACCTCGTAACCCGTTTTGGCCATGGGGTGCGACGGGGACGGCAGGGCGAGGCTAGGCATAAGCCACGATCGAGTCCTGTTCGATCCGTAGGTCCAGGCCCCGGAGCCGGTGTTGGCGCACCGACCGGGGCCGATCTTTTGCTCGTTTGCCGCGAACCTAGAGCGGTTTCACTTTCCGGCGCAAGACGATCACGGAACGTCACCCATTCGAGGTACGACGCCTCAACTCACGTTCAGACTTGGTTGGTTGGGTTGGATTTCAACCAGACCAGAACCAAGATGGAAGAGCTCGAAGCTCGGGGCTCAAGCTCCGGGGCGACCTGCGGAAACGGCGGAGATGAACGCCGTCCAGGCGGGGGCGGCGAGGTGCAGTTCGGAGCCGGTGGGGGTCTTGGAGTCGCGGATGTGGATACGGGTGGAGAACGCGACTTCGAGGCAGGCGCCGCCTTCGGAGTTGCTGTAGCTCGACTTGAACCACATCAACTGATCGTCACTCATGGCTGATCCACCATCCGCTCGATGAAACGGGCCGACTCATCGGGGCTGAGAGCCTGCGCGCGGATCATGCTAAGCATCTCGCTCGCGCGGCTGACAACCTTCGGATCGGCAGAGAGCGAGCTCGACAACGCGCCTTCCGTGAAGGCGAACCGCTCGTGGTCTTGGGTCTCCAGCAGCACCATGGGACCCATGAGTGCCGGAGCGATGGCACGTTCGAGAGGAAGCACCTGGATCACCACGTTGTTCAGACGGGTCACTTCCAGCAGTCGGCCCAGCTGTTCAGCGTCCACCTGCGGGCTGCGCAAAGCAGCTTCGTAAAGGACGAAGCTCAGGGCCACGGGGGGCTTCCGTCCGGTGAGGATCACCTGCCTCTCCATGCGCGCCGCGATCCGCTCTTGCACCGTCTCCTCGTCCAGAAGCGGGACGTGATTCTCGATGAGGTCCGTCGCGTACCTCTTCGTCTGCAACAACCCTGGGATGTAGGTCACTTCGTACCACCAGAGGCTGATCGCTTCCTTCTCGCGTTGCATGAAATCCACGGCTCCCGCCGGAAACTTCTCCCTCTGCAAGTACTCCTTGGCCGCGCTCAGGAGCCCCTCCGCCCGGCACAACTCGTCCGCCACGTCGAGCACGCGCGGCGTCGGCATCCGTACGCCCTGCTCCATCGACTTGATGGTGTCCGGGGAGTAGTTGGAGGCGGCGGCCAGTTCCTCCCGGGTCACGTTCGCCTTGGTGCGCCAGCGCTTCAGCTGGTTGCCGCTGTAGCGCCAGGCGACTGGCATCTGGGAGTTGTACTGACCCGACACAGGACGCACCTCCGACCGATACACCCCGGCGTGTATCACCTCAGTCACTACCGAGCGTATCCGCCCGACCGCCACTGTGTGACCATGACGAACGCAATTCACCGCCCCGACTGGATCCCGGCCTCCGGCCACCAACTCCGGGTGGCCGGCGTGCACTTCGACGCCGTACGGATCGAAGGTGTACGAGGAGAGCTGGTCGCCGAGCGGGTCATCGAGGCGGCGGACGGGGACGCGGGGCCGGTGGTGTGCGAGGCCGCCGGGTTTCGGTGGATGTACTTTCTGCTGGCGCCCGGGGATGTGCGCAGGCACAGCTGGCCGCTGGGTGTGCAGCGGTTCGGGAGCCGGGGGGACCGCGCCCTCACGTACATCGGGATCCCCGCGCTGGACGGCAACACCTGGCCGCTGCGCTGGTACAGCGAGCCGACGCCCAGCGCGCCGCACGTCGACGCGGATCTCCTGCTGAGGGTGCTGTGAAGGGCTACTTCCCGGCCTGCATCCCCAGCGGTCCGCCGATCTCCTCCGCCATCACGCGGCCCGCCTCGAACTCCAGGGTGTCGTCGCCGACGGACTGGTCCGTGTCGAGGCCGTCGAGTTCCGCCAGGGGCTGGTTCAGCCGCACGTGCGCCACGACGGACTGGAGGGCGCGCAGGGCCGCCGAGGCGGTCGAGCCCCAGTTGGAGAAGTAGGAGAACTGCCACCACCACAGGGCCTCCGTGACGCGGCCGGCGCGGTAGTGGGCCATGCCGTGGCGGAGGTCGGTGATGACGTCGGTGAGGTCGTCGGAGATCCGGGCGGGGACCGGGGCCTTGCGGGGCTCGTACGGGTCGAAGACCTCCGAGTAGACGTCGATCGGGTCCAGGAGACGGGCGAGGTTCTCGCGGAGCTCGTCCGCGTCCGGCTCCGGGCCCAGGTCGGGCTCGTAGCGCTCGTCGGGGACGATGTCCTCGTGGGCGCCGAGGCGGCCCCCGGCCAGGAGCAGCTGGGAGACCTCCAGGAGGAGGAAGGGGACGGCCGAGTCCGGCTCGTCGCCCTTCGCGACCTCCGTGACGGCCACCAGGAAGCTCCCCACCTGGTCCGCGATCTGGACCGCGAAGTCGTCGGGGTTCTGGGCGGTCGCGTGCAGCGTGGCGTCAGACATCTAGGAGTCGTCTCCCCTCGAAGGCGCGGCCGAGGGTCACCTCGTCCGCGTATTCCAGGTCGCCACCCACCGGGAGGCCGCTGGCCAGGCGGGTGACCCTGAGGCCCATGGGCTTGATCATGCGGGCAAGGTACGTGGCCGTCGCCTCGCCTTCGAGATTCGGGTCGGTGGCGAGGATCAGCTCGGTGACCGTGCCGTCGGCCAGGCGGGCCAGGAGCTCCCGGATCCGAAGGTCGTCCGGGCCCACCCCCTCGATCGGGCTGATGGCGCCGCCGAGGACGTGGTACTTGCCGCGGAACTCGCGGGTGCGCTCGATGGCGACCACGTCCTTGGGCTCCTCCACCACGCAGATCACCGACAGGTCGCGGCGGGGGTCGCGGCAGATGTTGCACAGCTCTTCCTGTGCCACGTTGCCGCAGGTCGCGCAGAAGCGGACCTTCGCCTTGACCTCCATCAGGCACTGCGCGAGACGCCGTACGTCCGTGGGTTCCGCCTGCAGGATGTGGAAGGCGATCCGCTGCGCGCTCTTGGGACCGACGCCGGGCAGCCGCCCGAGCTCGTCGATGAGGTCCTGGACCACGCCTTCGTACAACGGACTGCCCGTCCTTCCATGCTTGCTGGGGGTTCTTTCTCGTCCGTACGGTAGTTGGCCGGTGCCCGTCTTAGAAAGGCAGGCCAGGCCTCGGATTACGGCGGATCAGAACGGCAGGCCCGGAATTCCGCTGCCGCCGCCGCCCAGACCCTGGGCCAGCGGGCCGAGCTTCTGCTGCTGGAGGGTCTGCGCGTTCTCGTTGGCCGCCTGGACCGCCGCGACGATCAGGTCGGCGAGGGTCTCGGTGTCCTCGGGGTCCACCGCCTTCGGGTCGATCTTCAGCGCGCGCAGTTCGCCGGCGCCGGTGACCGTCGCCTGGACCAGACCGCCGCCGGCCTGGCCGTCGACCTCGGTCCGCGCCAGTTCCTCCTGCGCGTTCGCCAGGTCCTGCTGCATCTTCTGGGCCTGCTGCAGCAGTTGCTGCATGTTGGGCTGGCCACCACCGGGGATCACGATCAGCTCCTTCTTCGGGATGCTTTTCCCGTTCAGCACGAGCCTACGTGGTCTGTGCGGCCGTCGCCCCAGCACTCTTTCGAGTGAGGGGGCCGTCAGTCCTCCACCTGATCAAGGCCCGCTTCCGGGCGGAAAAATCACGAAACCCGGGGCTTCGCCACCCATTGGGAGGTAGTAAGAGTTGCGCGTGGGCACACATGTGGTCACACAGCGCGATCGGTCGGGATCAGGTAGGGAGTGCCGGGTGGGTCAGCCGGAGATGCAGCCCGAGGGTCCGCCTCAGGACGGGCGGGGCGAGGGGGCGGCCGAGCTGCGGCCGGGCGATCTGACCGGGCGGACGTTTCCGCTCGGCGACTGGGGCGAGCCCGCGGAACGGCTGGACGAGCTGTACCGGTGGGTGGAGCGCGGGGCGCTGGAGACGGCGGCCTGGTATCTGGCGGACCGGGTCTGGAAGCGGCGGGGTGCGCGTGTGCTGCGGGCGGGCGCGGCGGGCGGGGCGGTGGCGGGGGCCGCGTTGCCGCTGCTGGACATGACGGGCGTGGTGGGCGGGGTGGCGCCCTGGGGGTATCTGGCGCTGCTGCTCGGTGTGGCGTGCGTGGCCGGCGACCGGTTCTTCGGGGTGACCTCCGGCTGGATGAGGGACGTGGCCACGGCACAGGCCGTACAGCGACGGCTCCAGGCTCTGCAGTTCGACTGGGCGTCGGAGAGCGTACGGGAGGTCCTGGGCCCGGCGGAGGGCACGGCCGGCGAGGCGGCGGACCGGTGCCTGGGCGTACTGCGCCGGTTCTCGGAGGACCTGACCGAGTTGGTACGGCTGGAGACGGCGGACTGGATGGTCGAGTTCCGGATGGGCGCGGCACCCCTGGGGATCCAGTCGGCGGGGATGGTGCAGCAGCGGCAGGACTCGGGGTCAGCAGGCCCGGGGCGGTTCCCGCTGCCACCGGGTGCCGGCGCCCGCCCGAACATGCCCCGCCAGCGGCCACCTGAGCCCAGGTGAGCTTGGCGGGTCGGGCTTGGCGGGGGGCCGGACTCGGCCGGGGGTGGACTCGCCTCGGCGGGCTCGGCCCGGGAGTGGACTCGGCCCGGGAGTGGACTCGGCCCGGGCGGGCTCGGCCAGGGTGATCTCGGCCCGGGCGGGCTCGGCCAGGGTGATCTCGGCCCGGGCGGGCTCGGCCAGGGTGGTCTCGGCCAGGGTGGTCTCGGCACGGCGGACTCGGCACGGGCCGGTCATTGGCGGACGTAGGTCAGTGCCTTGTCCGTTCCGGAGTCCGTGCGCTGGAGGGTGCCGTCCGGGAGCAGCGTGATCGAGGTCGGCGCTCCCGGGGAACAGGAGGAGCGTGGCTCGCCGCTGGTGACCGTGGACGGGCCGATGCTCAAGATGCCGCCCGCGTCCGGTGCTTGGGTCAGATCAGCCGCGAAGACGCAGTGGTAGGTGCCGTTCGCGGTGGGACCGTCGGCGACGAGGGACAGAACCGTGTCGCCCACCTGGCCCTGCTGGAGGGTCAAGCGGCGGGTGTGCAGACCGTCGGCGTTCTCGAGCGTGGTGGTCCAGGTGCCGAGGAAGCCGGCCGGGATCACCCCGTCCGACGGCGACTCGGAGGGGGTCGGCTCCGAGGGAGTGGGTGACGTCTGCTGCTCGGGGGTGCTCTGGTCGGGTGTGGCGGGAGCGGTCACCGAGGGGGTTGGGGTGCCACCGCCCGCCTGATCGTCGTCACCACGGTTGAGCAGCGCGTACACCGACCCGCCGACGGCCAGCGCGACGACCAGGGCGAGGACGACGAGTACGACGGTGGAGCGGGACTTCTTCCGAGGGTCCTGGGGGTCGGCGGGGCCGTGGGGCGGGGCGGGCGGCGGGCCGTAGGGCGGGGTCTGTCCCAGACCGCCGTACTGGCCGTACTGGGACGGCTGACCGGGCTGGCCGTACTGGTGGTACGGCGGTGTGGAGCCGGGGACGCCGCCTGGTACCGCCGACCAGGTTCCGGGGGCGCCGGCTCCGGGCTGCTGGGGGTAGGCGTACGCCGAAGGCTGCGGGTGCTGTTGCGGGTAGCCGTAGGCGGGGTGACCG
>JODI01000147.1 GCA_000720805.1 Streptomyces violaceoruber
TAGTCTCGTGGGCTCGGAGATGTGTATAAGAGACAGGGTCAACACCCCGGCCGCGCTCCCGAAGGTGCTCTCGGGAGTGACAACGTCCGTATCCGACAAAGGAGTCGGCCCGGTCTCCACGGCCACCACCACTCCCGCCGCGGCCAAGCTCGCCACCCTGTCCCGGCCCTGGACCGAGACGGCCACCGACCTGTACCTGGAGTCGGGCAACAGCAACGGAACGGGCGGGAACCTCCCCGGCCTCGGCGGAGGACGCGGGTCGGGGAACGGCGGCACCCCGCCTCCGCTTCCGGCTCCGCCCTCCAGGCCGGACAACTCTCCGGAGCCACCCGTGGCACCCCCGCCGCCGGGGCGGATCGTCGTGCGGCCCTCGGACAGCGGCAGCACCGCCTACGACGGAAACGGTCGCGGACGGCCGGAGGGCGAACGGGTCGTCATCACCCTGGACGGCTACACAGTGCCCGTCGCTCAGCTGCGGCGCTGGGTGCCGGACGCGGCCGTGAAACCCCAACCGGGGCGTGCGGTACAGAAGCTGACCATCTCGCAGAGCCCGGCCGAGGACGGTACGGCACACGGCGCCGGCCGTCGCGCGCTGCTCGGTCAGGACACCTTCCGCGGTGTGCGTACCACCTCCGCCCGCCCGGCCCCGGAGACCGCCCCCGCCCCTGAGACCGCTCCGGCCCCTGAGACCACGACGGCCCCGCCCGCACCCCGTACCGTCTTCACCGGCCCGCCGACCGCGCTCCCCGGTTCCGGTACCGAGCGGGGCGCCGACTACTTCGCCGGGCACGGCACCTCCCGTACCGTCACGCTCGGCACCGACGACGCGGCGCGCCCCACCGTGAAGGTGAGCGGCGTGCAGCTCGGCGAGGTGCTCAAGTCCTGGGCGGAGGACGGTGATCAGGACCGGCCGCTGGTCCTCTTCTCCTGCGAGACCGGGCGGCAGCCGGAAGTGGCGGGCCTGCCGGTGGCACAGCACGTGGCGAACCGGACCGGGCGGCCGGTGTACGCGCCGACCACCGAGGTGGGCACAGCCCGCGACCGGGACGGCCATGTCCGCGCGGTGCTCACCGAGGGGCCGGACGGGCCGGGCCGCTGGCGGCTGTTCACCCCGGAGCCGTCCGGTGCCGACCTGGACGCGCTGGCGCGCGACGCCGGACTGCACTCGGGCCCGGAACCGGCCGACGCCTTTGCCCGGGCGCGTACCCTCCAGCAGATCCGCACCCTGCGCGACGCACTGGGTCCGGACGCCGAACAGCGGCCGGAAAACCGGCAGTTGCTGGCCGGACTCGCCTACGTGGACGGCCTGCGCTGGCTCAACCCGGACACCGCCGCCCGCTACGGCGACGGCCGGATGACCCCGGACCTCCTGCGCCGCATGGTCACCGACTGGCGTGGCGCGACGGGTGGCACCACCACCGACCTGGCGAACGGCACCGGCATCGGTCCGGCCACCGACCCGGCGAACGGCACCGGCACCGGTCCGGCCACCGACCCGGCGGACGGCACCGGCATCGGTCCGGCGGCCGACCCGGCCACCGACCCGGCAGCCGATCCCACCCCCGAGCAGTACTCCGAATTCCTCCGCGCCGCCGCCGCACTGCGCTCGACGGCCGGGCCCGACACCACGCTCGACGCCCTGCTTCCCCCGCCGCCGCCCGCCCTCCCGCCGACCACGCTGGTCTCGCCGGAGGACGTGCGCGGTCTCGCCTACGCGCCCTCGGCGCGGATCACCTGGTCGCTCTCCAGCACCCCGCTGCCGCTCTCCGAACTGGCGCTGAGCCCCGAGGACACCGCCGAACTCGCCCGCCGCAGGCCCGACCTGGCCCCCGTGCCGAGCCGCCCGGAGAGCCTCGCCGAGGATCTGACCCTGCTCAGCAAGGGCACCGCGACGCCCGGCCCGGCCGACACGGTGCACGCGGACGGCCTGGCCTTCCAGCGACTGCGCACCCCGGGCGGCGGGAACTGCCTCTTCCGGTCGCTGCTCGACAGCGCGCGCAGCCAGGACGTACCGCCCGCCTGGGCCGCGAGGAACGTCGCCGGACTGCGCGGCCTGTTGCGCGACCGGATCACCGGGTCCGAACTGGGTTCCGCCGCGGACATGTTGATCCCGGACCCGGTGTACACCGTGGTGGACGACCTGCGGCTCCGCGCCCTGGCCGGAGCGCGGGACCCGGAGGAACGGAGCCGGATCACCGACGAGTGGAACCAGCGCGCGCAGGCGGTCGTCACCGACGGCGACGCCGACCAGTGGCGGCGGATCCTCCGGGACAGCGACTATCCGCGGCTCGCCGAGGTGGCGCCGACCCCCGCCGAGGCGCGGCGGCTCGGTTCCGGCAAGCTGCTCGCCGCGGCCGCCGAGCGCCCCGAGCTGTGGTCCTCCCCCTTCGCCGATCTCCTCCCTGAGGCGCTGGCCCACACCCTCGACCTGGACCTGCGGGTCGTCCGCCCCGACCCCCGGTCACCGCAGAACCCCCTTGTCACCCCCCTCCACCCGGCAGGCCGGAGCGGCACCCTCCACCTGGCCTACAACGGCACCGACCACTACGACGCCCTGATCCCGGCGTCCGCCCCGCTCGCCCCCGAACCTGCCCCTGCCATCACCCCCTCCCCGGCCCCGGCCGCACAGGGCCCGAACACCGCCGACCCCTTCGGGGAGTGGCTGCGCGGCATGGGCGGGGTCACCGACCTCTACGCCCCCGACACCGAGACTCCCGACCGGGGCGATCCGGTCCCGCTGGAGACCCAGCTCGACCGGCATCGCCCGGCACGGCTGCTGACCGGCCTGGACGCTCCGCAGCCGGCCCCTGCGCCGCGCACCGTCACGTTCGAGGACGGCAGCCGACTGCCCACGGTCCTGATCAGCCCGGACGCCGACCCGGGTGACGGCGCCCCGGGCGGCCGCACGGACAGGACCGCGCAGAGCTCCCCGACCGGCCTCTTCACCGGCCCCGGCAAGACCACCCTGCGCTCGCCCGAGCAGGTGGCCGAGGAGATCCTGGGCAGGCTGCCGAAGAACCTGCGCGCCCAGTTCGACGAGGCGGAGTTGCTGCGTCTGCTGACCGAGCAGCCCGGCGCCTTCACCGCCCCGCGCGGCGCACGCTTCGTGGGCCGGGAGAAGTCCGGGGTCGGCCACGAACTGACGGTCGAGGCCATCCCGTACCACCGCTGGGAGCGCTTCTCCGACGTGAACGGCGGTACCGTCCGGCTGGACACCATGCGACGCGGCCAAGCCGGTACGGGCGGCGGACGCAGCGTCGGCGTCGGGCGCCGGGTCGCCGGGGCGCTGAGCATGGGCCCGCCGCTCAACTGGCTGCTGAAGATCGGCGTCTCACTGGGCTGGACCCGCAGGACCGACTACACCCAGGGCACTCAGGCGTACAACCAGTCCGAATGGCGTGCCTGGGAGGGCTCGCACCTGCACCTGGACGATGTCTACTACCGGGTGCGGGTCGACCGCGTCACCGAGGCACCGAAGACCACCGGTCCGGCCACCGGTCAGGCCCCCGGATCCAATCAGGGCAGCACGCCGAACAACCAGGGCAGCACCCCGAACAATCAGAGCAACCAGCTCAACCCGCCCGTGCAAACGCCCCGTTGGCAGCGCACCCAGGTCCACACCGCTCAGTTCGCCATGCGCGACGGGCTGAGCTGGCGGCTGCCGGACGACCTCACCGTGCCCTTCAAGGGACCTCAGCGGGCACCGAAGACGCTCACCTTCCCGGACGGGATCGAGCCACGGATCACCGACACCACAGGGCTGCACCTGACCGACCCGCCGGAGGACGTGGCGCTCGCCATCACCGGGGCGCGACCCGGCAGTTCGGCGCACCGCACCCTGGTCTCGTACGTCCGGCCGGGGCGGCTGCTCGCCCTGTTCGGCCGGTTCTCCGGGCCGGTCACCGGGCCCGAGCTGACCCGGGGCAGCGGACAGCACCCGCTGGGGCACCTGATCGTGGAGCGGTCGGTGCCGCACCGGGCCACCCTGGTCACCGAGTCGGTCAAGGCGGAGCTGCGCGACCTCACCCAGACGACGTACCAGAACGAGCGCGGCCACGTCCGCGACACTCGCTTCGGCCTCCAGGTCACCGGCGGGCCGAACTACACCCTCACCGGCCCCGAGACCGACGTACGCCTCCAGGGCGGCCCGCTGGTGCGCGCGGACCTCACGACCGGACGCGGCCACTACATCGGCACCGACGCGGCCCGGAAGACCACCGGCCGCGTCCGCAACCACCCGGTCGCGCTGTACCGGGTGGAGCGGACCCTCCTGGTGCGCAAGCCCGGCGAGCCGCCGTCGGCCGCGCGCCCGGTCCGAGTGGTCAGCCTGGACTGGATCTCCACCCAGGACGCGCGCCGCCTCGCGGGCTGGGACAGCCGTACCCCGGGCCAGGCGGGCCCCAACCCGGACGCCGAGCCGCCGGTGCCGTGGTACCTCACCCGAGAGGACCCGGTCCACCTCAGCGGTCAGGTGCGCGCCGAGGGTTTCCGACCCATCAGCCCGCGGAACCAGGTACCGGACCAGAACCAGGTACAGAACCCGAACCTGTCCCAGGTACAACCGCAGCCCCAGGCGCAAACCCAGCAGCAGAACCAGACCCCACAGTCCCCGGCCCAGCCGGCCCAGTCCCAGCCGGCCCAGTCCCAGCCGGCCCAGTCCCAGCCGGCCCAGTCCCAGCCGGCCCAGTCCCAGCCGGCCCAGACCCAGCAACCCGCCCCCCAAGACCCCCTGCGCGTCTTCACGGACGCCGTCCTGGACACCCTGCACCGCTCGTACCCGTCGCTGTTCGTCCCGCCGTTGATGCTGCGGCACCCGCGGCTGGCCAAGTTCTGGTACGGCGACGGGCGGATGCGGACCGCGTTGCACAACGACCGCCAGGTGCGCGAGGCGCTGAACCGGCCCAGCCTGGCGCAGAGCCTGGACGACCTGACCACCACCGGGGTGCCGGTCACCCTCACCGAGGACGGCAAGGTGCGTCGCGGCCACCACACCCTCATCCTCAAGGCACGCCTCACCGACCGGCAGTTCGAGACCACGATGAGCGAGCGCTCGCTGCGCAACGCGGTGATCGGCACCGAGGTCTCGGGTCAGGGGCAGCAGGCGTCCAGCACCCTCTCCGGCGGTGTCGAGCTGGGCATCTCGCCGCGCGACCACGACAAGGTGCCCGAGGCCGGGCTGCCGCGCCAGACCGGCAACGTGACCCTCGGCGCCCGCTACGCCAAGACCGACCAGAAGGCCACCCGGAACACGGTCGCGGTCGCCCACGACCACCTCATGTTCCAGAACGGCGCCGACCTCTACAGCTACCAGGTGGAACTGGGCGCCTCCTTCGAGGGCCACCGCCGTCCGCGCGGCTGGGCCCGGCTCGCCTCGGTCGGTCTGCTCGGCGCCGGCGTCTTCGTCAGCAAGGTCGAGGAACGGCCCCTGTTCACCCGCGGCAACGAGACCGTGGGCCGGGTGGAGCTGGCCGTGCCCGCCGCGCACGGCTCCGACCGCCACGCTCCCGCGGACCCGCCGCCCGGTCAGACGGCCGTTCCGTCCGGTCAGGTGAACCTGCCGCCCGGTCAGACCGCCCCGCCCCCCGCCCGGCCGACGCTGACCCCGGCGCCCGCCCCAGCCCCCGTAGCGCAACGGCTCTCCTCCATCGAGGCGGACCAGCTCCTCGACGGCACGCGCCCGCTGCCGAGGACGGACTCGGCCGACCAGCGGCTCACCCGGAAGCTGCTGAGCGCCCCGCACGTGGTGCTCAGCACCGAGGGTGGCCGGCAGCGTCAGCAGTTGGTGCAGGACACCGCCGACCGGGCCACCGGCGCGTCCTGGCATGTCGGCGCGCCCGGTGCCCCCGTACGCACCGCACTGCGCCGGGCGATGGCGAACCTCAGTGTGGCGGGCCAACTCGGCCAGTATCTCG
The DNA here is from genome assembly GCA_000720805.1 of Streptomyces violaceoruber. GTDB lineage: Bacteria > Actinomycetota > Actinomycetes > Streptomycetales > Streptomycetaceae > Streptomyces > Streptomyces cellulosae_A. Next base: position 5,913 of record JODI01000147.1, read on the forward strand.
GCCCGTTCGGCTCCCGCATCGCGGGACTGACCGGCGCCGGGCCGCTCCGGACCCACTATCTGAAGGCGGCGGTCCGCGGCGAGCTGCACAACGTACGCGTCAAGAGCGACCCGAAGCCGGCCAGCCTCGAGGCCACCATCGGCAACGAGCACCGTGTCGTCGGCAGCGCGAGCACCGTCTCGCACGCCACCGTCGGCCTCCAGGGCTCCGACTCGCCGCTCCAGCAGGCCCCGGGGCACCAGGCGGTGACCGGCACCTACTCGACAGCGCTCCAGTACGCCTGGGGCAAGGGCCGCAGCGTCTCGCAGACCCTCACCCGGGGCCGTAACACCACCCTCACCTTCGCCGGGCGGATGTATCTGGTGGTGGCCGACGCCGCCGAGACCGTCGCGGTACGGGACCGCTGGACGGCCGCGATGGGCACGGTGGGCACCCGCGCCGGGACCCGGATCAGCTCCGCGGCCGGACGTCTCTCCGAGCGCCTCGGCCGCCGCCTCGCCCCGCGCCGGGCCGCCGCCGCGCTCCAGCACGTCCGCGACGCGGTGATGTTCCACCTGCCGATGCAGGACGCCATCGAGGCCGGGCTCGCCCCGGACGGCCTGGGCACCACCACCCCGCACAACCTCGGCGGCGGCTACCGGGTGCCCGGCTTCCTGCGAGGCCGCCGCTTCCCCACCCACCCCAGCGGACAACTCGACGCGAGCCAGGCGGCGCGGCAGCTGATGGGCCGGCTGGAGAAGATCGGGGTGCCCTCGCACGACCGGGAGCAGGTTCTCCAGCGGCTCTCGCCGGATTTCCTCCGCGCCCACCTCCACGAGCTGACCACCGACGGGATGACCCTGCCGGTCCGCTACCGCGCCTGGTCCAGCCCGCACCACCTGCCGGTCGGCGGCAGCCCCGGGCAGCTCCAGTTCAAACTGACCCCGGTCACCACCACCGTGGAGAAGCTGCGCACCGGACTCGAGCTGGAGGACTACCGCACCATCGCCCGCGACCAGGCCGTCGGCACCTCCCAGGACCGCGGCGCCGACGTGACGCTCAGCGCCGCCGAGCGCGCCGCGGCCACCGGCGGAGGCGTCCTCACCGCCAGTCCCTCGCTCCAGGGCACCGCCGCCAAGCAGCGGTCGAGCGCCCGGACCGAGACCAGCGGCAGCACCGCGATGCCGAACATCGCCACCGTCCAGGCGCACGCCGAGATCGTCACCAGCTACGTGCTGACCGTCACCATGACGGACGCGACCGGCGACCCTCTCGCGCCCCGCGCCTTCGCCCCGGTCGGCAGCCTCAACGAGATCCTCCCGGCCAGCCTGCTCACTCCCGACGGTGACGGCGCCGACGGCGCGCTCACCGAGCAGGACGTGCCGGAACCGGAGCCCGCGGTGAGGATGCTGACCGCCGAGCAGGCCCGCCCGGAGAGCATCGCCGCATGGCGCACCTCCGGCACCGGCGACGCCACCGGCACCGGCACCGGCGGCGCCACTGGCGGCCGGGACAGCGCCGACTCGGACGTCCTCCCCTTCGACGACCGCATCGGCTCCGGCATCCTCGCGGTGGACATCCGCGGCGCGGCCAACGTGCGGGACGCCCTCACCCTCGCCACCGCCCGCGCGGACGGCCTCGGCGACAGCGACCTCGGCAAGCGGCACACCGGCAAGGACCTCGCCGCACAGGTGCGCATGGCCCGCCTCACCCCGCTCACCGGGCTCGGCACCGCCCCCGCCCAGGCCCAGCAGGAGGCCACCACTCAGGGCGGGCTGACCGCGGGCTTCCGCGAGGCACTGGGCCCGAACGGCTCGCCGTTGCCCGCCCAGTCCTCCGCCCGCCTCCTCGGCCAGTCCCACACCGCCGACTCCCGTCTCTACGCGAAGATGCACCGCCGCGGCGCCCGGCTGCTCACCGTCGAGAACAAGCCGCGCATGGAGGCCATGCAGCGGCACAAGACCTCCGACGCGCTGGAGGCCGGCATCACCGACAACGTCGAGGCCGCGGTCGGCACCTCCCCGCTGGCGGGCAACAGCAACGCGGGCGTGACCAACCCGGGCGCCACGGTCCCGATCGGCGGCGCGAACGACGCCACCGCCCTCAAAGGCACCGCGGACACCACCCTCGGTACCCACCTCAAGGTCGTCACCGACCGCAGCATGCTCTTCGCACTGCCCGTCAGCTGGCTGTCGGTGGCCGAGGCGGACCACCGGATCACCGACAGCCGCCCGCTGCACGCCCTCGGCAAGGCCAGGCGCGGCCCGCGCGCCGCCGAGGCCGAGACCACCGCACTCGTCTGGCTGCGCGAGGACATCGCCCGCGACTACGGCCTTCTCGACGACACCACCTTCCCCGACGAGGTCCGCACCGCCTGGGACGACATGGCCAAGGCGCAAGGCGACCTCGCCGAGGCCGAGAAGCGCTACTACGACGCCCGGGCACGGGCCCGCGAGACCTGGCTGGACCTGACGGCGGAGGAACAGGCCGCGCTCGGCGACGACAACCCCGACCGGGCGACCGTCCTGCCGCGGTCCGTGGCCCAGTCGCCGGCCGTCGCCGCCTGGCAGGCCGCCCGGGAGGAGGTCCGCCTCTGGGAGCAGCGCACCGACGCCGCCGCCGCGGACCACCACCGCCTGCACCTCGCCGCCACCCGACTCACCTCCCACCACCAGGAACTGGCCTCGGTCCCGGTGCCGGACCGGCCGCAGGAGTACGCCAAGCCGGGGTGGCGCTCCGAGGCGCCCGAGCCGTACACGGTCACCGACGCCACCGACGCCGCGCCGCGCACCCTCACCTCGCCGGACGGCGCCACCGTGCGCGAGGTGCACGACATGCCGCACGACGGCGCCTCGTTCTTCCACGCGCTGCTCGCGGTCGCCCAGGACCGGGGCCGGCTGCCCCAGTTGCTCGGCACCGACCTCGCCGACCGGTTCGCGGCCGACCCCGCCGACCCGACGGTCACCGCCGAGGCCATCGGTACCGCCCGTGACCGGCTCGCCTGGGCGCTGGGCGAGGACAGCAACGAGGACCTGCTCGACGCCCTCGCCCTGGACGCCGCCGACACCTTCGCCCAGGACGAACTCGACGCCGCAGGGGTGGAGTTGACCCCTGCGCAGCAGGCCGAGTTCGCCGCTTTCGGCCGTCTCCCGCAGACGTTCTGGCCGACCCCCGCCCAACGGGTGGCGCTGGCCACCGCGGCCCTCTCCCGCCCGTTCACGACCGAGCCGCGCCAGGACGGCACGGGCGGTACGGCAGGTACCGGTGGCGCGGGGGAGACGGATGCCAAGGCGGGTACGGGCGATAGGGACGGCGACCCCGCCCCGCCCGTACGTCGCGCCGGCGACCACGGCGGCGCCGACCTGCTGCCCGCGCTCGCCGCCCGGGTCCTGGGCACCCCGCTCACCGTGGTCACCGCCCAGGGCCGGCAGCAGCTCTTCCTCCCGCACGGCACCGACCCGGCCGCCGTCCGCCCGGCCACCGACCCGGTCCTCTTCGCCGCCGAGGACTTCTTCCACGCCGCCCTCCCGCCGGGGACCCCGCCCCCGGTCGCCACCCCGCTGCCGGCCCCGGCCAACTCCGCTGCCGACCCGGGCACTTCGACGGCGGACACATCGAAGGCGACCCCTTCGCGCCCCGCCTCCGAACCGCCGCGCCCGCAGCAGCCCGCGCACCGCAGCCACCCCACCCCGCCGTGGATGCCGCCCGCCGACAGCACCGGCCCGCGCTACCGCCTCGACCGGAACGGCGTCCTCACCGCACCCGACGGCGCCACCTACACCCAGGGCACCCCCGCCGGCCGCGGCAACGGCTTCTTCGGCGCGCTCTCCACGGCCCTGCGCCAGGCGGCCGAACAGCCCGGACTGCACCACCGCGAGGCGGCGCGGCTGCGCACCCGCGCCGGAGCGCCCCCCGCCCAGCTGATGCGTCTGAACGGCCTCCCCGGGGACCCGGACGAGCGGGACTCCCTCTTCAAGCCCCCGCCCATGAACATCCGCCCCGGCGTCCCCACGCCGAGCACGGATGCCCGCGAGAGCCACCTGCGCCGCCACCTCACCGAGGCCCCCTGGGGCCCCGAGGCCGACCGCGCGATGGCAGAGTGGGCGGCCGCCGCCACCGGCACCACCGTCACCCTGATCGAGGAGAACGGCACCGCCCACACCTACCCCGGTCCCCCCGCCCAAGGCGACACCCACCTCCGGCTCCGCCGCCGCGGTGGCGACTTCGTTCCGCTGACCCTGCGCACCCCGGCACCCGAGCCAAGCACGCAAGAGGCCAGGAGCACCCAGCGGAAGGACCCGGAGAAGACGGGGCCGGAGCCCAGGAACACCGGGCGGAGGGGCCCAGAGGCGCAGGACACGACGGCCGTCGGCCCAGCGGCTGTCGACCCCCCTGCGCCGGTCCCGCCCATGCCGCGCCACGCCCCACCGCCGCCGCCCGTGCCGCAACAGGACCCGGCTGCCGTCCCGTTGCCCCCGTCCCCCGTGTCCCCGACCGGCAGCGACCTCCCTGGGCTCTCGGACGAGGACGAGGCGTACGAGCTGAGCACGCTCTCCGGCGCAGGCACCTCCATGGCCACGGACACCGCCATGGACACGGACACCGCCATGGACACGGGGACGGACTCGGACCTCGACATGGGCCCCGACCCCGCCGCCGAGTCCGAGAGTGAGGAAGCGGCCGCACGAACCGGCCCGGAGGGCGAGTTCGCGGCCGAGTTCGCCGACCTGCTCGGCGAGCCCGAGCTGCGGGCCGACGCGCTGCTGGACGTGGTGCGGCGGCGCAACGCACGAATGGGCGGATACCCGGACGTGGCGTTCGACAGCGCCTTCACCGCGCGAACGGGCACCGGTCTGCCCGAGGCCCTGGACCAGGCGGAGCAGGACGGCCGGCTCCAGCCCGAGGAGTACGAGGAACTGCGGGAGGTGCTCGGCCTCGGTACCGGCGGCCCGTTCACGCAGACGCGTCCCACCGGCGCCTCGGAACGGGACCGTGAGGTGACGCTGCGGATGCTGGACCGGGTGGCCCGCCTGGTGAAGGAAGTCCTCAAGAAGGCGGACCGTCAGGCGGACGCGCAGGTCACCCCGCACATCGCCGTCGGCCTGCTGCCGGACGGTTCGCTGGGCATCGCCGGAAACACCGGCTCGAAGGCGCTCACCGAGGACGAAGCGGACCTGGTGGAAAAGGAGCTGCGGTGGTTCGTCACCGGGCAGGAGCCAGGAGGGGCGCCGCGGCAGCGGCAGCTGGAGCAGTGGAGCAGGGACGAGGAGCGGCACCGGCAGTGGTCGCGGCAGCTGGAACAGCAGCAGCGGGACCTCGACCAGCGTGAGGAGGAGCAGGCGCGGCTGCGGGCGTGGCTGGACGAGCAGTACGAGTCCGGGGCGTGGAACGACCAGCTGCAGCAACAGTGGGACAACCTGCCGTACGACGAGACGGCGGTCCAGGAGGAGCGGCAGCGTCTGGCGGCGGACCGGCGGCAGTGGCGGCGGGACGAGCAGTGGCTGGCGCGCAGGCGGCCCGGGATCGCGCGGGAAACGCGGGACCGGACGAAGCTGCGGGCCCTGGCCACCGGGTGGTACCGGCTCTACCACCCGGAGTCCCCCGAACTCGACCTGGTCAAGCGGGCGTTGGCGAACCCGAGGATCCTCAACGTCAGCGGCCGGGACGGGACGGCGGCGGGATCGTACGGCTCTGAACACGGTGAGCTCACCCTGCTCGGGCACTGGGTCGAGCACTGGGAGAACAACCCCGGCAACCCGGACGAACCCCAGGTGCTCAGCCTGGGCGGGTTCAAGATGGCCTGCGCCTCCTGCGACCTCGCCTACCAGGCGGTCAACGAGCACGTCGGGAGCGGGCTCGGTCACCGGGTGCGGGCGTCCGGTACCCACGGCATGTTCTTCCCCGGCTGGCGCATGCCGCAGTGGATGCGGCAGCGGCCGCGGCTGTGGGACCACATCAGGGACAACGCGGAGAACATAGGCGCGTACCTGGACCACAACGGGGTGCTGCAGGGCGAACGAACGCAGAACGCGAACCCGCAGTACGCGGCCACGTCCTCGTCGGAGTACGAATCCGGCGAGGAGGAGCTCGACACTGATGCCGTGGCCGGCTCCCCGGCGCCGGAGACGGGAGCGGTGGGGCCGCGGCTGCCCCAGAGCCCTCCCGCCGAAGCGATGACGGAACCCGGGGCGACACCCGGTCCCGAAGAGGCAGTGGTCACCGTGCCCGTCCCGAGGGGCCCGCGGGACAGTCGTCCGCGGTTCGTCGTGCGTTCCGGGTTCGATGCGCGGCGGTTCTCGTTCGGGGGGGAGCAGGTCACGGATCTCACGGTGCGGTTGGCGCTGCGGGGTCCGGAGGGGCAGGTC
>JODI01000148.1 GCA_000720805.1 Streptomyces violaceoruber
AACTGCCACCAGCTACCTCGCCGGACTCCACTTACGCGGTGCCGTGATCTGGATCCGCAGTCTCCGACCAACATGATCCGAACCTGGAACAGGCCCTAGCAGCCAGGCTCGGACGTCACCGGCGAAGCCGGCGGGCAGTTCTCCGGTGCGGTGGTCGATCCAGGAGCGGATCGCCAACGCGCTGTCATCTTCCAGAAGTTCCAGGTCGGTGAGGACCTCGGCGGCCCGGAAGCTGGAAGCGTGTCGCGGTATTCGCGCACGGACTTCGGTGAGCTTCACGGGCATGCCGGGCGGGCCGTGCTCCAGCACCGCCGGCAGGCCGTCCATCGCACACCGCACGAGTGACGGCGACCATCCGTTGGTCTCGCCGAGCTGCTTGGCGTGGGCCGCAGCCGACCGCAGCGCGGGGTTGTCCGAGGTCAAGGCGGGATGCTGCCAGCGCGGCGGGGGTGGGACGCCCGCCTTGCGCCGGTAGTAGGAGCCCAGGCCCCGGCACTTGTTGTCACAGTGAGCCCGGTCTCGCCGAGACCCTGCGGGCAGTGGCTTGCCACAGTGGATCAGCTCCAGATGGTTGGTGTCGCTGCGAATCGTGCCTCCACCAGACCGGCCGAAGCCCTCGCGAGAACGAACCCCGCCAGCACATCGGTCTCGAACTCGGCGAGGTCCTTCTCGCTCACCGGCGCTCGGTACTCACGCAGATCGCGCACTACGGCCAGAGCCAACCCACGCCTCCACGACTTCACCCAGACTGAAGGAATCCCGATGGGGATGAGGGTTGCCTACTACGGGCGAGGTTGGGTCAGAACGGGCTTCGGTCACCCAGACGAGGTACCAGGCCCAGGTCCAGGCACTCTCAGTGGTGCCAGGACCTCGAGGACGAACGCGGAACTCGGGGACTATTGCTCACCCAACCCGGAGAGCGAGGCCGGCCACCCCTCGCCTTCCGCCTCCTGGTCGTCGACGGCGGGCACGCGGAACGTGAACGGCACCTTCCAATCGATGTCGACGCCGACTTCCATGACCAGTTCGGGTTCGACCAGAGTGACCGGCGGGCCCGGTGATCGGTGGCGGTCAGCCGAAGCTCACCGGAGGTGGCCGACGTAGTCGGTGGCGTGGTCGATCAGCTGGCGAGCGGTATCGTAGTGGCGGTCGTTTCATGCCGGAAATCCGAGGAGGGCGGGCGTGTTGTCCGCCGTTGTTGACTTCGACGAGCAGGAGGCCGGGCCTTTCGCCCTGGTCCTCGATGTGGACGTGCGGGATACCGATGCTGGGGCCCCGCGGGATGCAGCGCATCCGGGGCTCCAAGAACACCATCGACCCCCAACTCCCTCTATCCCCTACCGCTTGGGCGGACTTCGCCCGTACACCGCTCAGGACTGACCCCGGCATGATCGGAACGGTCTTTAGGAGCGACGACGTGCCCAAGGAGCACCGGTTCGAGTACTGGTGCGAGTTGATGCACCGGGCGATCGCGCCCAGTCACATGAGCAGCCAGTTCGCCGATGACTTCTGGGCGGAACAGCGGCTGCTGGAGCTGGGCCCGGTGCTGGTGTGGCCGACGGCGCACCTGCCGACGGGGTTTCGGCGTACCGAGAAGCTGGTGCGGCAGTCCGATCCGGAGATGTACCACCTGTCGCTGGTGCTCGGCGGCGACTTGGGGTTCGAGCATGTGGGGCGGGCCGAGGCGTACGGGCCGAGCGATTTGTGGGTGAGCGACACGTCGCGGCCGTACGAAGTGCACCTGCCCGCCGACGCGGTCCGCCAGGTGAACAGGGGGGTGGGCGTGGACTTCCCCAAGGCACTGGTGCCTCTGCCGTCTGCCCGCATCCAGCAGCTGCTGGGGCGGCGGCTGCCGGGGCGGGAGGGGGTGGGTGCCCTGCTGACGGGCTTCCTCACCGGTCTGGAGCAGCAGGCCGACGTTCTCCAGCCGTCCGACGCGCCCCGCCTCGGCACCGTTTTGATCGACCTGTTGTCCGCCTGGTTCGCGCAGGTGCTGGAGGCGGAGGACGCGCTGCCGGCGGAGACCCGCCAGCGGGCGTTGGCGACGCGCGTACGGGCGTTCATTCGCCAGAACCTGCACGACCCGGGGCTGTCACCGCCCGTGATAGCCGCCGCGCATCACATCTCGCTGAGCTATCTGCACCAGATCTTCAAGGAGGACGCTCCCGGTGAGACGGTCGCAGCCTGGATCCGCGACCTGCGCCTCGAGGGCGCCCGACGCGACCTGGCGGACCCCAACCTCGGCTCCACGCCCGTCCATACCATCGCCACGCGCTGGGGGATGGTCCGCGCCTCCGACTTCGGGCGGGCCTTCCGGAGCGCGTACGGAGTGTCGCCCATGGAGTACCGCGCACGGGTACAGGCGAGGGCGGCGCGCGATCGGTGGGGGGCAGCTGATGCGTAGAGCGCAGTTCCAGCAGAGGGGACTGCCCTCGACGGCTTGCTGGGCAGCCCTCTCACGCAGCTTCCTCGGCCGGCTCACGCTCTTCGGCAGCAGGCTGCGCCGGGGCCGACCGGGACCCTCGTGACCTGTGTGAAAGGCGGGGCCCGGACAGACCGGAGCCCGCACAAGAGGGTGCTCACGACCCCTCGTACAGCGTGCCAAAGGCTTGTCGAGCACCGTCCCCGTCAGCACCGCCGGTCGGGCAGCGGCTCGGCGTTGTTGACGGTCTGGGCGAGGCGCGCGACCGGCTCGGACACCGGTCCCGCACGATCGTCACGACGAAGTCCACGTTGCTGCTCCCGGGCGGAAGGTGCAAGCGGTGTTGGCCTGGCTGCAGGCACCTTTTCCACTGCTGGCAGGCGCCTCTCCGGCGTGGACGCATTGCATAGGAAACCGTGGACGGAGTGCGCACGACAGCTGTTCAGGTCCATGGCAACCTCGATCACGCGCAGCCCTCGCCCCCGGATCACCTAATCCGTCCGCTCAACTATTGCGGTGCTGAAGGGGGGAAGAGGGATGACCGGATTTGAGGCGCACAATGAGAGGGAATGGCATGAAGTACAAGAAGGTGCTCGTGGTTGCCGCGTCTGCACTTTTTTCGGTGGCCGCATTCGTTAACCCTGTGGCGGCGGTGGCTGCTTCGCCAGAGCTCGACTTTGCAAAGTCGGCACCGGAAGGGCCCGAGCCTGGAAGTCCCTGTATATCTAATGTGAGGGTCAAGGCCTGCTTCCAGGCGGATGGCGACAAGATCTACATCAAGGACATGAAGGCGGACGGGGATGCATGGTACGTGGATTGGGCGATCCGGGGTGGCCGATGGGGGCAGTGTGCTACCAAGTTGGGGGCGGGAAAGTGGGGTGTGTGTGATAAGGATTTCCCGGAAAGGCAGCTTATCGACTTCACTATTTATGCCTCAGGTGACGCTGACGTCATGACATCGCACACCTGAGTGATGGGCCTCATGCATTTTTCAACCCAGTGACGTTTTCTCAGCGGTGATCATTTCCAGAGTTCGTTGAGCACGAGGGCAGCGCGGGCGATGTCGCCGATCCGGCCGGGGCTGAGGGTGATGCGCTGCAGGGTGCGCCAGCGCTGTTTGAGCTCGGCGGCGGCTCGTTCACCGAGTGCGCGGATGCCTCTGATCAGGCTGTTCGTGGCTCGAGTGTCTGCGTGTAGGGCGTGCTCAGACTGGCCTTTGGGGCGGCGGACCGGGACGCGGATGCCGATGCCCGCGCCGATGTAGCCCTTGTCTGCCAACGTGGGCAGCCCGGCGACTGCGGCCTTGTACAGCGCCGGTAGTGCGTGGATGCGGGCGGCGGTGATGTCGGGGGTGGAGCCGGGCTCGACGTCGGAGACCCATAAAGGCGTGCCGTCGGGGGTGGCGAGGAACTGCACGTTGCCTTCGAACGCCTTGTGCTTCTGGCTGAACCACAGGTCGTTGCCGTTCTCCCGGAGGCCGGCGACACGGTCGGACTCGATCAGCGTGCCGTCCAGGATCACGTGCGTCATGGCCTTGCTCCGGCAGCAGTCCAGGACCTCGTGCAGGTCTGGGGGCTGGTCCGCGAGAACGTCGATGCCTTGGTGCAGGTACCGGTAGCCGGTGGTCTGGGAGACGCCAGCGTCGCGCGCCAGGCAGTGCACGCAGGCGCGTTCGCGGAACCAGCGCAGCACCAGCACGGCCTGGCGGAACGGGCCAAGCGCCCGAGAGCCCCTTGGTGTGCCGATGCGGCGGCGGTGCGCGGCCAACAGACGTGACAGGTGATCCACGACGTGGCGCGGGACGTCGAGCGTGGCAGCATAGGTGACCAATGCGAAGCCTCTGGTGGTTGCGGACATGATCTTGTGGTGAGACCTGTCCTACCAGGGGCTTCGCGTCTATCTGAGGCCGGACCCCGCTTGCGTCCTGCAGCAAACTGCCGCGTTCATCGCGATGCCTCCCCCTCGGCACCATGGGAGTGCGCCGGAGGCGCTTGCCGCTTTCGGCCCCAGGAGGAGAGGTCCAGCACTGGCAGCCGGTTCATCAAGTACACCCAGACAATGATTGCCGCGCCTTGCCACCATGGATGACTGCCCAGTGACGCCACGACCGGGCTCCACGCCAGGATGACGGCCAGGAGAACCCAGTGCCGCGCCGACCATCGTGTTGGCCGCCATCTGATCATCTTCCGCTCCGCCCGCGGCCGGCCTGGTTGTGTGCTCGTGCGCCCGCGACCATGGATCTTGCCAGATTGCCCCCGGGACGGACAGGCCTGCTCAGGCCTTGGTTCCAGCTCATGCCGCCCTGCCCATGACCGAAGGGCAGGGATCATGTGCCCCTGCTGCAAGGCACGGGACAGCGGTGGCTACGTGAATTCCGTTGAGAAAACGTCAGTAGCCCAGCCTCCACTTCTGCATTCCCTTTTGGAGGTCCCCTTCGCCTCTACACTCCTTCAGGTACACGGCGTAGTAACTGCCCTCTATACACGAATTCCACTGGAAGAGGCTGACGAACCTAACCATCCTCCAGTCCTGCCCCTCGGCGCGGAATTGCTGACGGATGGTGCTTGTGCTGCACGGAGGGTGCCCCAGATAACCGCCGTCTTCTACGCTCAGGCACGTGCCGGTTCCCTGGTTCTTCAGGGTGACTATGTCATAGGAGCTGTGACCGATGTAGATCGGCTGCCAGATCTCGTTACGATTCCCCGTGTCGCAATCTTGCCTCGCATGCACGCTTCCGCCAGTGACGACGGTAAGGCACCACCCGTTATCCCAGTTGCGCAGGAGGTTTTCCCCGACGTATGCGGACGCGGGGCTCGTGCTCATCAGCGAGACCAGCAGGGACAGCACGGCAACGAGAGCTGCTCCCCATCCGTGACGAGCGAAACGCCTGCGGACCGAAGTCCGGGCGGGGGTCTGCGTGTTGCCGGGCTTTTCGGCAGTCATTATGTCTAGTTCCTCCAGCTATCCGAGGGGTGCGGCTTGTGGAGTCGTCCCTCATGCCGCTGCGTTGAGATCGTGGCATGTGTGAACGGCTGTTTCGGCCCTCGCGGCCGGTGAGCGGCTAAATACAGGGAAACGGGACGCGAATCGCCCTGTCCTCGTCAAGTCCGTCCGGTGGGCGGCCGCGCAGCTCGCGGCCGAGGGGCATGCGGTGCTGTGTCAGGGGGAGCCGGTGAGTACGGCGGTGACGTTCGGCGCGGGAGCGTTTTCCGGTGCGGGCGATCAGGCGGGACAGGCGCCGTTTTGCCGCGTCCTCGGTGAGTCGCAGAACGGTGGCGATCTGGCGGGTCGTGAGCTGTTCGGCGAGCAGGGTGGCGAGCAGGTGGTCGTTTTCGGCGGTGGCCTGCTTGCGGCTGGGGACGGTGAGTCCGGCATCTCGCAGCGCGGTCCTGGTGTGGAAGCGCCACAGGGTGGCGCCGGTCTGGCCGAAGAGTTCGTACGCCTCGTGCAGCCGCGTGGCCGGGACCGCGCCCGCGGCGGCGGCTGTGACAAGGGTGGTCGCCGTTTCGAATGGCAGGCCGCGGGAGCGGGCCAACTCCACGGCTTCTCCCTGGTTGTTGCGAGCGGTGCCGGGGGCGTCCTGCCGCACGACGTGGGCCGAGGCCAGCAGGTACCGCAGCCGTGTCCGTGCGCTGCCTGTCCGGGCGGCGATCCGCTCCAGGTGTTCCAGACAGGTCGCGGCCTCGGTGGTGCGTCCGGTCTCGGCCGTCAGCTCGGCGAGCAGTGCCCACAGTTCTTCGGTGCCGTGTACGAGGGCATGTGCTTGTGCCGCGTCCAGACGGCGGCGCAGCGCCTTCTCGGAGCCGCTCAGGTCACCGAGGGTGCTGAGTACCTCTGCCTCGGCGGCGTCCATGGAGAACGAGGGAGGAGCCTGCTGGGGGCCTCGCATGCTCTCCATGACGTGGAGGGCGGTGGTGGCACGGCCCCGGGCAAGGAGGATGGCGGCGGTGCGCGCGGGAATCAGGAGGCTGTCCGTCGCGGGGGTGAAGACCTCCCCGTTCGTCAGTATCCGGCGGGCCCACTCCAGCGCCTGGTCCCATCGGCCTGTGAGGTGGTGGTGAAGGAACCGGCTGAGCGGGGGCAGAACCTCCACGGTCAGCCCGTGGGAGCCCAGTAGTGCTTCCGCCTCGTGCTGGCCGCCGTCGGCGGCCAGCAGGTCGAACAGGGCCGCGGCGAGCGGGTAGACAACTTCGGGGTCGAGTCCGGCGCGTCTGGCAGGGCGAGTTCACGCTGGAAACGTTCTGGACGGCCCAGCATCAGGTCGGCCGCGGCGATGCTGCACCTGGGTACCGCCCGGGCTTGTGGGCAGGTGTTCCAGACCGCTTGCGTCCGTGCCAGCAGTTCCCGTGCCTCCTGCCATCTCGCCAGATGGCCAAGAGCCAGAGCCTGGCCGCTCACTTTGGCCAGGGCGGGTACCGGCAGTTGGTCCCACCAGCGTGCCGTCGCCATGGGCGACAGCGTCCGCCAGTCCCTCTCGACGGCCGACACAGTCAGGAGAAGGCAGGCGGCGCGTTGCAGTTCCAGCGCGGTCAGTGTTCTCCCGGGGTTGCGCAGCATCGTCTCCGCGATGGCCCGCCCGGTCCGGTAGTCGCCCGCCATGTAGGCGGCGCCGGCGAAGCGTTGCAGGGCGGCATCGCGGGCGGGGTTGTCGACCAGGTCGGCAGCGGCCCGAAACCACCGGAACATCCTCTGGTACTCGGTGCCCGGTTGCACCCGTTCGGCGGTGGCCGTCAACTCGGCCACCGCGCGTTCGCGGTCGACGAGGGTGCCTGCGTCCGCGATCCGGTCCGCCAGGTAGGTCCGCGCTTCCGGCCCGTCGAGAAGGGCTGGTGGGCGTGCGGCCATTCCGTCGGTTGCCGAGTCCTCGTCCGCCCAGAAGGCCTCGACCGCGGTGGCGGACAGTCGGCGGCGTTGCACCACGCTCATCCGCTCCCGGACGGTGTGCTCGGTCAGCGCAAGGCGGAAGGTCCATCCCCGCACCGTGGTTGCGTCCGGTCCGGGCACCTCGTCGATGATGCCCGCTTCGACAAGGAGGCGGGCACCGTCGTGGACGACGCCGGTGGACAGGCCAGTGCTGACCGCGGTCAGCTCAAGGGCCGGCCGGCCCAGTGGTCCCAGGATGCTCAGCGCGGCGGCCACCGTGCGCGCGGGCTCGCCGAGTCGGTCCAGGGCGAGGACGAACCGATCGTCGTCGGGCAGCACGGGTGCCGGCGACCTCGCGGGTATGAAGGCGTGGCCGTCGGCGATCCGGATTACGCCTTGGCGTGTCCAGCCGGTGAGCAGGGCTTCGACCGCTCCCGGGATACCGCGGGTCAGTCCGGTCACCTGCCGCGCCAGGTCGGTGTCCGCTTCAGCCTGCAGCCACCGCGCCATCAGAGAGGCTGTGTCGTGCGGTCCCAGTGGGAGCAGGATCACCGCGCGGGCCCCCGCGGCGTCGGTCGGCTGGTCCGTGATCCCAGCGATACCTTCAGTGTTCGAGGCCCAGGGCCCTTCGGGGTTGAGCTTCTGGTATGGCGCGTCCTCGGAGGTGGGCACAGGGGTGTTTGTTCTCGTGCCGCCCGCGCCCGGCGCGAGGTGCTGCCGGATCGACACCACCAGCCGGACACCGGCGGCGTCGATCCGGCTGAGCGCCACCAGGGGAGTCGGCATCGGCATGCTGGGCGTCGTCGACCAGGACGGCCACCGGTGCGCAGCGGATGAGAGCAGCGCGCAGCAGTTTCTCCATCGCCGCCTGGTCGTGCCCGTCCACGGCCGACAGCGCCCGGGCAACCGGTTCTGCGGCAGGCCGGCGGGCTTCCGCGCCACTCGGGCGCTCCTCCAGGGCCATGACCAGTCGCAGCGCCATCAGCAGAGGCTGCTCGCCGTCGCCGGGGACACAGTCCAGAGAGTGCACGGCCATTCCTTGTGCCCGCAGTCGCTCGCCGGCCGCGCGCAGAAACGCACTGCGGCCCACCCCGCGTTCACCGCGCACGAAGACCAGACGCGGACCACCGGGGCCGCTCAGAAGGCCGTCGATCTGTTCCGCCTCGCGCTCGCGGCCGAACAGGCGTCGGTCGGTGCGGTCCATGCGGGCGGGCCTACCCCAGCGGACCAGTTCGTTGATTTCCGACCCCACAGTCACCATCCAGTTCCCGAGACATGCCCTGATGGGTGATGAACACGGCCGTGTCCGGCCACCAACCCGTGCCCAGGTCTGCGCCAGTGCGCTGCCGACATGAGCCGCGCCATAAGGCCCTGGACCGCCACGGCCGTTGTGACCGTCTCCCGGTGGCAGGAGGACCGTTCGTCTCCGCCCGCGTAACGGGAACGGAATTGGTTGGGTGCCGTCTCTCCTTTGGGGTGAGGAGATCGAACGGGGGGCACCGTGCGGGAACAGCGTGCAGCGATCATCGGCAGGGACAGCGATGTCCGCGCGCTGGCGGACAGCCTGCGTGCCACCGGTCAGGAGGCGCGTGTCCTGCTGGTTACGGCCGGGGCTGGTATGGGCAAGACAACCATTCTGGAGCTGGCACGGCGTGCGGCGGCCCAGGACGGCGCCGCGGTGATGTGGCTCGGTTGGGAAGACGAAAACGACGAGCCCTGGGACGGTGCCGACGTGATCGCCGGTCACGAAACAACCGTCAACCTGCTCGGCAACGCCATCGTCGCGCTGCTCGACCACCCCGATCAGACCCGCCTGTTGCGGGACAACTCCGAGCGCATCCCGGATGCCATTGAGGAATTCCTCCGCTACGACCCGCCGCTGGAGATCACGCCCACCCGCTTCGCCACCGAGGAGTTCGAGCTGGGCGGCAAGTTGATCAGGGCGGCTGAGACCGTCACCGTCGCTCTGACCTCTGCCAGCCGGGACGCGCCTGTCGAGCCGGGAGCCGACCCCCACCAGCTGGACGTGCTGCGCAAGCAGCCCCGCCATGCTGCCTTCGGCCACGGCATCCACTACTGCATCGGCGCTCCCCTGGCGCGCCTGGAAGGCGCGATCGCACTGCGAGTTCTGCTTTCCCGGCTGCCTGACCTGACCTGACCTGACCTGGGCCGAGGCGGAGCAGCCCCTGGCATGGCTCCCTGCGGGCATCACCCGCGGTCCCGTCCGCTTGCCGTCACCTTCACCCCGGCAGCTCGCCCGGATCGAATTATCTGACGCGAGCGGCCGCCTGGGCGGAGCAGGTTGCGCGAAGGGCCCGCGCCCTCGGCCGCCCTCGCCGGATTATCGGCGCAGTCTTCTTCCTGGGCACCGCGGCTCTGATCGCTCTCGCGCCACTCGGCGGACCCGCTGGCGGCCACACGCACCAGTGCCCGTCCTCGCCACCACCAAGGCGGCCAGACCGGGCACTGCGTGGGTACGGTGTTCAGGAGGCGTGGGCCATGACGTAGTCGCGTGAGGCCGCGACCTCGACGCGCAGCGCCTCGACGTTGACGTCGAGCAGCTGGCCGTTCCACTTGCGGACCTGCCCGGCGACGAACACTGTGTCGATGTTGCGTGTGTCCGAGCCCAGGACCACGGTGCCCACCGGGTTATTCAACGGCATGTTGTTGATGTCCTCGGCACGGATGATCAGCAGGTCGGCCTGCTTGCCGACCGTGATCGACCCGGTCACGTCAGCCAGACCGTTGGTGCGCGCACCCTGGAGGGTGGCGAAGTCCAGCACATCCTGTACGCCGATCCGCGACGGCTCCTGCTCGGTGCCGTAGACGGCATTGACCGCCCGCATGCGCTGGATGGCGTGCAGAGCCCGCATCTGCGTGAACATGTCGCTGGCCAGGGCCACCTCCACGTCGATGCTCAGGCCGGGGCGCACGCCGACGGCGAGTGCCTCGTCCACGGCCGGGATCGCACTCTCCAGACCGATCTGCGCGTCGGATGTGGGTGCCAGAGCGATGGTCGTGCCGGTCTCACCGATGGCCTTCCACGCCTCGCCCGTCAGGCCCGTGGAGTGGATGAGGGTGACGTCGGGACCCAGCAGCCCTGCCTGCTCCCAAGCCAGGACGGCCTGGGAGGAAGCCGTGCCGAAGACGGCGTCCACGCTCACCCCGACCCCCAGCTCACGCGCACTGCGCGCGAGGTCGGGACCGTAGGCCAGGGCGGGGCCGGCGATCTCGTCGGTGGCCAGGCTGGCCAGCCGGAACGTCAGCAGGCTGCTGCGGTATTGGTCCTGCAGACGGGCCAGGTCGGCCGGCCACTGCTTGTCCCAGTCCCCGAAGTGCGGGGCCATGGCGGCGTGGACCCCGCGGATGCCGCTGTCCAGCAAACCCTGCACCGCCGCGTCGGAGTGCTCGGCGGTCCGGGAGTTGTGCGAGAAGTCCAGCATCGTGGTGATGCCGCTGTCCAGCGCCGTGAGGGCGGCCAGCTTGGTGCCGATGTACATGTCGGTGGGCCGGTAGACCGGCGCGATGCCCAGCAGGGTGCTCGTCACATACCCGGCCAGGTCGTCGACATCGGGCATGATCCGCCGCAGTTGTGCCTCCCAGGCGTGCCGGTGGGTGTCGACGAATCCCGGGGTGATGATGGTGCCGGCTGCGTCAATGACCACTGCGTCGGCGATGGAACCCTGTGCTCTGAGGTCGGGCGCGACTGCGGCGATCACATCGCCCTCAATGAGAACGTCGCCCTTGTCCAGGACCCCGACGGCGGGGTCCATGGAGACCACCGTGGCACCGGTCAGCAGGATCCGGCGGCCGGGGGCATCGGCGTTCTGACGCAGCTGAGCGAGCAGCGACTGACGAGTGGTGTCGTTGAGGTACATGAGCGCGTCCAATACTGACGAGGCGAGATGGCCGCCATCCGCGGGCCGATGACGACCTCAGAATTCACCGCTGCCGACCTTCCAACCAGGCCGCCGATTTCCTGGGTGTACGGCTCCCAGGATCGTTCGCGGGCGTATTGAACGCAGCACGTCCGTGGCCCTGCAGCAGTGTGCCCATCGCGGATGGAATCAGTAGAAAGACACCTTGTTGATCGCAAGCTCGCGGAGCTCTACCCCGCCGACTCCAACGCCGCGGCGCCCGTTGAGGGCACGGCCGCTCCACAGACGTTCTCGAGCGCTTCCGCCCCGGCTCCGCAGGCACAGCCTGTGCCCACAGGCGCGGCGGCCGAGGCTGCGGCCAGGACGACCGAACAGAAAACCCAGAGCCGCCCCGCCGCCAACGCCGTGCCTCCGACTGCCGCGTCGCGTCCGGCGCGCACCACCAGGACGACGTCGTCCGCGTCGCGACGCCCGGCCGCGACCCCGGCGAGCGAGAGCGACCCGCGGTTCGAGAACGGGCCGCTGGCGGTCGTCGACTGAGTATGTCGATGACGGGCAGCAACGCCTGTCGGTGAGTTCCAGCAACGACTGGGTGGGGCCAGCGTCTGGAATGTCGGTAAGTTTCAGCAACACCACCGGGGCCGCGGGAGCACCCGACGAAATACTGCTGCCGTATCGACGGGATGGGCGGCGTCGTGATCACGACGCCGCCCATCCCGTGTTGTCAATCGTCGCGGCGGCTAGACAGCTCCAGGCAGTGGTCCGCAGGCGGAAGGCAGACCGGGCACAAGCAGCCCGCGTCTCTACACCCGTTTCGCTCCCGAATCCTGCGGCAGCGAGCTATCCGCTCTGTCGTGGGGAGAGCCGATACGGTCCATCTGCCTCCAGGCCGGGAAGACCACCGGGCACTGAACCGCTCCGGGATCGGTGGAGGCTCTATGCATTGACTGCAGCCGCCGGTTGGGGCTGCTGTTGAGCGTAGTAGTTGGTCTCGTGTTCGTGGGGCGG
>JODI01000149.1 GCA_000720805.1 Streptomyces violaceoruber
CTGCACAAGTCGTATTGGACGGCAGACGAGGACCGCACCGACGACCCGTCTGGCATGGTCGCCATCGGCCTTCTGGCCGTAGCGTGCCTCGCCCACGACGGCGGCATCCCTATCGAGGTGGAGTCCGACTACCTGCCCAAACACCTCCTCGAACGCGGCTGGCTCGGCGAGTTCCCGACCTGAGACGGAAGCCGAAACCCACCTATTGTCTGGCCAAGGCAAGCAACGTTCCGGTTTGGGCATCGAGAACATGACTCTTCGGTACGTCCTCCTCCAAGGAGAAGCGCGTTGTCCTCGACCATTCCCCGCCACCCTTTTCCCACGGGGAACGCGGAAGACGGCCTCGCCGTACTCCATGAAAACGCGCAGGCGCTGATCGACGGACTGGAGGCGGGCTCCGCCGATCTGGGCGATGCGCTGAGCACCACGCTCACGCTGGCGGAGGCCCACTGCCTGATGGACCCGCGGGGATCGATATTCCCCACGTGGGACGCGTGGGTCACCGCGATGCAGGTCGGCTCCGCCGTGTTCGCCGCCGCGACCACGACCGAGGAGCAGGTGCAGTGCCGCATCGCGCACAAGGACCGCACGCTCCACGCCACCGGACCGCAGTGGTATGTACACCCCAGTAGTTGGCTTACCGCCTTCTACCTGGCCGTGGTGTGCCGGGAACGGGACAGGATCACGGCCCTGTGCCGCGTACCCCTGTCTCTCCTCCGGGAAAACGGTGCGCAGTTCGACGAGTTCGAGTACGCCTGGATCGACGCCCTCCAGACCTACTGGCTCGGCGGCCCCGATCTCGGCTCCAAGCTCGTGGCCGCCGTCGACGGCACAGAAGCGGAAACCGTCACCGACCGGGAAACGGCGGGCAAGCTGCTGTATCCGCCGATGGAGATGTTTCACCGCGTCGTCCGCAAGGACGAGGCCGGCTTCCAGCGGGCCCTTTTCGCCGCCCTCCAGTGGCACAAGGAGTACTGGACCGACGAAAGCCGAGCCGACATGATCTCCGGCCTGGTCGCCCTCGCCCCGCTCGCCATCGCTTGCATGGCATACGACGCCGACATGCCCATCGAAGTCGAGTCCGAGTACCTGCCCGCCACCCTCGTAGGGCGCAACTGGTGCGGGGAGTTCCCCACATAAGCCGTGATCCGAGTGCCCGTGGTCAGCCGCATCCCCCGCCATAAACCAAACCGCAACAAGGCACAACGGGCGCTGTCGCGCTGGCTACCGCATGAGGAGTTCGACATCTGGAAAGCGGAGCCCACCACGACTTCTCGACGAAATACGGGTCGACGACAGTCACCTGCCGCCTCCAGGACCTGGTGAGAAACACCTTGGCGATTTGCCAGAGAGTCGAGTTCGACGCACAGAGGATGGCCTCATCTCCCATGTTGACGGGCGGCCAGTCACCGTGTCCCTGGACCAGCTTTCTCATCACCGCGCTTTGACGTATCTGGAGGCGAAGGAAGCCGGTACCTTCCCACGCGCCCAAGTAGGCGCCTGTGCTGGGTCGGTGGTTGACCTGCGCACCGGTCGAGTGGTCGAGGGAATCAACGGACCCAAGGGTGCTGACGGACTGATCCCGCTGGAGCGTCTGCACCCGACGCTCCTGGAACGCTACGAGCAGATCGCGGACGCGCCACCGCACCGCGCGCCGATCCTTGCTCACGCCGAGATCAAGGCAACGAACGAGTTGCTTTGGTCACGTAGGGAACTCGGTCTCCCGGACGACGCCACCGCCTTGCGGGAGATGCAGGCCTCCGTGCAGCTGCCGTTCATGCCGAACCTGGAGACGGGGGTCCGTCCTCGTCCCGCACCTTTCTGCGGGAACTGCAACAATATGCTGGACGGTATGCCCAGCAGCCATGGACGCTACCTCAAGGACCCACCCGGACCGGAGAACTGGATTATCTGATGGATATTCAGCGAATTGATATTGATGATCCAGACGTTACGATGGATGAAGGGGAGCGTCTTTATTATCGGAGCATCCCTTTCACTGGAGAAGTTGTCGAATATCAACGCAGCGTACTCGTCAGCCTCATCACATATAAGGAGGGCATTGAAGACGGCCCCATCCGTGCCTGGTACATGGATGGGAATCTCAGTTCGGAAGGAGTCATGCGTGAGGGGTTTCCTGCTGGTGAGTTCCAGCGGTGGCATCCAAATGGCAGACTAGCGGCGCGAACCATCATGAGCGATAACGGGCTGCGACAGCTGGCGCAGTTCGAGTGGGATGAGGAAGGTAACCTGACGAAGGAGTGGCACCCCGAGGGCGCCTGATCGCCAGTCACCTACTTGGAAGTTCGACTCGCTGCTCCTGACACTCGAGCGAGCGGCTGCCGATCCCACGGCGGAGTGGCTGGAGACGTGGGAGATGTGGGTGACCGCCATGCAGTCCGGTTCGGCGATGTTCGCCGCGGCGACCACGACCGTGGCAAGCACAGCGTGCCTCATCCGCCACGAAGTGCGGTCCGGTCCTGCTACGGCACCGCAGCCCTGGGTGGGTGCGGGGAACTGGCTCACCGCTTTCATGCTGTCGGTGATCTGCCGCGACAAGGACAGACTGGACGCCTTGTACCAGGTTCCGCTCCCCTTGCTGCGGGAGTCGGGTGCCGAGTATGACGCCTATGTCTTCCGTGGGTGGAGACACTGCAGGCGTACTGGCTGAGCCGACCGGAACTCGGCGACAAACTGGTCGAGGCGGCACGAGGTCTTGCGCCCGAAGCGGCTTCGATCGCGGGGCCCGAGGCGACCACGAACGGTCCCTTGGCCATGGCATGCCTGGCGCACGACGCGGGCTCCCCCATCGAGGTCGAGTCGGAATACCTCCCCAAACACCTGCCGCCGATGGAGGTCACTTGAGCCGTCCGGCGGATCTTTCCGGGCTCGGCGCTCCTGGCGCGGCTGAGTTACTGGGCGGCACCAAGGTTCGCCGGACAGTCACGCGAGCGATGGCCCCGGAGGTCGCGGCGGCGGCAGCGCCACGCTGCGGCACTGCCGCCCCTTCACACCGCAGCGAGCTCGCACCACACGTACTTGCCGCGGTTGCCGTTTCTGGACAGCGGATGCCAGCCCCACAGGTCGGCGCAGGCCCGCACCAGCGCCAGCCCCCGCCCCTCCTCCACCAACTCCCCGAGCTGCTCCAACGCCGCCGGCGGCTCCGGCGGCTCCGGCGGCTCCGTGTCCGCGTCCCACGCCCCGATCCGCAGCACGCCCGCCGACCAGCGCACCCTGAGGGCAGCGGGCCCGTTGGTATGGCGTACGGCATTGGAGACCAACTCCGCAGCGAGGAGCTCCGCGAGGTCGACCAGGCTGATCAGTCCGTGAATGGTGAGGATCAGGCGGAGGGTACGGCGGCTCACGGTGACGGCCCTGAGGTCGTTCGGGATGTACAGGCAGTACTCCCACGGTTCGGACTCACTTTCGGGCATGCGTCAACTCCGTTCAGGTGGTGGGGGTTGCGGGTCGGCGGGCGGTGGCAGTGTCGCGGCCGTCATGGCAGGACGGGGCGGTGCGCTTCCGGTCACCCCGGCAATCCGCAGCGTGTGCGTCGCGTCACCGACGGTAGACCTATCCGTTTAAGTCTCGCAAGCAGATCGCGTACTGTGGCCCCGAACGAGTCGCGTGTGCAGACGCGTCGAGAGGAGCATTCATGGTCCTGAGGAGCGAGCCAACGGCACGTCAGATGCGCCTGGCGGTCGAGCTCCGGAGGCTACGTGACTCGGCCGGCCTCACAACCCGCGATGCGGCAGGGCTGCTCGGGGTGAGCTCCGCGCAGATCAGTCAGATCGAGGCAGCGCTCACGGGGGTGAGCGAGAAGCGACTGCGCCTCCTCGCCGCCAACTACGCCTGTGCGGACGGTGAGCTGATCGACGCCCTGGTGGCCATGGCTACCGACCGGACCCGGGGCTGGTGGGAGGAGTACCGGGGCGTACTGCCCTCCGCCTATCTGGACCTCGCCGAGTTGGATCACCACGCCACCTTCCGCCACGACGTGGCGGTGATCCACGTGCCGGGGCTCTTCCAGACGGAGGAATACGCCCGGGCCCTCTTCGCCTACATGAATCCGGAGTTCCCCGACAGCGAGGTGAGGGTCCGGGTGGATCACCGGATGAAACGGAAGGTGGTCATCGAGGGCCCCGACCCCATCCCGTACGAGACCGTGATCCACGAGGCGGCGCTCCGGATCAAGGTGGCCGGACGTGCCGCTTCCCAGGCTCAGCTGAGCCGCATCCTTGAGATGTCCGAGGCGGATCACATCACCGTTCGGGTCATCCCGTTCGGGCTGGACGACTTCGCCGGAGCCGGAAGCGCCCTGGTGCATCTGGGCGGAGCCGTTCCCCGCCTGGACACCGTGGTGCGCGACGCTCCGCACGGCACGGCCTTTATCGACTCGGAGGCGCAACTGAAGCACTTTCGAACGCTCTTCCGTAGGGTGAAGGAAGCGTCACTCCCTCCGGAGCAGTCACGTGACCTCATCCGCCAGTTGGCCAAGGAACTGTGAGGACAACATGACCACCACCATGCACTGGAAGAAGTCGTCCTACTCCGGTGGAGGTGAGGGCAACGACTGCGTCGAGATCGCCGGCTCCCCCACCCACATATCCATCCGCGACTCCAAGGCCCCCGCCAGAGCCACCCTCAACTTCCCCACCGGCGCCTTCACCCCCTTCATCGAAGCCCTGAAGACGACCCCACCCTCCACCGCCACCGAATCCCCAGGCCTTTGAGACTGATCCGCCCCCTCCCCGCAGAGGCCATGACCTACGGCCACTCGACCTCGCCGTCTCGGACGACCAGCGGCTCGAACCGGTCCGACTCGTAGAACCTGATCCAGCCCAGCTGGACCGTCCCGGTCTTGAGGCTGTGGCGGTCATCCGCCTTGGTGGACAGCCAGGTGAGGAGTTGGGCAGTGCTGTCGAACTGGTCGGGGTGGATCTCCTGTCGGACGGTCAGGGCCCACGCCCCGTTCGCGGGGTCCTGCGGCCGTACCAGTACTGAAGTGAGCACCCCGTTCACCTTCCATGCGTCGCCGTGCTGTCCCAGAAGAGGCATGGGATGGTCCTCGATGACAGGTTCCCCGGCGTCGCCCTCCACCACGATCGGGAACTTGGGCACGATGCGGAGAATCTCCGGCTCGGGTCCCAGGCCGAGATGCCACCGAAACTCGGCGAGTTCCTCGTCGGACAGGTCTTCGCGCAGGTTCAGCACGATGGAGAGCTCGTAGATGTCAGCCATGGCGGTGACGCTATCGCCCGGGTATGACGAAGCCACGAGCGACGGCCAACCGCAGCGAGCCGAACCCTGTCAGGGGATCTCCTCGATCCGCTGGCCGTTGAGTAGATACGTCGGCAGGTACCGCTGCTTCGGAGCGACGGGGAACCCGTGGTCGTACGCGAGGGCCGCCATCGCGAGGGGGCCGAGGGCCACCCGGGAGCGGGGGCCGGGGATTCCTTCCAGTAGGCGGCGTGGGCCGGGTCGGCGAGGACGTACCGACGACCACCGGCGTCCACGCGGGGGACGACCTGCCCACCGTCCACGCAGGCGGCGACCTCCCCGGCAGCGGGGTGGGCGACCACCTTCCCGGCGGCAGCGCGGACCACCTCCCGGGCGGCCACGTGGGCGACCACATGCCCACGAACGACCTCACCGCCCCACACCGCACCGGCCACGGCGACACCCCGTCCACGAACGGCACCCACCCGGACACCCCGTCGACCACCGACCATCCCAACGGCACCGGTCAGTCGGACGGCCCGGGTACGGGCGGCACCCACCCCGACGAGCCAGGCACGGGCGGCGGCCACCACGAGCCCCCCTCGACGGGGGCAGCCATCCGGAGGGTCTGGATGATGCGGCCCAGGCGAGCGACGACGTGCCCACGAATGACTCCCCGCATCCAGATGACCTGCAATCCGGCGCCGGCAGCAAGGAGTGGGGCCAGCGCACTCCCGAGCAGATGAAGTGGTGGCATGACGAGCACGTCCGGCTGGCCAACGAGAACCCTGACTGGTTCAAGGAGCACTACGACATACGCGGGCGCCGAAGGACCGCGGACGAGATCGTTGACGGTCAGTTCCTACCGAAGCTGACGGAGGGAGCCAACCCGAGGTGGGTGGCCACCGACAGCCTGCCCTCCGCGGACCGCGGCGCGGCGAAGCTCCACGAGATTCCGAAGGAGTTCGCCGGCGCCGAGTGGGTGGATCTCATGGAGACCGACAACGGTGCCAGGAGATTTGACCAGTTGTATCTTCTCGACAACGGGACAGGCGACTTCCTCATCGTTGAGGCGAAGGCACCGGGTGGTGAACTCGACTGGCGAATGGGCGCCGGTGACCACGCCCTCAAGAGGGTCAAGCAGGGCACGCTCGAATACGTCCACACGATCCTCGAAGAGATGAAAGCCCGTGGCGGTACGGACAAGGGCCTCGCCGAAGAGATGGCCCGGGCCCTGCGCCGCAAAAAGGTTCAATACGTAATGGTTCAGGCCAACAAGCACACCGGCTCCCGTGCTGGAGCGGAACTCAATTTCTTCGATCTCTACAGGGAAGGACGCTAGTGGTGCTCTCTGTGCCCCGGCACACCTTCGGCAGGGACGACATCCCGGGTCGTGAGCCTGTGCTCAGCCGGGGCATCGTCTGGGCCCTGGAGGACCTGCAGGAGTCCCCGATGGCGGTCAGGGACGCCATGTCCGACTCGCTGCTCCTTGCACAGGAGCGAGCGGCGGCTGATCCCACGGCGGAGTGGCTGGAGACTTGGGAAGTGTGGGTGACCGCCATGCAGTCCGGTTCGGCGATGTTCTCGGCGGCGACCACGACCGAACCTAGCGTGGAGTGCCTCATCCACCACGAGGTGCGGTCCGTTCCTGCTACGGGACCGCAGCCCTGGGTGGATGCGGGGAACTGGCTCACCGCTTTCATGCTGTCGGTGATCTGCCGTGACAAGGACAGACTGGACGCCTTGTGCCAGGTTCCGCTCCCCTTGCTGCGGGAGTCGGGCGCCGAGTATGACGCCTATGTCTACCCGTGGGTGGAGACACTGCAGGCGTACTGGCTGAGCCGACCGGAACTCGGCGACAAACTGGTCGAGGCGGCACGAGGTCTTGCGCCCGAAGCAGCTTCGATCGCGGGTCCCGAGGCAACCACGAAACTCCTCTGGCCGGTCGTGGACCTGTTCCACCGGTTCGTCACGGCCGACCACGAACGTTTCAACCAGTCCCTGGCCAACGCTCTCAATCTGCACAAGCAGTACTGGACTGCGGACGAGGACCGAACCAACGACGCCCGAGGGCTGGTCTGCGTCGGTCCCTTGGCCATGGCGTGCCTGGCACATGACGCGGGCTTCCCCATCGAGGTCGAGTCGGAATACCTCCCCACACACCTGCTCAAGGGCACCTGGGTCGGCGAGTTCCGCACGTAACTACCCTGCAAGCTCAACTGCTTCGAGATCCTCCAAGGAGAAGCGCGCTGTCCTCGCCCGTTCCCCGCCACTTGTACCCCACGGACGACGTGCCGGACACCCTCGACGCCCTCGGCGAGACGGCGAACTGGATCCTCGACGAGTTTGCCGACTCGCCCGTCCTACGCCCCCAGGTACTGGGGACGGCGCTGACCTTGGCACAGCAGTACTGTGCGATGGACCCGCAGGCCGTGAAGTTCGAGACCTGGGAGGCCTGGGCCAAGGCCATGCAGGCCGGGTCCGCGCTCTTCGCCGCGGCGACCGCCCCTGCGGGAACCACCGTCGCCTGCCGGATCAAGGAGCAGGAGCGGACGCTTGCCGCGACCGGCCCCGAATCCCATCTGAACGCGGGGACGTGGGTCACGTCCTTCTACCTGGCGATGATCTGCCGCGACAATGACCGCCTGCGTCGGCTGGCCGAAGTTCCCGTCTCCTTGCTGCGCGACTCCGGCGCGGTGTTCGACGAGTACATCTACTCCTGGGTGGAGGCGTTGCAGAGCTTCTGGCTCGGCCGTCAGGACGTGGGGGACAAGCTCGTCGCGGCGGTCGACGGCACCAGCCCGGAGGCGCTGCGGTACGCGGACGCGGACCTCATGTCGAAGATCCTCTATCCGCCGTTGATCCTGCTCTACCGCGTCATCCGCCGCGACCCCACGGAGTTCAACAAGTCGCTGGCCGACGCGCTGCGCTGGCACAAGGCGTACTGGACCGCTGACGAGGACCGCGCAACCAGCGCCGACGGACTCGTCGCCCTCGGCCCGCTGGCCTTTGCCTGCCTCGCCCGCGACCAGGGCATCACCGTGGAGGTCGAGTCCGACTACCTGCCCAAGGCGCTCCTGGAGTACGCGTGGATCGGCGAGATCGAGTACTGAGCAAACAGTGAGATCACCGAGGATCTCCTCGCCGTTGCCCCGATGGAACACTCCTGGGGCGCAGCTGGCTCGGCGAGTTCCCCACCTGAATCGGAAGTCCAGATCCTCGACTTGTCCAAGG
Source organism: Streptomyces violaceoruber (assembly GCA_000720805.1). Lineage (GTDB taxonomy): Bacteria > Actinomycetota > Actinomycetes > Streptomycetales > Streptomycetaceae > Streptomyces > Streptomyces cellulosae_A. The sequence goes on from JODI01000149.1 coordinate 8,455, forward strand.
AGAAACACGTTGGCCTCGGCTATTTCCCCGTCACCCCTTTCCCACGGGGAACGCGGAAGAAGGCCTCGCCGTGCTCCAGGAGAACGCGCAGGCGCTGATCGACGGTCTGGAGGCGGATTCCACCGGTCTGGGCGATGCGCTGAGCACCACGCTCACGCTGGCGCAGGCCACTGTCTGATGGACCTGCGGGGGTTGATATTCCCCCGTGGGAGCCTGGGTCACCACGAAGATCCTCTGGCCCGTCGTTGCCCTGTTCCACCGGTTCGGCGCAGCCGACCACGAGCAGTTCAACCGGCCACTGGCCAACGCCCTCACCCTGCACAAGCAGTACTGGACCGCGAACGAGGGCCGCACCAGCACCGTTCGAGGGCTGGTCCCCGTTGGCCCGTTGGCCCTGGCGTGCCTCGCGTACGACGCGGGCTTCCCCATCGAGGTCGAGTCCAGCTACCTTCCCAAGCACCTACTCAAGGGCACCTGGGTAGGCGAGTTCCCTAGTACTCCAGCTGTAGATCGTGATCTTGCCGCTTGGCTGTGCGTCAGGAGCGTGGCAGGTGTCAGGGCGCCGTGCCGACTACGTTGCCGTCAGCCCTTGCTCCGCGGCGAAGCTGTGAAGGTAAAGGTCGCGAAGGACGCCGAGTTCGGCACCGTGGTGAGCGGCTTCGTCCAAGGCGTGGAGGGCCAGCAGTAGGTAGCTCTCGTGACCGTAAACGCCAGCGCGGGAACCCATGGGTTGGAGGAGACGGTCATCGCCGAGGGACGCGATCTGGGTTCGGAATCGGGACCAGTCGTTGGCCATCATCTGGACGCCCTCGGTCGCTGTGCCCGGCCACAGGTGCCGGTCGTCGCCGCTCTGGGATTGGCCCTCGAAGAAGCGGCCGTAGCCGCGCAGGCAGTCGGCCCCGATGTGCCAGATTCGCCAGGCGATCGTCGTGAACGGCGCCGGGCGGACATCGCCTGTGGGCCGCGGGTCGGCACGGAACACGCCATCCGCATCGGCCCGGAGTGTCATGCACGAGGCGACGGGCTCCCAGAGGTATTCGGCGTCGGTGAGGCCGTCAAGGCGAGCGAAGGTTCTGGAACGTACGTCGTCAAAGGTTTCGAGCAGGTCGCGGGTGACGGGGCCGGACGAGGTCATTGGCTACTCCAGGTTCACCGACAGGTGCGGCCACCAGTGATCATCGGTGTGTGAAGACAGAAGATCAGACAGTGGCCGCAGGTCACAGCATAGATCCTGGCCGCTGGCAGGAGACGTTCGAGGTCCTGGTGGGCCGTATCGCGGGACGGTTCGTGCGGGTGGAACCCAGGCGCCGGACACGGGCGTTCGTGCTCGGGCTGTTGTCGGACCTGCCGCGCAAGAACTGCTGGACGCTCGCCGAGCATGCCGGGGATACGACCCCCTACGGTCTGCAGCACCTGCTGTCGAGGGCCAAGTGGGACGCCGACGCGGTACGCGACGACATCCGCGGCTTCGTCGTCGAGCGCCTGCACCACGAGGACGCGGTGCTGGTCGTGGATGAGACAGGTGACCTGAAGAAGGGCACGCACACAGTCGGCGTCCAGCGCCAATACACCGGAACCGCCGGGCGCATCGAGAACAGCCAGGTCGCCGTCTACCTCGCCTACTCCACCCCGCTCGGGCACGCGGCGATCGATCGGGAGCTGTATGTCCCGCATTCCTGGACCCAGGACACGGCCCGCTGCCGGGCCGCCGGGATACCCGACGCCGTCGGCTTCACCACGAAACCCGCCCTCGCCGCCCGCATGATCGGCCGTGCCCTGGATGCCGGCGTCGCCGCATCCTGGGTGGCCGGTGATGAGGTCTACGGAGGCAACCCACGCCTGCGAAGCGAGCTGGAGAGACGTGAGATCGGCTACGTACTCGCCGTCGCCTGCGACCACCAGATCACCACCCGCGCGGGCAAGTTCCGCGCCGACGCCCTGGTCAAGAAGCTGCCCGCAGGGGCCTGGCAGAAGTTGTCCGCCGGTGCCGGCGCCAAGGGGCACCGCTTCTACGACTGGGCCCTGGCCGACATCGCCGACGACCGTCCCGGCCACCATCAGCTGCTCGTCCGCCGCAACCGGCGCACCCGTGTACTCGCCTTCTATCGCTGCTACTCAGCCACCCAGGTGCCGCTGTCCACCCTGGTGCGGGTCGCCGGACGCAGATGGACAGTCGAGGAGACCTTCCAGTGCGGCAAGGGCCTAGCCGGACTGGACGAACACCAGGTCAGACGCTGGACGTCCTGGCACCGCTGGGTCACCCTCGCGATGCTCGCCCACGCCTTCCTCACCGTCGTCCGCGCCGACGAACACGCCCACTACCCGGAGCCGGACGGGCTCATACCGCTGAGCTGTAACGAGATCCAGCACTTGTTCACCGCGCTCATCGTCCTGCCCGTCCACGGCGCTGCCCACCGGCTCGACTGGTCCCACTGGCGACGCCGCCACCAGGCCCGATCCCAGACCAGCCACTACCAGCGACAAGCCGCCCAGACATGAAGATCGCGATCTACAGCTGGAGTACTAGGTGCCGCACACGGGTTGACGGCCCCGCAAAAGGGGAGTCAGCCCTCGGTCGCGTGCATCACGAAGTCGGCTCACACGTGCACCCCAGCTTGGCGTTCCAGCGGCATCTCGATGTTTCAACTCCGAGAAGAGACCGACACATGAGTTTGGTACAGCCGACGGAAGAAGTACTCCACTGGCTCACGGCGAGCGGCTGGTCTCCTGGGCGTGACATCGGCCAAGAGGCCGAGGATCTCATCAGTCTTCGGCTACGGGATTCTGGGCGGCAGGGAGTCCCGCTCCCGCCGGTGCCGGCGGCAGTACGATTTCTCCACTCATACGGCATGCTGCACCTTCCTCAGCCAAATACTCCCGGATGCACCTGGGTAATGGATCCCACTCTCGGTTACGACGGAGATGCGGCCGCGATCAAGGAATTGAGTAGCGGTCTCGGTGTCGATCTGTTCCCCGTCGGATATGAGACATCTGAATACGGCATCATCCTGGCAGACGAGAAAGGTCGCCTTTTCCACCTCCATCACACCGGTGGATACTATCTAGGCGTCAACGAATTCGACGCGTTCTCGCGGTTCATCCAAGGACTGCCGGACTCTGACGCGGAGGATTATTTTGTCTGAAACTTTCCCGGCGGTGGCTTCTTCTCTGCTCATTGACGGCACGGTTTTCAGTAACACGAGTCTCGTAGGTTCCGGAACGCCTAACCTGCATCCCTCAGTGTGGGACTTCGTCAACTCTCTCCCGCCTGAGAAGCGCAGGGGTTTCACCGGGCTCGAACAGTCTCCCGGTTCGCTCGACATGTACCTCAGCACCGCATTTCTGCACCTCCAGGCCCGCGCCGCCGTCGACCCGCGGGCGGCACGGCTG
>JODI01000150.1 GCA_000720805.1 Streptomyces violaceoruber
CCAGTTCTTCACGTCCGGCGAAGCCCACTCGGACTGCCAGTCCGGCGGCGTGAAGTTCATGAACCAACCCAGGTGGAACTTCGTCATGTGCGTCTGCCTGCCTCTCCTGCTGCCTCCGCTGCCGCGAACTGGATCGCCGGGCCGCTCGGCACCGCGCCGTCGCGTGCCTCGGTTCTTGCTGACCCCATGACATCCCCCGTCGGTGTCACGACGAATGCGCCGCCATGGCACCCGCATTGCGCCGCCGTGCCCGTGGATCGCCCCTGGTCGGCGGGGTGATCCACGCCCAGTCACCCTTCCTTCGCGGGGAGCCTGGAGAGATGACACGAGGCCTCCCGGCCACCCGTGCCGCTGATGGAGTAGAGGAACGGCGCCTCGGTCGAGCAGCGGTCGATCCGTTCGCGGCAGCGCGGGTGGAACGAGCAACCCGACGGCACTGAGAGCGGACTCGCCGGCTCGCCCGGCAGGCGCACGGGGGCTGCCCCAGGGGTGGGAATCGCGGCGAGCAGGGCTTTGGTGTACGGATGCTTGGGCGAGGTGATGACCTCCTCGGTCGGCCCCAGCTCGACGATCTGCCCGAGGTACATCACCGCGGTGCGGTCGGAGATGAAGCGCGCGGCGGCCAGATCATGGGTGACGAACATGACGGCCATTCCGAGCTCGCGCCGCAGATCCTGAAGCAGGTTGAGCACGGACGCGGCCAGGGACGCGTCCAGAGCGGAGGTGGGCTCGTCGCACAGCAGCAGCTTCGGAGGGACGATGACGGCCCTGGCGAACGCGACCCGCTGGCGCTGACCTCCCGAAAGCATGCCCGCCTTGATGCCCGCCACGTCCGGGGGAAGCCCCACCTGAAGCAGTGCCCGGTCGACCAGCTCCCGGCGGTCCGCCCTGCCTTTCTCCTTGAGCAGCCGCTCGCCGACGATCTCGCCGACGGTCAACCAGGGCGTGAGAGAGGCACCGGCGTCCTGGAACACCATTTGGGGCCGGCCGCCGAGCCGCTCGACGGTCCCACCGTCGGGCGCCATCAGCCCGGCGACGACCCGGAGCAGCGTCGACTTCCCCGATCCGGACTCGCCCACCACGGCCATCGACTCACCGGGAGCGATGTCCAGGATCACGTTGCGCAGCGCGTGCAACTGGTCCTTCTGCAGCAGCCCGCGCCTGACCGTGAACTGCTTGTTGACGCCGTTGATCCGCAGCGCGGGAGCGCCGTCGTCGACCTCGGCCATGGGGCGGAACGATGGTGAGGCGGCGCGTACCGCCTCTTGCGTCGTCGCTCCGGGCACGATGCAGGCCGCCACACCGGAGTGCGTGGACGCCGGGGTCGGCACCGGCAGTGTTTCGGCGCAGTCAAGGATCGCCGCCGAGCACCGAGGCGCGAAGGCGCAACCGCTCGGATGGGCCCGCGGGTCCGGCGGTTCACCCGCGAGCGCCGGGATCTGCCGGCCCGTCGGCAGACTGAGATCCAGCCGGGCGTTCAGCAGGCCCACCGTGTACGGGTGTGACGGTGCTCGCAGGACCTCGTCCGTCTTCCCGATCTCGGCCACCCGGCCGCCGTACATGACCGCGATCCGGTCGGCCACCTGGGAGGCCACGCCGATGTCGTGAGTCACCAGGACGAAGGACGTGCCGAGCTTGTCGCAGAGGTCACGGATGAGTGCGAGGACCTGGGCCTGCACCGTCACGTCTAGTGCCGTGGTGGGCTCGTCGGCTATCACCAGGTCAGGCTTGCCGGCGACCGCCATGGCGATCATCACGCGCTGCCTGAGCCCGCCTGAGAGCTCATGGGGGAACGCTTTCATCCGCCGTTGGGGATCCGGGACGCCCACGAGGTCCAGCAGCCGCAGCGCCTCTTCCTCCGACCCGGCCGCCTCCACCACTTGGCGACCGATGCGCATCGTGGGATTGAGCGAGGTCATGGGGTCCTGGAACACCGCACCGAGGTGCAGCTTGCGTACGCGGCGCCGCTCCACTTCCGACGCCGACACCATGTCGACGCCGCACACCTCGGCCTTTCCGGTGATCAGGGGCATCGGGTCGCCGGCGAGCAGCCCGAGCAGGGCCAGAGTCATCACGCTCTTGCCCGAGCCGGACTCACCGACGACGGCGAGGATCTCGCCGGGGTGGATGTCGAGGGTGACGCCTCGCAGGGAGTGAACGGGCACTCCTCGTCGCTTGAAGGTGACCGTGAGGTCCTCCACCCGAGCGCGGGACATGGGCGGTGGTTCGGCGAGTGCGGCGGCGCTGTTCCCGTGAGTGCTGGTACTGGTCATGATTCGTGCCCTCCTCAACGTGTTGGCGTGCAGGCGTAGGTGAGCTGGGAGCTCTGCTCCAGCCCCCAGCCACTTGTGCGGGACAAGGTCGTCAGGTCGGAGCGGAACGGGATCCGCAGCTCTTCGTCGAGCAGGATCCGCTCGGTCTCCTCGGGCGTGGGCCCGCTTGTCCGGCGGCCGGACGACCAGGCCCGAGGCGCTGCCGCCGCGGGGCGTGCGACGTGTCCGCGCCCAGGTCCGGGTACCTGCTGGGCAGATGCGCGACAGTCTCGGGCGTGCACCGTCCCTGTTCGGATCGCACCCTCCGAGCGCCCCTCTGCCGGCCAGCACGCCGCCACCGGGTCAGACCCGTTTGATCTTCGCGGAGTCGAAGATGTAGGGAAGGTACGAATCGAGCTCGACACCGCCGATGTCGGAATGGGTGACGAAGTTCTGCGGGATACGGCACAACGGAACCCACAAGGCCTCGTCTGCGATGATTTTGGTGATCCGCAGATAGACCTCGTTGGTCTTGTCCTCGGTGCCCTTGGTGATCGCCTCGTCCATGAGCTTGTCCACCTCGGCGTTGCCGTACTGGAACGCGTTCAGGGGCTTCGCGCCCGTGCGCAGGAAGATCCGCAGCGCGGTGTCCAAGTGCAGCGCGTCGCCTCCCATCGTCGCCAGGAGCAAGTCGGGCCGCTTGTCAGCCGGCTGGTTGCACAGGTCGAACCATTCCGCCGAGGGCATCGCCCGGATGCTGATCTCCAGCCCGGTCGGGGCGAGCTGGGTCTGGATCAGCTCGGCCATCTGCTGGGCCGGTGCGCCGTTGGACGACACCCAGGCGAAGTCGACCTTCTTGTTCGACAACGAGGCGATCTTCTCGGTCAGCCCGCCCAGGTCGACCTTCGGATTGAAGGGCGCGAGCCCATCGGGGAACATGTCCTCCGGCCAGAAGTTGTGCTGGACCGTGGTGAGCCCCTTGAAGGACGTCGCGACGGCCGCGGCGCGGTCGATGGCGGTCATCATCGCCTGGCGCAGGGACTTGTCCTTGAACATGCCGGCGTCAGGGTTCATGTAGAGCGCCATCATCGACGCGCCGGTGGTCGTGGTGACCGAGAACTTCTTGTTCTTCCGGTAGTCGAGCACGTCCGCGATGGCGAACCCGTGGCTGACCAGGGTGAACGCACCCTGGTCCAACTGGAGTTTCTGGGTCGCGATCTCGGGGGTGATCTGGATTCGGATCGACTTGAAGTAAGGCCGCTTGCCCCAGTAGCCGTCGAATCTTTCCAGGACGTAGTGGCTTCCCGGCACGAACTCCTTCATGACGTAGGGGCCGGTGCCCGCGTCGTGGGTCTTGAGCCACTTCTGCGCGAGGTCGCCGCCCACCTCCTGCTTGGCGACCGCCGTCGGGCTGGTCACCAGCATCTTCCACGGGCAGGCCGCGTAGTGGAGAAAGGCGTTGTTGGGCTCCTTGAGCTTGACGACGAGGGTTGTCGCGTCCTTCGCCTCGGCCTTCTCGATCCCTTCCACCATGTAGGCCGGTCCCTGCTTGACCCCGGCCCGCCGCTTGAAGCTCTTCACCCACGCCTCGGCGTCGGCGGGTGTCCCGTCGTGGAACTTGACGTCCGGCTTCAGCGTGAAGGTGTAGGTCAGCTGGTCCTTGGACACCGTCCAGGAGTCCGCCAGCTGCGGCACTATCTCGGCGGTACCGGACTTGTAGGTGACGAGGCCGTCGTAACACGCCTCCATGACCTGGACGCCCTCGCCCTCGTACATGATGTCCGGGTCGGGGACCTGCATGTCCTGCAGGAACGGCATGCGCAGGGTGAGGTTGCCGGCGCCGTCCTCCTCGGTGGCTCCATCGCCACACGCCTCGAGCAGGCTCAGCAGGCTGACGCCGCCGAGCGTGATGCCGGCTGCTTTGAGCAGGCTGCGACGGCTCAGCTGGGTGCGCGGCTCCGGCCTGCGCTGGGTTTTGATCTCGGTGGGCAAGGACGCCTCCTACGGCGGTTCTCACAGAGCCACTGGGACAGTGCGGTGAGGAAGGAGTCGAGGCGTTCGGCTCGTCTCCACGCTGGTTGACCAGATCAAAGCGGCGGTGTGTGACACCGCAGCGTCATCACCGTGGCTTTACTATTGCGCCTGGTTCTCCACACATAAGGGTTTTGTAACGAAGGCTCCGATGCGAGGAGGACGCCCGGAAAAGTCAAGATCGTGAATGTCGCAACAGGGCTCGCGTACGCCCTGTGTGCCCACGGGCAGCCGTCGCGGCCGGAGGGGTGTTCAGGCCCCGGAAGCGGGTCGGAGAGCGGTCTCCGGGGCGGCGGACAGCAGGTCCCGCAGGCGCAGTACGACCGTCAGCACCGCTGCCATCCCGACCAGGGACGACAGCATCAGGGCGTTCCGGGTGCCGAGCAGCTCGGCACCCGCTCCGATCACCACCATCCCGATCGGCATCGCGCCGATCGCGGTGCTGAGCACCCCGAGAGCGACGCCGCGTTCGGTCGCGTGTGCCGACTCGATCGCGAGCAGACTCTGCATGGACCCGAACGCGGCCTGGCCCAACCCGGCCACGAACAGCGCGAGGAACGCGAGCTCGAATACGGGTGCGATGGAAAAGCAGAACAAGCCGAGCAGGGCGATCATCGAGCCGACCGCGAAGACCAGCCCGCGCCGGTGCAAGGGCCAGGCACTCAGGACGGTTCCGCACAGGATCTGACCGCAGCCCGAAGCGGCGCCGAGGGCGCCGGCGAGCACGGCGTCGTGGGAGAACTCACCGGCCACGAGAGGTACCAGCGGGATGTAGCCGAACATGAACAGGTTCATGGCCACGGTCACGCCCAGAGTGGCCATCAGGCGTCTGCTGCGCCGGGCGAACCTGATGCTGGCGGCGGCCTGCGCGGCGATCGACACGCGCGCGGCGGGGGCGTGCGGGGTGGCATGGCGAGGCCGGGGGACCAGCCACAGCAAGGAAGCCGAGACACAGAGCAGTACGCCCATGCCGGCGAACCCCGCCCCCATGCCGACGTGGTCGATGAGCGCTCCACCGGCGAGCGTGCCGAACATGGCCGAACCCGCCTGGGCGGTGGCCTCGATCGTCATCGCCTGACCGGCGAAACGCGGACCGACGGTCTCGTAGATGAGGGGACGCTGTGCGGTCATGTTCACCAGGCCGCCGATGCCCAGCGCGAACATGAAGGGGAGGGTCATCCAGATCTCGACCCGTCCGGACTGGACAAGACCGAACATCGCGAACTGGACCGGGATGAGTGCCAGTTGGACGCAACGGACGAGCCTGCGCCGGTCCAGCCGGTCGCTGATCACCCCGGCCAGGAAGCCGCCGACGAGCATCGGCGCGAAGACGAGCGCGCCGACAAGCTGGTTGAGGATGGGCGAACCGGACATCTGGGTCAGCAGGTAACTCGTGGTGAACAGGCCCCCCCACCGCGTGGTGTGCCAGACGACGGAGCTGACACAGAGGTAGCGGTATCCGGGGACCTGGAACAGCGCCCGCAGCGAGTTCGACGGCGCGGGGCCGGCCCGGCGCGGAGTGGATCGTGCCTCGTCCGTGGTCATCCGGCCTCCACCGCAGCCTGCTCCCGTCGCCGCTGACCGGACACCCCGAGCAGGATCAGCAGGCTCAGGCCCGCAGAGCCCAGAGCGAGCGCGGGGAACCCGACCCAGCTGAGCAGGAACCCGCACAGGACCCCGGCAACTCCGCCGGACACGGCGGTGACGAAGTCCACGGCGCCCTGGACGTGCACCCGGTCACCGGAGGTGACGGTGTCCACCAGAAGCGTCGACGCGCCGATGAACACGAGCGCCCAGCCGAGCCCCACGGTGAACATCGAGACGAACATTGCGGTGACATGGCCCGCCACCGTCCCGGTACAGCCGGCGAGGGCGAGCACGAGCGCGCCGTTCCGCATCGTCACCAGCCGCCCGAACCGGTCCGCGAAGCGACCGACGAGCGGGCTGAAGGCGAACATGCCGGCCATGTGGGCGGAGACCACGAAAGGGATGATCATTTCGTTGTGGTGCGTCTTCATCTCGATCGGTGACATGGCCATCACGCCGACCATCACCGATTGGGCGACCACCATGGTGAGCAGGGCCAGCCGGGCCGCGGATACGGTGGCGATCACCCGTAGTGAGTCGGTGACGCGGACCTGCCGGGCGGCGACGATCGCGATGTTGCCCTCCGCCCAGACCGCCAAGGGATCGGGGCGTAGCCGTACGCCCACATTGACCATCGCGCAGACGAAGAAGAACGAGCTCAGGAGCCAGGGGCCGGCGTACTTCTCGAGCCCGAACACTGATTGACCGAGTGCCTCTGCCGGTCCGACGAGAGTCGGGCCGAAGATCGCTCCGAAGGTGGCCGCGAACAGGATCCGGCCCATCGCCCTGCTTCGCTGGTCAGGCTCGGCCAGGTCGGTCGCCGCGTACCGGGCGAGCAGGTTGGTGGCAGAGCCCGCGCCGTACAGCAGGAGGCCGCACAGGAAGACCACGAGGGACGAGATCTGCACGCCGGCACAGGCGACAAGGCCTCCCGAGGCGGCGAGTCCGTAGCCCAGTTGCATGCCGACCCGCCGTCCGCGTCGCGCCATGACCCGGGCGAGCACCTGCGCCATGACTCCCGAGCCCGCCGTGACAGCCGCGGTCGACAGCCCCACCCACGGGGTGGCAGCGCCGACGATTCCCTCGACCACGAAGCCGCCGATGGTGACAGCCGCGCCGAGCGCACCGGCACCCACAACCTGGCCCAGGGTGAGCACCCGCAAGCTCTTCCGTTGGATTTCCGCGCGCTCGACCGGGGATCGGGGCACACCGCAGGACGGCGAGGCCACCTCAGAACTCGAGCAGGTTGTCGCGGAACATCTCGTAGGTGTACGAGGTCCGTGTCAGCCCGCGTTTCTGGAGCTCGGGTACGAGACCGTCACAGACCTCGCTGATGGAGCGCCGCGTGAGGACGTCCTGGGTGAGCAGGAAGCCGTCCCCGCCCACCGTGGCCATGACATCGCCCATCTGGTCGGCGACCTCGGAGGGCGTTCCCAGCAGCTCGACGCGCTGCCCCGCGCTGGTGGACGACTGCGCGGCGACCTCGCGCAGAGTGCGGTCCCCGTTGTGGGCGACGAACTGCTGCAGCGAGCTCTGGTGGCCGTTGGTCACCAGCTGGGACGCCAGGTCCTTGACCGGGGTGTCCAGGTCGAAAACCGAGAAGTCGATGTCCGTCGCATAGCCCATCCCGGCAAGGCGCGTCACCGGGTTGGCGGCCGCCTCCTCCTGCGCCCGCTGTCGACGGTCCACGGCCGCCTGATGGGTCTCACCCAGGACCGGCGACACCAGGAAAAGCACCTTGACGGAGTCCGGGTCGCGACCGTGCGCCTCGGCACGGGCCCGGACGTCGTCGCGGTACTCCTTCATCTGCTCGACCGTGGTCGCCGAGGCGATGATCGAGTCCGCGTACTTCGAGGCGAAAGCACGGCCCTTGGGCGATCCGCCCGCCTGGACGATGACCGACCTTCCCTGCGGGGAGCGGGCAGAGTTGATGGGTCCCCGCGACTTGTAGAACTTCCCCCGGAAGTGCACCGGGTGGACCTTGGCCGGGTCGGCGAAGACCCCGTCCTGGTCGACCACCATGGAGCCCGGCTCCCAGGATTCCCAGAGTCTGACGACCAGCTCGGTGAACTCCTCGGCCATGTCGTAGCGGACGTCGTGATCCGGCTGGGCGTCATGGCCGTAGTTCTGCGCCGCACGGTCCGAGCTCGCGGTGACCATGTTCCACCCGGCCCGGCCACGGGAGACATGGTCCATCGTCGAGACGAGCCGTGCGAGCAGGTACGGCGGGTACTCCGTGATCGCCAGCGTCGCGACGATCCCCAGGCGCGAGGTGTTCTGGGTGAGGATCGAGGCCAGGACCGACGGGTCGAACTTGGGGACCGCGTACGCGTTCTCCAGGTAGAAGTCGTGCTTGCCCTGCCAGGCGTCGGGCACGAACGACGAGTCCTCGAGGATGAAGTAGTCGAAGCACGCGCGTTCCAGGGAGCGCGCCATGTCGACGTAGAAGTCCGGGAGCATTCCCTCGGACTTGTGGGTGCCGATCCACTGGTCCCGCCAGCCGTGCACGCGGTAGCCGTTCATGAACCAACCCAGGTGGAACTTGTCGGCTTGCAACCCGGCCTCCCGCTCACTCCGTGCGACGGCGGCACTCCGAAGCTGCCGCCGATCTTGCTATGGGAAGCTAGCCAGGCGGCGTGTCACCGGCGGATCACGACCGTTCCGCGACGATTGCGCCGCTCTGGCGGTCCTGTCGACAGGGCGACAGCGGCGCAATGGAAGGTTTACTGCGCGCACCTGACCGGGAAATCCGCCGCTCCTTCACTGACGGGGTCAGCATTCGTCTGATGCTATGGAGGACTCATATGACGGTCGTCGTGGTCGGTAACCCCAAGCCGATGTCGCGTACCAGGGCCGCCGCGGAGCTGATCGCTCACGAGCTCAGCGGGAGAGCGCCCACCGCAGTGATCGATGTGGTCGATCTCGGGGCCGGACTGCTCGGATGGGGTGACCCCAAGGTGGCCGAAGCCAAGGCCACGGTGCTCGGTGCCGACTCGCTCGTGGTGGCGTCACCTACGTTCAAGGCCACGTACACGGGTCTGCTCAAGCTGTTTCTCGACCAGTTCGGGCAGGGCGAGCTCGGCGGGATCCCGACATTCCCCGTCATGCTGGGGGCCGGCCTTCAGCACGCTCTCGCGCCCGAACTGACCCTGCGTCCGGTGCTGGTCGAGATCGGAGCCAGCTGTCCCGCGCCGAGCTTGTACCTGGTCGACTCGGAGTACGCGACCGCGCCGGAGCTGGCCATCTGGCTCGAGTCGGCCAGGAAGTTCGTCCCGGCGGTGACGCCGTGATCCGGGCATCCGACAGCCAGTTCGACGGTGTCCTGCTTCGGCAGGCGTTCGGCTGCTTCCCCAGTGGAGTGACCGCCTTCTGCGGGATGGTGGACGACGCCCCGGAGGGAATGGCCGCCAGCTCGTTCACCTCCGTCTCGATGGACCCGGCCCTGGTATCCGTCTGCGTGGCGAACACCTCTTCGACCTGGCCCCGGCTGGCCGGGGCAAGCCGCCTGGGGCTGAGCGTGCTGGCCGGCGAGCACGGTGCAGTGGCGCGTTCGCTCGCATCGAAGAACGGTCGACGCTTCGACACCGTTGACTGGGTCGCCACCGACAGTGGGGCGGTTTTCGTGCACGGCGCCACGCTGTGGCTGGAGTGCTCGATCTACGAGATCGTCGAGGCGGGCGATCACGCGATCGTGCTGCTGAAGATCGAGGCGCTCGCCATGTATCCCGACGTCCCCCCGATGGTCTTCCACCGCAGCAGCTTCCACGAGCTCGCATCGAGCGCGTGAAAGCGGGGCCGCCGATCCGAACCGCGGGTCGGCGGCGGGGTGCTGGTGCGGATACGGTCGGCGGCATCCCCTGGGAGGGGGATGCCGCCGTCTCGTATGTGGTCCCTGTTGCTTCTGTGCCTCAGGTGAGAACTCCCGCGTCAGGCGGTGAGGGTGCAGATCTGCACGGCGAAGGCCTGGCCCAGCACCAGGGTCCGGAATCCGTCCTTCTCCAGACTTTGAACCGCATCGAGCTCCTGCTGCGGCCCGCCGCGTCCCAACCGGAGATGGAGACATGCGGCTGCTGGTCCGACCGGAGGGAACTCCGCATACGCCTCCTAGGTGTCCGTGACTCCTGGCCGGACGAACCACGGTTCTGACGCTCACACAGCAGGAGGCGCACCCCCACGCCTGGACAGCTCGGGGTGCGCCTCTCCCATGTCCGCCCGCACGGGCGGGGAACGGAAATCTCATCATGCCTGCAACCGGCGCCTTACGGCAGCTGTCTCGCACACTCGTCATCGCCGCGGGCCGCCGTGCCGCTCGCGCTCGCCGCCCTCGCTGACGATGTCCGGGTCCGCCGTCAGCTGGAGGCCGCCCGCCGCGACTCGCTGTCCGGCCTGCCCGGTCGGGCCGATGTCCTGGCCTTCACCGAACGGCTCCTGCACACCGCACGCCGGGGCGGCGTGCACGTCCTGGTGCTCGACGCCGTCGGCTTCAAGACGGTCAACGACACCTTCGGGCACGCCGCCGGCGACGCCGTCATCCGCACCATGGGCCGGCGCCTGGTCGCATGGTCGGCAGGCCGCAAGGCGGTCGCGACCCGCTTGGGCGGGGACGAATTCGCTGTCACTGCCGTGCTGCCGCACGCGTCCGCGCTCGCAGACATCACGGCGCTGCGCGAGCAGCTGCAGCAGCCCCTCACCCATGACGGGCGCACCCTGCGTGTGGGCATGTCGGTCGGGATCGGCCCGCGCTGCGGATCTGCCCGGCGAGGACGCCAGCCGCATCCTGCGCCGCGCCGACTTGGCCATGCACAAGGTCAAGACGGGGCGGAGACGTTCCCGTATCCGGCGACCGTTGAGGACGTCTACGCCGACACGGTCAACGGCCGCCGCGCCGGCCGTACCGGCACCGCCCTGCCTGTCCGCATGAGTGCGCAGCCCGCACCGGAGCCGACGCCGCGCGCCGGCCGCCGCCGGAAGCCGTTGTGGGAGCCGGGCCTCATCCCGGCTCCGGGCGCGCTCCTGGACTGGCGGGATGCCCGGCACTTCGACCGCTGGCAGGACCTGCCGTGCGTGCTGTGCACGCGGCCCGCGCCGATGCGTTCCCACTCCGGCGAGCCCGTGCACAAGACGTGCGCTGAGGACTGGATCGCCGCGCACCCGGCCGAGGCCCGTCTCGGCAGGTTCGCCTCCCACCAGCCCAAAGGCAAGCGTGACGACGGCCATGCCTGAACCCTCCACCGGAGGCTCCCATGAACAGCATCCAACGCGAGGCTGACCACGCCCTCGCCTACCCCGAGCCGCCCGCGTCCCCGCTCTGGCACCGCCAGGGCGCGAAGGCTCGGCCGCTCACTGACAACCAGAAGAAGCGCAATCGCGAGCTCCTGGACCTCGCGCAGTGCAAGCCCCGCACCAGGGCCGCGTAGGAGGGCCGGTTCGTGTTCACCGACATGAAAGAGGCCCTGAGCCGAGGCCCTCGAGCTCACCCCCATCAGCAACGGACAGAGCACTGCCGCGTCGCTGGTGGTCGCCCGCCATGCCAGGGACAAGGACGACCTCGCCGACCTGCTGGGTGCGCTCGGACTGCCCGGCGGCGAAGGCGACCTCGTGCGCCTGCTCCCGCACCTCACGACCCCCAACGATTCCCCGACCGGAGATCCGATGCCCGTCAACGCCTTCACCGCCACGGCCGCCTCCATGCTCAAGAACGGCGACAGCCCCGAGCACGTCCGCAGCACGCTCGGGCTGTCGGAGAGCGAACTCGACGAAGCCGGCCTGGCAGGCGTGCGGCTGCGTCGCAGGCACCGCACCACTGTTGCGGACCCGGCCGCGGCGAAGGCCCCGGACCTGATCGGCCGCGACGTCACCGCGAGTGAGCCGAACACGAAGTACGTCGGCGACATCACCTATCTCTGCCGCAGCCGAACGGTGCCGCGGCAGCCTCGCCGGCGCCGTCGTGCATACCGATCACGGCGCCCAGTACACGAGCCGGGCGTTCGCCGACGCCTGCCACCGGGCGGCCGTGATCCAGAGCATGAGTGCCGTCGGCAGCTCGGCGGACAACGCGCTCGCCGAGGCCTTCAACGCCACCTGCAAACGGGAGACTCTAGGGGCCGCAGGGCCTGGGCCGACGAGCGCGAAGCCCGCCTCGACCTGTTCCGCTGGCTGCACCGCTACAACACCCGACGCCGCCACTCCAGCCTCGGACAACGCAGCCCCATCGCCTACGAGACAGCACTCGACACAACATCAACTACCCTGGCCCCAGCCGCATAGCCCGTGTCCAAGATTCCGGGTCAAGCCCCCACCTAGGGAGGGGGCTGACCGGACCGGAGTGCGCGCCGGCCGTCGGCGGGGGGACGCGATGGCGTCCACCCGCCGACGGCTGTTCCCGAACCACCGCTGTCACAGACCTTGTTGGGCGTCACTCACGTACATAACATGGCCCGGCAAGAAGGAATTTGAATCGATTCAAGCACGGTTTTTCGTTGTCCGCGGCGATACAGCGAGCGAGGAACGCATGGGCCAGTCCTGGAACCGAAGACTCTTCCTGAAAGGCACGACGGCCGGCGCGGGCGCCGGGTTCACCGCGCTGTCCGCCACCCCGGCGGCGGCCGCCGGCCCGGCGGTGCCGGGGGCGGAGGGCGACCTCGCCGGAGCCCTCCGCGTCGAGCGCACCACCGTCGAGTACACCGATCGGCTCCTTGGCACCGACGTTGAACGCCCCCGCCTGGGCTGGGAGTTGTCCGCCTCGGGGCGCGGCGCCCGGCAGAGCGCGTACCAGGTGCAGGTGGCCCTCGACCCCGGGGCGCTCGCGAACGGTTCCGGAGCCGGGGCCAGGCTGGTCTGGGACTCGGGGAAGGTGGCCTCCGACCGCAGCGTGGGCGTTCCTTACGAGGGGCCTGGGCTCCGCCCCCGTACCCGCTACCACTGGCGGGTACGTGTCTGGGACCGCGCCGGGCGGCCCTCCCGCTGGAGCGAGTCCGGCTGGTGGGAGACAACGTTGTCGGAGACCGACTGGCAGGCCGCTGGTGCCCGCTGGATCGGCGCGGACCCGCCGTCGCAGCCACTCAGCCTTTCCGGTGCCTCATGGATCTGGTCGCGGGGCGCCACGTCCTCCGACGCCCCCGTGGGGCCGTGCTGGTTCCGGGCGGGGCTGCGACTGCCGGAGGGCACGGCGGTGCGGCGGGCCACCGTGGTCGCCACCGCCGACGACGACTTCACGCTCCATCTGGACGGCCGGCAGGTGCTGCACGCGCCGGAGCAGCAGGACGGCTGGCGCACCGGGCGTGCGGTCGACGTCACCGAGGAGGTCCGCGCGGCCGGCCCCCTCGTGGTGCTCGCCGCCCGTGCCACCAACCGTCCCGGCGCCTCCGTGAATCCCGGAGGCCTGCTGGTCCGGCTGGTGGTGGAGACGGGAGGCGGCGGCGCGGAAGGGCGCACGTACGAGTCGGTCACCGGCACCGGCTGGCGTGTTTCCACTACCGAGCCCCAAGAAGGCTGGCAGCGCCCGGAGTTCGACGACGCCGCCTGGGCCGAGGCCGCCGTGCTCGCCCCGTACGGGCAGGGGCCCTGGGGCAGCGGGGTGAGCGTCGCTGTGCCGGAGCAGCCCGCGCCGCTGCTGCGCCGTGCCTTCACCGTGCGCAAGCGGATCTCCCGGGCCCGCCTCCACATCAGCGGACTCGCCTACTACGAGGCCGAGATCAACGGCCGCAGGGTCGGCCGTCAGGTGCTCGACCCCGGCTTCACGGACTACGACGAGACCGTGCTCTACGCCGTCCACGACGTCACCGACTCGCTCAGGCGCGGCGAGAACGCCATCGGTGTCACGCTCGGCCGCGGGTTCTTCGGCATGACGACCCCCAACGTCTGGAACTGGCACCGCCCGCCGTGGCACGGCGAGCCCAGGCTGCTGGCCCAGCTGGAGATCGACCACCCCGACGGCTCGCACACCACCATCGCCTCGGACGGCGAGTGGCGGATCACCGAGGGACCGACCCGGTCCAACTCCCTCTACGCGGGCGAGACTTACGACGCACGCCGAGCCCCGCGCGGCTGGAGCAGTCCCGGCTTCGACGACAGCGCCTGGCGGACGGCGGGCGTGCAGCAGGCCCCGCGTGGCACGCTCAAGGCGCAGCCGTACGACCCGATCGAGATCGTGGAGACGGTACGGCCGGCGGAGATCTCCGAGCTCCGCCCCGGGGTGTACGTGGTGGACATGGGCCGCACCATGGCGGGCTGGACCCGTCTCACCGTCCGCGGCGCAGAGGAGGGCACCGTCGTGCGGCTCGTGCACGGCGAGAAGCTGAAGGCCGACGGCAGTGTGCAGGCCGAGACCGGCCATGTGCCGGGCCGGTTCCAGACGGACGAATACATCTGCGCGGGCGGTGCGAGTGAGGTGTGGGAGCCGAAGTTCTCGTACAAGGGCTTCCGTTACGTGGAGGTCCACGGCCTGCCAGCGCGTCCGTCACCGGAGCACGTGCTGGGGCGGCTGGTGCACACCCGGGTCGACGAGGTCAGCTCGTTCGCCTGCTCGGAGCCGTTCTACGAGTGGCTGGACCAGGCCATGCGCCGCACGGTCCTGAACAACCTGCACGGCATCCCGACCGACACCCCCATGTACGAGAAGAACGGCTGGACCGGCGACGCCCAGCTCGGCACGCCGGTGATGACGTACGCGTTCGGGGTGCAGCGGTTCCTGTCCAAGTGGCTGGGCGACCTGGCGGACAGCCAGAGCGGCGAGGGACAGCTGCCGGTGATCGTGCCGAGCGGCGGCTGGGGCTATGCGGAGCTGGCTCCCTCCCCCGAGTGGACGACCGTCTACCCGTTCGTCGTCCGGGAGTTGTACCGGGTGTACGGGGACGAGCGCGTCGCCCGCGAGCACTGGGCGACGCTGACCCGGTACCTGGACTGGGAACTGGCCCGGCTGCGGGACGGGCTGTCGGTCACGGCGCTCGGCGACTGGGTGGCGCCCGGCTACGAGATTCCCCCGGAGGACACCCGGCTGACCGCGACCGCGTACCTCCATCGGGCGCTGCTGCACACCGCTGAACTGGGCGAACTACTGGGTGACGACGAGGCCGTGAAACGGTACCGTCAGGCGGCCGAGAACCTGAAGACCGCGTTCAACGAGGCGTTCCTCAGCCCGGAGGGCCACTACCGCACGGCGAAGGACCCCGGCTACCGGCAGACGAACAACGCGATCCCGCTGGCCTTCGGCCTGGTGCCGCCCGGCGCCCGCACCTCCGTCCTGGACAGCCTGGTGGCGGACATCGAGGCGCGCGGCAACCACCTCAACACCGGCTGCCTGGGCACGAGCGTACTGCTGAAGGTGCTGTGCGCTCACGGCCGCCCGGACGTCGCACACGCCGTCGCGACGCAGCGCACCTATCCGAGCTGGGGGTACTGGCAGGCCAACGGCGCCGACACCATGTGGGAGATGTGGCCGCTGGATTCCCGCTCCCGCGACCACTACTTCCTGGGCACGGTCGCGCAATGGCTGTACGAGAACGTGGCCGGACTGCGCCCAGGGGACGCCGGCTACCGCACCTTCAGTGTGCGCCCCGACGCCCGAACGGGAGTCAACTGGGCCCGTACGTCGATCCGTACGGTGCGTGGCGAGGCCGCCGTGTCCTGGTCGCGGCTGAACGCGAAGCTGCGGATGTCGGTGCGGGTGCCGGTGGGCTCGACGGCGGAGGTACACGTACCGGCGCCGACGCGCGACCGGACGACCGCGCCCAAGGGCGCGGAATTCCTGCGCGGCGACGGCGAGTTCGTCGTTTTCCGAGTGGGGCACGGGGAGTGGGACTTCACGGGCCGGGCGTGACCGAAGCGACAGCCTCTGGGGCGGTGCCCGCTCTCCGATCCGTTGTGGCGAGAGCCTCGGCGGCGCGTCGCCGAACGCGGCGCGGTGAAGGGGCACTGCCCGAGTGAGGAAAGACCTCTCCGTGGGGGCGTCGAGTAGCACTTCTGGGAGACGAAGAAGGCCTGATCTTGAATCATGTCCTTTGACCTGCGCACGCGCTGTCGAGCTGCTTCTGTACGGGCTCAATGGGCCGGGCGGGAGACGCGGGCGGTCATGGAGGTACGGGACAGCGGCCCCGGCATCCCCGAAAGCGTCCTTCTTCATGTCATCGACGGTTCTACAAGCCGGACACGGCCAGGACCCGCACCGAGGGCAGCGGACTCGGACTCGCGATCACTGCCGAGAACGTACATGTGCACGGCGGCACCACCGTGCGGCGAACCACGCCGTGGGCGGTGCCGTCTTCACCGTGGAACTTCCGCTGCGACACCACGACGACCGGCCCACGGGAGGCCCCCGATGAGACCCGCTCGCCGTCCCGTCGCCCCGCTCCCGCGGCCCCCGCTGCTGTGCTCCCCACTCCTCGCGGCGGCGCTGTTCACGCCGGTCCGGCCGTCACCCCCGCCGCGCCAACCAGGTTGGCAAGCGCTCACTGTCGCTGGGCATCTCCGGAGCCAACATGCCCGACAGCCAGGCCCTGGAGCCGCTTGTGCGCGTCATCCCGCCCATCTCCTCCCGCCGTGGACCCGACGCAGACGCCCGGCAAAACTGCATGCGGACAAGGGCTACGACTACGAACACCTGCGACGATGGCTCCGCAACCGCGGCATACGCCACCGCATCGCCCGCAACGGCATCGTGCCGTCGCAGCGGCTCGGCCGCCATCGATGGGTCGTTGAACGTACGGTTCCCCGGCTTGCCGGATGCCTCCGCTGCACCGCCGCTACGAACGCAAGCCCGAGCACCTCCTCGCCTTCGTCGGCAATAGCCGCCACTCTCACCGAAACCGCGGCCGAACACGCCACCGACTCCACCACCGCAGCCCGCCGCGCCGCCGTGGTCACCGCAGTTGCGCAGCTATTCCCTCGAGCGGGCTGAGAAGACCCGCTCCGGACACCTGGCCCGCGCGCAACGGGGTACGTGCACTGGTGACCAGAGTTTGGTTCAGGGTGCCAAACCGCCCAGGCGTCTCTACTGGCCGGCAGTACCACCGAATCAGGCGCTACTGGGGTCAGTCGCGGCCTCCGGGAGTCAGTCCCGGACCACGCCGCTGATCGCGGCGCGGAGGTCGTCGTCTTCCGTTTCCGCGCCTGCCGGTGGGAGAGGGGACGCGCTGGCGGGGTTGAGCGAGTCGAAGAGCAGGGCCATGAAGCGTGCGCGCATGGACGGTGTGGTACCGGGGAGCGCGAGGCCTGCGATACCCATGACGAGGAAGTGCGGAATGTCGTCCGCCGTGAGGTCGGCACGGATCTCGCCCTGCTCCTGTGCGTGCTCAAGGAGGGGCCGGAGGGACTCGCTGAACCGCTGGAGGGCGTCCACGGCGACGTCGGCGAAGTTGGTGGCGAAGGTGACCAGTCCCCGCTCCTCGGTGATCAGGTCGAGCAGTCGTGTGGCGATGTCCAGGAGGGTCTGGCGCGGGTGGCGGGAGGCCGTGGCGTCGTTGATCAGTGGGAGGAGGTCGGCCTCGAGGATGTCGTCGAGGACGGCCCGGACGATGGCCTCCCGGTTGGGGAAGTGCCGGTAGAGCGTGGCGATGCCCACGCCCGCCTCGACGGCGATCTGCTCCAAAGAGCCCTCACCCGCGCCAAGGACATTACGTCCGGCCGCAATGATGCGCTCCACGCTGGAGCGGGCGTCAACCCTGCGGAGCCGGCGTGTGCGCGGTGCGGCGTTCGGCATCTCTGACCCTCCCGTTCTGCACCGCAGACTACTCAATCGCCTGCGCGACGATAGCATCCTACCGCTTCGATAGTTCCCTATCGGTTTGGTAGTACCCTCTCACTTCGTTCGGATGGCGCGTGCCCAGCAGGGTGCGCCGGAGAAGGGAGAAGAGTGTGTCTGTACTGCTGTACCGGCTGGGGCATTTCGCCTACGCCAGGCCCTGGTATGTGATCGCCGGCTGGTTGGCGGTGGTGTCCGCCGTGGTGGCGCTGCTCGTGGGCAACCCCGTCAAGCTGAGCAACGAGGTTCGCATCGACGGCACCCCCGCCCAAGAGGTCATCGACGATCTGGCGAAGTCCCTTCCCGAGGCGTCCGGCGGACAGGGCATGCTGGTTTTCCGCGCGCAGAACGGGACGCGGGTCGACGGCGAGGACAGCCGCCCCGCCCTCATCGCCGCGGTGGACGCCGTCTACCGCCACGACCACGTCATCGACGCACGCAAGGTCCTCGCCGCCGAGCTGTCCAAGGGGCAGAAGAGTCCGCTGATGCGGGCCCAGGCGGCGGTGGCCGAAGCCGCGGGGAAGCCGACGGGGGACAAGGTGCCGTCCCCGCTGACGCAGGACGGCCGACCGGTGCCCGGGGTCGTCGTCTCGGCCGACGGATCCACCGCCCTGATGCAGTTCCAGTTCGACGAGCAGACCTATGAGCTGCCCTCCGGCACGATCGACAGCACCGTCGAGGCCGCCGAGCAGCAGGCCGAACGAGCCCACCTCGACGTCCTGCCGTCGGCGGCGATGCTGGAGATACCCGAGATCGTGGGTGTCGGTGAGATCGTCGGTGTCGTGGTGGCGGCCATCGTCCTGCTGGTCACCCTGGGATCGGTCGTGGCTGCGGGCCTGCCCTTGATCATCGCGTTGGTCGGTGTCACGGTGGGCGTCGGCGGCGCCTTCACTCTCTCCACCGTCTTCGAGATCCACGCGCTCACCGCCGTACTGGCCCTGATGCTGGGGCTCGCCGTCGGCATCGACTACGCCCTGTTCATCGTCAACCGGCAACGGCGGCTCATCCTGGACACCGGCCTGGACGCGCACGAGGCGACCGGCCGCGCCATCGGCACCGCCGGCAGCGCGGTCTTCTTCGCCGGCAGCACCGTCATCATCGCCCTGGCAGGACTGCTGGTGGTCGGTATCACGCTGCTCAGCACCATGGCCCTCGCCGCCGCGGCCACGATCGCCATCACCGTCCTGCTCGCCCTGACCCTGCTGCCGGCGCTCCTGGGCCTTGCCGAGGAGCGCATCTGCTCGGCCAGAACCCGACGCACGGCGCAGCAGCAGGCCTCCGCCGCCGCACGGACACGTGCCACCCGCTGGGGATCACACCTGGTCCGCCACAAGTACCCCGCTCTCACGGCGGCGTTCCTGATCCCCCTGGTTCTGGCGCTGCCCGCCCTCGACATGAGGATGGGCCTGCCGTCCGGCGCGAGCTACAACCCCGACACCGCACAGCGCCAGAGCTACGAAGAGGTCAGCGACACCTTCGGCCCCGGCTACAACGGACCCCTCATGCTAGTCGCCCGCTCCTCCGACAGGGGGCGGGCGCTCACCCCCACGGCCCTCGCTGCGGTCGTCTCCGAACTGAAGGACACCGAGGGCGCCACTTCGATCTCTCTGGCAGGTATGAACACCGCCGGCACCGTGGCTGTCCTCAGCCTCATTCCCAGCGACGGTCCGAACGACGACGGCACCAAGGACCTCGTCACCTCCGTGCGGGACAAGAGCCGGGAGATCCGCGAAACCCATGGCGTCACGATCGGCATCACCGGCTTCACCGCCCTCGCGATCGACGTGTCCGACCGCCTCGGGGACGTCCTGCCCCTCTACGTAGCCACCGTTCTCGGGCTCTCGCTGATCGTCCTGCTCCTGGTCTTCCGCTCGGTCGTCGTCCCGGTGATGGCCACGCTCGGCTTTCTGCTCAGCATCGCCGCCACCTTCGGCATCACCACGGCCGTCTTCCAGTGGGGCTGGCTGCAGGCGCTGTTCGGACTCGACGCGAGTGCACCTGTGGTGAGCCTGCTGCCCATCATCGTCACCGGCGTGCTCTATGGACTGGCCATGGACTACCAGGTGTTCCTGGTCACCTCGATGCGCGAGGCCCGCATGCACGGCGCCGACCCGCTCGACGCGACCGTCTCCGGCTTCGCCCGGGCGAGCGCCGTCGTGGTCGCCGCGGCCACGATCATGGTCTCGGTCTTCGCCGGATTCATCTTCAACGCCCAGCCCATGATCAAACAGGCGGGATTCGCGCTGGCGGCGGGCATCCTCATCGACGCGTTCGTCATCCGCATGACGTTCGTCCCGGCCACCATGGCACTCGCGCGGGAGAAGGCCTGGTGGATTCCCGTGTGGCTGGACCGTCTCCTGCCCGATCTGGACGTCGAAGGCGACAAACTCGCGCAGAGGATCCCACTTGCCCATTCTGCCGCTTCTCAGCAGCATGCCAGAGCGCAGAAGACCTGACGCTCCGTCGGCGAACATGTGCCTGTCGGCAACGCCGAACCTGAGGTCGTCGGCCGCGGTGCCCGTGTCATCCGCGTCGTTTCGTGCACGGCACGGGGCGGGAAGTGGCAACGAGTCGTAGTCTTGGCCTGTCTTTCTGATGGCACCCGTTTCCATGATCTGAAGCGCTTCTACACCACCACACTCGGCGGACCGCACCCGCACGGACCGAGCCGTCACCACGTCAATGAGTGTTGCGACAGCCACCCCCTGCGCCCGCGTACACAGCGGTCGCAGAGACAGTGAGGGTTTGCCAACCTGGTTGGCGGGGTGGGGAGTTGCGGCGGGGGTGGCGGCCGTGCGTACGGAAGCTCCTGGTAGATGGGTTCACGACCAAGATCGCCTGTCGCCCAGGAGCTTCCGCGTGCTTGTCTACCCGTCGCGGCGCGTCGAGCAGGCTCACCTGCGGCGAGACGTCCAGCCGTTGGGCGGATCCGTTGATCCGCAGCTCGATCTCCACCGTGCTCGCCCTGTGGGCGAATACTGCAACCTTCGAATACCGACACTCCGCCAGTGTCTCTACCCGGGCGACGACCCCTCGGTGCTCATCCCCAGTATCCCGCGCGCTGTCCACACGCAGGGCGTCTTCTTACGGCACCCGCACCCTTGTGCGTAAGCGGTCAGTGACCGGTTCCGAGAAGGGCAGTACATCGAGGCTGGGTTGGTGTACCGAGTCGTCTTGTCAGCGACGTGGCAGATCCACTGAGGCTGCGGCGAATGCGCCTGCCATCCGGTCGGGCCGTGGTGTGCTCGGCGGGGTGGTCACCGGACGGGCAACCATATGCGTCGCAGCCATGCCTCGAATTCGGTGTCGGCGCCTTTGAGCTCTTCGCCACCTACCGCGAGACCCTCGGCGATGGTCGCGCCGGGGCAAGAGGCGGCGTAGTCGCGTTCGGTGGTGCCCAGGCCGCTCATGGCGTTGGTGGTGACCGGGTGGATGGTCTTGCCGCGGAAGTCGAGGGCTTCGGTGAACGTCGTCATGATCATGGATGCTCGGACGTTCCAGATGGGGCTGGCCAGGAGGATGGTGTCGTCATCGTCGAGGGAGGGCAGGCGGCCTCGATGGCAGGGCGGGCGTCGGTGTTCTGCTCACGGACGTTGCGCTGGACGGTGGCGTCGTAGTCGTGCGGGTAGGGGGCGGTGGCCTGGATGCGATAGGTGTCGCAGGTGATGCGGCTGCCAGTCTTGTTGGCCAGCACCTCGGTGTTGCCGACCTTCAGGTCGGTACGGCCGCCGTAGCAGTAGTTCTCGCCCGGGCGGGAGAAATAGGCCGGCAGGACTCGTTTCACGTTGTTTCCGGTCGTCGCGGCGGACTGGGAGGAGGTGGGGATGCCGGACCGCGGTGAGGACGATGACCAGTCCGCGAGGTGGGTCGCGCTCAAAGCGGTGGTTGCGGTCAGCAGCGCGCCGCGCAGAACGGTGCGCCGGCCCGGCGGGGCGCCGTGGTGCTGTGGCGTGATCATGGTGGGCGGCTCCCGGTGAACGGTGGAAGCCGCGGGTGCCCGGGTGTTCGCTTGAGGGCACCCGCGGCCGGCGAGGGGCAGTGGGTGAGGCGTTCAGCTGTCCAGGCGGCGCCCCGCGAGCCACCTGACCATTTCGGGGTCGTGGTGGTCGAAGAACAGGGAGCTGCCAGTGTCGAGGGTGGCAATCTGGGCCATCTGCTCGTCGGTGCTTCTAACCGATCCCGGTCGACGGGCCCGTCGGCGGCCTGCTCAAGGCCACGCACCGTCATCCGAACCGGCCCGCGCACCTTCACTTCCTGGTGACTGCCCAACACCACCGGCCACTGATCACCCACCTGTTCGTGAAGGACTGCCCCTACATCGGCTCCCATGTCGTCTTCGGCGTCAAGGAAAGCCTCGTTCGCGACTTCGCCCAGGTCGACGACCCCGCCCGGGCGGCCGAACTCGGCATCGGAGCGAACAAGGAGTTCGCCCGGCAGTACCTGGCCGGTGAGCTGGAGGTCGAACCGGTCCCGCAGGGCACGCTGGCCGAGCGGCTGCGGGCCGGCGGCGTCGGTATCCCCGCCTTCTGTACCCCCGCCGGCGTCGGCACGCAGGTCGCCGACGGAGGACTGCCCTGGCGCTACGAGGGTGAGGGCGGAGTTGCGCTTGCTTCGCCGCCGAAGGAGCACCCGGCGCTGCCGGTCGATCAGTCCGAGTTGTTGGCACACCTGAAGACCCGCCCGCGCTGCCCATCCCGACAGCCGGATCGAAGTCATCAGGGACTCTGATTGCGTCGGTGAGAAACAGCAACGCCTGACGGTTCGTTGAGTGGCAGCGGCAGCCATAGCCAAGGTGGCTTGTCGCGGTTGTGGTGGTCCGGGTGCCGTCAGTGCCCTGGGTTCGGGTGGTCGTAACGGTCCTTGTGACACTGGTGACAGGACCGCGACAAGAAAGCCCGCAACTGTCAGTGGGCCTGTCCGGTCTCACTTTGCGTGGACGGCAACGACCGGCCGTCCCGCGATGACACCAACAGGGGGAACACCATGAAGTCGATCCGCCACAAGACAGCCACCGCTGGCGCCCTTGCCATTCTGGCCCTGGGCGGCACGCTCGCCGCGACCACGCCGGCTTCGGCCGCCACGGCCGGCGCCTACAACGGGGCGTGCGGCAAGGGGTACGAGGTCTTCACCTCGACTCCGATCAAGTCGTCGCAGACCACCGTGGCCGCCACCACGTACGTGGCCTACAGTTCCGCGGACAAGCAGTGGTGCGCCGTTACAGTGCGCAGCAAGCCCGGTGCCCGCGTGTTCATGGAGGTCACCCTGGACACCTGGCCGACCAGCAGCACCCCTGAGAGGGATGCCGGCTCCTACACGACCTTCGCTGGCCCGGTGTACAAGGACCTGCCCAAGCTCGGCCTGTGCATGACCTGGAGCGGTTCGATCGACATCAACTACAACTCCGACCGTGGCCTGTGCCCCTGACCTGACGGCTGCCGGCGTGGCCGACCTCCGGGTCGGCTACGCCACCTGCCCCGCGGACCAATGAGCGGAAAATGGGTCACCCGACGAGCAGGGCGTTCCGGGCATCTCATGGCGTTTCAGTTCCGCGAGGTGCTGAATGCGTAACCGGCCGCGGGCCACCTCTTCACGGTCTCCGTCCGTCAACATGTCGGCGCGGGGACATGCTGCCCGTGCGCGTGGCTCACTGCTACGACGGCGGTACATCGCATCCTAGTAGGGCTTTGTTAGGTCGTGTCGTAGTGCTGCCATGGGGTGGGTTGTCTGCAGGTGGGGCAGGTGCCGGTCCAGGTGGCCAGCAGGTGCTGTAA
>JODI01000151.1 GCA_000720805.1 Streptomyces violaceoruber
CCAACCGGGCGCGACACGCGTAGAGTTCATCCGCCCTCATACCCGCAGCGAAGCACCAGACCGCCGACCCGACAAGACACCTAACAAAGCCCTACTAGGGCCCTTCTGATGGATCTCCGCGGTGTCGCGACGCCCGGCACGCACTCCCCCACTCTCGACTTCGCTCGAGCGGGGGGACCCCCATGCCGCACGGCGCGAAGGGCCAGGTGGCTCCGCCACATGGCATACGAAACAGCGGCCCGCCGGGCAGGAAGGGCGAGCGCCCCGAGGGCCCAGCCGGGTAGGCGACGCCAGGAAGCAGGCGGCGTACGGCGATGCTGGCTCGGAGTGGGACGACCGCTATGCCCTGCCCGTACCAAGAGGCAAAAGAGTCCACCTACGTGAACGGCCGAGTTCCGGAGCGGAGCGGACTTCAGAGCGCCTAACCGCAAACATCTCTCTCCGGGCTGCCTCCATTTCCTGCACAGCGTCTGCCCAGCGCACCACGGGACGGGGATGCACGATCGGTGCAAGGTGGTCGACGAACGCATCCTCCAGCGTGGAGAGGGCCCGCGCCATGCGCTCCACTGCTTGATCCACGGCCTCCGGGCCGAGACGTAGCACCTGCTCCTGCACTGCCCGGACAGGCCGCATCGCCTGCGCCGCCAACTCCCGGGCATGCTCGAGGTTGCTCTCATCGACGTCGGAGGCGTCTACCCCGTGTGCTTCCATTGCCTCCCACTGTTCAGTGAAGTCTGCAACCACCTGCTTGAGTCCGGCATAAGCGGCGTCCCAGGCAGAAAGAAAGGCGGCGTACGCTTCCTGACGTTGTCCGCGAAGCCACTGCGCATGCTCGACCTGCGCCTCATCAGTCACCTGACGTCTACCGAATGCAAGGCCTACAAGCCCGCTGGCGCCTGCGATCAGCGCAGCAATGACTACACCCCATGCCTCTGTCATGCCAAGCTTTGTTCCCGACCAGCCGTCCGCCGGTCTGGCCAGGCTGTGCCGGGCGCTCTGGACGGCAAACAGGACCGCTTGCGCGTACCAGCCAGACCACCAGCCTGGTCTCCGGTTGATCATTTAACGGAGGGGACGGCGGGGGCCGAGCATGTGGCCCCGGACGTCCTGACCGCAGTACGCACGGTACTGAACGGCCCGCCCCAGGGCCGCGTCCTGGTCGACGAGCGCCCCATCGAGGCTGCCTTCGACACCGGTCCGCGGCCCCGGTGAGAGCCGTCCGCAGATGTTACTGGGCGTAGAACGTGGCGTCCGCCCGGTCCGTCGCCGTGCTCGGCGTCTGCACGTACAGCAGGTAGTTGAAGTGGCGGACGTAGCGGCCTGGTGAGCCGTAGGACTCGTAGGAGACGCCGGCCGAGTCGGACAGACCCGCCCGCTTGGAGAAGGTGGCGTCGGACGCGAACTGCGCCGTGCCGTCGTTCTTCTCCAGCCGGATCTCGAAGCTCGCGTTGCTCCGCAGGTAGTAGCCGGGGAAGTTGGCCGACTCCAGCGACACGGTGCCGCTGCCGGTCAGGCCGGTGACCACGCGGAACTGCGAGTCCGCCAGCGGGCTGACGTTGGCGTCGATCCGGCCGCGGTAGTCGAAGTGGCGGATGAAGCGGTCCGCGAAGTTGTACGACGAGAAGCGCTGCGGGGTGACGCCGTCGGCGACCGGGATGCCGAAGTCGGGGGTTCCGTCGGCCTTCCAGTACACCTTCTGCACGCGGGTACGGCGGTTGGGGTCGTTCAGCGGGTCGCCGGTGATGTCCTTGTAGTTGCGGTCGTGGTAGACGAGGACGTCGGACTTGCCGTCCTCGGAGACGGTGAAGGAGTTGTGGCCCGGTCCGTACTGCGAGGTCGCCTCGCTCGTCTTGAACACCGGCTGGGAGCCCTTGCTCCAGGACGCCGGGCTGGTCAGGTCGGCCGTCGCGGAGGCGGTCAGCATGCCGAGACAGTAGTTGGCGTCGGTCGCGCTGGCCGAGTAGGTCATGAAGACCTTCCCGCCGTGCTGGATCACCGCGGGGCCCTCGTTGACCTTGAAGCCGATCGTCTCCCAGGACAGGGTCGGCTGGGAGATCTCCGCCGGAGTGCCGGTGATCGCCCAGGGGTTGGCCATCTTCGCGATGAACAGGCTGGTGTTGTTGTTCTCGGCCGGGTTGCGCTGGGCCCAGGCGAGGTAGCGGACGCCGCCCACGACGAAGGTGGTGGCGTCGAGGGAGAAGCTCTCCCACGTCGTCTTGATCTGGCCCTTCTCGGCCCAGGTCGCGGTGAGCGGGTTGGCGCCGGTGCCCTCCAGGACGTACATGCGGATCGCCCACACGTCACTGGTGGAGCCGGCGGCGAAGTACACGTACCACTTGCCGTCGATGAAGTGGATCTCCGGCGCCCAGATGTGCGCGCCCATCACGCCGCTGGCGTGCTTGGTCCAGATCGTGGTCTCGGGGGCCGTCGACAGGCCCTGGATGGTGGTCGCCCGGCGCAGAACGATGCGGTCGTACTCGGGGACGGTCGCGGTGAAGTAGTAGTAGCCGTCGGTGTGCTTGAAGATGTGCGGGTCGGCGCGCTTCTCGGCGATCGGGTTGGTGTAGGTCACGGCGGGGGAGTCGGGCACGGCCGCGTGGGCGACGGTGCCGGGCCCGGCGAGACAGCCCACCAGGGCGAAGAGGACGGCCGTCAGCAGCCGTGCGGCGTTGCGTCTCAAGGGGTTGCTCCAGATTGCGGGTGCGGGGATGCGGAGGGAGGTCAGGTCGTGGGGACGAGGCGCCACTGCTGGCAGTTGTTGTTCAGCCAGGACCACAGCCGTACGTCGGTCCCGTTCGTGGTGCCGCAGTTGGCGACGTCGGCGACCTTGCCGCTGTTCTCGTTCACGATCCGCACGTAGTCACCGGTGGCCGTGTAGACCAGTCGGAACTTCTGGCAGTTGTTGTTCAGCCAGGACCACTGGGCGATGTCCGTGCCGTCGGCCGTCGCGCAGCTCGCGGTGTCCATGACCTTGCCGGTGGCGACGTTGACCAGCCGGCTGGTGTCGTTGCCGAGGTCCTCGACGCGCCACTTCTGGTTGGCGCCGCCGGTGCAGCTCCACTGGAAGATGTTGGTGCCGTCCTGGGTGTTGCCGCCCTCGACGTCCAGGCACTTGCCGCTGTTGCGGTTCACCAGGGTGTACGCGGTCGGGGTCGTCGCCGTCTCGCCCGAGGGGCCGGGCAGGGTGGTGCCGAGCGCGACGGGCGTGC
Source organism: Streptomyces violaceoruber (assembly GCA_000720805.1). Taxonomy (GTDB): domain Bacteria; phylum Actinomycetota; class Actinomycetes; order Streptomycetales; family Streptomycetaceae; genus Streptomyces; species Streptomyces cellulosae_A. The sequence continues at coordinate 3,210 of JODI01000151.1, forward strand.
CGAAGTTCGGCGTGCCGTCCGCGTTCCAGGTGAACTTCTGCGCCCGCGTCGTACGGCCGTTGCCGCAACCACCGTTCGCGGTGTCGTTGGCGTGGTAGACGATCCAGTTCTCGGTGCCGTCCGGCGAGGTGAAGAAGCCGTTGTGGCCGGGCGCGTAGACACTCGCCGCGTCATCGCGCTGGAAGACCGGTGTGGACTTCTTCGTCCAGGACGCGGGGTTCAGCGGGTCGGTGCCGGTCAGTTCCAGCTGGCCCAGCTTGTAGTCCGCGGTCGCGCAGTAGCTGGCGGAGAAGGTGAGGAAGGTGCGGCCGTCGTGGTAGAGCGGCTCGGGACCCTCGTTGACCGCGCCGCCCGAGGTCTCCCAGCTCGCGGTGGGGCTGGAGATGATGGTGAAGGTGGTGCTGGCCAGCGTGTAGGGGTTGCTCATCGGCGCGATGACCAGGCTCTGCTTGCTGCCGTTGATGAAGCCGCTGCCGATCAGGTACAGGCTGTTGTTGGCCTTGAGGACGGTGGCGTCGATGAGCCAGCCGCCGGGGGTGAGGTTGGAGCCGCTCAGCTGGTTCTTGTAGGTGTACGGGCCCATTGGGTCGGTGCCCGCGCTCTCCAGGACATGAGTGCGCTGGGAGTCGCAGCAGGCAGCACCGCTCTGCCCGGCTGAGTAGTACAGGTACCAGTGGCCGTCGAGGAAGTGCAGCTCGGGCGCCCAGATGTTGGTGTTGCGGGTGGGGGTGGTGTCACTCCAGACCTGAACGCTGGCGGCGGTGGAGAGTCCGGCCAGGGTCGGTGACTTCCGCATGGTCAGCACACCGGTGAAGGACGTGGTGACCAGGTAGTAGTTGCCGTTGTAGTACTCGAGCCACGGGTCGGCCCCCTTGGCCGTCTTGATCGGGTTGGTGTACGGGCGGCCCTCGGCGGCGGCGGCCGGGGTCGTCGCCGACACCATGGCGATCAGTACGGCGAGCACGCACAGGATCAGGGATCTGTGGCGTCTGGCGGGGGGCTGCTCTGACATCTTTGGCATGCGGGACCATCCCTGTCCGTAATTTCGAACCTTGTTCGCAAATTCGGTCAGAAGATAAGCGGGGGCAATGATCCCGTCAACGGTTTCGTCACATGCACTTCACCTGCGTGACTTCATCCCGTGAACCGAACCGAGACCGGCCTATCAGCTCTCGGAGGAGGAAGCCACGACGTTCGACCTGTGGCAGACCGAGTTGGACGACGCTGCGCCCGCCGCGGCGCAGTTTCCCGCGGAGACCGACAGCGCCGCCGGGTCCGACGGGCCGCCGCCCATGGGTCCAGTGACGCCTACGGGCCGGACGCTGATGAACGGGCCCGCTTCGTCAGGACCAGGGCCCTGAGGTCTTGGGCGCTGGGAGCCGACGTGGCAGCGGTTCGCCGCGCAGGCCCACACGCTGGGCATCGCGAGCATGACCGGCGTCCTGATCTACACCGACAACGAGGACGTCGGCGCGCTTAACCTGTACGCGCGCCGTCCGGGCGCCTTCACCAAGGACATCGAGACCGCGGGCTGGCTGCTGGTCCCGCACGCCGCCGTCGCCCTGGCGACGCACGCACCATCGACCATGACCCTTGGAGGGGGGCTTGTTGGTGTACGAGGCGGCGGCTGGCCCGGTGTGTTGTTCACCGACCACGCCGACTACGAGAAGCACGACCCGGCCGGGAAGAACAACGGCAGCAGCCGCAACGGCACCCGGGCGAAGACCGTGTGACCGACGTCGGCCCGGTCGAGGTGAGGGGGCCCCGTGAGATTCCGTCCTTGCCGACCGGACAGGCCCTGGCCCCTCTGCAGGAGGCCGACACTGCTCGGACGATAGAGCGGACCAAGGCGTGGCTCGGCGGCTGCCACAGAAATCACCGCCTTCACAGCCATCGCATGCACCCTGGTCGGCTACCGTCGTCTCGCCAAGTGAGACAACCTCTCTTCGGGTTGCGGAGATTCGTCATCAGGTCCGGATCGGTCCACGCCGAACAGCCTGCGTGGCAAGTCGTGCGGCGTGGCCTGGGATACGACCGTGTCGTCACCGCCGAGCCGGCTGCCGGGGCCGAGCCGGGTGGTCCGAGACGTTGTCCTGATCCGCCCGGTGTCCCGGCTTGACAGTGGTGTGCGGGTTGGCCGCTTCCTTGGTGCGGAGGTGACTTGGTGCGGAGGTGATTCTCGGTACCGGTGTGATGCAAGACACAGGAACTCGCCCGCACTCGCAGTCAGTTCAAGACGTGACCACAGATATGCGAACCCGGGTGCGAACTGGAGATCCGGACGCCTTCGCGGAACTTTTCGACGCATACGCCCGTGCGGTGTACAACCATGCTTTCCGGCTGACCGCCGACCGGTCTGCGGCCGAGGACGTCATGTCGACCACGTTCATGGAGGCGTGGCGGCGTCGTGCGTCGGTCGAGGCCGACGGAGGCTCGCTGCGGCCGTGGCTGCTGGGTATCGCGACCAACGTTGCCCGCTCCCAGTACCGCAGCAACCGGCGCTACCGGAACGCGGCCGAGGCGGCGGAAGCCGCTGGCGCCGCGCAGGAGCAGGTCGAGGACCACGCCGAGGAGACCGCCGGACGGCTTGACGACCGGCGTCGGATCGCCGCCACGCTCACCGCACTCAGTCTGCTCAAGCGCCCCGAACGCGAGGTCCTGACACTGTGCCTGTGGGAGGGCATGGAGTACTCCGAGGCCGCACGCGCCCTCGGCGTCCCCGTCGGCACCGTCCGTTCCCGGCTCTCCCGCGCCCGCGGCAAGCTCCGCAAGCTCGCCGACGCGGAACTGCTCAGAAAGAAACGGGAACCCACCACCGCGAACCGGCAGATAACAGGTGATCGCGGATACGTGATCCGGTCCGCACAGGAAGGAAACCGATGAACGCCAGCCCCTCCCAGCCACGCCCGGCTGAGTGGACGGAGACGCAGGGACTCCTGCCCTCCGTCGAGCTGGATCTGCCGACGGGCCGCCACCAGTTCCACAAGGAGCAGATGATGGCCCAGATCCACGAAGACCTCCGCACCGACCGCACCCCCACCCGCCCGGCCCTCGCCCCGCGGCGCCGCAACCCGTTCCTGCGCCGTGCGATCGTGCTGCCCGCCGCGGCCTTCGCCCTGGCCGGCGCGGTCGTGGCCGGCGTCGCCCTGTCCGGCGGCAACGGCGGCGGCAAGGCCGCTGTGGCCACCGGCCCCGCGCTGACCACCCAGATCGGCGCCGCCGACGCCAAGGGCGCCCCCCAGCTGCTCGACCGCATCTCCCTGGCCGCCGCCGAGGTCTCCGGACCCACCCCGCACGCCGGCCAGTTCGTCTACATCGCCTCCAAGGTGGCCAGCACCTACCCCCGGACCATCGACGACAAGACCACGGTGGTCAGCCAGAAGCTGCACTCCCGTCAGGTCTGGAACTCCCTCGACGGCAAGAACGGCTGGCTGATCGAAGCGGGCGAGACGAGCGACAAGGGCATCACCCTGTCCAGCGACATCCCGCTCGACTCGGCCTACGACGCCTTGGTAAAGCTGCCCACCGACCCTGACCAGCTGTTGCAGCGGATCTACCGGGACTCGGACGCCGTCCGGGACCACGAAGTGCCCCGCGACCAGGCGGCCTTCGTCGCCATCGGTGATCTGCTGACCGAGAGCTACCCGCCGGCCGACCTCACCGCCGCCCTCTACAAGGCCGCGGCCAAGATCCCCGGGGTCGTGGCGGTGGACGACGCGGTCGACGCCGTGGGCCGTCACGGGGTGGCGATCGCCCGGCAGAACGACGCCGCCGGCGAGCGCACCGAGTGGATCTTCGACAAGAAGACCCTGCAGTTCCTCGGCGAGCGCAACGTCGTGGTCAAGAAGGTGGCGGACAGCCCGTTCAAGGTCGGCACCGTCACGTTCACCAGCGCGATCACACAGCGCGCCATCGTCGACGCCAGCAAGCAGGTCCCCGGGCAGGTTGGCTGATGCGTATCGGATACTCATCGGCGGCGCTGGCCGCCTTGCTGGTCGCGGGAGTGATGACGGGCGTCTCGGTGACGGACACCGGCACCGGGCTCGGGTTGCGCACCGCGGACACCGACACCGCCTCCGAGTTCGGCGCGCGGACCGCGGGGGCGTCCACCGCCGCAGGGGCGGGTGCCGGATCACCGGCCCGGTTCGTCACCCTGGTCACCGGGGACCGGGTCCGACTGGACGCCCGGGGCCGGGTGACCGGCGTGCAGCAGGCGCCGGGACGCGAGGACGTCCCGGTGTCCGTCCGGCGCCTCGGCGGCGAGCAGTACGTCGTACCGGCCGACGCCGCCGCCCGCATCGGCCAAGGCACCCTGGACAAGCGGCTGTTCGACGTCAGCGCCCTGATACGCGCCGGATACGACGACGCCCGGCGCGGCACGCTCCCGCTGATCGTGTCGTACGACGGGACGGGCGCCCGGCGCAGAGACACGCAGAAGTCGCTGGTGGCGGACGCGGACGTCACCGTGCGCCGGAACCTGCCAAGTGTGGACGGCGCCGCGCTCACCGTGCCCAAGTCCGAGGCCGACGACGCCTGGAAGACCCTTGCCGCCGCCTCGGGAGTCGTCCGGGTCTGGCTGGACGGCCGGTTCACGGCACGGGCGGTGCAGGGGGAGGTCAGCGGCAACGTCACACAGATCGGCGCGCCCGGCGCCTGGGCCGCCGGGTACGACGGCAAGGGCGTCAAGGTCGCCGTCCTGGACACAGGCATCGACACCACACACCCGGACCTCGCCTCGCTGGTCACGGAGTCGAAGGACTTCAGCGGCACCGGCAGCACGGACGACCGCAGCGGCCACGGCACGCATGTCGCGGCGACCGTGGCCGGTTCGGGGGCCAGATCCGGCGGTCTGTACAGGGGCGTCGCGCCCGGCGCGGAGATCCTCAACGCCAAGGTGCTCGACGACAGCGGCGAGGGCAGCGCTTCCAGCGTCATCGTCGGCCTGGAGTGGGCCGCCGCGCAGGGCGCGAAGGTCGCCAACCTCAGCCTCGGCCAGACCGACACCCCGGGCGACGACCCGGTCGAGACGGCTGTGAACGCCCTCTCCAGGAGCACCGGCATGCTCACCGTCGCCGCGGCGGGCAACGACGGTCCCGGGCCCGGGACTCTCAGCTCCCCGGGCACGGCCAAGTCGGCGCTCGCGGTGGGCGCGGTCGACGGCAAGGACCGTATCGCCGGCTTCTCCAGCACCGGCCCGACCGCCGACAGCGCGCTGAAGCCTGACCTCACCGCGCCGGGCGTGGACATTGTCTCGGCGAAGGCGGCACACGGCGAACTGGGCGCCCCGGCGGCTGACGGCTACGTCTCCATGTCGGGTACGTCGATGGCGACGCCGCATGTCGCGGGGGCCGCCGCGATCCTGGCACAGCGGCACCCCGACTGGACGGGAGAACGGATCAAGCAGGCACTGACCGCCTCCGCGGTCCCGACGGCCGGCCTGACCGGCTACCAGCAGGGAACCGGGCGGATCTCCGTGGCGCGGGCACTCAGCCAGACCGTGGCGAGCGAGCAGACCTCGGTGTCCTTCGGCGAGCAGCGGTGGCCCCACTTTGACGACCAGCCGCTCACCCGGCGCATCGCCTACCGCAACGACGGCGACGGTCCGGTCACCCTGGACCTCGCCGCCACAGCGACCGGCCCGTCCGGACAGACCGCGCCCGAGGGCATGTTCAGGCTCAGCGCCCCGCGACTCACCGTCCCCGCGGGCGGCACCACGAGCGTCGACCTCACCGCGGACACCCGCACCGACGCGGCGGACGGCGCGTACGCGGGCGCGGTCATCGCCACCGAGCCGGGCACCGAAACAGTCGTACGGACGGCTTTCGGCGTCGTACGCGAGGCCGAGGCACACGATCTGACCCTGAAGTTCCTGGACCGCGGCGGAAAACCCGTCAGCTCGCCGCTGACCGAGATCTTCGGCCACTCGGGCGACTACTGGACCACGGAACTGAACGACTCGCAGCAGATCGCCAAAGGCGTCTACAAGGTGCGCGTCCCACGTGGTGACTATGTCGTCGACACGGTGATGTCCGCAGCCGAAGGCGGAACCGGAGCCGAGGGCACCACGGCCCTCGTCCGGCCGAAGCTCTCGATCACCAGGAACACGACGGTCACCTTCGACGCCCGCAAGGCCAGACCGGTCGACATCAATCCGCCGAGGGGTGGCGGGAAGATGCTGGACGGCTGGCTCAACTTCGGCGTGGGCGCCGGAAACGAGGCGCACAACACGACTCTGTTCTGGGGCGCGTTCACGAATCTGCGCACCGCGACGCTGGGGCCGGCCGCCGCGCCCGGGAAGCTCAGCACGCAGCTCGGCGGCCTGTGGCAGAAGGACAGCACCACCTACAATCTCCTCTACAACCTGCCCGACCGCTTCCCCACCGGCTATCGGCACACCGCGCGGATGAGCGAACTCGCCCTGCTGAAGCGGCACTTCGGCTCCTCCGTCGCCCACCGCAAGGGCATCGTCAACGCCATGTGGCACGGACCCTCCCTGTCGCTGGGCACGGTGAGCGCCCCGTTCCCGCTTCCGGCGACGGCGAAGACCTACGTCACCACGCCCAAGGGATTCGGCTGGATGCTCGGCCTCGGCCAGCAGAACGCCTCCGAGGACGACACCGACGTGTTCTACGGCGAGGAGAGCCCGGTGTCCTACCGGGCGGGACGGACGTACGAGTCGACGTACAACGTGGGCGTCTTCAGCCCGCTCGTCGGCGGCGCGTACGGCGCGTGGCGCAGCGGTGACACGCTCGTCCTGTGCGTCCCCGACCTTGCCGACGGCGCCGGCCACCCGGTGTCCTCCGTGGGCGCACGGCACACGACGGTCACGGCGGGCGGCAGCACCCTCCTCGACAACGACGGCGACCTCTGCCAGACGGTCGACGACCTTCCGGCCGGCTCGACCCGGTACACGATCCGCACGGACCTGACCCGCCCGGCCACGGTGGCCGCAACCACCAGCCGCCTCACCGCGGCCTGGACCTTCACCTCGAAACACACGTCACAGCAGCCGGGCGCCTCCACCCCCCTCCCTCTCTCCACCGTCCGCTTCCATCCCACTCTCACCCCCACCGGCACGGCCGCCTCCGGCCGCCGCACCACGGTCCCGCTCTCCATCGAGGGCCCGGCCGCCAAGCACCTGAAGTCCCTGGTGGTGAAGGTCTCCTACGACGCCGGAGCAACCTGGTCCGCCGTCGGCGTGAGCACCGACCACGGTAAGAAGACCCTTGCCATCACCCATCCGGCCAAGGCCCGCTCCGTCTCCTTCAAGACGACCCTGACCGACACCGGGGGCAACACCTACTCGGCGACGATCCTGAGGGCGTACCTCCTCACCTGACCCACCGGGTGCAACCCGCGAAAGGGTCGTCAGCTCCCTGCACCTCGCGTGCGGCGAACCGGTTCATGCCGGTCGCCTCCGTGGCCGCCGGTCCGCGGGAGCGGCCCCCGTACTGATCGTCACGTCACTGGCCGGCAGGCACCCCGTTCCCTGAACCGGCGGCTTCACGCCCGGAGAAGAACAGACCGAAGGAGAGATGGACATGGACGAACGAGCGGAAGCTCCGGGGGAGGAGACCGAACCGCAGGAGTCGCAGGAGTCGATCAGGACCGCCCTTTGGGAGGCCTGGACGGCAGGGGGGCCGGCAGAAGGGACGGAGAGGAAGCCGGGTCCCCGTCGCGTCCTCCATGGGTCGTCGTGCAGTCTCGCCGAGTAGGGCTGGGCTCCCGGCGCCGGGGCGTGGGCCGCGAGGAGCCCGGATTGGGTGCGGTGGGATTGGCGGACCGGTTGGCGGAGGCTCGGGCTGGTGCGCTGGTGCGCTGGTGCGCTGGTGTGCTGGTGGGCAGGGAGCCGGAGCGGGTGGTGCTTGACCGGATGCTGTCGGGGGCGCCGGACGCTCCGCTTGTGGCGTACCTGCACGGTCCCGGCGGCATCGGCAAGTCCTCGCTGGTGCGCTATGCCGCCCGGCAGGCGGAGCTGGCGGGGCGCCGGGTGGTGCACGTGGACGGACGGTTCCTGGACGCCGATCCGCGCCGGCTGGAGGAGGCCGCCGCCCCGGCGTGCGCCGAACCCGGGGCGGTGCTGCTCATCGACACCTTCGAGCAGTGCCAGCCCCTGGAGACGTGGCTGCGTGAGAGCTTCCTGCTGGGGCTTGCCGACCATGCGATCGTGGTGGTGGCCGGCAGGACCGCTCCCGACGCCGAGTGGTCGCTGGATCCCGGGTGGGCGCAGCTGTTCACCGCACTGCCGATGCGGCCGCTGGATCCCGCCGAGTCCGGCGCTCTGCTCGCCGCCCGGGGGGTTCCCGCCGAGAAGCGCGGCGCCTTCGTGGCCTTTGCGGGAGGCAGCCCGCTCGCCCTGTCGCTGGCCGCCTCCGTGCCCCCGGCCGCACCGGGTGCGCCGTGGGAGCCGACCGGCGAC
>JODI01000152.1 GCA_000720805.1 Streptomyces violaceoruber
AGTCTCGTGGGCTCGGAGATGTGTATAAGAGACAGGGGCAGAGCGCTCGGGGCGAGGCGGGCGGGCGCGGGGAGCTTGGCTGAGCGGGGCCATCGGGTGACGTCCGCCGGACGCGGCGGAGCGGGGCGGAGACGTCTGCCGGACGCGGCACAGCCGGGACGGAAACCCACCGGAACGCCCGCGGAGCCCGGGCGGTGGCGTCCCCCGGACGCGGCACAGCCGAGGCGGAGACACCCACCGGACGCGGCACAGCCGGAGCGGAAACACCCATCGGAACGCCCCCGGAGCCCAGGCGGTGGCGTCCCCCGGACGCGGCACAGCCGGAGCGGAAACACCCACCGGAACGCCCGGGAGCCCAGGCGGTGGCGTCCCCCGGACGCGGCACAGCCGGAGCGGACAGCCCTGTCAGGACACCGCCCGGGCACCCTCCACCGAGCCCTCGCCGGGCCGCCGGCCGGACGGTCGACAGCACGCCGCTCAGCGGCTCTGATCCGGACTCGATGGCCCCCGCCGGCCCGATCCGTTCCTTCTGGCACTCGCCGGGGTCCCCCGCGCCGAGTACGATCCGGCGAACACGCGCACGAGCTGGGAGGACGGACGTTGGCGGGGCTGACCGGCGGGGATCCCTCACTGCTGCGGAGGATCAACTCCGCGGTGGTGCTGCACGCGCTGCGCGCCACGGACTGCGCGACCCTGACCGAGATCACCCGGGTGACGGGACTGTCCCGGCCGACGGTCGAGGGCGTCGTGGAAGGGCTCATCGAGGCCGGGTACGTCGTCGAGAAGGCCGCCGACGAGAGCGTCGTCCGCCGGCAGGGGCGGCCCGCGCGGCGGTTCCGGTTCCGGGCCGAGGCCGGGCATCTGCTCGGCCTGGAGATCGGGGCGCACCGCGTCGCGGCGCTCCTGTCCGACCTGGACGGCCGGGTGATCGGCGCGCAGGCCAAGGACGTCGACGAGACGGCGTCCGCCGACGAGCGTCTGGAGCGGCTGCGGACCACCGTGGCCGATCTGCTGCGCCGGGCCGGGGTCGCACGCGGCTCGCTGCGGGCCGTAGGGGTCGGCACGCCGGGCATCGTCGAGGCGGACGGCACCGTACGACTGGGCACAGCGCTGCCCGAGTGGACGGGGCTGCGGCTCGGTGAACGCCTGAGCCGCTCCTTCAAGTGCCCGGTCCTCGTGGAGAACGACGCCAACGCCGCGGCCGTCGCCGAGCACTGGAAGGGCGCCGCGACCGAGTCCGACGACGTCGTGTTCGTGCTGGCCGGGTTGAGTCCCGGCGCCGGTGCGCTGATCGGCGGGCGGCTCCACCGGGGGTACGGCGGGGCCGCCGGGGAGATCGGCGCGCTGCATCTGCTGGGCCGGGAGGCGACGCCGGAGACGCTGCTGTCGACCACGGACGAGCCCCTGCACCCGCTCGACGAGCAGGCGGTCGCCGGGGTCTTCGCCCAGGCCCGCGAGGGTGACCAGCGGGCCCGCGCCGCCGTGGACCGCTTCATCCAGCGACTGGTGCACGACGTGGCCGCACTGGTGCTGGCCCTCGACCCGGAACTCGTCGTGATCGGCGGCTGGGCGGCCGGCCTGGACGGCGTACTGGAGCCGCTGCGGCGGGAGTTGGACCGCTACTGCCTCCGTCCCCCGAAGGTGACCCTGTCCCTCCTGGGCGAGGCGGCCGTCGCGACCGGCGCCCTGCGGCTGGCCCTCGACCACGTGGAGGAGCAACTGTTCGCGGTGGAGGGCACGGTGACGGCCCGCCGGTGATTCCGGTCGGACGGCGCGGGCAGCCTGGCGGCACGGCGGCGGGCCCGTCAGCGAGGCGACCACATGGCGCCGAAGGGCCGGGGCACGGGCGCTGCTGCTGCCGGTGCTGACGGGGGTCCAGCCGCGCACGTCAGCGGACGGACACGCGCGCCCCGGAGAGGTACCCGGGCGCCGCCCACTCCGTACTCGTACCGCGTTCAGGAGGCCCGGCGCTCCGGGTCATGGTGGATCTCCACGCCGCCCGGGTCCCCGAAGGTCAGCCGGCACGTGTCCGCGCGGTAGGTGGCGACCGAGAGCGCGGCGGTGTGACCGTCGCTGATGTAGCGGGTGGTGACGACGAGGACGGGCGCCCCGGGGAGCCGGTCCAGTTCCTTGGCGTCGTCCGCGCGGGCGGAGCCGAGCTCGACGGCGTTCTCCTGGCCCTCCAGCTCCAGCCGCTGCAGCTCGCGCAGCACGGCACGCGCGCGTGCGGCGCCGGACGGTGCGTCTATGGCGGAGAGCTCGGGCACCGACGACGCGGCGATGTAGAGCAGTTCGGCGGCGACGGGCTGGCCGTGGGTCGTGCGTGAGCGGCGCACCGTGTGCACGGGCTGCTCGCCGGTCTCCAGCGCGGCGGCGACGGCCGCGGGAGGCACCTCCAGGGTGCAGTCGACGGGCTGCCAGACATCGCCGGCCGCGCCCGGCCAGGCGTGCTGCTCCGCGCCGACGGCCACCCCCACGCGGGGCGGCGCGACGGTCGTACCGACCCCGCGGCGGCGCTGCAGCCGGCCCTCCAGTTCGAGCTGCTCCAGTGCCTGACGGAGCGTGGCGCGGGCGACGCCGAAGCGTGCGGCGAGGTCCCGCTCGTTGGGCAGGATCTCGCCCACCGTGAATTCGGAGTCCAATGCCTCACTGAGCACGGTCTTGAGATGCCAGTACTTCGGTTCCGGCACCGTTTCCAGCTGCGTGGTCCCCACCCTGTCCTCCGCGATCGCCGTGGTCCGCCGACGTTTTAGCGCCCTTGTTTATTAAAGGTTGTTGCACTTCTCTGCGACCTTAGGACGGCCCCCACCCTTGGTCAAGACCAATCCTCGATCCCTCGTGCCTCATTCGGACGCACCGCAGCGAGGTGTTCACGGAGCGTTCGTACGACGCGGGTTGGGTGACAGGTCGGCAACGCTCTCGGATTCGTGCGTGCGCGGGGGAACTTCGAGGGGCGTGCAGGTCTCAGACGGAGGCCAAGGACCGCAGCTTGTCCGGGTTGCGGACGATGTAGACGGACTGGATGTGCCCGTCCAGCACCTCCAGTTGGAAGACCGCGTCGGGCTTGCCGCCGGACAGGACGAGGAGCGCGGGGCCGCCGTTGAGTTCCAGGAAGCGGAAGGACGGGTCGGGGATGCCCTTCCGGGCGGCGCCCAGCAGGAAGCGGCCCACCTTGTCGGCTGTCTCCAGGACCCGCAGCGGCGCCTTGGACTTGCCGCCGCTGTCGCCGACCAGCCGGACGTCCGGCGCGAGCAGGGACATCAGCCCCTCCAGGTCGCCCTGTTCGGCCGCGGCCAGGAACCGTTCGGTGAGGTCGCGCCGCTGGGCGGGGTCGACGTCGTAGCGGGGCCGCCGCTCCTCCACGTGCTGGCGGGCCCGCACGGCGAGTTGGCGTACGGCGGGCTCGCCGCGGTCGAGCATGGCGGCGATCTCGGCGTACGGGTAGCCGAAGGCCTCCCGCAGGACGAACACCGCGCGCTCCAGCGGCGAGAGCGACTCCAGGACGACGAGGACGGCGAGGGAGACGGTGTCGGCGAGCACCGCTCGATCGGCGGTGTCGGGCACGGTGTCACCGAAGTCGGTGACGTACGGCTCCGGCAGCCACGGGCCGACGTACGTCTCGCCGCGCGCCTTCACCTGGCGCAGCCGGTCGATGGCGAGGCGGGTGGTGACGCGCACCAGGTAGCCGCGCGGTTCCCGCACCTCGCCGCGGTCGGTGGCCGACCAGCGCAGCCATGCCTCCTGCACGACGTCCTCGGCGTCGGCCACGCGGCCCAGCATGCGGTAGGCGACGCCCATGAGGGCGGGGCGGTGCGTTTCGAAGACATCGGTCAGGGTGTCCGCGGTCACGGCTCCATCCCATCCGAGTCACGGGGCCCGTGTCCAGGAGATTGAGGCGTGCGTCGCACCCGGGCGCAACGGCGAACAACCCGGGGCGCACAACCGGGAGCGCACAACCGCGGGCAGACAGAGGGCTACCCGCCGGTAGCAATTGCTGACAAGCTGTCTACCCCGTGTTCGTCAGTGAGTCCCCGCCGAGGAGCATCCGCATGTCCGCGACCACCGTGTCCTTCAAAGTGCCCTCCCCCCAGGGCCCGCAGCCCGTCACCGTCTCCTACACGCGCGCGGGCAGCGGGCAGCCCCTGCTCCTGCTGCACGGAATCGGGCACCACCGGCAGGCCTGGGACCCGGTGGTGGACATCCTGGCCGCCGAGCGCGACGTGATCGCCGTGGACCTGCCCGGGTTCGGCACCTCCCCCGGCCTGCCGGACGGCCTGGCGTACGACCTGCGCACGACCACCGCCGTGTTCGGCGCCTTGTGCGAGACCCTGGGGCTGGACCGGCCGCACGTCGCGGGCAACTCGCTCGGTGGACTGCTCGCCCTGGATCTCGCCAAGGAGAAACTCGTACGGTCGGTCACCGCGCTGTCGCCGGCCGGGTTCTGGACGCCGGCCGAGCGGCGCTACGCCTTCGGCGTGCTCGTCACCATGCGGCGGATAGCCGAGCGGATGCCGCTCCCGCTGGTCGAGCGACTGGCCCGCACGGCGGCCGGCCGTGCCGCCCTGACCAGCACCATCTACGCCCGCCCGAGCCGTCGCGCACCCGAGGCCGTGGTCGCGGAGACGCTGGCGCTGGCACGGGCGACGGGCTTCGCCGAGACCCTCCGGGCCGGTACGAGCGTCCAGTTCACCGACGACATCCCCGGGATCCCGGTCACCCTGGCCTGGGGCACGCGCGACTTCCTGCTGATGCCGCGTCAGGGGGTGCGGGCCAAGCGGATCATCCCCAAAGCGCGGCTGGTACGACTGCCCGGCTGTGGTCACTGCCCGATGAACGACGATCCCGCGCTGGTCGCACGCGTCATCCTGGACGGCAGCCGCTGACAGGGTCAGGTCGTCCCGAGGGCGCCGTGCACGAGGACGACCGGGCGCGGATGCTCCTCGAGAGGGCAGCGGGTCTCGGCGATGAGTTCCGAGGGCGCACCGGGTCTGTCTGCACAAGGGCTGCCCGGAAGGCTTCCGACCGCTGGGAGATGTGATGAGCACTGTGGTGATGCACAGCGTGGTGTCCGTGGACGGCTTCATCGCCGACAAGGACGATCAAGTCGGTCCGCTGTTCGACTGGTACTCGAACGGCGATGTCGAAATCGGCTCGGCCGCCAAGGTCTCACCGGTTTCGGCCGCGTACGTCAAGCCGATGTGGGCGAAGCTCGGGGCACTGGTGGTCGGGCGTCATGTCTTCGACATCACCAACGGCTGGGAGGGGGTGCCGCCGGCCGGCGAGCACGTGGTCGTGGTGTCCCACCGGCCCAGGCCCGAAGGGTGGCACCCCGAGGCGTCGTACCACTTCGTCGACGACGTGGACCGTGCGGTCACGAAGGCCAAGGAACTCGCCGGAGAACGCACCGTCGCCGTGGCGGCGGGCGACGTCGGCGGGCAGGCCTTCGCCCGCGGCCTGGTGGACGAGGTGGCGATGGATGTCGTGCCGGTGGTCTTCGGCTCGGGCAAGCGGTATTTCGGGTCCGTCGACGGTCAGCATCTGCTCGACGACCCGCACACGGTGATCCAGGGCGACCGGGTGCTGCACCTGCTCTATCGAGTACGCCGGTAGCGCCCGCCCACCGTCACCGGGCCCGCGTCGGCCCGAGCCCGACCCAGCGGCGCGCAATTCCCAAGACGGCCCCGGCCCGGCGCGTCTAAGGTCCCCTCCTATGACGTCGTCGCCGACCGGCTCCGGGACCGCCGCGTGGGAGGTGCTGCTTCCCGCCGCGTCGGCGCCCGCCCGCTCCCGGGGCCGGGCCCTTCGGACGGCCCTGCGGGAGGCGGTCAGATCGGGGCGGCTGACCGCGGGCACGCGGCTGCCGTCGAGCCGGGACCTCGCGGCCGACCTCGGGGTGTCACGGGGCCTGGTCACGGAGACGTACGAGCAGTTGACGGCGGAGGGGTACCTGCGCAGTGGCCGCGGGGCCGGGACCTGGGTGAGCGAGGCGGTACGGGCCGCACGGCCCCGCGCACACGACCTCGCCCCGCGCTCCCCCGGCACCCGTGCCGACTTCCTGCCGGGGAGTCCGGACCTGTCGCTGTTCCCGCGCGCCGCGTGGGCCGCCGCCCAGCGTGGCGTCCTGGCCGAACTGGCGCACCGGGAGCTCGGCTATCCCGATCCGCGCGGGCTGCCCCGGCTGCGTACCGCGCTGGCCGACCTGCTCGCGCGGCGCCGGGGCGTGGTCGCCGACCCGGAGCGGATCGTGGTCGTCTCCGGGGTGACCCAGGCGACCGCCCTCCTCGGGTTCGTCCTCCGCGCGCGCGGGGTGTGCGCCGTAGGTGTCGAGGACCCCGGCAGCCCTCAGCACGCCGAGCTCTACGCGGCGGCCGGTGTCAGCACGGTTCCCATCCCGCTGGACGACGAGGGGCTCGCCGTGGGAGCGCTGTACGGCTCGGGCGTACGGGCCGTGGTGACGACCCCCGCCCACCAGTTCCCCACCGGGGTGGCCTACTCGGCGCGACGCCGCGCGGAACTGCTGGACTGGGCACGGTCCGTGGACGGCCTCGTCCTGGAGGACGACTACGACGGCGACTTCCGTTACGACCGCGCTCCCGTGGGCGCGCTCCAGGGACTCGACCCGGAACACGTGGCCTACACGGGCTCGGTCAGCAAGTCACTGGCACCGGGGCTGCGGCTGGGCTGGCTGCTGGTCCCGGAGTCCCTCGTCGAGGAGGTCGTCGCCCGCAAGCGGACCCTGGATCTGGGGCATCCCTCGCTCGACCAGGCGTTGTTCGCCCGATTCGTGGAGCGCGGTGACCACGACCGCCACCTGCGCCGCTGCCAGCGGGCCTACCGGGAACGGCGGGACGCGCTCGTCGCCGCCCTGGAGGAGCACTTCCCCGGCACGGAGGTGACCGGGATCGCGGCGGGACTGCACGTGATCGCCGTGCTGCCGGAGCGCTACGGCCCACAGGAGCGGTTCCTCGCGGAGACGGCCGCGGCCGGGGTGGCCGTACGCCCGCTGTCGGACTGTGCCCACACGCGCGTCGAAACCGACGGCAAGGGGGATGTCCGGCTGGTCCTGGGATACGCCCAGCTGTCCCCCGCGCGGATCCGGGACGGCGTACGGGCGATGGCGGAAGCCGTCACGACCTGACCGGCGTACCGGCGATGGCGAAACCCGTCACAGCCGGACCGGCGTACCGGCGATGGCGAAACCCGTCACAGCCGGACCGGCTCACACGCGCCCGCCGGTTCTGATGCGCACGCGGGTTCCGCTGCCCCGCCCCGGTTGCCCTCGGGGGCAGTTGTTCACTTGCGGTTTGCGTGTGCGCTGCGGCGTCCCAGTAGTTGTGGCACTGCACACCGGCCAGTTGCGGCACCGCACGCCGGCCGGAACCCGTCGCTGGAGGCGTATCCATGTCACACCGTCCGCTCCCCGGCCGCCGCAGCGTCCTGCGCGGCTCTCTGGCCGCTTCGGCGGCCCTGACCCTGCCCGCGAGCCTCGGCGCGGCACCGGCCCTCGCCCTGTCCGGACGCCCGAAGGCGGGGTGGGGCGTGCAGACGGGAGACGTGACAGCCGATTCCGGTCTGGTGTGGGTGCGGTCCGACCGGCCCGCCCGGATGATCGTCGAGACGTCCGCGACCGAGTCGTTCCGCAACCCGCGCAGATGGCAGGGCCCGCTGCTCGGCGCGGACACGGACTTCACCGGCACCACCCGGCTGCGCTCACTGCCCTCGGGCGAGCAGATCCACTACCGCGTCCTGCTGGCCGACCCGGACGACCCGCGCCGCACCGGCGAGCCGGTCGCCGGCTCGTTCCGTACCGTGTCGCCGCGCAGGAGCCACGGTGTGCGCTTCCTGTGGTCCGGCGACCTGGCCGGGCAGGGCTGGGGCATCAACCCCGAGTTCGGCGGCTACACGATCTACCACGCGATGGCCAAGCTCGACCCGGACTTCTTCCTCTGCAGCGGCGACAACATCTACGCCGACGGCCCGATCGCGGCGACCCAGGCCCTGCCCGACGGCGGCACCTGGCGGAACATCACCACCGAGGAGAAGTCCAAGGTCGCCGAGACCCTGGCCGAGTTCCGCGGCAACTTCCGGTACAACCTGCTGGACGAGAACCTCAAGCGGTTCAACGCCCAGGTGCCGTCCGTCATCCAGTGGGACGATCACGAGGTCCGCAACAACTGGTACCCGGGTGAGGTCATCGCGGCCACGGACACCCGCTACACCGAGAAGAGCGTGGACGTGCTGGCGGCGCGGGCCCGGCGCGCGTTCAGCGAGTACTTCCCCGTCTCCACCCTGCGACCGGGCGCACGGGACGGCCGGGTGTACCGGGTCCTGCGGCAGGGCCCGCTGCTGGACGTGTTCGTGCTGGACATGCGGACATACCGCAACGCCAACTCGCCGGACGACCAGACCGTGGACCCGCAGGGCATCCTCGGCGCCGAGCAGCTCGAGTGGCTCAAGCGGGAGCTGTCGCGCTCGCGGGCGGTGTGGAAGGTGATCGCCGCCGACATGCCGCTCGGGCTGGTCGTGCCGGACACCACCGAGGGCAGGCCGAACATCGAGGCCGTGGCGCAGGGCGACCCGGGCGCGCCTCTCGGA
Source organism: Streptomyces violaceoruber (assembly GCA_000720805.1). Taxonomy (GTDB): domain Bacteria; phylum Actinomycetota; class Actinomycetes; order Streptomycetales; family Streptomycetaceae; genus Streptomyces; species Streptomyces cellulosae_A. The sequence goes on from JODI01000152.1 coordinate 8,596, forward strand.
CGTGAACTGCAGATCGCCGAGCTGCTGCGGCACATCAAGCACCGGCGGATCACCGGCACGGTGTGGCTGACGGCCGACGTGCACCACACCTCGGCGCAGCACTACCAGCCCTCGCGGGCCGCCTTCACCGACTTCGAGCCGTTCTGGGAGTTCGTGTCCGGGCCGCTGAACGCGGGCGCCTTCCCGGCCAGTGCGCTCGACAACACCTTCGGTCCGGAGCGGGTGTTCGTGAAGGCGCCGACCGCCTCCAACGTGTCGCCCGCCGGCGGCTACCAGTTCTTCGGCGAGGTGGACATCGACGGCAACAGCGGGGAGCTGACGGTACGGCTGCGGGAGCAGGACGGCACCGTGCTGTTCACCCAGGTGCTCCAGCCGGGCCGGGTGGGCCAGTAACTCCCTTACCCTCGAAAGGCGTCCCGCGCACCGGCGTCATCTCCCGGTGCGCGGCTCGCGCTCGCGGCTCGCGCCCAGGGCCCGCGCTCACGGTCCGGTCTGCGGTGAGACCGTATAAGAAGCAACAAAAAAGTACGGAACCGCACTTTACCGATCAGTCACAGAGCGTTCGTGATCGCGCAACACCGTTCCTTCACTGTGGTCGCATGACTCGAAACGTGTCCGATGTGACCCGCACCAAACACGGCCGTCCCGTCCACCACTGGCGACGCGACGTGGTCGAACTCGCCGCCCTGTTCACGGCCGTCGCGGTGGCGGACGCCGTGGCGAACCTCGTCGGCCACGGCCCCGACGGTCCGGCCCTGCTGGCGGCCTCGGCGGTCGCCCTGATCGCCACCGCCGCCTTCCACACATGGTGGTCACGCCGCCACGGTCACGCCCCTCCGACGAGTGATACCGATGCCCGGCCACTGCCCGGGAAGCAGCAGGCAGGACCGGCGGCGGACGCGGACCCCGTGACCGGCGAGAGCACACTGTGGCGGATGCGGACGACGGTGAAGGACGAGCCGGGCTCGCTGGCCGCCCTGTGCGCGGCCCTCGCCGGGCAGCGGGTCGACATCCTGAGCCTGCAGACCCATCCGCTGGCCGACGGCACGGTGGACGAGTTCCTGCTGCGCGGCCCCGCGGAGCTCGCGGGCTCCGGGATCACCCGTGAGGTCGCGCTGGCCGGAGGCAGCGACACCTGGATCGAGCGGGCGGACGCCCACGACCTGGTGGACGCCCCGACGCGGGTCCTCGGCCTGGCCACCCGTACGGCGCTGGACGCCGCCGAACTTCCCCTCGCACTGCGGCAGTTGCTGGGCCGGTGCACCATCCGCTCGCTGCCCGCCAAGCCGGCGGCCGGAGGCGGCCGGGTGCCGCAGGACGTGCCGGTGGAAGGGGTTCTGGAGGACACCGTGATGCGGCTGCGGGCGCCGGAAGGCGGAGTGATCACCGTGGAGCGGCCCTACCTGCCGTTCACCCCGACCGAGTTCGCGCGGGCCCGCGCGCTGGTGGAGCTGGACGCGCGGCTCGGTCCGCGGGTGCCGCGCAGCCAGGACGTGCTGACGCTGCCCGAGGGCAACGCGATCACCGTACGGCGGGCCGACACCGGTGACCTGGAGGCCGCGAAGGCGATGCACGAGCGGTGCTCGGCGCGGACCCTCGGGATGCGCTACCACGGGCCCGCCGGTGACGCCGACCGCTACTTGAAGCACCTGCTCAGTCCGCGCTTCGGCCGCACGCTCGCCGTGCAGGCCCCCTCCGGCCGCATCGTCGGACTCGGCCACCTGCTGTGGGACGGGGACGAGACGGAGGTCGCCCTGCTCGTCGAGGACGCCTGGCAGCGGCGCGGCGTCGGCGCCGAACTCCTCGGCCGGCTGGTGGCGATGGCGGTCGAGGCCGGCTGCGCGAGCGTGTACGCGGTGACGCAGTCGTCCAACACCGGCATGGTCGCGGCGATGCGCGGGCTCGGTCTCCCCCTCGACTACCAGATCGAGGAGGGCACCCTGGTGATCACGGCCCGCCTCGAGACGACCGCGGTCTCCGCCCTGCCGCCGTACGCGGAGGGGCGGGAGTTCGGCGAGGAGATCGTGCGGGACTAGACGAGTAAGTCCGAAGGCTTGGTCAGTGGTCGTAGGCGGTCAGTGATCGGGTGATGGCTTGGCCCGTGTTGCGGTTGTGCCAGATGGCGGCGG
>JODI01000153.1 GCA_000720805.1 Streptomyces violaceoruber
GTTCGTGCTGCTGGACGGGACTCTCCTGCCGATCGACGGGACCGCTGCCGACCGCCCCTTCTACTCCGGCAAACACAAGAGGCACGGGATGAATGTGCAGCTCCTCGCTGATCCATCCGGTCGACTGCTGTGGGTGGCTTCGTTCACGAGTTTCGACAGCAGTTGTTCACCGTCTCGGGAGGCAGCCGGATCGGACCTGGGGCCATGTTCATGAGAACGGGAGGCACCAGGTGGTCCGGCCTCTTTGAGGTCGCTGCGCTCCACCCATGCCCCCAGTCACGGCTCTTCCACCAACGGTTGGATCGTCCTCCAGCGTGGGGCGTTGTCATCAGGGACGTCCGGAGACACGAAGTGGAAAGGCACGCGAAGGTGGCCGGCCAGCGCCCGGCCGGCCTCGGCGGCGGCAGCACCAGGAGGAGGGCCGTCAGGTCGGTAGTAGACGCTCGCCAGGTGGCCCTCCCCCTCTGGGGCGTTCATGACCGCAACCAGGAGCACGAACCAGTCGTGCACTGTATCGCCGTCCCAGAGCGCCTCCACCGCTGCCACACGGCCCGGGAGAGCTGCGGCGCGGGCTGTGAGCGAGGGGAGGTCCAGCGGATCAGGCGGTGTGCGCTGCACGCACTCGCCCAGAGCCTTGTATCGCGCGTGAACCACCCGCTCGGCTTCGTGCAGGCCCACCCCCAGCGGGCGCAGCGCCTCCCAGACAGACCTGACCGCCGACAGCCGGCGGTCGCGCAGCACGTCGGCATCGACCTCTCGGCAGGTCCGTTCCTCCAAGTAGGCCCACCAGCCGCTCACCGGGCCACCAGCCGGGATTTCAGGGTGCGCGTCATACGTTCGAACGTAACGTCAGGGCTCGGTGCCTGCCCCGGCCCCCCATGGCGGTGCTGTCGAATCTCGTGAACATTCCGCCCCGGTCTCGTGGGCTTCCCGCCTCCCAAATTGGTGCCCAAGTGCTGTCCGATCTCGTGGATAAAGCCAGGCGGTCAAGTGCTCGGGCAGCCCTTCGGGTCCTGGAAGGCTTGCGGGCTGACCGCAGCCGAAGCGGCAGAGCGGGATCGCTGCCCCGACGCGTCGACCGGAACCCTGGCGCCTCGGTTTCCCGGGAGCGGGACTCAAGGACGATCGCGCGGCTGCCACGTCTCTGCTTCGGTTCAGCCCGCACCTCCGGAGCCGGACGGTCCTCGGTACACCTGTCGCGCCGGCCCCCCTGTCGTACAGTACTGCTGCCACTGCTGTGCGGGGAGCCAACCGTGGTGGCCGCCCCGCTGGAAGGGGATCCGCTCACCGGCCGCAGCTTCCACGATGAACCGGGTAAGGGTCAGGCCGCCTTCCCCTGTGAAGGTGCTCGACTGATGGGCGGGCATGAGGACGCGGTGCCAGCCCCGCAATACCCGGCGTCGGTGGGGTTCTCCGGGTCGTAGAGCTTCTCCGGGCAACGTGTGAGCGCGCCGTTCTGGCTGCACTGGCCCTCCTCCAGGACGAAGTTGCCGTCCTGGACCGCGATGGGGTTCTTCTGCACGCGGATGACGGAGGCCGGCAGGTTGACCCTCAGCCAATGATCTTCGAGTGAGCCCTCAGCCCGTACCGGCGACCAGTGCCTCGCCGAGCGGGGTGCGGCGGTAGAGCACGGACCGTCCGGACCGGGCGCGGACGAGCAGCCCTGCGTCTCGCAGGATGGCGAGGTGGTCTCCCACTGCGCCGGGTGTCATGGAGAGGCTTCGGGCGAGGTGGCTGTTACTGGCCGGGGCGTCCAGCGCCAACAGCAGCCGGGCTCGGGACCGGCCGACCAGAGCGGTCAGGGCGTCCGGTCGGGGGACACTCTCCTGTTCGCCCCACAGGGCGGCGGTGCCGCGAGCACGATAGATCAAGGTCCTGGGCCAGGGGTCTTCCAGGTGGGCGGCGATATTCGCGACGAAGACCGAAGGGATCAGCAGGAGCCCGTCGCCGACGAGGCGGACTGTTCCGACTTGAGGGAAGTGGCCGATCTCGACACCGCCGGCTTGCCAGGCGATGCTCGGGTGCAGGCTCTCGATGAAGCTTCCCCTTGATCGTGGACACCTGGAGACTGGGATCTTGAGGTTCCAGAGGAAGTAGCACCAGGTGGGAAGCAAGTACACGAAGCGGTACACCGAGGAGTTCAAGCGGGACGCGATCGCGCTCGTCGACTCCTCGGGCAAGACGGTCACCGCCGTTGCCCGGGAACTCGGCATCAGCTCCGAGTCCCTGCGCGGCTGGTACCGCAAGGCCAAGACGGACCGGGGCGAGGGCGAGTCCGGGGAGTTGACCAGTGCCGAGCGCGAGGAACTCAAGCGGCTACGCAAGGAAGTTCGCGAACAGCAGCAGACGATCGAGATCCTGAAAAAAGCGACCGCCTTCTTCGTGGGGGACAACGACCGGTGAGCGAGCTGTACCGGTTCATCCACGCGGAGAAGGCGAACTACCCGATCGTCCTGCTGTGCCGGGTCCTGCACGTCGCCCGCTCCTCCTACTGCGCCTGGCGCGAGAGCGAGGCCGCCCGCCGCGCCCGCCAGGCCGCCAGACGACGCACTCGCGCACGAGATCACCGTGCTGCACATCGCCTCCCGAAAGACCTACGGTGTCCCGCGCATCCACGCCGAACTGCGGCGTCTGGGACGCCAGGTGAACCGAAAGCGCGTCGCCCGCGTCATGCGCGAGCGCGACATCCGCGGCGTCCCGGCGCAAGCGTCGCTCGCTGACCCGGCCCGACAAGAAGGCGAAGCCGGCCCCGGACCTGATCGGCCGCGACTTCCACGCCGAGCGGCCCGGCACCAAGCTGGTCGGCGACATCACCTACCTGCCCACCGCCGAGGGCTGGTTCTACCTCGCCTGCTGGTTGGACCTGGCCACCCGCGAGGTCATCGGCTACGCCATGGCCGACCACCACCGCGCCGAACTCGTCGTGGACGCCCTGGACATGGCCCACGGCCGCGGGAACCTGGACCCCGGCTGCGTGATCCACAGCGATCGCGGCGGCGAGTACACCTCGACCCAATTCCGGGATTTGATAATGGAGTTGGGGCTGCGGCAGAGCTGCGGGCGCACCGGATCATGTTTCGACAACGCCGCCGCGGAAAGCTTCTGGGCCCTGCTCAAAGAAGAGATCGGCACCCGCAGCTGGCCCGACCGGGCCACCGCCCGCGCCGAGGTCTTCACCTTCATCGAGACCTTCTACAACCGCCGCCGCCTGCGCAAACACAAGACCTTCGGCTACCTCACCCCAGCCGAGACCAGGCAGCGGCATCAACACACCCTCGCGGCATAACCATCGAGTGTCCAAGATCACGGGGAAACTTCACAACGTCGTCTTCCCGCCCGCCGCACACATCGCCCTCACCGCCGGTGGCCGCCGCGCCCGTCAGAGGCCCGAACGTTTCGTGGAACTGGCTTTGCACCGGGCTCTGGCCGAACACGCGGACCAGGAAATTGACCGCCTCGACCAGGCGGTACGCGAACTGCTCGCCCACACCACCCCCGCCTACCTGCTCTCCGCCGTTGGGCACGTCCTCACCCGCCTCTCCGAGAGGTCCCCGTCATGAACCCGACCGACGAACAGACGGCAGCCGCCGACGCCTTCCGCGCCGGCGACCACCTCGCCCTGCAGGCCGGCGCGGGCACCGGGAAGACCACCACGCTCACCTTCCTGGCCCGCGTTACCACCCGCCGCGGCCGCTACGTCGCCTACAACCGGGCCATCGCCCAGGACGCACGCGCACGCTTCCCCACCACCGTGCAGTGCAAGACCGCCCACGCGCTCGCCTACGCCGCTGTCGGCCACCGCTACACCCGCCGCCTGAACGCCCCCCGCCGCCCGGCCTGGCAGACCGGACAAGCCCTCGGCATCACCAAAGCCCTCCGCATCGGCGACCGAGAGATCACCCAAAAAGCCCTCTCCAACGCCACCCTGCGCACCGTCGCCCGCTTCTGCCACACCGCCGACGAAGCCGTCACCCGCCACCACGTACCCCCGCTGCGCGGCCTGGAAGACCCCGACCTCCACGCCCAACTCGCCGCCCATATCCTGCCGTTTGCCCGCAAAGCCTGGGCCGACCTGCAACACCCCGACGACGGCGCCGTCCGCTTCGACCACGACCACTACCTCAAGATGTGGGCCCTCACCCAGCCCCGCATCAACGCCGACTTCCTGCTGCTGGACGAGGCCCAGGACACCAATCCCGTCGTCGAACAGATCTTCCTCGCCCAGCGCGAGCACGCCCAGCTGGTCATGGTCGGCGACTCTGCCCAGGCCATCTACCACTGGCGCGGCGCCAAAGACATCATGACCGGCTTCACCGGCACCCACCTGACCTTGTCCCAGTCCTTCCGCTTCGGCCCCGCCCTCGCCCGCGAGGCCAACCGCTGGCTACACCTGGCCGACGCCCCGATCCGCCTGACCGGCACCCCCGCCCTGGACACCGAACTCGGCCCCGTCACTCAGCCCGACGCCGTCCTGTGCCGCACCAACGCCGGCGCCATGGCCCAGGTCATGACCCTCATGGCCGCCGACTACCGAGTCGCCCTCGCCGGGGGAGGAGACAGCCTCCAGGCCCTGGCCCTCGCCGCACGCGACCTGAAGGAAGGCCGCCGCACCCACCACCCCGAACTGATCCTCTTCCCCCACTGGGGCGACCTGCAGGACTACGCCGCCCACGACCCGGCCGGACGAGACCTCCAACCCCTGGTCAACCTCGTCGACACCCACGGCACCGACGCCATCCTCACCGCCGTCGCCCGCCTCGCCCCCGAACCACACGCCCAGGTCACCGTCTCCACCGCCCACAAAGCCAAAGGACGCGAATGGCCCCGCGTCCTCATCGCCGACGACTTCGCCCGCCCCGAGGACAACACCGCCGACAAGCACCACGACACCACGACGCCACCTGAACCCATCGACGACGCCGAAGCACGCCTGGCCTACGTAGCCGTCACCCGCACCCGTCAGTGCCTCGATCTGGGCGGCCTGTCCTGGATCCACGACCACCCCGATGGCTCCCCACCCAGCCCGAACCCACCCCTGGAAGGGCGCGGCCAAGCCTCTGACTCGCCTCCAGCTCAACCAACTCCCTGCCGACAGCCGGTGACATGCGACTCGGCCCGCTGACAGACCTGGCGATGGGGGAGCGGCGGGCCGACCCGCCTGACGGCCCGCAGCCCGGCTGGCGACGCGCATGCGCGGCGGTGAAGTGGCCCCTGCACGGGGCCGGGTGACGGTGCGCAAGGCGTGAGCGGGTGTTCCTTGCTCTGATCGTTTGAGGAAGCGGACAGCCTTCCGGTTCGTGTGTCCGACCTCACTCGGCAGAGGACCCCAACAGCGGAACAGACCAAGGCAGTTGACCGTTCACTTAAACGTGGCCGGCGGAGGGGAGAATGTCCCCGGGCCCACCTATAGCCCATGGGGACGATCGTTCGGCTGAAGCCCCATGGAGCACCCCGCCGAGAGGCGACCGCCCTCCGCATGCCACCGCCCACGGCCCCGGCTGGTCTCCCCCGTCCAGCCGGGGCTCTGCTCTGCTGACGAGCACCGGCCGCCTGGAAACACGCCGGCGTACAACGGAGCCTCCAGTAATACGCGCACCAGCAAGGACGTCATGCTCGTGGACCGGGTGGGCATTCCCTCCGGCCCATGTCACGCCGGCACAGACCGCCGTGGTCAAGCCATGATCAGTGCGTCCCTCGATGGAATACTGAGAGCCTTCTGCCCGCTACCGGAGCCCTCCCGCCCGTCGTTAGGCCGCTGACATGCCGCACCCCCTTGCAGCGGCGTACGACGGAACGTGACGGAGCGCTGGATGCCCGGCAGACTCAATGGCTCAAGCAAGAAGTCTCCATCGGCGGTGAGTGGGACGGCCTTGCGCTCGACGCACCGTTGCGTCACCTCAAGGTCGGCATCGGGGCCAGGGGCGATGCGTTCTCAAGCTGTGAGCCCGACAGGGAGGACGGCACGCGAACGCGACCCCTGTTCTGATCAAAGGCTTCGAGAACCTTGCTCATCAGGGGTCGCGTCTCTCATTGTGAACCGCGCCGGGCCGCGCCGTTCAAAACCTCCGCGATCTCGCCACGGCCTGTGGTAGCACACTGGGCCCCCGGCGCACTCCGCGTGCCTGCGCCGGGATGCACCACCGCCACTGAGACTCGGCCCGGACACAGCGACGCCACTGGCCACCGTGGGGCTCCTGCCTGGACCATCGGCACGGCCTTCAGGTTTCCGTCACCCCCCAGAGAGACGACTCCTCCGGCTCGCCAAGGTTGACGCCGGCTACATCGGCCATCCGTCTTGCGCCTCATTGAGAAGAGCCTATGACGCTCAGACAGAAATTTGATATGCCAGCTATCCGACCGGTCTCAGCGCCCGCGCGAGCGCGTCGACGGTCACGCCGACGATCGCCCGGAGTTGCTCCGGGCTCGACCCGGCCCTAGCCATCACCGCGAGAGACTGGTTCACGGCCGCTACGTGTACGGCGAAGTCCTCGGTGTTCTCGTCGGACATTCCGCCGGCCTTCAGCGCGGCGCGCAGGCGCGGGCGCTGAAGGCCGAGCAACTCTTTGGCATGCGCTGCGACCCTCGGGCTCAGCGCCGGACTTGCCATGACCGACTGGGCCATCAGGCATCCGTCGGGCACGGCGGGGTCGGCGATGCGCTCCAGGGTGACGTCGAAGAACGCGCGGACGGCGGCGACGGGGTCCTCGGCCGCGCACGAGAGGGCGGCGTCGAACTTGTCGCCGTAGCGCGTGGCGTAGCGATCCAGGCAGCTAAGGAAGAGTGCGTCCTTGTCGCCGAGCGAGGAGTAGATCGAGCTGCGGTTCAGGCCGGTCGCCCGGGACAGGTCGTCGAGCGAGGTGTCGGCGTAGCCGGAGCGCCAGAACTGGATCATCGCGGCGTCGAGCACCGTTTCCGTGTCGAACTGCTTCTTGCCTGCCATGCGGCCCATCCTCTCATCTTGAACTGATCAGTTCAAGATGTGCTAGCGTCGAATCACGGTCCACCCGCCTCGATGGAGGATTCCCATGACCAACCCCGTCCCCGCGCTGCCCCTGCATCACCTGGCCGGATTCACGCACCACTGGGTCGACGCCGACGGCGTCCGCCTGCACGCCGTCGAAGGCGGTCGGCCGGACGGACCGGCCGTCGTCCTGCTCACCGGGTTCCCGCAGACGTGGTGGGCCTGGCGAAAGGTCATGCCCGCTCTCGCCGATCGGTTCCGGGTCATAGCGATCGACCGGCCGGGCCAAGGCAATTCCGAGCATCCGGAGCTCAGCTACGACACGCACACGGTGGCCGCGCACATCCAGGCCGCCGTGACCGCGCTCGGCGTGCGGGACTACTGGCTCGCCGGGCACGACATCGGCGCCTGGGTCGCCTTCTCCCTCGCCCTGAACTACGAGAGCCGACTGCACGGGGTCGCGCTGCTCGACGCCGGAATTCCCGGTATCACCATGCCGGAAGCGATCCCCCTCGACCCGACTCCGGCGTTCAAGACCTGGCACTTCGCGTTCCACGTGGTGCCCGATCTTCCCGAGACGCTGATAGCCGGCCGCGAGCGGGAGTACATCAGCTGGTTCCTGAAGACCAAGTCCCTCGCGCCGGACGCGTTCGAGGAAGCAGAGCTCGACCACTACGGCGCGGCCCTCGCCGTCGATGGCGGCCTGCGCGCCGGCCTCGCCTACTACCGCGCCGCCGCCGAGTCCGCGCGCAAGAACCACGCGGCACTCAAGCAACGGAGACTGACCGCGCCCGTCCTCGGAATCTCCAGCAGCCACGGCTCGATCCCGGATATGGCGGCCTCCATCAGCCCGTGGGCCGAGAACGTGACCGGCGTCATCGTGCCCGACGCCGGTCACTACATCCCCGAGGAGCAACCCGAAGCCGTCACCGCCGCCCTCACCGACTTCTTCAGCGGCCGTTAGTGCTCTAGCAAGAGGGCGATCCCCATTGCCGTCGGAGGCCCGTCAGTTACGGGCCCGCCCCGCGCGCCTACGGACGTGCCGCGAACCGCCCGTCGCCCCGCTGCTGCAGCCAGCCCCGTGCGGCGAGCTTGGTCATCTCCGCCCGCAAAGGTTCCAGCTTGCCGCATACCGAGCCGTCCAGCCCCAGCCGCTCGCCGACCGCCCTGACCTGCACCGGCCCGTCCGCCTCCCGCACCATCGCCAGGATCTTGCGGTAGCCGCCGGGCAGCCCACCCCCGTCCGCCGCGTCGCCGCGGTGCGGGATCAGCAGGACTGCCCGCCCGGCCACCTTCACCGCCCGATGATCCACAACATTGCCATCGGTCGCCGTCCTGCTTGATCTGGGCCGCATCTGCGGGGTGTCCAAGGCAGCCCTGTGGAGCGCCACCGACGCCATGCGCCTGGAACTCGAACCTCGGGGTGTGCACGTCGTCGGCGTCTACGTCGGCTACGTCGACACCGGTTTGAGCGCCGGCGCAGCCGTCGTCAGGTCAGATCCCGCCGACGTGGTCCGCCAAGTCCTCGACGGCATCGAGAACGGCGACGTGGAGATCCTGACCGACGACCTCACCCGCGCCGTCCGCCCCAGCCTTCACCAGCCGATCGAAACCCGACTCGCCCAGTTCCTCCCCTACCGGTCACGACAGCCGGAGAAGGTCTGACCGGCGAAAATCCTGCGACGGCGTATCGCGCCCGCTTGACCCCACATCCAGATGCTGTGCCGAGTGCCGGCTCACTGCCCAAGCATGCGGTCGCGGGCCCTCCCCAGACCGTCGGCCACGGCGGTGAGCTGCTCGGGGGTAAGAACGTCGATCAGCAACTCCCTCACCGCGGCCACGTGACCCGGGGCCGCCCGCTCGAGGGTGGCCAAACCGGCGTCGGTAAGGACGGCATACACGGCACGAGGGCCGCTCGGACAGATCCGACGCCGCACCATCCCCGCCTTCTCCAGTTGGGTGATCTGGTACGTCACACCGCTCTGCGAGGCGTACACCGACTCGGCGAGTTCCGTCATGCGCAGCTCGCGACCTGTGGCTCCAGAAAGCCTGGACAGAATTTCGTACTGCACGTGCGTCAGGTCCGCGTCGTCCTTCAGCTGCTGGTCAAGGCGCCGGTTCAACAGCGCAGCGGCGCTGAAGAACGCCATCCATGCCCGCACCTCCTCACCGGTCAACCATCGCGTGTGACCCATGTCACCACCTCCTTCTTGTTCAAATTTTAAGTCGAGAGTAGCTTGGCCATCGGCTTCAAATTTGAAGACGCGAGCTAGAGAAGGTGGGTACCCACGATGGGGATCAGCAGAAGGACGTTCGGCCGGGCCGCGGCGCTCAGCGCGGCCGCGGTCGGTCTTCAGGCCATGACATCGACCGCGGCCTCCGCCGCCCCGGCGGCCGGCGAACAGGAACAGCTCCAGGCCCTGTACAACACAGCCAAGGCCGAAGGCGGACGGGTGACCGTCTACATGGGCGGCGACGCCCCCGGATTCTTCGACTTCATCCCGCAGGCCTTCCTTGCGCAATTCCCCGGCATCCAGGTCAACACGGTCACCGACCTGAGCAAGTACCACGACGCGCGGATCGACAACCAACTCGCCACCGGCAACCTGGTCGCCGACGTCGCGATCCTGCAGACCACACAGGACTTCGACCGTTGGAAAGCCACGGGCGAACTCCTGCAGTACCGCCCCGTCGGCTGGGACAAGGTGTTCGGCAACGCCAAGGACCCCGATGGCTACTGGGCAAGCGCCTACTACGGGGTGTTCGCCCCGATCGTCGGCATCCATCAGGTGCCGGCCGACCCGAACGACTTCCGTGCCACCGACCTGCTCAGCCCCGTCTTCACCAACCGGATCGTCTCCACTTGGCCCAACGACGACGACGCGGTTCTCTTCCAGTACAAACTGTTCATCGATCAGTACGGCTGGGGCTGGCTGGACAAGTTCGCCGCGCAGCGGCCCACCTACGTCCGCGGCCTGCTGGGATCCATCAGCGGCGTCGTCAACGGCACCTACCTCGCCAGCCCCGCCGGAGCCGGCGGCACGGGTCCCAACAGCGTTCAGGTGCTGCCCAGCCACGACCGGTTCCCGTCCTGGGCACAGCGCGCCGCCATCTTCCGACGGTCCCCGCACCAGGCCACCGCCAAACTGTTCCTGAGCTGGCTGCTCTCGCGACAGGCTCAGCAGAACGTCATCGCGACCTTTACCTGGTCGGTACGCGCCGACGTCGCCCCGCCCGCAGGGCTGAAGCCCCTCGCCGAGTACCGCACCACCGACCCCCTCGCCTTCCCGAAGTTCATGAGCGACCGTGCCGCCGTCGAACGGTTCAAGTCCCAGGTCGAGCTGTACGTCGGAGCGGTACAAGGCCCCAACCCCGCCGACCCCCAAAACACCCTCGGCCGCACCCCCGGCCGATTCTGAGACACGGCTTCACCCGCCACCCCGCATCGGCGGCGGTATCGCAGTCCTAGGGCCTGTTCCAGGTTCGGATCATCAGTTTCGGGTTCTGCCGGTGCCAGGCGGCCTGGGTCTGGTAGTTGTCGAGGGTGGCGCGTGGTGATCT
>JODI01000154.1 GCA_000720805.1 Streptomyces violaceoruber
TGTTGTTGTCCATGCGAAGGGACGCCTTGGCTTCGCCGGCGGAGTCGATGACCACCACATACATGGGGGGAAGCGCGGGGTGATCCCGCACGTAGCGGATGGCGGCCTCGGCGAGCCGCTGGGCCTGGGTCAGGCTGATCGTCCGCGTGGCGGTGGATCCCATGCTGCTGGTGGCGGCTGAGGCGCTGCCTGCAGCCATCTGGCTGACCGCCAGTCCGCCCGCGACCGCCCCCGCCATCCCAAGCATTCCGCGCCTCGTGGCCAGGGTGTTGCCGGACTCTTCTGTCATGACTTTGCTCCTGCGTCTTTGTACGGAACGTTCTCAGGCATCTCGGAGCCGTTCTTGGGCGTCCTGTCCGCGTCGACGGGCAGGACGTTGCCGGTGACCATGGGTGCCTGATGCGGACGGTAGGCGATGGCGTGGTCGCCGCGCCCTACCGATCACTTCATGCTTGAAGTTATATCCGCCATCACTTCATGACGCAACTGATTCCTCGAGTGATGCACTTCACGCATGAAGTCATATCTCGTGCCTGAACCGAGACGTCACGGCCTGAAGGCTCAGTGGAGTTCGGCGTTGCCCGCTGCCTGCACGATGCGCCGCGCAATCTGGGCCATCTCACGCACCTGCGCGGGGGAGAGGCTGTCCAAGACGAGGCGGCGGACCGCGCTGACGTGACCCGGGGCGCTGGCCTCGAGCTTCGCCATACCTGCGTCGGTCAGGCCGGCCAGGGTGTAACGGCCGTCGGCGGGATCAGGGCGGCGGGTGAGCCAGCCGCGCCGCTCCATGCGGGTCGCGACCTGGGACAGACGCGGCAGCTGACTCGCGGTGAAGCCGGCCAGCTCGCTCATGCGAAGGGTGTGCTCGGGGGCCCGGGACAGGCCCACGAGGACCTGGTACTCGAAGTGTGTGAGCCCGGCGTCCTGCTGGAGCTGCCGGTCCATTGCCGCGGGCAGCTTGGTCACCATGCCGACCAGGGCCATCCAGGCGTGGAGCTCTTCCTCGTTCAGCCACCGGATCGGTTCCGCAGCCTCGTTGTCCTTTGCCGGCTCGGTAGGCCCGCCGGGGCTGTGTTCGCCGGGGGGTGCGCTGCGGGTCCGCTTCACGGCGCGGTTCTTGGCCATGAGCAGAGTCTATGCGCGAGGCAGGACAGGTGACCTACCACGCGAAGCGGCCGACCAGGCAGTCAAAGCAGGGACGACCAAGGGGTACGCGGCGTCGGCGATGATCAGGAGTGAGCTTTCCTTCCGGTGATGCCGCGACGGGGGCTCATGCCGGGGATGCCGCCGAGGACCGCACGTCGACGGTCCTGGATGTGCGGCCAGACCGAGACCAGCACTTCTTCCGCACCGTTTCGGCCTGCCCCGCCAGCTCACGCTGCACCGAGCCGGAAGTCGCGCTACCGGCGAACCGGTGTGCGAGGCACCGCCGTCGACGGGTGTCGCGAGAAGCATGCGACTTGTCGCCGAAACGCGGCGAACGGGGGCGGGGCGCGGTTCTGGCGGTCCGACGCGATCAGCATGACCTTGGAACCGTCGAGTGCCTCGATCTCCGCGGCCACGGTGGCGGGCGACTCCCCGGCCGAGAACACCACCCGCTGGGGAAGGGTTTGGCGGGTGAAGTTCATCAGGCCTCCGCTGTAGAGCCTCTGGACCGCGGTGCCGGTGAGGACGGGAGGCCCGTCTTGCGCCGTGAAACCCGTCTTGGTCTGCAGGTATCCCAAGTGCCGGTAGCCGGTTGGGAGCCGGCGCAGGAGCTCGGGATCCAACGCCGGCGAGGCGACGGGGTCCACGACGTCGAGCCGGTCCTTCTCGTAGATCGGCTGCCGGCGCACGAGGGTCCAGCGTCCCTTGTGGGGGGAGAGGAAGTCGTAGAAGCGGCCGGTGGAGACAACGTCGACCTCGACGCCGTCGATGCTCGCGCGCTGGTTGATGGTCATCTTGGTCTGGGCGACGGCCCGGTCGCCGACGGTGTCCGCGGTGTGGCCGCCGAGGAAGTGGAGGGTGCTGACGCCGTCCTCGAAGCCCTCACGGCTGGCCTTGATGAAGTCGGTGGCACTGCCCTGGAACCGGCGTCACGTCCTGAACCCTGATGTCCGTTCATCGAACAGGCGCGTATAGGAAAGGCGGTCGGCTTCCCGGGCCTCAGATCGGCGGCATGCGCTTGGACTGGTTGCACGTACGCCAGGGGCAAGCCCTCCGTGATCTCCTCTCAGGCCCGACTCGCCGTCTCCTGGACTGGGAACGGCAGCGGCGCGTCCCGTGGCCCTTGACCATCCTGTCCACCGAATTGAGGTGCTTCCAGCCCAGTCAACCCTGCCGGATCGCCCCTACTCGGCCTCCTGCGGGACTTGCCCGGCCATGTACCCGTGATCGGTCCTACGGCCGAACGCGATGTCGCACCGGCCCCATCCACCGTCCCGCGCAGCCTCTGCCCGGCCTGGCTACGGCGGTGTGAGCCTCATACAGCCGCCGTCCGGCAGTTGACCGGGCAACTGGCGCCGTCATTCAGGCCGCGACGGGTCGGTGGTCGCTCGACGCGCACCTGGCCTTCATGGACCAGTACCGAATCCAGGTCGGCGTCACCTGGGCCACCCGCGATCCTCGACGACCATGGTGCCTTGTCTGCGTCGACCCGACAGCCCCCGAGATGAACCCGGCCCCGAGGCGCCGATACATGCGCCCCTGGGGGCGGTTGGTTGCACGGTCGGGCACTTGCCCGTACGACTGCAGTCGGTCATGCACTGGGGTGGGCGTAGCCGGTCTGATAGGCGATCACGACCAGTTGGGCGCGGGCGCGGACGTCGAGCTTGGCCATGATGCGGTTCACGTGGGTCTTGGCAGTCGAGGGCGAGATGCGGAGCTGTTCGGCGATGGCGTCGTTGGAGAGGCCGCCGGCCACGAGGCCGAGCACTTGGCGCTCGCGTTCGGTCAGGCTCGTCAGCTCCGGGGCCGGAGTGCTCGTTATGTCGGGTGTGGTGAGGTAGTGGGCGATGAGTGCCTTGGTCGCCCTGGGAGACAGCAGCGCCTCTCCGCGGGCGACCAACCGGATGGCGTCGAGGAGGTAGGAGAGGTCCACGCTTTTTCCCAGGAACCCGCTGGCCCCGGCACGCAGCGCCTGGAAGAGGTGCTCGTCGGCTTCGAAGGTCGTCAGGATCAGCACCCGTACGCCCGCGAGGTCTTCGTCCGCCGAAATGGCGCGCGTGGCGGCGAGGCCGTCCATGTCGGGCATCCGGATGTCCATCAGCACGACGTCGGCACACGTACTGCGGGCCAGTCTGAATGCCTCCTCACCCGTCGCAGCCTCTCCGACGACCTCCATGCCCGGCTCCGACTCGATGAGCATGCGAAAGCTGGTGCGTACGAGGGCCTGGTCGTCGGCGAGCAGAACGCGGATGGTCATCCCTGGCTCCCCTTGGCGGCGGTCGCGCGCAGGGTCGCGCCGGACCGATCTGATGCGCGGATGTCGGCCGGTGGTCCGGCTGCGGGCAGCGGTAGATGCACGGCGAGGCGAAAACGACCGTCGGCGTCCGCTCCGGCATGAAGGCTGCCGCCGAGTGCGTGGGCACGCTCGCGCATGCCCATCAGCCCGTGTCCGGTGCCCGTCGCGGACGACGCCGGGGAGGGGCCGACGTGCGGCAGGTTGGTGATCTGGATACGCAGTTCCTCAGGCCCGTAATCGAGGAGCAGGTCGGCGGTCGCGCCGTGTTTGTGGGCGTTGGTCAGGCCTTCCTGGATGACGCGGTAGGCGGCCAGGTCGATGGCGGTCGGCAGGGGACGCGGGTGGCCGGCCTGCCGATGGCGGACGCTCAGCCCGGCGGCGGTCAGCGATTCGAGGAGCGCTCCGAGGCGGGACAGGCCGGGCACGGGGTCGGGCGGTGGGGCCTCGTCCGTCTCGTCGCCGGACTGTCGTAGTACGTGCAGCAGCGGGCCCAGTTCGTCCAGGACCATACGGCCGGCGTCACAGATGTGGCCGAGCGCCACCTCGGCCTGATCCGGCCGGCCTCGCAGGAAGCGATCGGCCAGCCCGGCCTGAATGGTGATCAGGGCGATGTGGTGGGCGATCACGTCGTGGAGTTCCCGCGCGATGCGCAGCCGCTCTTCGGCGACCCGGCGGCGGGCCTCTTCTTCCTTGGTCGCCTCCGCCCGCAGCGCTCGCTCCTCCATCGCGGCGGCGTAGGCGTGCCAGGTGCGTACAGTGGCCCCGACGGCGGCGAACATCCCGGTCCAGGCGAACACGGCGCCGGCCTCCGGGCTGGTGGCCGAATCCGTCGAGTAGGTGATGGCGGCGTACAGGGCGAGGGCCGTGCCCGAGACGGCGATCACGGCGATCCGCCGGCGGACCGTTCGGGCCACGGTGTAGACCGCGATCAACGCGGCGATCTTCAGCACCCGCGACGGATACGACTCGAGGACGGTGAAGGCCACCTCCCCGAGCACGGTCAGCGCCAGGACGGGCAGCGGTGCCCGACGGCGGGCCAGCACAAGCAGGATCGCGGCCGCCGCGGCGATGGCGTCGGCGCCCGAGGGGCGTACGCCGTCGGGCCACCGTCCGAACAGCAGGGGCAGCAGGCCGAGACCGCCCACGAGGGTGGCGAGGGCGGCGTCCCGCAACCGTGGGTGAGCGCCGGTGACCCGTTGCAACGACGCAGGTCCGATCACGGCTTCACCGTTCCTTAGTACAGATCCTCGGTTTCGGACAGACGCGGCCACCCGTCCTCACGCCTGAAACCGTACGAGCGGGCTGGCGGGGTGCGCGCGGCAGCCGGGCTCACACGTCGAGCCGCTTGAGCGTGACGGCCGCGCCGACCAGGAGCACGACAATGTAACCGGCGAACACAGCGAGCCGGGGCTCGCCCGTCGAGACCTGATACCCATAAGTCAACTGAAGGCTGCAGAGGGCACGATACTTCCGCAGAGCGGCTGATGCCGCGCATCGCGAGGCACGGGCATGCCAGAAACAGCACCCTCGCGTTTGGCGTCCGGAGAGTTCGTCGTCATCAGCGTCTTCTCGAAGCGAGGCGATGCCCCCGGGCCCGAGAAGGTCGGAGAAAGGCAGAGGCGCTCCGGATGATCACGGCGAACGGCACCGCTGCCGGGGGTGCGGGACACCGACGCGCTCGTCGAGGAAGACTGTGCCGTGGGCCTGCCCGTCTGCGTGAAGGTGACCGGCTCGCGCACTCCCGTTTCGCCGGGTACAGGCCTGGGCGTCTGCCCGGGTGGTGCAAGCAATGCCTCACGAACAGTCACTGACACGGGCGGCACCGCCGCCGAGACGCACTCCTCGTGGACGACGAGCCGCTGCTGCGTACTGGGACTGCGCATGGTCCTGGATACCTACGACGACATGCGGGTGATCGGCGAAGCGGGCGACGGACTGGACTCCGTGCGGCAGGTCGGGGAGCGGAGACCCGACGTGGTCCTGATGGATGGCCGGTGCCCCTGGCCATTCCTGGCACGGGCTCTCTGCCGCACCTGGAGGACAACATGGCCGTCGCCGGGATCGCCCTCAGCGAGGAAGACCTCACCGACCTCTCCTGACATCCGAGGGCTGTCGAAACGCCTCAGGGACAACCGTCACCAGCATCGTCGTGATGACGGGCGCGACCGCAGGGAACCGCGCCAGGCCGTGGTCATCGTCTTCTGCTTATCGCCCAGCCGTGCGTGACGGCGGGGCAACTGCGCCCGTTCGAGCGCAGAGGGCCCAGTGCGCCGCGGATGCCGGGACGCCGGGTGCCGCGCGGGTGGGTCGCGCTCCGCGAGGCCGGGTGCCTGCCGCGACCACGGCCGAGCCGACGCACACGGAAAGCACCGCAGGTAGGCGTGTAGTACCGCGGTACCACGTGGACGGCGCAGATCAGCCTCCTGGTACTACCGGATCGGGGTGATGTGGCACCTAGCGTTGCCGGTGCGGCGTCGAAGTGACGGGCGCCGGAGCCCGACGGAAAGAACGCGAATGATCGACGCACGGCAGTTGACCAAGAAATACGGGGAGAAGACGGCTGTCGACGGGCTTGACTTCGTGGTGAAGCCGGGCACGGTGACCGGCTTCCTGGGGCCCAATGGTGCGGGCAAGTCCACGACCATGCGCATGATCGTCGGCCTTGACGCCCCGACGAGCGGCTCCGTCACCGTGAACGGCCACCACTACGCCCGTCACCAGGCGCCGTTGCAGGAGGTCGGCGCCCTCCTGGAGGCGAAGTCGATCCATCCGGGCCGCTCGGCGTACAACCACCTCAGGGCCCTCGCGCTGACTCACGGCATTCCGGGCAGTCGGGTCGACGAGGTCATCGGCCTCGCCGGACTGGGCAGTGTGGCGAAGAAGCGGGCCGGCGCCTTTTCTCTCGGGATGGGCCAGCGGCTCGGCATCGCCGCGGCGCTGCTGGGCGACCCGCAGACGGTGATGCTGGACGAGCCGGTCAACGGGCTGGACCCGGAAGGCGTGCTCTGGATCCGCAACCTGCTCAAGGGGCTCGCCGAGGAGGGCCGGACGGTGTTCGTGTCCTCGCACCTGATGAGCGAGATGGCCCTGGTGGCGGACCACCTGATCATCGTGGGACGGGGGCGGCTGCTGGCCGACACGACCGTGGCGGACCTGATCCGCGAGGCGGGCGGCGACACGGTGAAGGTGACGACCCAGGACCCGGCGCGGCTGCGGGATGTGCTGGCCGGGCCGGGCGTCGACGTCACCGGCCGGATCGGCTCCGAGGAGCTTCAGGTGACCGGGCTGACCGCCCGCGAGATCGGACTCAAAGCTGCCGAACACGGGATCGCGCTGTTCGAGCTGAGCGCGCGAACTGTGTCACTGGAGGAGGCGTTCATGGACCTGACCAGGGATGCCGTGGAGTACCACGGCACCACGACCGGGATCGAGACCATCGAGGCCGCCGGGAGGCCCGCGTGAGCACCCTCACCGCAACCGCCGAGAAACCGCGCAGCACCCCCGCCCGACCCGTCTACCGGGTCACCGGACGGCGCGTGCTGGCCTCCGAGTGGGCCAAGTTGTGGTCCCTGCGCTCGACCTGGATCACCTTGGGCCTGGGTCTGCTGTTCCTGGTGGCCTTCGGTGTCATCGCCGCGAGCCGCTACAAGTCGGGAATCGACTCCGGCAACATGGACTCGGACTTCGCCGATTCGACGACCGTCAGCCTGTCCCTGTTCGGTACGAACTTCGCCCAGCTGGCCCTGGGTGTGCTCGGCGTGCTGGTCACGGCGGGGGAGTACTCCACCGGCATGATCCGCTCGACGCTCGCGGCGGTGCCCCGCCGGCTGCCCGTGCTGTGGTCCAAGGCGGCCGTGTTCGGGCTGGTCGCTCTGGCGGTGGGGACGCTGGGTGCGTTCGTCACCTTCCTGATCGGGAGCGGCATCGTCTCGGGCACACCCGCGGCCATGAGCTTCTCCGACGCGGGCGTCTTGCGGAGTCTGCTGGGCGCAGGGCTGTACCTCGGCCTGGTCGGGGTGATCGGCGCAGCCCTGGGCGCACTGCTGCGGTCGGTGGCCGGCGGGATCTCGGTCCTGGTGGCTTCCCTGATGCTGATCCCCGGACTGATCTCACTGCTGCCGAGCTCCTGGCAGAACGACATCAGCCCCTACCTGCCGTCGAACGCGGGTGAGGCGATGTTCGCCCTGACCCACGACTCCACGACCCTCTCGCCGGGCGCGGGACTGCTGGTCTTCCTCTGCTGGACGGTGCTGGCGCTGGGCGGCGCGGCGTACCGGCTCGTGCGCAGTGACGTCTGACGCCCGCACCATGGACAGGTGACGTCCGTGACCACCGATGACATCAGCGGGATGGGACCGCTGGTCGCCCGACTGTCCCGGGGCGGCCAGCGGCTGCGGCAGGCCGACCGGACACATCCCTGGGCGCTGGACACCGCGGTCGTCGTCCTCGTCTTCCTGATGTTCTGCCTGCCCGACCTGATCCACGGCGGTGTGGACGACGGCGACAGTCCGCGCCGGTTCAAGCTCGCCTTCACCCACCTGCCCGTCGCGGGCATGCTGGTTCTGCAGGCAGGCCTGGTACTGCCGCTGCTGTGGCGGCGGCGCAAGCCCGCGGTGGCCTTCGGCGTCATCGCCGCGGTGTTCGTCCTGCAGTGGTCCCTGGGCGCCGCGCTGCGCGCGGACGTCGCCCTCTTCGTGGCGCTGTACAGCCTGGCCCTGCACGGGCGGATGCGGCAGTTGTCGTACGCCTGTGCAGCCGTGGCGGGCGCCATGGCACTGGTCGCGGTCCGCGTGTCCTCGGCCGTGTCCGTCGGGGACGCGCTGTTCTTCCTGCTGAGCACGGCGACCGCGGCCGTCGCGCTCGGCCTGATGGTAAGGATCCGCCGGGCCCAGCTCGCCGGACTGCGCGAGAGGGCCGCCCGGCTGGAGATCGAGCGCGACCAGCGCAGCAGACTCGCCACGGCCACCGAACGCACCCGTGTCGCCCGCGAGATGCACGACATCGTCGGCCACAACCTGTCCGTCATCATCACGCTCGCCGACGCCGCGGCCTACGCCACGGACATCCAACCCGCGCGAGGCAAGGAAGCCCTGCAGCTCATCGGCGACACCGGCCGACAGGCCCTCGGCGAACTACGGCGCGTGCTCGGCGTGCTGCGCGAGGCCGGTGGCGGTCCAACCGGTGGACCCGAGCTCAGCCCGCAGCCCGGCATCCTGGACCTCGGCGCCCTGTGCGCCACGGTGCGCGCCGCAGGACTGGAGGTCGTCTACCGGACCTCCGGCGACGTCGACGCCCTGGACAGTGGGGTGCAGTTGACGGTGTACCGCATCGTCCAGGAAGCCCTCACGAACACCCTGAAGCACGCCGCACCCGACACCCGGGTACACCTGGCGATCCTCGTCGAGGACAGCCGGCTGACCATTCGGGTCCAGGACACCGGCTCGGACACATCGCCCGGACCGCCGAACGAGGAAGGACATGGCCTGGTGGGCATGCGGGAGAGAGCGGCCTTGTACGGCGGCGACGTCAGCGCGGGACCCACGGCCGGCGGAGGATGGAGCGTCGAGGCCGTCCTCGACCTCACGCCGGGAAGCGGCGGTGACCGATGACCAGCGTGCTCATCGTGGACGACCAGCCGCTGCAACGCTACGGCTTCCACCTGCTCCTGGACTCCGTCCCCGAGACCGACGTCGTCGGTGAGGCCGGACACGGCGCCGAGGCCGTCCGCAAGACGGCCGAACTGCGCCCGGACGTCGTCCTGATGGACGTCCGCATGCCCGGCATGGACGGCATCGAGGCCACCCGCCGCATCGTCGCCGCCGGCGGCCGCTCACACGTCCTCGTGCTCACGACGTTCGACCTCGACGAGTACGTCCACGCCGCCCTGCGGGCCGGCGCGAGCGGGTTCCTGCTCAAGGACGCGCGTCCCGAGGAACTCCTCGCCGGGATCCGGGCAGTCGCCGTCGGCGACGCGGTCATCGCCCCCGCTCTGACCCGCCGCCTCCTGGAGGAGTACGCCCAGTACGTCCCCTCCCACAGAACTGACCCGGCCGAGGACCCGAGGCTCACCTCTCTGACCGACCGTGAACGCGAGATCCTCGTGGCCGTCGGCAAAGGCTGGACCAACGGGGAGATCGCCACGCGGTTCGTGCTGTCGGAGTCCACGGTGAAGACACATGTCGGTCGTGTCCTGGCCAAGATCGGAGCCCGCGACCGCATCCAGGCCGTGATCTTCGCCTACGACCATGGCCTCGCCCGGCCCACCGCGGACTGAACCGACGAGCGGCGGCCTGGAGGAACGCCGTGGGCCCGGGAACCGAGCGCCGACGAGCAGGCCCGGATGCGGAGCTCTCAGGCGGAGGCAGGGTGCCCCGGCGGCCCGACTGCAACAAGCGTCGAACGGCCGCGCCGGGCTTGGTCAATCGGGCCGTCCGGTCCTTGGCGGCGCACACCGACACGCGCCCCCTCGCGACGGACCGTCGCACGCTCCGGCCCGGCCGGCGGGGCGGTCTGCCGGTATCCGGGACAGCCGACGAGTGGCCGAGTCGCTCGTGCGACCGATGCGGCGAGGGATTTCCAGGACCTCCTCGCCGGGGCCCGGTGGGCACAGGGCTCCTTCCTCCTGCGTAGAGGGCGGTCTGCCGGGTGTCTACACTCACGGGAGACGGGGTGAACTCACGGGAGGAGTCGGGATGCCGCGGAACCGCCAGCAGATCCCCCGGGAGGAGCGCACGGGTGATCTGCTAGCCGCGGCCACCGAGCTCTTTCTGGCGAAGGGCTACGACAAGACGACGATGGCGGACATCAGTTCCGCCGCGGGCGTGGCCCGGGGCAACGTCTATTGGTACTTCGACTCCAAGGACCACATCTTCGCCGCCGTCTTCAACCGCATGCTCAGTCGCGAGATCCGCATCCTCAACGAGGAGCAGGCCGGTGCCGACCCACTGAGCCGCCTGGTGCGCGGGCTGTCCGACATGCGCTAC
>JODI01000155.1 GCA_000720805.1 Streptomyces violaceoruber
GTTCGCCGTGAACCTCACCGCCACGCAGGCCTCCACCGCGCCGGTCTTCCTGGTCGGCTTCATCACCAACGAGGGCCTGTTCCTGGCCCGGCTGTGCGCGGCCGCCACCCTGGTCTCGCTGCCGGTCCTCATCGCCGGATTCGCCGCCCAGGACAAGCTCGTCCGTGGCCTCTCCCTCGGAGCGGTGAAGTGAGGGCGGCCGTCATCACCCAGCCCGGCCGTGTCGAACTCATCACCGTCGGCGACCCCGCTCCCGGCCCCCGCGAGGTCGTCGTCGAGGTCGCGGCCACCGGACTGTGCGGCACAGATCTGCACATCCTCCAAGGGGAGTTCGCCCCGAAGCTGCCCATCATCCCCGGCCACGAGTTCGCCGGGGAGGTCCTGGCCCTCGGTAGCGAGGTCACCGAACTCGCGCACGGCGACCAGGTCGCCGTGGACCCGTCGCTGTACTGCTTCGAGTGCCACTACTGCCGCCTCGGCCACAACAACCTCTGCGAACGCTGGGCCGCCATCGGCGTCACCCACCCTGGTGCCGCCGCCGAGTACGCCGTGGCGCCCGTCGCCAACTGCGTACGGCTGCCCGACCACGTGGACGCCCAGGACGCGGCCCTGATCGAGCCGCTGTCCTGCGCCGTACGCGGCTACGACGTCCTGCGCAGCCGCCTCGCCTCCCGCGTGCTCGTCTACGGCGCCGGAACCATGGGCCTGATGATGCTCCAGCTCGCCAAGGCCACCGGCGCCGCGAGCGTCGACGTCGTCGACACCAACGCCGAACGCCTGGCCACGGCATGGCAATTGGGCTGCTCCGCCGGTGCCGCGTCCGCCGACGAGCTCGACCGGCCGCCCTACGGATGGGATCTGGTCGTCGACGCCACCGGCAACGCGAAAGCCATCCAGGACGCCCTCGGCCGGGTGGGCAAAGGCGGCACGTACCTGCAGTTCGGGGTCGCCGACTACGCCGCCCGGGCCACCATCGAGCCGTACAGGATCTACAACCAGGAGATCACGATCACCGGCTCCATGGCCGTCCTGCACAGCTTCGAACGCGCCGCGGACCTCTTCGCCACCGGAGTCATCGACCCGCGCGTCTTCATCAGTGACCGCCTCCCGCTGGCGGCGTTCCCGGACGCCGTCGCCCGCTTCCAGGCAGGCATCGGCCGCAAGATCCAGATCCAGCCCGGCCTCGCCACCGCGTGAACGCCCGAACCGAACGGAACCCCCACATGACCGAGCAGATCCGCCGCGTTCTCGTCCGCTCCCTCGACGACATATCCCTGGAGCAGGTGCCCGCCCCCGTCCCCGGGGACGACGAACTCCTCATACGCACCACGGTCGTCGGCGTATGCGGCTCCGACACCCATGCCGCGGCCGGCCACCACCCCTTCGTCGACCTGCCCTACCGTCCCGGACACGAGGCGGTGGGCGTCGTCGCCGCGGCAGGAAAGGGAGCCGAGGACTTCGCGCCCGGGGACCGAGTGATCATCGAGCCCAACCTGTACTGCGGCCGCTGCCCCCAGTGCCGCTCCGGCCGCTACAACATCTGCCAGGAACTGAAGGTCTTCGGCTGCCAGACACCCGGCGCCATGGCCGATCTGTTCACCATCGCGGCCGACCGCGTCCACCGCGTTCCCGACGGCATGACCGACATCGAGGCCGCCCTCGTCGAACCCCTGGCCACCCCGGTGCACGCCGTGGCGAAGGCCGGTGACCTGACCGGACGCACGGTCGTCGTGCTCGGCGCCGGGCCCATCGGTCTGCTCGTCCTCACCGCCGCCCGGCACGCCGGCGCCGCGAGGATCGCCGTCACCGACCTGCTGCCGGGCAAGCGGGACCGCGCCCTGCGTCTGGGAGCCGACACGGCCCTGCCCGCCGACGCCACCGATCTCGCCGACCAGGCCCACGCGGCACTCGGCGGACCGGCCGACGTGGTCTTCGACTGCGTGGCGCGCGAACAGTCCATCGCCCAGGCCACCGACCTGGTCACCAAGGGCGGCACGATCATCGTCGTCGGCGTCGGAACCGCCGGGCCCACCCCTGTCCGCCTCGACCTGGTGCAGGACCGGGAGATCCGCATCGAGGGCACCCTGATGTACACCGGCGACGACTACCGCACCGCCATGTCCCTGATCGCGTCCGGCGCCGTCGACACCGCCGAGATCGTCACCGCGACCTACCCGCTCCAGGACGCCGCCAAGGCTTTCGCCGCATCCGTCGACCCCGAACAGGTCAAGGTGCTGGTCACGGTGGACGGACCGTAGCCCACGGCCCCACGCAGACAGGGATTGCGGACATGGACGCGGATACGCACGTCGTACGCAGCCGCCGCCGCACGGGCGGCCCGAGGCCCGCGAGCCGGACGGGCCCCGACCCGCACCGGCCCGTGTGGGAAACTGCGAGACCGGAGCAACCGGGAAGGAGGGGCGCCGTGACCGCCCGTACGCGACTGTCGCAGGCGGCCGTCGAGGAGCGGCGCCAGGCCGTGCTGCGGTACGTCGCCGACCACGGCGAGACCCGCATCGACGACCTCGCCCGGCACTTCGACGTCAGTCTGATGACGATGCACCGGGACCTGGACGACCTCGCCGGGCGGCATCTGCTGCGCAAGGAGCGCGGGCGGGCTCTCGCGTTCCCCGCCCTCACGATGGAGACGGCCACCCGTTTCCGGGAGAACAGTGCCCTCGCGGCCAAGAACGCGCTGTGCTCGGCCGTCGCCGACCGGATCACACCGGGCAGCACGGTGCTCATGGACGACTCGACCACCCTGTTCCCCCTGGTCATGGCGCTGGCCGCGGTGGATCAGCTGCACGTCGTCACCAACTCGGTCGGGCTCGCGCAGCGCCTCGGGTCCGCCGCCCCCGGGGTGAACGTCACCCTGCTGGGCGGCCACTACCGCGGCGACTTCAACTCCTGCACCGGCACCAGCGTCACCCGCGCCCTGTCCCACATCAGGGCCGATCTCGCCCTGATGTCCGCCACCGCCGTCCTGGAAGGACGCCTCTTCCACCCCCTGAACGACTACGTCGAGGTGAAGCTGGCCATGCTCGCCTCCGCCGAACAGGCGTTGCTCCTGGTGGACCACTCGAAGTTCGGCAAGACCGCCACGTACGCGTACGGCACCGTGGCCGACTACCACTCCGTCATCACCGACACCGGCACCCCCGACACGGAACTCGCGGCCATACGCGACCTCGAAGTCCCCGTCGAGACGGTCGAACCCGAAGAGCCTTCCCCGTGATCCACACCCTTTTCGAAACACCGAGCGCCTACCGCCCCAGCGACGCCGAGATGGCGGCGCCGGTGCCCCCGGTCCAGGCTGTCCTGTTCGACTTCAGCAACACCATCTTCCAGATGATCGACCTGGAGACGTGGCTGCTCCGGGTCGCCTCCGCCGCCGGCCGCCTTGCCGCGCTGGACGAGCCCGGCGCAGTGGCCGGGATCTCCGAGCAGTTGCGCGCCGCCTTCCGGCTGCCCTCCGTCGTAGCCCTCCAGGAAGGCCGTGATCTCTCTTCCGCACGGCACCGCCGCGCCATGTGGGGATGGTGGGGGCAGGTGGACTTCCTGCGCGGCGCGGAGGAGACGGCCTACCGGGAACTCACCGCTCCGGACGCCTGGGTTCCCTATCCCGACACCGAGCCGGTCCTGCGTGCCCTGCACCAGCGCGGACTGCGCGTCGGCGTCGTCAGCGACTTCGCCTGGGACCTGCGCACCCACCTCGCCCACCACGGGCTGGACACCTTGATCGACACCTGCCTGATCTCCTATGAGCAGGGCCGGGAGAAGCCCGACCCGCAGCTGTTCCTCAAAGCCTGCGCCGACCTCGGCGCGGACCCCCGCGCCACCCTGATGGTCGGCGACAACCCGGTCCGCGACGGCGGCGCGGCCGCCTGCGGTCTGCGCACGTACATCCTGCCGGCGGAACACCGCACGGGAGAGCGCGGCCTGATGGACGTGCAGCGGCTCGTGATCTGACCGTGGTGGTCCACGGGCGTACGGGAATCCGCCCCGACGGATCGTTTGACGCCGTCGATGAAGGCGCGGCGTATCTCCTCCTCACGGCGGACCCCGAGCAGTGGTACGGGCCGTGGAGCCGTCTCCTTGAGGTGTGCCAGGAACCTGCCTGTCGCGCGGGGCCGGGCTTCGGGTAGCGGCCGGCCACCGCACGACCATCGTCGCCAGGCTCAGCCCGACCAAGGCCACGAAGCCGTACATGATCAGCTGTGGGTCTCTCTGCTGCCGCCGCGAACGGCGCCGCACCGCAGGACGTCGAGCCGCGGGCAGACGTCGTGCCGGGGGACGCCGCCGAGCCGGCGGGCGCCGAGTCACATGCAGCTTGTTGAGAGCTGAGTTGTCGACGTCGCCCCGCCACTCATACATGATCGTCATGATCCGAACCTGCTGACCACCAGAGCCGGACTACAGAGCGGGCCGACACACTCAGGGGTTCAGTCGAGATACGCGTCAAGGGTGCGCTGTAATTGCGCGACGCTGACCAGTCCTGGCGCCAGCATGTTTGTCCGGGTCATGCCCCCGGTCCTCCCGTCACTGGCAGGCACTCGGCGAGCAGGTCGACGACGTCGCGCCAGGCTCGCTGCGCGTGCTGTGGGTGGTAGCCGACGCCGGGGACCACGGGGTGGTCGACCGGCGGGTGGTGGAAGGCGTGCAAGGCGCCGCCATAGACCGCGAGGCGCCAGTCGACGCCCGCGGCCTGCATCTCAGCGGTGAACGCGTTTCGTTGCGCGGGCGGCATGATCGGGTCTTCCGATCCGACCCCGGCCCACACCGGGCAGCGGATGCGCGCTGCCTCGCCCGGTCGGCCCGTGGTAGTTGCGTTGACTGTCCCGATCGCGCGCAGGTTGACGCCGGCTCGCCCGAGTTCCAGCGCGATGGCGCCCCCGGTGCCGTAGCCGATGGCAGCGATCCGGTCGGAGTCGGTCCGGGGCTCGGTGCGCAACTCGTCGAGTGCCGCGTGGCCGATGCGCCGCATCCGGTCGGGATCAGCGATCAGTGGCATGCAACGGGCCAGCATCTCCTCGGGGTCACCCAAATAGCGCCCGCCGTGAAGGTCGAAGGCCAGCGCTACATAGCCCAGCTCGGCGAGAGCATCGGCCCGGCGGCGCTCGACGTCGCTGAGTCCCATGCCCTCTGGTCCGAGCAGCACCGCGGGCCGGCGGTCGACACCGGCCGGGAGCGCGAGGTGCCCGATCATCGTCAAACCGTCGGCCGGGTACTCGACCGTACGCGTCGTAATCGTCGTCATGAGACTGGACGGTAGTGATCGTCGAGCCCGGTCCGGCCGCTGTTCTGCCGCTGGCAGAACAGCGTAGGCGTCCCTCTGAAATACGGGACGGGGCCGGCGCTCAGGGCTTCAAGATCATCACGCTGCCCCTTTGGCGTGTATCTCGGTCACACCCCACTCACTCTCGGCTGCCGTCAGAACTGCTGAACAACGAACGCGCCGAAGATCGGTAAGTGCTGCCCAAACTCATCGACAAGTGCTGTCGCAACAAACGAACGAAGCCACGCATGTGCCCTGTGCGGCCGGATCGGGAAGGTCAAGGTCTTCTGGCCCAAGGGACCGGTGTGCGACCCCTGCTACAGAACAGCCCTGTCGACCCCTGCACCGCGTGCATCGTGCAACCGACATCGCATCCTGATCGGTCAGACGGCCGAGGGAAGCCCCCTGTGCAAGGCGTGCTCGTTCCCCGACGAACCGGTCGAGCGGTGTTCAGCCTGCGATGAGCCGGCGGACCTCTACTCCGGCCGCCGCTGCCCTCGCTGCACCCTGGCCGCCCGCGTTACCGATCCGCTCTCCGCGGACGGTGCAAGCGTGGCCCGGCCGCTCCAACCCCTTGCGGCGGTACTGACCGGAGCGGACAACCCCCACCGCGTCCTGCAGTGGCTGCGCCGAAGCCCTGCCGCCCGCCTCCTGGGCCGCCTGGCCCTCGATCCCGAAGCACCGGACCACAAAACCCTCGACACGCTGCCGCAACGGACAGCCACCTCCTACGTGCGCGGGCTGCTCGTCACCGCCGGCCTCCTGCCGCCACGCGATGAGAATCTCGCCCTCCTCATCAACTGGGTCGCGCGGACCGTGGCCGGACTGCCACCACGGCACGCCAATCTCGTCCGTCCGTTCGCCGAGTGGCACATCATCCGCGACGCCCGCCGACGGTCATCCCGCGGCCGTTACACCTACGCCGCACACAAGGGTGACTGCGGCAACGTCCTCGCCGCCATCAACTTCCTGAACTGGCTCCATATACAGCACCTGAGTCTCCCTCAGCTCCAACAGCAGCATCTGGACACCTGGGCGATCGAGCGGCCGACCCTGCGCTCCCGTTCCATCCCCTTCCTCCGCCGGAGCACTGCACGACGCCTCTGCTTTCAGGCCGCACCTTGAGAAACAGGAAGTGAGCCGTCGGCCGCCGTTGCTGACCGGGAGGACGGTTGCGATCGCCGGTATTCGTTGTCGGTCGAGTCGCCCCTACCTGCACCTGTCCCGGCAGGGGTGACGTACCGGGGTCCTGGCAGCCTGAACTCGTAGACCCGGGTTCAGGATCCGGTGCGGTAGCGGGTGAGCATGAGGGCGACGGCTTCGTCCACGATCGTGGTGTCGGTGGGGTCGGGCGGGACGAAGTCGGTCCGTACGAGTTGAGGCCACAGGAGCTGGCCGCAGATCATGCCGAGGAACTGTTCGGCGACGGCGGATGCCGGCTGGGGTTGTCCGTCGGCCGAACGGAAGTCGAGTGTGCCGGCCTGTGCTTCGGTCTCCAGGTAGTCGCGGAGCCGGTCGAAGAAGGGTCCGCGGTCGATGGCGAAACCGGTGCCGACGATGTCGGCGAGTTCCGGCATCTGAGGCAGTTCGGTGATGATGAGGCGGCACAGCGCCGCCGTGCCGGGCCGTGAGACCAGGCAGGCGTAGTCGCGGCCGATGTGGTCCAGCCCGTACCGGGGATCGCCGGGCGGGGGCGGTTCGGCGTACTGCACGTCCAGTTGCCACTGTTCGGAGGTGACGGCTGCGAACAGCGCGGCCTTGGAGGGGTACCGCTTGAAGAGGGTGCCGGTGGAGACGCGGGCCTCCTTGGCGATCTGGGCCAGGGAGGTCTTGTCGTATCCCCGGGCGAGGAAGAGGTCGCGGGCGGCGCGGATGATGCGCGCGCGGTTCTCCGCTTTGATCTGCGCGTGATAACCGGCCTGGCACGTATCGCCACCGGTTTCCGCTCGGTCACGGTCCGCCACCGACATGCCCACGCCCTTCGCCCGTCTCCCAGCCGCATCCTCGCCGTCAGAGGACGGTCTGGCCGCCGTCCAGGATAAGGTCCTGGCCCACAGCGAAGGCCGAGGCATCCGAGGCCAGGTACACCACGGCTTCCGCGACCTCCGCGGGCATGCCCATGCGACCCAGCGGGATGCCGGAGCTGATCGCCTCCACGACCGCCGCCTGCTGCGCGGGATCCTCGATCCCGAGCTTGGAGTACAGCGGCGTGTTCACCGGGCCGGGGCTCACCGCGTTGAACCGGATGCCGTGCGATGTGAGCAGGTCCGCGTTCCACGACCGCATCAGGGAGCCGACGGCCGCCTTCGTCGCGGCGTAGGCGTTCGACTGACCGTAGCCGCCGTGCGCACTGTTGGACGCGTTGAGGATGACCGAGGACGAGTTGGACAGCACGGGCACCAGGGCCTGCGTGAGGAAGAAGACGCTCTTCACGTTGATGTCGAAGAGGCGGTCGAAGCTGTCCTCCGTGTGATCCTCGAACGGCCGCCAGTCCGAGACGCCGGCGTTCAGGAACGCCACGTCCAGCTCCCCGAAGTGCTCACGCACCCGCTGCGCCAGGCCACGTTGCGCATCGAGATCGCGTGCATCGGCCTGCACCACCGGCACCTTGTCCCCGAGGATCTGCCGCGCCCTGTCGATGCTGGCCGGGGTGACCCCAGTGACCAGCACATCGGCGCCCTCCGCGACAAATCGCTGCGCGGTCTCCAGACCGATCCCGCTCGTGCCGCCGGTGATGAGGGCACGCTTGCCCGCAAGACGATTCATGTTCCCTGTTCCTTGCCGAGTCGTGAGGTAAGTCGATGGACTCACCATGTGAAGGTAGCCCCCGCACCACCCGCAAGGCAAGTCGATCCACTTACCATCGGCGGCCTCGGGCGGTCCGGCCACGCCGGAGAAGGTGGTCGACAACGGCTGCCGTCCGCGTCCACCTGGGGCAAGGAGCGCTCTGGGCTCCGGTTCCCGCCTGGAGAACCCGTCGGCCAGCTGCCGTCGGATCTCTGGCAGGGAGGACGTCGCGGGCGTCGGCCGGTCAGCCGCGTTGCCGGCGGGTGCGCAGAGCGGCCCAGTGGCGCAGGCGCTCGGTGATCTGGGCTTCGTAGCCGTTGCGGGTGGGCTGGTAGTACGTCTCGCGGTCCATGTCGTCGGGGAAGTAGTCGCCACCGGAGAAGCCGTCGGCTGTGTCCGGGTCGTACTGGTAGTCCTTGCCGTAGCCGAGGTCTTTCATCAGTCGGGTCGGGGCGTTGAGGATGTGGGCGGGCGGCATGAGTGAGCCGGTGTGCCGGGCTGATCGGTGTGCTGCGTTGAAGCCGCGGTAGACGGCGATGGACTTGGGGGCGGTGGCGAGGTAGACGACGGCCTGGGCGATCGCCAGCTCGCCCTCGGGGGAGCCGAGTCGCTCGTACACGTCCCAGGCGGCGAGGGCCTGCTGGATGGCGTGTGGGTCGGCCATGCCGATGTCCTCGTTCGCGAAGCGGACCAGTCGGCGGGCGACGAACAGCGGGTCCTCGCCGCCGTCGAGCATGCGGGCGAGCCAGTACAGGGCTGCGTCCGGGTCGGAGCCGCGCATCGACTTGTGCAGCGCGGAGATCAGGTTGTAGTGGCCCTCCTGCGCCTTGTCGTAGAGCGGGGCCCGCTGCTGGATGTGGTGGGCGAGTCCGGCGGTGTCCAGGGTGGTTTCGGTGTCCGGGAGGGCTTGGAGCTGTTCGGCCATGTTGAGGAGGTAGCGGCCGTCGCCGTCAGCCATGGCGATCAGGGCGCGGCGGGCGTCGTCGTCCAGGGGCAGATGGTGGCTGGTGAGCTGTTCGGCGCGGTCGAGGAGCGTGGACAGTGCGGCTTCGTCGAGGCGTTTGAGGACGAGGACCTGGGTGCGGGAGAGGAGGGCGCCGTTGAGTTCGAAGCTCGGGTTCTCCGTGGTGGCGCCGATCAGGGTGACCGTGCCGTCCTCGACGTAGGGCAGGAAGCTGTCCTGCTGGGCGCGGTTGAAGCGGTGGATCTCGTCGACGAACAGCAGGGTGCTCTGGCCGATGCCGCGTCGGCTTCGTGCGGTGGCGAAGACCTTGCGCAGGTCGGCGACGCCGGAGAAGGTGGCGGACACCGGTTCGAAGGCCAGGTTGCCGGCGTCCGCGAGGAGCCGGGCGATGGTCGTTTTCCCGACGCCGGGCGGGCCCCACAGGATGGTGGAGCCGAGGCGCTGCTGGGTGACCATGCGGCCCAGCGGGGCGTCCGGGGCCAGGAGGTGGTCCTGCCCGACGACCTCTTCCAGCCGGGTGGGGCGCAGACGGTCGGCGAGGGGCCGGGCGGGCTCCTCGCCGAAGAGCGGCAGGGTCGCTTCGGTCGGTTCCATCAGTCTCTCGGGTCGCAGGCGGACGTGTGCGGACGTTGCCAGCCGTGCACGGGGCACTGACAGGCGTCGGCTCAGCCGTTCGTTCGGAAGCTCGCGGCGTTCATCGGGCACCGGGGCGGTCTCGCCGCGGCAGCCGCTCGGCGGTCAGGTCGTAGGAATCCTCGACCGCGTCGGTGATCAGCCGGTCGGTGATGCCGGGGCCTGCCCCGAGGGAGATCCAGTGGCGTTTGTCGAGGTAGCGGCCCGGTGTGATCGAGGCGTAGGCGCGTATTTGGGCGCGGGCGTGTTCGGGTTCGCACTTGACCGTGATGATCTGCTCGTCCGGGTCGTCGGTGACGATCAGGAACACCTTGCCCGCGATCTTGTACACGTCGAGCCTGGGGGTGAAGGGGTAGCCGTGGCTGACGTCGGGGAGGGCCAGGGCCGCCTTGCGGGCGGTGTCCTGGAGCCGGTCACCGGCCGCGCTCACCGGTCCGCCCCTGAGGCGGTGCCGTAGGTGTGCGGGTCGACGGGCCGCTCGGCCCTGGGCAGGCGGGCGACGACGAGCCGGTAGGAGTCGGTGACGAGCTCCTCGACCAGCTTCCTGTCGATGCCTTCCCCGCTCTCCAGGGTGATCCAGTGCTTCTTGTTCATGTGGTAGCCGGGGGTGATGTGGCTGTACTGCTCCCGCAGGGCGTCGGCCTCGCCGGGGTCCGCCTTGAGGATCACGACGGGACGCCCCGGGACCTCGGTCATCAGCATGAACACCTTGCCGCGCACCTTGTAGACCTCCCAGTCCGGCCGACGAGAAGGCCGGTAGGCTGCGGACACGTGATGGTCGACAAGCGACACCCTGACCCGAGAGGCAGCGCGGCCGGTGCCGTTCTGCTTGCTCTACGGTTTCCAGCCCTCGGTCGGCACTCCCTACGGCCTTGACCCGGCAGACAGGGCACATTCCAGACCACGGATGCCCGCCGGGCCTCGGCATGTTCATGAACAGTCAACAGTGCCTGGTCTTTCCGCATTACTAAATCGCCAGACGATTCTGGCCAGTCCTCTGCTCTCACCGGTCCGCGTCTTGTCGGCGGGCAAGACCGTCGAGGATGACGTTCATCAAAGGCCGTGCCCTTGATTCCCACTCTTCCCGGTCCAGCCGGCCGAGGTACGAGATGAGGAGGAGGACCCCGTGGGCGTCCACGTCCGCGCGGATGGAACCTGCCGCTTTCCCGGCGTCCAGCAGGTGCCCGAGGGCGCCCTCGATGGGGTTGTGGCTGTGCGCGGCAAGGTCCTGCCACGCCGCCACCTCAAGCGCTGCCAGGACACCGCGCTTGATGTCGGCGTAGTCGATCACTCGGTCGAGCCAGTGACGCAAGGCTTCCACTGGCTGGTGTCCCGTCAGCAGAGCGGAGGCGGCGACCACGAGTTCTTCGACATCGCGCCGGTACACCTCGGCGAGGAGCGCTTCGCGGTTGGGAAAGTGCCGGTAGAGCGTTCCCTGTCCTACACCGGCGCGCTTGGCGATCTCGTTGAGGGGGACGTCGTTGGACTCGGCAACGGCTGCGCGGGCGGCCTCCAGTATGCGGGTCCGGTTTTGCGCTGCATCCCGACGGCGTGCTGGGGCGCCCATAGGCCTCTCCTGATGTTCCGTCCGCCGTAATTGGACACGTGTCCGGTAGGGCAGGCTGCGCACGGGGAAGGTGGAAACGAGTAGGAGCCGGTGGGTTCCTGCCTTCGTTGCGGCGGTTGCCGCGGTTCCCACGCCCTGCTCGTAGACGGCGTCCGCCTTTCGCGGGCAGGCTCCGCTCGCGCCCGCAGTGAAGACGGCTGCGTAGGCACCTTCCAGACGGGCGGCTGGAGTGTCACGCTGAGCGACGTCAGGTCACCGAGAACCGGCTCTAATCCGTCGGATTCCGGGGTGTGCGCCTGCTCGGTATGGCGGTGAAGGCCCCCACAACCTGGTCGCCCTGTTAGATGAGGCGTGTAGGCGGGAGCCGACGCCGCCGGTCACCTCGACGGCGGGGCCCGGGCCACGCCCCCCTCCTCTCCCTGGCTGACGATCCCGGTGGTTTCCGGCCGGGTCTCAGTCGGCGACCTCGATGGTGACGTCGACCGTGCCGTCGTACTTCTTCAAGGCATCGGCCCCCGAGCCGATCTCGCCGAGGACGATGATGCCGGGGTCGGGGATGGACTGGCCGTCGTGGGCGTAGAAGATGGCGATGTCGGGACCGGGTGACCAGTAGGCGATGTTGCCGATCTCGTAGCTGGACCGCGGCTCGCCGCCTGCGGTGAGAGACCGGGGCAGGTGACCGTACTTCTCGCGCTTGAGCAGGTCGTTCATCTGCAGCGTCAGCGGAAGCAGCGAGGCGAAGTCGCGTGCCGTCGCATTCACGTCGAGGGTTGCGTTGAGGACGGTTTCTCCGGCGGTCAGTCGGATTCTCATAGGGTTCTGCCTTCTGGGATGTTGTTGGAGTGATCGTCAGCGGCCGACAGGTACGCCGTGCCCATCGGGGTACGAGCGTCGGTTCGGCACGGATCCCGTGAAGCTAACCCCCCCCAACCACGGTGGCAAGTGGATTGACTTACCACTGGGGCTTGGGGCTGGTTGGCTATGTGCCCGGCGGGCCGTGCCGACAGGTACGGGCACTTCCTGGACGCCCTGGAGCTGCACTTCCGCGAGCTGCACCAAGCCGCGGACTACGCCGAGCTGCTCGGCTGCTCGGTCCGCACCTTGAGCCGTGCCGCCCGGGAGGCCACCGGCAAGAGGGTGCGTGAACCCATCGACGAGCGGCGCCTCCTGGAAGCCCGGCGGCTGCTGGGAGCTGCCCGGTGGGACGCCCGGTCCGTGGCCGTCCACCTCGGCTTCACCGACCCCGCGAACTCCGGCCGCTTCTTCCGCGACCACACCGTCCTCACCCCGGACGAGCCGGTAGGAGTCGGTAAGAGTCGGTGACGAGCTCCTTGTCGACGCCTTCTCCGCTTTCCAGGGTGATCCAGTGCTTCTTGTTCATGTGGTAGCCGGGGGTGATGTGGCTGTACTGCTCCCGCAGGGCATAGGCCTCGCCGGGGTCCGCCTTGAGGATCACGACGGGACGCCCCGGGACCTCGGTCATCAGCATGAACACCTTGCCGCGCACCTTGTAGACCTCCCAGTCACGTTCCATCCTTGCGTCGAAGCCGACCGGAAGGGCGGTAGGCTGCGGACACGTGATGGTCGACAAGCGACACCCCGATCCGAGCCGAACCGCAACCGGTCCTGCCGCGGTTCGGCTGTACGGTTTTCAGCCCCCGGTCGGTACTCCGTACGGCCTCGAGGTGAGTACCGTCGAGGACTTCTTCGCCCAGCACGACGACTGGCCGTGGAACCCGCCCCGCCCTGGCCGTGCCACCTTCCACTACTTGATCCTGGTCACCGAGGGCGAGTTGCGGCACGACGTCGACCACGTCACGCGGACCGTCGCCCCCGGGCAGTGGCTGTGGGTGCGTCCCGGGCACGCGCAGTGCTGGCATCCGCCCGGCGCGGCGCGCGGCCCGTTCATCCTGTTCGAACCGGACGTGCTGCGGCCCGACCTCGCCCGTCTCCTGGCCCCGCTCACCGCGCACGAGGCCC
>JODI01000156.1 GCA_000720805.1 Streptomyces violaceoruber
CATACGAGATTCGCCTTAGCCTCGTGGGCTCGGAGATGTGTATAAGAGACAGGTGGGGAACGGGGTCGGTCACGCGGTCTCCCTCGGGGCGGCGTCGAACAGCACTCAGGTACCTGTCCCCATTGTCGGGAAAGCGAACTCGAACGCTGTCCGGAGCACTTCATTCCCGGTGTGGCGGAATTGTGATGGACCCTTGAAGTCCTTCTGCATAGCCGCAGGTTGACAGCTTGCGCAGGGGGATCCACGATGTGCGAACACCCGTGACTCATGTGACCAATGAGTCAAGTGTTTTCTCAGTTCACTTACCCCGATGGGATCCGCATGTCCATAGCCAGACGTGTCACCGCGCGCCGCCTGCTGGGGACGGGCGCCGCGGCGCTCGTCCTCTGCGCCGCCTCCGCCACCACCGCTTCCAGCGCCTGGGCGACCGGCACCCCCGGTGGCGACGGCTGGAAGTCCGGCGGCGCCTACAAGCCCGGCACCGGCCCGGGCACGGAGACCGGAACCGACCGCTGCCAGTTCTCCCTGGACGGCACCGGCTTCTTCGACTCGGTCAAGGTCGACGACCAGACCCTCAGGCCCACCGAGGACGGCAAGGTCCACATCAAGGTCCGCACCGCCGGTGACGCCAGCACCTGCACCGCCTCCCTCGCCTCGTACCTCGCCCACGGCGCCACCTTCAACACCTCCGGCGAGCAGGTCCTCGTCGACTTCGACACGGTGACCGTGAAGCCCGGGCAGACCGAGTCCCTCGACATCGCGGTGCCGGACGCCGGCTGCTTCGCGCAGGTCGACCTCTACCGGGGCGCGGTCAAGTTCGACGGCAAGCTCGACGCCAAGGACGGCCTCGTCCACGGCGACGTGCCCATCGGCCCGGACCGCCCGGTCATCAAGGACAAGCTGATCGCGGGCTGGAACGGCGGTACGAAGGACTGCGCGACGACTCCGCCGCCGCAGACGCCGTCCACCCCGACGCCGACCCCGTCGACTCCCGAGTCCACCGAGCCGTCCAAGCCGGCCGAGGAGACGACGCCGCCGGCGACCGAGGCCCCGTCCCCGACCCCGACCCCCTCGGAGGACACCTCGACCGGCACCCCGACCCCGTCGGCCTCCGAGTCCACCACCGCCCCGGCCACCGTGCCGAACGGCGGCGGCGACGACCTCGCCGAGACCGGCGCCAGCAGCAGCACCGGCCCGATCGCGATCGGCGCGGCGGTACTGCTGGCGGGCGGCGCGGGCATGGTCGTGATGACGCGACGCCGCAAGGCCACGCGCTCGTAATCACCCGGTCGTAGTCACACGGGCGTAGTCACACGGGCACCAGCACGCGGGCGTAGTTGTAAACGGTCGTAGTCATGCACCGTCGCAGTCACGCGGCCGCAGTCATGCACGGTCGTGGTCACGCTCGTCGCCGGACGGTAGTGGCGATGCGGTCGTCGTACGCGGCGACAGTCCCCCGTGGTAGGCACGCGGTGGTGGTCGAGAGGTCGTAGCCAGGCTCATCTCTCGGCCACCACCGCGTCGCGTTGTCGCGGAAGGTGCCTCAGCCGTCCGCCGCGCAGTGCTTGAGCAGCGCGGCCACGTCCCCGTCCACCACCCGGTAGCGCACGATCCGCCCCTCCTTCTCGCCCTCCACGACCCCGGCCGCCCGCAGCAGCCTGAGCGCCTGAGACACCGCCGGGTCGTTCATCCCCGTGGCGATCGCCAGGTCGGAGACGGCCAGGGGCCCCGTCCGGTGCAGGGCCAGCAGCAGTGCCAGCCGCTTCGGGTCGGCGAGCAGCGAGAAGCGGTCGGACCAGGCACGTACGTGCCCGGGTTCACCGATCGCGGCGATGGCGTCGCACACCCGGTGCCCGTCTATGGTGCGGCGGTCCGCTCGGTCCGCCGGAACGAGATGCATGGCGCCATCTTCGCAGGCCCGATTCTGTGATCTTCGATACCTGCCCAGATACGCAGCTATGCAGGAAACCCCTTACGCCCCTACGGTGGACCCGCCGTGGTGCTCGGGAAGTCGGTGGGAAACCGACGCGGCCCTCGCCACTGTGATCGGGGAGTTCGAGCACCGCCGTCCCGCCAGGGACAGCCACTGGCCGCCGCGAGGGGCCGGGAAGGCAGGCGCGCGAACGTACGACCCGTAAGCCAGGAGACCGGCCACGGCATCTCACGAGTTGATCCACGAGGTGCTGGAGCGTGACCGAATGACCCTGCCCGACCCTGCCCGGACATCCGACCCTGCCCGGACGTCCGTCCCCGCCCCCGCGTCCTTCAAGTGGCGCCGGGAGGACACCCTCAGGACGGCCGGCCTGATGGCGGTGATCGCCGCCCTGCACGTCGTCGCCTTCGGAATCCTGTTCCTCCTCGTCGTCCCCGGTCACTACGAGGTCGACAACAAGGCCTTCGGCATCGGACTCGGCATCACTGCCTACACCCTCGGTATGCGGCATGCCTTCGACGCCGACCACATCGCCGCGATCGACAACACCACCCGCAAGCTGATGGCCGACGGCAAGCGTCCGGTGTCGGTGGGCTTCTGGTTCGCTCTCGGCCACTCCAGCGTGGTGGTGCTCCTCGCCCTGCTGATCGCGGGCGGCACCCAGCTCGCCGGCAAGGTCATGAACGAGGACTCCGGCACCCACCAGGTGCTCGGCTTCCTCGGTACGACGATCTCCGGCACGTTCCTCTACCTCATCGCCGCCCTCAACCTGGTCGCCCTGCTGGGCATCCTGAAGGTGTTCAAGGCGATGCGGGCGGGTTCGTACGACGAGCGGGAACTCGAACAGCACCTGGACTCCCGCGGGTTCATGAACCGCATCCTCGGCCGCCTCACCAGGTCCATCAGCCGCCCCGGCCAGATGTATCCGCTGGGCTTCCTGTTCGGCCTGGGCTTCGACACGGCCACCGAGGTCACGCTGATGGTGATGGCGGGCTCGGGCGCGGCGGCCGGCCTGCCCTGGTACGCGATCCTCTCCCTGCCCCTCCTCTTCGCCGCCGGCATGAGCCTGTTCGACACCCTCGACGGCACGTTCATGAACTTCGCCTACCAGTGGGCGTTCTCCAACCCGGTCCGCAAGGTCTTCTACAACCTCACGATCACCGGCCTGTCCATCGCCGTCGCCTTCTTCATCGGCACCATCGAGCTCGTCGGCGTCCTCCACGACAAGCTCGCCCTCGGCGACGCGGTCACCACCTGGATCGCCGACATCAACCTCGACAGCGTCGGCTACGTCATCGTCGGCCTGTTCGTGGTGGTGTGGGCGGCGGCCATCACCTACTGGCGCCTGGCGAAGGTGGAACAACGGTGGACGCTGACGCCGGCAGCGACCCCTGCGTCTCGAGATGCGGCATGAGAGAGCCGCGCGCACGATGATGAAAGTGCACTCTCTGGAGGTGATTGAGGATGCGACGAGCATTCGCCACCGCCGCAGCCGTGGTTCTCTCCCTGGGCCTCGCAGGCCCAGCCACAGCGGCACCACAAGGCACTCCATCGTCCGCGACCACCAAAGCGATCAGCACCCAGACCTCCTACACCCCGGACCGCCGGGCGCCCCGAGGGCCCCAGGACGTCTGCAACTTCAGCAAGTTCCGGCCGTCACTTCAGCGCGGATCATCCGGGTCGGCCGTCCGACAAGCGCAGTGCTATCTGAACGAGGCCATAGACGCCAACCTGCGCCTGACCGGGTTCTTCGGCCGGGACACCCGTCGCGCGACGAGAGCCTTCCAACGCTGCGCCGGGATCGTCGTCGACGGACGCATCGGAGCCCAGACCTGGTCCTTCCTTTCGTTCTGGGCCAACGCGCCGGGCCGCCCCTTCTGCTGATCGATCGGAGGCTGTGCGCCGACAGGGTGGCGCCCTTATCGGGGCGCCACCCCTGTGAACCCTCCCGGTCAGAGCGCTAGACACCCTCCACCGTCGTGAGCCACAGCTTCACGTAGCGCTCCACGTCGACACCCAACGCCACGTCCACCAGCGGCTGTTCACGGGCACCCCCGTGGATCTCGGACTCGCCGGGGACGGGGCGGCGGTCCACGACGGTCTGGCCCCGGGCGATGCCCGGGGCCAGGTTCACGTCGACCGGGAGGAGTTCGGTGGTGATGCCGTCCGGGTCGACGACCGCGCAGACCGCGCCCGCGTCGCCGAGCCCGCCCATGGGGGTGGGGTCGCCGGAGGTGGCGGGGTCGCGGTGGGCGAGGAGTTCGCCGGCCATGCGGAGGCGGGGTTCCGAACTGGCGCGCAGGCGTTGGACGTCGGCGGCCGGGACGAGGACCTGCTTGAAGACGTCGAGGCCGTACATGGTGATCGGTACCCCGGCCGTGAGCAGGATCGCCGCCGCCTCCGGGTCGTGCCAGACGTTGAACTCCGCGACCGGCGTGGCGTTTCCGGTCGCCACCGCGCCGCCCATGAACACGATCCGCTCGATGTTCCGCACCACCTCGGGGTGCGTGCGCAGGAGCAGGGCGATGTTCGTCAGGGGCGCGGTGGGGATGAGGGTGACCGGGCGCGGGGAGGCGAGGATCTCGCGGCGCAGCAGTGTCACGGCATCCACGTCGACCGGCCGACGGGTCGGCGCGGGCAGCCCGAGGTCGCCCATCCCGTCCTGGCCGTGCACGTGCCGGGCCGTGCGCACCGGCTCGATCAGCGGGCGTTCGGCGCCCCGGGCGACCGGAATGTCACCGGCGCCGGCCTGCTCCAGCACGGTCAGGGTGTTGCGGACCACCCCGTCCACGTCGGTGTTCCCGGCCACACAGGTCACCGCGCGCACGTCGAGCGCGGGGTGCCGTACGGCGAACAGCAGGGCCAGGGCGTCGTCGACACCGGTGTCGCAGTCGATGATCACCGGGATGGGTTGACCGGTCACGGCAGGGTTCCTCTCCGAGGGTGCGGTCCACGAGGGTGGTGCGACCGACCTTACGCAGCCGCCCACAGTTCGGCGCCGCGATCACCGGCGCGGGCGGCGATCCGGTCCAGCAACTCCCCTGCGGGCACGACCCCGGGACGCCGCCCGTCCCGCAGCCGTACGGCCACCAGGCCGCCGTCGGCCTCCCGCTCCCCGACCACCGCCTGGTACGGCACGAGCCGCGCCGCGCGGATCCTGGCCCCGAGGGTGCCGTCGCCGGGGCCGTGCAGTTCCGCCCGCAGACCCCGGGCCACCGCCTGCCGTACGACGTCCTGGGCCCGCTCCTCCTGCGCCTGATCGACCGGCAGCACCGCCAGTTGCACGGGCGCGAGCCAGGCCGGGAACGCGCCGCCGTGTTCCTCGATGAGATGCGCGACCGCCCGTTCCACGCTGCCGATGACGCTGCGGTGCACCATGACCGGCCGGTGTTTCGCCCCGTCGGCGCCGGTGTAGTGCAGGTCGAAGCGTTCGGGCTGGTGGAAGTCGATCTGGACGGTGGAGAGGGTGGACTCGCGGCCGGCGGGATCGGTGATCTGCACGTCGATCTTCGGGCCGTAGAAGGCGGCCTCGCCCTCTACCGCGTCGTACGGGATGCCGGAGCCGTCGAGGACCTCCCGCAGCAGGGCGGTGGCCCGGTGCCACAGCTGCGGGTCGGCGACGTACTTGCCGCCCTCGCCGGGCAGGGAGAGGCGGTGGCGGGCGGCACGGATGCCGAGGTCGGCGTAGGCCCGGCCGATCAACTCCAGGGCGGAACGGGCCTCTTCGACGGCCTGCTCCAAGGTGCAGAAGATGTGCGCGTCGTTGAGCTGGATGGACCGGACGCGGGTGAGTCCGCCGAGGACTCCGGACAGCTCGGCGCGGTACATACCGCCCAACTCAGCCATCCGAAACGGTAGTTCACGGTAGCTGTGGGAGCGGGAGCGGTAGATGAGGGCGTGGTGGGGGCAGAGACTGGGGCGCAGGACGACCTCCTCCGCGCCCAGTTCCATCGGCGGGAACATGTCCTCGCTGTAATGGGACCAGTGGCCCGAGATCTCGTACAGCTCCCGCTTGCCGAGGACGGGCGAGTACACGTGCCGGTAGCCGGCGGCGCGCTCGGCCTCCCGGACGTACTCCTCCAGGGCATGCCGTACGACGGCCCCGTCGGGCAGCCAGTACGGCAGCCCCGCGCCCATCAGCGGATCGGTGTCGAACAGGTCCAGTTCACGGCCGAGGCGGCGGTGGTCGTACACGGTGGGCTCTCCTCACGGTCCCCCGGGCACGAGCCCCCGCACGGCAAAGCCCCGGGGCACTCGCCCCGGGGCTTCGGACTGGGTCAGCTGTCAGCGCGCCGGGACACTCTCCGGCGTCGTCGTGGAGGACGGGCGTACGGGTGCGTGGACGCGCTGCATGGGCGGACCGTAGCAAGGGCCGAGGGGCGGGAGCGACGGGTTTTTCCGGCGCGGGCGGCGGATGCCCGGGGTGGGGGCGGATGCCTGGGGTGCGAGGCGAACGCCCAGGGTGGGCGGCCCGTGGCGGGGGCGAACGCCCGAGGTGGGCGGCGAACACCTGAGGCGGGCGGCGCATGCCCGAGGTGGGCGGCGGCGCGTTCTCGTGGGCGGGAGCGGCGGGCGCCGTTCGGCAGGGGACTGCCTCACTCGGACGGCTCCGCTCGCTGGTGGAGGGGCAGGGGCGGTGGTGCCGTAGGAGGGCGTACTCGATCTTGGATGTCGCCCAAGGAGGCACCCCCGATGAATCCAGCCCCGGCCCGTGTCCTCGGTGTCTCCGTTCTCGCCCTGGGTGGTCTGCTCGTCACCGCCGCCTGTTCCGCGCTCAGTACGCCGCCCACCGCCCAGAAGCCCGACTACGCACCGTCGACCACACCGGCCGGCACCTCCGCACCGTCCCCCGCCGCCCTCACCCAGGCGCAGGCACAGGCCGCGCTGGTCACGGAGGCCGACCTCGGGGAACCCTGGACGCCGACGCAGGGGGCCGCGATCTGGCACGACGGGCTGCTGAAGGCGACGACCGGGCTGCCCGACTGCCGGCGGCTGCTGGACACCTTGTACGCCGAG
Organism: Streptomyces violaceoruber; assembly: GCA_000720805.1. Taxonomy (GTDB): domain Bacteria; phylum Actinomycetota; class Actinomycetes; order Streptomycetales; family Streptomycetaceae; genus Streptomyces; species Streptomyces cellulosae_A. The sequence continues at coordinate 6,950 of JODI01000156.1, forward strand.
GAACCGTTCGGGCCGGGCGCCCCGCCCGAGGCCGTGATCAGCCTCGACGACGTCTGGAACGAGTCCCAGCTGCGCTACCAGATCGTCACCCGGAACCCTGCCGACGTGGACCGCGCCATCGCCTGGCTGCGGACCCTGCCGAAGAAGTGCGCGCGGTTCACGGCGACCACCCCCCAGGGCGACCGGCTGGACGGGCAGGTCACCGACGCGGCCCTGCCGGCCGTGGGAGACGCCCGGCAGGGCCTGCGGGTCACCCTGGCGGGCGCGACGCTGAACGACGAACCGGTCCTGCTCACCCTGGACGTCGGCGTCGTCCGTGTCGGCGACGACGCGATCGGCCTCTCCCACGGCGGCCTCGGCGACATCGAGCCCGAGGTCACACAGGCGGCCGTACAGCTGGGGGCGCAGCGGCTGGCGGACGTCCGCAAGCTGGGCCGGACGCCGATCTGAGCCGACCGGCCCGACGGGATCCGGGCAGGGGCCCGGGCGCCGCCTGTGCCCGGTTCGGGACTCCCCCCAGCAGTTCGTCCGGGCCGAGCGTACGTTCCACCAGGGCGCGGGCGACCGCTGTCAGGGACAGCCGTTGCATCTCCGCGTACCGGCGCAGCAGACCCAGCGCCTCGGTGAAGGAGACACCGGCGTGCTCATCGTGCACAGCCGTCCGGGGATCTCCACGAGCTGGGCACCCCGCACCCCCTCGGCGATCACGTCGGCGGCCCGCACCCGCTCGTGTCGCCGTTCCTGACGCTGTTCCTGGCCGGCGTCGCGCGCTGACCGCCGGGAGCCGCCGCCACCGGGGGCACCGTACGGACGGGAGTCGTCGCCGTGGGCGCCGTCGCGGTCGTCCCTGAGCCGCACGGCCACCGCCGCCTTAGATCAGCGCGGCCAATTTCGTCCATGGTTCCCCGCGGCGAGGGCCCGTCCGGAGCGGGGTCACGTCTCGTGAGGCGCCCGCGCGAGGAGGCGCGGGCCGACTACTCTCCGTCGTCCCGCCGAGACGCGCTCGCCCGGTGACCGAGCTCTTCGCCGGGGAGGAGGTGGAGCGGGCGGCGGCTACGCTCCGTCACCGTCACAGAGGCGGCTGCGCGGGTGCGGGTCCGAGGGTGGTGGTGCCGGGCGCCGTACGGTGCCCCAGTCCGGTCCGGTACGCGTCCAGCGCGGCCTCCACCCGGCCGGTGCGGCGCAGCAGGTCCCCCAGCAGTCGGCACAGGTCGGCCAGGTCACCGGCGGCGCCCGCGCGTTCCAGCAGGCTGAGCGCCCGGACGTAGTGCTCCTCGGCGGCATCGGTGTCCCGGGCGTCCTCGGCGATGATGCCGAGCAGGCGGTGGGCGGCGGCGGAGTGCAGGGCGCCGCGTTCGGGGCTGAAGTCGCTGAGCACGTCGTGCAGCAGGGCGGCGGCCTCCTCGGACTTGCCGCGCCGGTGCAGCACGTCGGCGAGCTCCACGGCGGCCTGGCTGGAGTAGAGAGCGGCACGGGTGGCGGAGAGCATGGTGAGGGCCTGCCTCAACTCGTCCTCGGCCCGGTCGAGTTCGCCGTTCTGCGCGTACACGTAGCCGCGCATCCAGTGACAGTTGGCGAGTTCGGTGCGCAGCTGCAGCTGCCGGTACAGCTCGGACGCCTTGGCCAGCGATGCGTCGGCCTCGGCGACCCGGCCCTCGGCTATCAGGGTGCGGGCGACGGAGCGGTGCATCCGGGCGACCAGGGCGGGGTCACCGGCCTGCGGGGCGAGGGCGAGGGCGAACTCGGCGGCCTGGGCGGCACGGGCGTGGGCGCCCATGTCCATGTACGGGCCGATGACGCTGGCGTAGAGGAGGAGCAGGGCGTCCGGGTCATGCAGACCGCCGCGGTTGAGCTCGTCGATCGTGGACTCCAGCAGGTAGACGGAGTACCGGAGTTCACCCGCCAGATAGTGGGAGACGGCACGACCGCGCAGGGCCGGGACCCGCACCGGCAGCGGTACGTCGCCGAACGCCTCCTCCGCCCGCTCGAAGCAGCGGCGCCCCTCCTCCAGCTCGCCGGTCTCCAGGGCGCATTCACCCAGGCCCAGCAGGGCCGCCGCGACCACCTCGCCGAGGTCGAGCCGTTCGGCCTCGGCGAGCAGGCCGGCGTACTGCTCGGCCGCGGCCTCCGCCTCCCCGGTGGCGAGGGTGCGGTGGGCCTCGGTGAGCCGGAGGCGCAGGTCGGTGACGAGGTGGGCCGGGCGGCCGGTCGCCAGCTCGTCGAAGCCGACGCCGAGCCGGCCGGACAGGTGCCGCAGCGCGTCGTCGGAGGGGCGCACCCGGCCCGCCTCCAGCGTGGAGATGTACGCCGGTGTGTACGCGGGCTCCGCCAACTGCTTCTGGGTCAGCCCGCGTTCGACGCGCAGCTGCTGCACCCGGCGCCCGATCGTCACCGGGTCGTCGCGCTCCGACATCGCCCAACTCCCCTTGTGCCTCTTGCCGTTCGACTCCGTCAGCCCCTAGGTTAAACGGCGTATTAAGCATGCTTAAGCTGTTCCCGAGTTGTCCTGAACTGTCGTTGCTGCGAGGTCGCCGTGCTCGAACGCCCCAGCACCACCGCGCGTTACACGCGGGGCTTGGCCGCCGCCGTGATCGCCGTCGTCGCCCTGGTCCTGGCGGCGAACGTGGGTCCGGCGAGAGCGGCGGAGCCGACACCGGCCCAGGGACAGCATGCCGCGGGGACCACGGACGGCGCCGCCGCTTCGGGCATGCGAGGGCCGTAGGTCTGTGCCCGTAGGTCTGTGCCCGTAGGTCTGTGCCCGTAGGTCTGTGCCCGTAGGTCTGTGCCCGGCGTTCTGCTCCTAGACCTGCGCTCGTAGGCCTGCGCCTAACTCTGCGTCTGCAACTGGCGCAGCTGCCGGTGCACGTTCTCCAGGGCGCCCTGGCGCCGCCCCGGCACCCGGCCGCGCAGCTCGGCGAGCGCGGTGCCGAGTTCCCGTGCGGGCGTCACGTCACGGATCTGGGACCACTGGTGATGGGCCCGGTCGACGGCCGCCTCCACCGCGGGCGAGTCCGGCGCCTGCCCGGCATTCAGCCGCGCCCCGGCCACCGCCAGCCACGTCCGGCAGCTGCGCACCGGATCCCCCGCGAACATCGCCAGATCCGCCCGCACCTCGGTCCAGTGCAACGCCTGGTCGGACCCGGCCCCGTGCGCCCGGACGGCGTCCTGCTCGTGCTCGGCGGCGAGCGCGTCGGCGTCGGCGTGCCGGCCGTCCTGGACGGCGGCGGTGATGTAGGCGTGGGGGTCGTCGGGGGCAGGGGGAGCG
>JODI01000157.1 GCA_000720805.1 Streptomyces violaceoruber
CCTCCCCGCCCGCGACGACCTCGACCTCGACCCCGCCCCCAAGCCCACCCCGCCCCGGGGCTTCGACGCCGTGGCCGAAGCCGTGCTCGGGGACGAGGTGCTCACCGCCCCCGGTGACGCCACCGCGCCGGCGCTGCTCGCCGAGCCGATGGGGCGGATCAACGAGGCAGTGAAGGCGGGGCGGACGGAGGACGCCGCTCAGTTGGCGGAGCAGACGCTGGCGCAGGCGTCGAGCGCGTTGGGGCCGGAGCACCTCGAAGTGCTGCGGCTGCGTGAACTGACCGCCTACATCGCCTACTTGGCCGGAGATCCGGTCCGCGCCCTGCACCTCTCCCTGGACCTGGCCCGCGTCCACCACGACAGCCGCGACGCGGAGGCCGCGTACGGCAACGTCCAGAGCGCGTTCACCGCCTGGCGTGCCGTACGCGATCCGCGACTCGGCCTGGACCTGGGCCGTGGCCTGATCGCCCTGTGGACCGAACTCGCCGCCGAGGAGGGCCCCGCCGCCGACGACATCGAGCAGTTGGAGAAGGCGCGCGCCCGGATGGGCCGTCTCACCGAACGCGCCCGCGAGGACGGCTGACGCCCACCGGCGCGACGGCTGCACCGACAGCTCCCACGGACGGCTACGCCGACAACTCCCACACCGCGTACGCGACAGCGTCACTGTTGCGGTCCAGCGCCGTGTCGTTGATGTTGGCCGTCGTGTCGCACGACGAGTGGTAGCAGCGGTCGAAGGCCAGTCCCGAGGTCCCGCCCCACTTGGCCGCCTGCGCCGCCGTCTTGACGTAGTCGGCGCCGCTGAACAGCCCGCCCACCGGCACACCGGCGTTCTTGAAGGGCGCGTGGTCGGAGCGGCCGTCGCCCTCGGTCTCGATCTCGGTCGGCACGCCGAGTCCGGCGTAGTACTCCTTGAACGTCTTTTCGATGGCGGGGTCGTCGTCGTAGACGAAGTACCCGGGGTTCGGCGAGCCGATCATGTCGAAGTTCAGGTATCCGCTGATCCGCGAACGGTCCCCGGTGGCCAGGCGGTTGACGTAGTACCGCGAGCCGACCAGCCCCAGCTCCTCCGCGCCCCACCAGGCGAACCGCAGATGCTTGGCGGGCCGGAAGTTGGCTCTGGACACAGCCAGCGCGGTCTCCAGGACCGCCGCCGACCCGGACCCGTTGTCGTTGATGCCCGCCCCGGAGGTCACGCTGTCGAGGTGCGAGCCCGCCATCACGACCTGGCCCGTGTCCCCGCCGGGCCAGTCGGCGATCAGGTTGTAGCCGGTACGGCCGGAGGACGTGAACTGCTGGATGGTCGTGGTGAATCCGGCGGCGTCCAGCTTGGCCTTCACATAGTCGAGCGAGGCCTTGTAACCGGTGCGTCCGTGCGCACGGTTGCCGCCGTTGGCGGTGGCGATGGACTGCAGCTGCGTGAGGTGCGCCTTGACGGCGGCCACAGATATGTCGGGCGCGGCGGCCGGCGCGGATCCGGCCGCGGGGGCCGCGTCGGCTATGGATCCACCGGCGAGGAGCGAGACGGCGGCGACAACGGCGGTGGCCGCGGCACGCCCGGGAACCGAGAGCTTCATGTGGGGGGCTCCGAATTCCGTGGGAATCCCTGAATCCACAGGGATTCCACAGTGAATGGGGTGCCTGGATGGTGAAGCTGGGGTTGACGCACCGTCAAGGGCGGAATCCGGTCAGCGGCATTCGTATACCGGAACGGCCGCTACGGGTGTGGATCGGGATCGTGCCCCTGTCTCTGCAGGAACTGCGAGGCCGGTCCTCGCTCCAGACGCGCTCGCCCTGGTGATCACGGGCTGTGACGCCGTGCCGGCCCCGACGCTCACGCCGAAGCCGATCGCCCGGTGCGGCAACACCCGGGTGATCGTCGGCGGGTTCGCGCCGGCGGTCGTCGCGTACGGCATGTTCCCGCGAGTCGGCCTGGACCGGCCGGATCCGGCGATGCTGCCGACGCTGTTCCTCGCGGGCACCGCCTTCGCACGGGAGTACGACCAGCTCGCGATCGCGGCGACCGACGGGGTCGCCGACGCCGAACAGGGCCTGGCGGGCGGACTGCTGCACACCGCCACGCAGTTCGGCTCGGCGATCGGGATCGCGGCGGTGACCGCGGTCTACGGCTTGGCGGCCGGCGAGTCCAGCGGCTCCGTGGCCGACGGGGCGGGCTCGAGCGGCTCCGCGCCGGAGGAGACGCTGTCCGCCTTCCGTACGGCGCTCACGGTGCCCGTCGGCATGGTGGTGCTGGGGCTCGTCCTCTCGCTCCTGAGCGTGCGCGCGGCACGGCGGGTGGTGCGCAGGGCATCCCAGGTCAGCAGCGTCAGCGCCAGCCAGACCAGCGCGAACCCCGCCCAGCGCTCGGGCGGCATGGCCTCGTGGAAGTAGAGGACGCCGAGCAGGAACTGGAAGACCGGTGCCAGGTACTGCAGCAGTCCCAGCGTGGACAGGGGCACCCGGATCGCGGCGGCGCCGAAGCAGACGAGGGGGATCGCGGTGACCACGCCGGTCGCCGCGAGCAGGGCCGCGTGCCCCGCGCCCTCGGAGGCGAAGGTGGCCTCGCCCCGCCCGCCGAGCCACAGCAGATAGGCGAGGGCCGGCAGGAACTGGATCGCGGTCTCGACGGCCAGCGACTCGACGCCGCCGAGGTTGACCTTCTTCTTGACCAGGCCGTACGTGGCGAAGGAGAAGGCGAGGGTCAGCGAGATCCACGGCGGCTGCCCGTACCCGATGGTCAGCACGAGGACGGCGGCGAAGCCGATCCCGACCGCCGCCCACTGCACGGGCCGCAGACGTTCCTTCAGGAGCAGCACGCCCATCGCGATGGTGACGAGCGGGTTGATGAAGTATCCGAGCGAGGCCTCGACCACGTGACCGGAGTTCACCGCCCAGATGTACACACCCCAGTTCACGGTGATGAAGGCCGCGGCCACGGCGATCAGCGCCAGCCTGCGCGGCTGCCGCAGCAATTCACCGGCCCACGCCCAGCGCCGTACGACGATCAGCGCGACGCCGACGAACGCCAGCGACCACACCATCCGGTGGGCGAGGATCTCCGCCGCCCCGGCGGGCTTCAGCAGGGGCCAGAACAGGGGTACGAGACCCCACATCCCGTACGCCGCGAAGCCGTTCAGCAGACCTATGCGGCTTTCACTCCTCGACGTCCCGGCCACGGGCCCTCCCTCTCGCGCTCTGCTCGCCTGCACGAAGGTAACGCCGAGAGCCCCCGCCCGTCATGTCCGTATCGGGATACGGTCATGACGGGCGGGGGCGGGGGCGCCCAGGGTCCGACGGGGGAGTACGACCCCGGGGCGCTGGTCCGCTCGGATCAGCCCTTGAGTGCGAGCGCGATCGCCTCGGACAGGGGCGTGGTCGGACGGCCGGCCAGGCGGGACAGGTCGCCGGTGGTGACGACGAGCTCCCCCTTCTCGATGGAGGCGTCCACGCCGGCGATGGTCGCCGCGACCGGTTCGGGCAGCCCGGCGCCGACCAGGATTCCGGTGAGCGCCTCGACGGAGACGGGGCTGTAGCCGATCTCCTTGCCGGTCTGACGGCTCAGCTCGGCCGCGTACTCCGCGAAGCCCCACGCCTCGTCGCCGCCCAGCTCGTACGTCTGGTTCTCGTGCCCCTCGCCGGTCAGTACGGCGACCGCGGCGGCCGCGTAGTCGGCGCGCGCGGCGGAGGAGACCCGGCCGTCACCGGCGGCGGCGACGACCGCGTTGTGCTCCAGCACCGGGGCGAGGTTCTCGGTGTAGTTCTCGTGGTACCAGCCGTTGCGGAGCAGCGCGTAGGGCACGCCGGAGGCGAGGAGCGCCTCCTCGGTGCCTCGGTGGTCGTCGGCGAGGGCCGCGGTCAGGCTGCCCGGGGCGCTGGTGTACGCGAGCAGCGCCACGCCGGCCGCCTTGGCGGCGTCGATGACGATCTTGTGCTGCTGGACCCGGCCCTTGTCGAACTCGTTGCCGGAGATGAGGAGCACCTTGTCGCCGGCGGCGAACAGGCCGTCGAAGGAGGCGGGAGCGTTGTAGTCGGCGAGCGCGATCTTCACGCCGCGGGCGGCGAAGTCGGCGGCCTTCTCCGCGTTGCGGACGACCGCGGTGATCTGGTCGGCCGGAACCTTCTCCAGCAACTGCTCCACGACGTGGCGGCCCAGGTGGCCGGTGGCTCCGGTGACGACGATGCTCATGATCAGAACTCCTTGTGGGGTGCGTTGCCGCTAACCCTAGGGGATGCGCTAACTCTGGGAAAGTACCCACTTTGAAGTAAGGTACTTACGTATCAGTAAGTGCGGTGGTCTGCCGTGGGGGAACCTCGCGCGGAATTCGCGCCTGTGGGTGGAGCTTGGGGCCGGTGGGAGGTGCGGAAGGCGCGGGAGGGGCGCGATGCGTGGGAGGGCGCTTCTGAGCGGGGATGACATGAGCGGGGGTGCGCTGCCCTTCGCGCGCGCTTCGGCGGTGCCGAACGAGTGCGGACGGCGCTCGCTGGGCACACACATGTCAGGGCGTCGATTGACATGAGCGGTTCGTCCATCCATGCGCCCCCTCTCCGCCTCCCGCACCGCCTTGATCCGCCCGGCATGCTGAAGGCGGGGCGCTGTGCCCACCCGCGCGCCGGTCCTCGTGCCGCCCACGAGACACCGACCGGCGCCGGACGCCATTGGGGGTCGCATTGGCCACACAGAATCCGGGTGCGCGGAGGATCGGTTCTGCAGCACGGGCAAGGGTTGGCAAGGTCCGCACGCCCTTCCCGCGTTCCTCCCGGCGCCAGCGCCAGGAGGAACTGCTGCTGGATGTCCTTCGCCAACTCACGTTCCTCACCGAGGAGATCCGGAACGCCAACCTGATCCAGCTGCACCGCATCACGGCGGAGCAGGTGGACCGGGCGATGTCGGATCCCGCGCTCACGGAGGCCATGAGCACCCTGCGGGAACTCTCGGACCGCAAGCGCCGCCAGGCCCTGTTCGTCAACCGGGAATACAGTGCGATCCTGCTGGGGCACCGCATCGGTGCCTACGGTTGGGGTGAACTCATCGGCCACCTCCGGGTGCTGGCCCGCAACGCGGTGTTCGCCGAGTACTGGGCGACGACCCGCGAGCATCGGCGGAGCCTGCCGCGCAACTCGTTGGAAGCGCGTGTGGGTGAGGCCGTCGACATGATCATCGACGACTTGGCGGACGATCCGGACGAATGGTGGGTTGTCGGGCCTCCCTCGGAGGGGTCGTCCGCCTGACGTGTCAACAAAAGATCTCGACTTACTCAAAAAGCTGAAATGCGTCGCTCCGGACGGCCTAAACTCGGCGTTCACCGGAGAGTTGTGTTGCGAGAGGCATCTCCTGGGGTGAGAAGCTCCGGGCGACGTCAGTGACCGGATCTCCTTGTATCCGGCCGTATGAAGAGAGCCCTCACGCGTGCACAGCGAACTTTCTGCCCTCAGCATCGTCCGACGTATCGGCGACTCGCCCCGGCAACGAGGATCAATGACCGGGGAGACGTGCCCCGACGTCTTCGAGCTGAGTGACGGAAACTTCGCGGTCATCGGCACCGACCGGACCGAGGACCTGGACGCCCTGCTCCCGGCGGACGCCGCCCGCGCCGACTACGAGCGCATCGTCGTGATCACCCGCGACACCCTCCTGCGCGCCAAGCGGGACATCCCCGACGCGTGAGCCCGAGTACGGCGGAGGGCCCGGGTGTCGAACGACACCCGGGCCCTCCGCCGTAGGCAACCGACCGGTCAGCCCGCCGTGCGGCCGCTGCCGTCAGCCGAGCACCGTCCAGGTGTCCCCGCCCGCCAGCAACGCGGCCAGATCCCCCTTGCCCTTCTGCTCGATCGCCGTGTCCAGCTGGTCGGCCATCTGCGCGTCGTACACCGGGCGCTCCACCGACCGCAGCACACCGATCGGGGTGTGGTGCAGGGTGTCCGGGTCGGCCAGGCGGGAGAGCGCGAAGGCGGTGGTGGGGGAGGCGGCATGGGCGTCGTGGACGAGGATGTCCGCCTCGTTGTCCGCGGTCACCGTGACCACCTTGAGGTCGCCGGTCGCCCGGTCCCGTACGACGCCCCGTGAGTTGTCCGCGCCGAAGCGGATCGGCCTGCCGTGCTCCAGCCGGATCACCGCTTCCTGCGCCGACTGCTTGTCCTTCAGCGCCTCGAAGGCGCCGTCGTTGAAGATGTTGCAGTTCTGGTAGATCTCGATCAGCGCGGTGCCGGGGTGGGCGGCCGCCTGCCGCAGCACCTCCGTCAGGTGCTTGCGGTCCGAGTCGATGGTCCGCGCGACGAACGACGCCTCCGCGCCGAGGGCGAGGGACACCGGGTTGAAGGGCGCGTCCAGCGAACCCATCGGCGTCGACTTGGTGATCTTGCCGACCTCTGAGGTGGGGCTGTACTGGCCCTTGGTCAGCCCGTAGATCCGGTTGTTGAACAGCAGGATCTTGAGGTTGACGTTGCGGCGCAGGGCATGGATCAGGTGGTTGCCGCCGATGGACAGCGCGTCGCCGTCACCGGTCACCACCCACACCGACAGGTCGCGCCTGCTGGACGCCAGGCCGGTGGCGATCGCGGGCGCGCGACCGTGGATGGAGTGCATGCCGTACGTGTTCATGTAGTACGGGAAGCGCGACGAGCAGCCGATGCCCGAGACGAAGACGATGTTCTCCTTGGCCAGTCCCAGCTCCGGCATGAAGCCCTGGACGGCCGCCAGGATCGCGTAGTCACCGCAGCCGGGGCACCAGCGCACTTCCTGATCGGACTTGAAGTCCTTCATGGACTGGCGGGCCTCGGCCTTGGGGACGAGCGAGAGTGCCTCGATCGTGCCCGTGCCTTCCGTGGTCGTCTCAGCCATCGATGGCCTCCTTGAGCGCCGTGGCGAGCTGCTCCGCCTTGAACGGCATACCGTTGACCTGGTTGTACGAGTGGGCGTCGACCAGGTACTTCGCCCGCACGAGCGTGGCGAGCTGCCCGAGGTTCATCTCGGGGATCACCACCTTGTCGTACGCCTTCAGCACCGCGCCCAGGTTCTTCGGGAACGGGTTGAGGTGGCGCAGATGCGCCTGCGCGATGGACTCGCCGGCCGTGCGCAGCCGCCGTACCGCCGCCGTGATCGGCCCGTAGGTGGAGCCCCAGCCCAGGACCAGGGTCCGCGCGCCGTGCGGATCGTCGACCTCGATGTCGGGTACGTCGACGCCGTCGATCTTGGCCTGCCGGATGCGGACCATGAAGTCGTGGTTGGCGGGGTCGTAGGAGATGTTGCCCGTGCCGTCCTGCTTCTCGATGCCGCCGATGCGGTGTTCCAGGCCCGGAGTGCCGGGGATCGCCCACGGGCGGGCGAGGGTCTGCGGGTCACGCTTGTACGGCCAGAAGACCTCGCTGCCGTCGGCCAGGGTGTGGTTCGGCCCCTGTGTGAACTGCACCCGCAGATCCGGCAGTTCGTCCAGCTCCGGGATGCGCCAGGGCTCGGAGCCGTTGGCCAGATAGCCGTCGGACAGCAGCATCACCGGGGTGCGGTAGGTCAGCGCGATGCGGGCCGCCTCCAAGGCCGCATCGAAGCAGTCCGCCGGGGTTCTCGGGGCGATCACCGGGACCGGGGCCTCGCCGTTGCGGCCGTACATCGCCTGCAGCAGGTCCGCCTGCTCGGTCTTGGTCGGCAGACCCGTCGACGGACCGCCGCGCTGGATGTCGATCACCAACAAGGGCAGCTCCAGCGACACGGCGAGGCCGATGGTCTCGCTCTTGAGCGCCACGCCCGGGCCGGAGGTGGTGGTGACGGCGAGCGAGCCGCCGAAGGCCGCGCCCAGGGCGGCGCCGATGCCGGCGATCTCGTCCTCGGCCTGGAAGGTCCGCACACCGAAGTTCTTGTGCTTGCTGAGCTCGTGCAGGATGTCCGAGGCCGGGGTGATCGGGTAAGAGCCCAGGAACAGCGGCAGGTCCGACTGCCGGGACGCGGCGACCAGCCCGTAGGCCAGGGCCAGGTTCCCCGAGATGTTCCGGTAGGTGCCCACCGGGAACGCCGTCGTCGCCGGCGCGATCTCGTAGGAGACCGCGAAGTCCTCCGTCGTCTCGCCGAAGTTCCAGCCCGCGCGGAAGGCGGCGATGTTCGCGGCGGCGATGTCCGGTTTCTTGGCGAACTTCGACGTCAGGAACTTCTCCGTGCCCTCGGTGGGCCGGTGGTACATCCACGACAGCAGACCCAGCGCGAACATGTTCTTGCTGCGCTCGGCCTCCTTGCGGGTGAGGTCGAATTCCTTGAGCGCCTCGACGGTCAGGGTGGTCAGGGGGACCGGGTGGAGGTGGTACCCGTCGAGGGAGCCGTCTTCCAGCGGGGAGGTGGCGTACCCGACCTTCTGCATCGCGCGCTTGGTGAACTCGTCCGTGTTGACAATGATCTCCGCACCACGCGGCAGATCGCCCACGTTGGCCTTGAGGGCGGCCGGGTTCATCGCCACCAGCACGTTCGGCGCGTCGCCCGGCGTGAGGATGTCGTGATCGGCGAAGTGCAGCTGGAAGGACGAGACGCCCGGCAGAGTGCCGGCGGGTGCACGGATCTCGGCGGGGAAGTTCGGCAGCGTCGACAGATCGTTGCCGAAGGACGCCGTCTCCGAGGTGAAGCGGTCACCGGTGAGCTGCATCCCGTCACCAGAGTCGCCCGCGAAACGAATGATCACCCGGTCCAGACGGCGGACGTCCTTCGCCCCTGCCGCTTTGCGCTGCTCTCCTGCGACGGTTCCGTCGGCCTGCTCCGCTGGGCTACTGACCTGGCTGGTCACTGAACTGGACCTCCCTAGAGGCGGCTGTCTGGGAGCGACCGTCCCGCAGTCCCTCCCAGGATCAACCCTACGACGGTAAGGGTCGCCTTCCCTGGGTCATTCGCATGATGGACACGCTTTTGAGACGGTTCGACACCCGACTTGTCACGTTTTACCGGCCCCCCGGCGCTTCCTTGAAGACGCTCGCTCTCGCGGGGCTGTTCTCCCTCGACCTGCTCACGAGTTCAGATAGGTGAGGACCGCCAGAACGCGTCGGTGGTCCCCGTCGCTCTGGGACAGCCCGAGCTTCAGGAAGATGTTGCTGACGTGCTTCTCGACGGCGCCGTCGCTCACCACCAGCTGCCGAGCGATCGCCGAGTTCGTCCGGCCCTCGGCCATCAGGCCCAGGACCTCCCGCTCTCTCGGGGTGAGCCCCGCGAGCACGTCCTGCTTGCGGGAGCGGCCCAGCAGCTGCGCGACGACCTCCGGATCGAGGGCCGTACCGCCCTCGGCCACCCGCACCACCGCGTCAACGAACTCACGCACCTCGGCTACCCGGTCCTTCAGCAGATAGCCGACGCCATGGCTGGAACCGGCCAGCAGTTCGGTGGCGTAGCGCTCCTCCACGTACTGCGACAGCACGAGCACGCCGAGTCCCGGATGCGCCTTGCGCAGCTGGACCGCCGCCCGGACCCCCTCGTCGGTGTGGGTCGGCGGCATCCGTACGTCGGCGACCACGACATCCGGCAGGTCGCCCTGCGCGTCCAGCTCGGTGATGGTCTTGATCAACGCCTCACCGTCGCCCACCCCTGCCACGACATCGTGCCCACGGTCGGTCAGCAACCGGGTCAGGCCCTCCCTGAGCAGCACTGAATCCTCGGCGATGACCACCTGCACCCTGTCCTCCACGATTCTCGGCCCCCGTGCCCCTGTAACGGACCGATCCCGGCCCCGTCCCCATCCGTCGGCCCTCAGTATCCCGCGATCGGCCCCATCGCACCGGGCCTGTGGACAACTGCCTGACGTGCGGCTGGATTGCGGCGGGTTCGGGGGCGGGGGAGGTTCTCGGCCGAGTGGCGGACGGACAGGGGGTGGCAGGGAGATGGGTGGTTGGGGGAGTGTTCTTGGTCTGTCTCTTATACACATCTCCGAGCCCACGAGACTAAGGCGAATCTCGTATGCCGT
>JODI01000158.1 GCA_000720805.1 Streptomyces violaceoruber
GAGGGGCATAAAGCCCCTTTGGGAATTCCTGGCGGAATTCCTCGCCCCGGGAATTCGCCTGGCGGCGAATTCTCTGTGGTTTATGCCGGGCCGCTGGCGCGGCCCTTAGTTTTGCGCGTGAATTTGCCTGGCGGCAAATTCTGGGTTGTGGGTGGTGATTTGGGATGTATTTTGCCTGGCGGCAAAATTGTTGTTCGGTTTTTGGTTGGGCCGCTGGCGCGGCCTTTTGTTGGGTTTTTCGTGGTGTGGGCTGTCGGAGCGCTGGCTCGCTCCGTGGTTCTTTTTCTTGGAATTCGCCTGGTGGCGAATTCTCTGTGTTTATGCCGGGCCGCTGGCGCGGCCCTTGGTGGTTGACGGTTTGTTGGATGTGGTGCGGCGTCATGTCGGTGTGGTGACTGGGGTGTTGGGGGGCTTGTGGCCCGTGGGTTGGGCTGGCGCGCCTGTCGGCGCTCGGGTGCTCTGTGGGTGTGAGGGCGAGGGCGTGGTGGTGAGCGTCTCTGTTGCGGAGGGGCTTGTAGTGGGGGTGGAGCTCGGGCCTCTCGATGGCCTCCTCCCTGGAGAGCGGATCTGTCATCGCCGGGTTCGGCGTGCGGTACGTGGGGCTGCGCGGTGTCGACGAACGCGTCCGGCTCCTGCACCGTGTGCTCGGTCTACTGGTGGGCCGGCCCCTCGCTCGTTGGAGGCTGGCGCCTCCGGGTGCGTGAGGGTCGCCGTATGTCCGTTCGCGTCCGGGGCGGCGGTAGTGGCCGTCTCCGTCGAGGTGGTCGTCTTCTTCTTGGTGCTGTAGTCGGTCTCGGTGGCGGTCGACTCCTCGATCGTCTTGGCGGAGGCCGTGCGCTCGGTCATCTCCTTCAAGGCCTTGGTGACGATGTGCTTGCCCGCGGCGGCGTCGGTCCTCGGGTGTCTCCTCCTCCTGCTGCTCCTGCGCGGCTGAGGACCGTGGTGCCATCGCGGTGGTCGTGTCGGACGCTGTCGCCGGGTTGCCGGGTTTGCTCCTCGGCATGTAGGCGATGGTGACGAGGGCGGTCGGGAACTGGGTGCGGGGGCTGGTCCGTTGAGCTGTCGTTGGGCTACGTCGGCGAGCTCGTCGTGGACGACGAGGACCTTCATGGGCCGTTCCTGGTTCTCGATGCTGCGGCGACGTACCGATGTTGAGGGTGGCACCAGCTGTCGCTTGACCAGGGAAAATGTCCAACTGACCTGGGTGCAGGGGCCTCTGAATGATCTTCAGAAGTGGCTCACGGCTCCTGGGAGTGGTACCGCGTAGGTAATGATTGGTACCGAGGACCTCTCGCACCTCAACGGCGTCGGCTGCAACCGGCGCGACCGAGGAGTCGCGGTGCTCGAGTACAACCCAAATCCCTGTCTGGACCAATAGGTGAAAGGAGTTCAGGAGCCCCTTGCGGTGGCGCCGTTGTCGTCGGCGCCACCGTTCGAACCCATCTGAACTTTCCTTCTAATGACGAGGCACAACATCGTGATCTACTCCAACGAGTCCTCGGGCTCATCTCCCACCGGGGCCGGGCCGTTCTTTCTTGTGGACGGCCGACTGATCCCCGCTGCTCCCGCGCAGGACACCCCCGGTGTGCCGGCGGGCTCGACGTTCTCGGCCTCGTCGGCCGTGGCACCGGGCCCGTTCGTCGTCGTCGATGGCACCCTGCAGCCCTCCGTGTCGGCCATGCCGGTCACCATGTCGGGGCCGGTGCCCGGCTCCCCGCCGGTGGTCGTCCATGGGATCGTCATGCCCCCGCCCGCGGCGGGGCCGGCGAGTTCCGCGACCACCGGCACGGCGAACACGGTGTCCTGGCCGTCCGTGGCGATCACGGCGATCGTCGCGGCGGTCGTCGTCACGTGCATGGTCCTGGGCAAGTCCACCGAGGCGACCGTCGCGGGCGTCCTGCTGGTCGGCCTGCTCGCCAACCACGTCCGGACCTCGCTGAGCTCCTGACGTCTGGACCCCTTCGGCCGGGGCCCCTTGACGGGCCCCGGCCTTCGGGCCGGACAGGAAGGAGACCGGTGATGGCCCGTACCCCCGACCCGCTGCCCCAGCGGGACGATCCAGTGATCATGCTCGCGCGGTTCCTGCGTGCCACGCAGTCCGACGCCAGCACGATCGCCGAGTCCATGACCCTGAAGAAGATCTCGCAGATGTCCGGGGTCTCGGAAGGCTCGCTGTCCAAGGCGCACAACGGCGATCCCCGCATCTCGTGGCGAACCGTGGAGGGCTGGGTCAGCGCCTGCAACGGCGACCTCACGGGCGCGCGTCGCCTGTGGAACAAGGTGTCCGAGCTGCAGCAGGAGCAGACCCCCGCCGACGCGGCCGCGCTGCAGGCCCGAGCGTTCGGCTACTGGGAGCGCACCCAGGGCCGAGCCGTGGTGCCAGGCCTGGAGACCGAGCCGCAGTTCCTCCTCGCCCTGACCGCACTGCGCAAGTACACGGGCCTGTCCCTGCGCGAGTTGTCGCAGGCCACCGAGCGCATCGGTGTCCCCTACAGCCGTGCCACCCTCGGCGCCGTCCTGGCCGGGGAGCGCGCCATGACCTTCGAGCACCTGGCCGCGGTCCTGGCCGGCTGCGGTGTGCCGGTACGCCAGCAGCAGGGGTGGGCGCGCACCTTCGCCAGCCTCGACCCCACGCGTGACGTGCGCACTGGCTGGATGCCGCGCTCCTTGCGCAGGTCCCGCCTGGGGGCGCCGGCCGGCGAGCAGACCGAGGACGTCGTCTCCTCCCCCGCGCGCACGCGCTTCGCGTTCGTCCTCGAGCGGGCGCTGACCGAGGAGGGCGTGACCATCAAGGAGTTCGCCCTGCGCGCCAAGATGGCCATGCCGCTCGTCGACCGCCTGTTCGCCGGCAAGTTCCTGCCCGCCCACATGCTCTCTCGGGCCAGCGAGGCGGCCATCGGGGCGAGCCCCCGGACCAGGAGAGAACTCACCGTGCTGGCCCAGACGCTCGTACGCTCCCCCACCCCCGAGGAACGGCGGGACTGGGGCAGGTTCTGCCGCGAGAGCGGAATCGCCGAACCCTGGGCCGGGTAACCAGCCGCTTCCGCCGGGGCGTGTACGAGGTGTTCGTCGGCCTCGTACACGCCCTCTTTTTGCTGCACAGCGGCACCTCAGGGCGCGGGCCCGTCCGAGAGCGGAATGCCCGTCGCGCGGGGCCGGTGTCCTGGGCCGGCTCGGCCTTCACCAGCAGCACGACATACCGCGCCTCGGCGGTATGCGCTGCACTCCGGATCCGTCTGCTGCCCCCTGCCGGACAGAGGCGCCAGCCACGGGTCTGGACCAGTCCACAGACATCCGAGGCCCCCGCCCGCGCCGCCGATCCCGTACAGCACCCTCGCCATCTCCGTCCCGCCGAAGGCGACGGCGACGGCGACGGCGACGGCGACGGCCGGACGGTCGCGCACCACGCTGGCTCACCATGACCGCGGCCGACCAGGAGCACACGCCCCGCCAGGGCTCCTTGCACGCGACGTACGTCTCAGGGGCGTCGATCCAATGTCGAGGCCGTCGACGTCGGCATCGCCATGCCGCACAACGCCTCCGTGTTCTTGACCACCGCGGCCACCTCACCGGCGGCAGCCAGTGCAACCACGCGGCCCCGTCCAGCTCGCCGAAGCCGCTCTCCGCTGCCAGTACGGCGGCGACCGAGGGGGGTGTCCCGGACCCCGAGAACGACGACAGGACCAGGCGGACACCGGCAGGGCTCCCCCGCAGCGTTCGTCACGCACGCCGCCCCCGGTGCCCATGGTGGGCCGGGGCGGAAGACTGCCTCGCCGAGGCGTCACGGTACAGGCGTCCTCGACACCCAGGACGACGCAGCCACGCCGTCGCACACGCTCGACGGCCTCCCCCGCCGACCGGTGACTGTTTCCGTGGCCGACACGCTCCCCGTACGAGTGTCCCGTCCGGTGGAGCCCAAGGCCCCCAGCCCCTGGGGACGGTCATCCCTCGCCGACGGCATCCCCTGCCCGCGTCGTTCTCGGCGCCTGCTGCCTCTCACCGAAAGTCACCTCGGTGAGAGGCGGGCCCGCGGCCCGCGACAGCCCGATGATGGCCGAACCACGGACCTCCGGGACCTGCCCGCGCCAGCTCATCCGTATTCTTCCGCTAAGACGTTCCATACCGGTGCCTAAAATTCCTGAGCAACGTTTCCACCGATACATTCCCGCCGGGACTCACAGATCCCTGATTCCTTTTCATGTCGCACGCGCCTGGGTGGGTCCAGCACCAACCGGGCTGGTTTTACCCTGCCCGTTGCCGAATTTCGAAGGTCCACCTACCGAAAGAATCCTGCCTTGCGAGAGAATTTACCGGATGGTGTCCCCAACCGTGCCAAATGCCCCTTATCGTGACCATATCTGCGGGCAGGACCATGCACTCCGCAAGGTGGTAACTTGTGACATTTCAGATCGGATTTTCCACACTCGAACACTTCAACAGAACCAGCAGATTATTTTCAGAAGAAAATTTGCTATAAATGGAGTTCGGGGCGTGTACGGCGTCTCCGCTGTCCCGGCAGGGAGACAAAAACAGGCCTGCCCAAAGACCGCGGGCTCTGTGAAGGAACCGTCCATGCGACAGTGATCCCGCTCCGGCTGGTGCCGCAACTGCAGTGCCCCAGATATGTCCGCACCGCCCGTGGACCGTCGCAGCACCATGCCAAGCCCTGAACCGACGGCCCATTCCTGTCCGAGTGGCAGGCTGCTCGGCACGTACCGGTCGATCCGGGCAGCCGGATGCGCACTGAGCCGGGTCCCGCCGGGTATCCAGCCGCCTGCTGTACACGGTCGTTTTCAAAAGACCAGCCGCGCCGGCCACGTCCACCACTGCCGGGCACAGGCGCCCGGCACGGAACACTCCTCCAGGGAGCGCTCCAGCGTCCTGACCATGAGCTGCTGCCAACAGCCTGGCCCGGGTGCGGGGACCCCTGCAGGCGCCCAGGAAATACCTTCCCCTGGTGCCCCGGAGCATCCACAGCACGCCTCGGGGCGCCGAAACGCTGGGGCCCCGAGCGCTTTCCAGTACGGCCCGGCCATCCGCTGCCCCGCGGGATGAGGTCCAGGCAAGCCGCCCGACGAGCCTCATACAGCCGTTGCCCGCCTGGTAAAGCTGCCGCACCGACAGCGCTCTGGCCCTCCCCAAGCCAGCCAAAACCACGATGCGGCCGGCAGGCGCGGCAATCGACAGCGTCGTTGGCAGCCACCAACTGGGCGGAGCCGGGGATCGACGCTGCAACGGCCGGACACATCCGACCAGGCAGTCCCCGTGAAGAATCCAGTGACCAAGGCCCCAGGACGGCCTCCAGATCAGCCGCAGAGCACGTCTCTCACAGGCAGCCGCCCCCCTTGCTGTCACCCGAACGGCCACACGACAGGCGTGTGCACCAACCGATGGGCGGGCAATCCTCCGCAGTGGCGTGTGGGCGGGGCCCAGAGACAGACCCCGCCACACGCTCAGAGGCGCAGGTGAGGCTGCAACCAGCACCCACGCAATGCTTCCGTCACCCCGTCTGGACCAACAGATGAAGAATGACGAACAGCCGGGCACAGGAAGGCTCCTCTGCGGGGGCCGACGACCGTGCCTGAAGCGACCATACGCGACTCGCTTCGTGCACTCAGCTTGGGGGAAAACCCCAAAGAACCAGAAGCCAGCGAGACGCTGCGAGACAGAACTGAAGAATGGTGGCTCTGACCTGCTCGGACACTGAGGTTGCCGACAGTTATTCAGCCGGACCAAGGCATCAACCTGCTGCATTGAGGCACAGTTGGCGCCTACCGCGGGAGTGCTCCCACCTTGCCTTCCACACACGATCGGCGCCAGCACTCGTGAGAAGACGAGACAGGGCAAAAGAATGAGCTCCTCAAGGCCACCCCAACGGATGCCAGGATGCCGACTTCTCAGGCCCGGCGGCGGCCGGACCAAGCCGCCCTGGATCCCAACAGGCCCTCTCACAACCCCAGCTGCGCCCCCGCCGCCGTCGCGGCTGCAGCGAGCCGCACCGCGGCAAAGCCACATCAAGCAACTGCCCTCAAGCAGGCGGCATGGGCCAACACCAGCCCCTAAAAATGCACCTGCCCGGACACGACCTGGCAGCAAGCGCAGCTGGGACGGCCCGCCAACCGACCTAAGCCAGCGCGCCCCAGTGGTCCACACCCGGCCAGGCATTCCTTGTTGGGTCGACTCCCTTGCACCAGCGTTCCCCGACCAGCTCCATCCGGGCCCAACTCATGAATCCAATGCAGTCGGCTCGCGCTTACGGCAACGCACGCCCGCCCTGGTACAGCAGGACTACCGAAGGGATGTCTCTCCGTCCCGCATCACCACCATGGACCGCTAGTAAGATCCTGGACCGAAAGCATAAATTCACAGTAGCAATTTGTATAATATATCGCGGGAGCGGCGTGACTGAATTCGCAATATGGCCCGCAGAAGGTGTGACCCGCTGGGCAGCTCAGCACGAGCAGCAGCGTGCAGCCCATCAGCGGCTGCGGCAGCGCGTGGCGAGAGCCTCATGGAGGGCGAGCGCGGTCGGAGCGTCGGCGGCCGCGACGTCGACGACCACCAGCCTCGCAGCGGCCCTGGTGGGACTTGGAGCTGTTGGAGGCGGCGGACACCGCGATCAGGGCACGCTCGTCGTCGAGATGGCGTAGGCCTCGCGCTCCTTCGCCGTCCAGGCTGGTTCCGCTGTCTCACGCCTCGGCGAGGGGGCGTGGTGGACGTCGAGTCGGCGGGCACTGTCGAGGTGCCGGTCGTCATACAGGGAGTACCAACTCCCGCCCTCAGGGCGCGCTTCGGACCCCGCTGGGGGCGGGCGGTGACCGTTTCGCAACAGGGACCAGCGGGCGGCTGTCAATGATCTCGCCTCCACCGGTCACAGGGGGCCAGCAGTTGGCCACAGCTTCCTCCTTGCAGCTTGAAGTCGGTCTCACCGTTGCGGAGAGCTCCACGGTGTTGCGGCCGCTGCTTGCCCTTGCGGTCGGTTGCGGGCGGCAGTGCCTAGCCAGGCGGTCATCTCCTCGGGCGGCATGGGGGCGGCCACGAGCCAGCCCTGCATGGCGTCACAGTCCAGCGTGCGCAGCAGTGTTGAGGTCTCGTTGTCGTCGACGCCTTCCGCAACGACCAACAGGCCAAGCGAATGGGCGAGGTCGATCGTGCAGCGCACAACCCCTGCGTCCTGGGCGTCAACGGCGAGCTGCGCCACGAGGGAGCGGTCGATCTTCAGCTCTCTTAGCGGTAGCCGCCGTAGGTGGACCAGGCTTGAGAAGCCTGTGCCGAAGTCGTCCAGCGCGATGTGCACGCCTTGTCGGCTCAGCTCCGCGAGGGTGCTGCCGGCCAGCTGCGGACTGGCTTGGATAACGTGTTCCGTGATCTCGAGTTGGAGCGCCTCTCCAGGGACGCCGTGCCGGGCGAGACGGTGGATGACAGCCTCCGCGAATCCGGGAGTGTGGAAGTGGCGCGGTGAGACGCTGACGGCCACGGGAACATACAGTCCCTGTGCCTGCCACTGGGCGGCCTGTCGGATCGCCGTCTCCAATACGTACTCGTTGAGATGGGGCATCAGTCCCGACGATTCGGCGATCGCGATGAACTCGTCCGGCGGCACTGTCCCGCGCTCAGGGTGCACCCAGCGGACCACGGCCTCCAGGCTCGTAATCTGGCCGTCGAAACGGACCGTGGGCTGGTAGTGCAGTTGCACTTCGTGCGCGCCCAGAGCCTGTTGCAGGTCACCCAGGAGGCCCAGCCGCTCCGGCGGGCTCGATTCCTGCTCGGGCTCGTAGACCTCAATCCCTGTACGGTCGCGCTTCGCCCGGTACATCGCCTGCTCCGCCCGGCGCAGCAGCCCTTCGGCGTCCACGGCGTGGTCGGGGAAGACGGCGACACCCGCGCTGGCTTCCAACACCAGGGTGAGTCCGTCCAGGTCGAGGGGGGAGCTGAGCGCACGACTGAGCGTGCTGGCCACCCGAGTCGCGGCCGCGGTGGAACGGACGTCCGGCAGCAGCAGGGCAAACTCGTCTCCGCCGAGCCGAGCGGCCTGCGCGCCGTGCGGCAGCGCGTCCCGCACCCGGTCGGCGATCTGCTGCAGAAGCCGGTCGCCAGCGATATGCCCCAGAGTGTCGTTGACGGACCGGAAGCGGTCCAGGTCCATCAGCACGAGGGCTGCAAGGGCACCCGTCTGGCTGGCGTCGTCCAGCGCGGTCTGGATGCGTTCTTGCAGCCACTGCCGATCGGGCAGCCCTGTCAACTGGTCGCGGTGCCACACCCAAGGGCGCCTGCCCCGTCGAACCGAGAGCTTGCCCACGCTGCTTCTCATCCAGCGTTTGACCGGTGCGAGGACGAGGTTCGACATGTGAGTACGACCGGCCAGGAGGACATCGTGCAGGACGCCCTTGCCGTTGCGTGGTGTCGTCCAGCCTGTCTGACCAGTCGTCGAGGCCGATGGGGACTGTTGCCCGTCGGCTGTCCAACTGGGCAGCGTGGGCGTCGGCTCCCGGGTTGCTGCTCTACGCAGCGTGTCCGTGAGCCTGTGCTCGACATCGGTCGACGCTGTGAGTGCTTCCCGGAGGCTTTCGTCGCCAGTGCGTACCAGCCACGTGAGTGAGGATGGCTCAGACTGTGTCTTTGCAGCGGCGGCGTAAATGGCTGCCAGCTTTGCGTCAAGGCGGGTCGAGGCCTCCAGCGTGGCTTCCAGGTCGGCCGCGCCCGTCTCGAGGAACGCCTGAAGGCGGGAGTTCGAGGGCGAGTTGGCACTCACTGCATGCCTCCCACGTCTTCGCTCAGCAGGCGTTCCAGATTCTGACGTGCGCGCCGCAAGTTCTGACGTACGTTCGCGGCCGGCACACCCAGTGCCTCGGCCGTCTCGGACGGCTGGCAGCCATCGATTTCAAACGCCATCACCGTACGTTGCAGCAATGGTAGGCGCCGAAGGAGTTGGACCATGGCGATCTTCTCAGCGACATCATCGCTGTGATCGTTCGCCGAGCTTTCCGGAATCACCTGCTCGGTCAACTCGTCGGGCCTGATCCGGTGCACGGCCTTCAACCACATGCGGAAGGCGGTGGTGCGTAGCCATGGTTCGGGACGGTCAACGCGACGCCAGGTCTTGGCCAGTTCCTCATAACAGCGTCCTCTGCGTCCTGTCGTGAGCCGCCTGTCTTGATCAGAAAGGCCACCAGGGGGACGTACCGAGCGCGGAATACAGCGGCGAATGCCGCCTCCTCCTCAGAACTCAGCCAGGGCAGATACCGCTGCTGATGTGCGAGTGCTGCCACGGTCTCGAAGTCCGTCCCGGCGGCTTCGAGGATTCCCAGCCAGGAGCTGACCGCTGGCCGCATACTCAAGAGTGTGCGGCGTTCCTGCTCCGACCAGCCTCCGAAGACGCCGTGCTTGATGCGCTTGTCGAGGGCATGCGCGAGGCACTGCATCCGTACCGGGCAGCCGGCGCAATCGGTCTGGCGTCGTGTTCGCGCTCTCTGGGGTACGAATATCTGCTCGGGGTCGCCCGTTCGGCAGGCCGCGTGGCTTGACCACTCGATTTTCCCCTTCACACCGAACGCCTTACGACTCAGTACGCGATAGCCAGGGACCTCCGAGGGATGCGCTGGGCCTTGGCGATCCTGCGAGACTGCCGACATGACTGACATCATCATGGTCAGTGA
>JODI01000159.1 GCA_000720805.1 Streptomyces violaceoruber
GGGTGGGGTGGCGTGGTGCGGGGCAGGGCGGGTCGCACGGGTGGTGGGGGCGGCCGCTACGGGAGCAGGACCCCGCGGGCACCGGACCGTCCGCGGTGGTGACCGGCACGGCCGCGGGTGACCGGCACGGCCGCGGTGGTGACCGGCACGGCCGGTGTGGAAGCCGGCCCTGCCGTTCGCCCGTTCCGCGTCAGCCTCGCCGCAGGACCCTCTCCAGTGCCCCCAGCGCCGTGGTGAGTTCCTCCGCGGTGATCGTCAGAGGCGGGGCCAGACGGATGGTGGAACCGTGGGTGTCCTTCACGAGGACGCCCTCCCGCATGAGGTGGTGACTCACCTCGCGGCCCGTGCCCAGGGCGGGGTCGATGTCCACGCCCGCCCACAGCCCGCGCGCGCGGAATCCGAGGACGCCCTTGCCCACCAGTTCGGCGAGGCCGTCCCGCAGGATCACGCCGAGCTCGGCGGCCCGGCGCTGGAACTCACCCGTCTCCAGCAGCTCGACCACCGCCGTGCCGACCGCCGCGGACAGCGGGTTGCCGCCGAACGTCGACCCGTGCTCGCCCGGCCGCAGCACCCCCAGCACCTCCCGGTCGGCCACCACCGCGGACACGGGGACGATGCCGCCGCCCAGCGCCTTGCCCAGCAGCAGCACGTCGGGCACGACCGACTCGTGCTCGACGGCCAGCGTCCGGCCCGTGCGCCCGAGGCCCGACTGGATCTCGTCCGCGACGAACAGGCACCCCGTCCTGCGGGTCAGCTCCCGCACGCCGGTCAGATAGCCCTGGTCGGGGATGACGACGCCCGCCTCACCCTGGATGGGCTCGATCAGCACGGCCGCCGTGGTCTCGTCGACCGCCGCCTCCAGCGCGGCCAGGTCGTTGTAGGGGACGACCCGGAAGCCCGGGGTGAAGGGGCCGAAGCCCGCCCTCGCCGTCTCGTCCGTGGAGAACGACACGATCGTCGTCGTCCGGCCGTGGAAGTTGTCCGCCGCGACCACGATCGTCGCCCGGTCGGCCGGGACGCCCTTCACCTCGTACGCCCACTTGCGGGCCACCTTGATCCCGCTCTCCACCGCCTCCGCCCCGGTGTTCATCGGCAGCACCATGTCCAGGCCCGTCAACGCCGCGAGCCGCTCGGCGAATTCGGCGAGCTTGTCGTTGTGGAAGGCGCGCGAGGTGAGCGTGAGGCGGTCCAGCTGCCGGTGGGCCGCCTCGATCAACCGCGGGTGCCGGTGGCCGAAGTTGAGGGCCGAGTAACCGGCCAGCATGTCGAGGTAGCGGCGGCCCTCCACGTCCTCCACCCACGCGCCCTCCGCACGGGCGACGACCACGGGCAGCGGGTGGTAGTTGTGCGCCAGCACCGGCTCCTCGGCGCGGATCAGGTCGGCGGACGTGCGCGTACGGACAGGAACGCGGGCGGGAGCGGTCATGAGCGGATCTCCTGAGTGCAGCACTTGATGCCACCGCCGGCCTTCTGGAACTCCGAGAGGTCGACGGGGACGGGGACATAGCCGCGGTCCGCCAGGCGGGTGGCGAGGGCCTCGGCGCGGGGCGCGATGAAGACGTGCCGGCCGTCGGAGACGGAGTTCAGGCCGAACGACATCGCGTCGTCGCGGGTGGCGAGCACCGCGTCCGGGTACAGCCGGGCGAGCACCTCACGGCTGCCCGGGGAGAAGGCCTCCGGGTAGTAGACGATGTTTCCGTGGTGCCCGTCGTCCCCGCTGTCCAGGACGAACAGCGCCGTGTCCAGGTGGTAGAAGTACGGGTCCACCAGCGTCAGGCTGATCACCGGGTGACCGAAGTACTCCTGGACCTCGCGGTGCGCCTCCCGGGTCGTGCGGAACCCGGTGCCGGCCAGCATGTACCGGCCCGTCCACACCAGGTCGCCCTCGCCCTCGCAGACGGACGCGGGCCGGTGGACGTCGTAGCCCGCCGCCTTGAACCAGGTGGCGTAGTGCGTCGACTCGGGGCGCCGCTCGGGCGCGTGGAAGAGGGAGCCGAAGACACGGCCGTCGACGACGACCGCCGAGTTCGCGGCGAAGACCATGTCCGGGAGACCGGGGACCGGCTCCACGATGTCGACGCCGTGGCCGTGCGCCTCGTAGGCGCGGATGAGCCGCTGCCACTGCTCATGGGCCAGATCGACGTCGACCTCGGTGTCGGGATGCATCCAGGGATTGATCGCGTACTGCACGGCGAAGTGTCTGGGTTCGCAGACGAGGAAACGCCGTCGGCGCGGCACACGGGAATCGGGCACAGAGGGGTTCCTCCGCTTCCTGCAGTGTCCACTGAGGGGTGACACCACGGTAGGAAGTGGCGGATACAGTGGACAAGGAAGAAGAATTGCGTGTCCGTGCAGGATCGCTGCGTCTTTCTTCCGTTCAACGCACGTCTGCTGCGTCCCCCGGCGTTTCCTCCGGCGCGGGCTGGCTGGCACCCGCCTCCGGGCTCTCCGGGAGGAGGTGGGACAGCACCATCACGCTGATCGTCTTGCGGATGAACGGCTCCACGCGGATCCGCTCCAGCACCTCCTCGAAGTGCTCGACATCCCGGGCGCGGACATGCAGCAGCGCGTCCGCGCCACCGGTCACGGTCATCGCCGCGGTGATCTCCGGATGGTTGCGCACCACCTCCGCGAGCCGTCGCGGCGGGGCCGCTCCCTCGCAGTACACCTCGACGTACGCCTCCGTACGCCAGCCCAGCGCCGACGGCTTCACCGTGGCCGTGAACCCGGTGATCACGCCGGTGTCCCGCAGCCGGTCCACGCGCCGCTTCACCGCCGTCGAGGACAGCCCCACCACCGCGCCGATCTCGGCGAAACTCGTCCTGGCGTTCGCCATCAGCGCGGTGAGGATCTTCCGGTCGAGCTCGTCGAACGGCACGGGCCTGCTGTTCATGGGGGCACTGTATCCAGGGCGGGGGTCCGGACCCCGGCACGTGTCCAGGCGTACGAAATACTCCTACACTCCGGGTTCATGCTGCGCGCCCTGGCTGTCGACGACGAACGCCCCTCGCTGGAGGAGTTGCTCTATCTCCTGAACGCCGACCCACGTATCGGCAGCGCCGAGGGAGCCGGTGACGCCACCGAGGCGCTGCGGCGCATCAACCGCGCGCTGGAGTCGGGTCCGGACGGGCCGGAGGCGATCGACGTCGTCTTCCTGGACATCAACCTGCCCGGCCTCGACGGACTCGACCTCGCCCGTCTGCTCACCGGGTTCGCGAAGCCGCCGCTGGTCGTGTTCGTCACCGCGCACGAGGACTTCGCCGTCCAGGCCTTCGACCTCAAGGCCGTCGACTACGTGCTGAAACCCGTCCGCAAGGAACGCCTGGCGGAGGCCGTCCGCCGGGCCGCCGAACGCAGCGACTCCGCGCCCCGAATACCCGTGCACGAACCGGACCCCGACCACATCCCCGTCGAACTCGGCGGCGTGACGCGCTTCGTCGCCGTCGACGACATCACCCACGTCGAGGCCCAGGGCGACTACGCCCGGCTGCACACCGACAAGGGCAGCCACCTCGTACGGATCCCGCTGTCCACCCTGGAGGACCGCTGGCGCTCCCGCGGCTTCGTCCGCATCCACCGCCGCCACCTGGTCGCCCTGCGCCACATCGGCGAACTCCGGCTGGACGCGGGCACGGTGAGCGTCCGGGTCGGCTCCGAGGAACTCCAGGTCAGCCGCCGCCACACCCGCGAACTGCGGGACCTGCTGATGAGGAGGCCGTGACGGTGCCCCAGAACCCCACCGAACGCCGGGTCGTCGTCACCGGCCCGCCCCGGCGTACCCTCCCCCACGCCCGGCTCCGCTCGCGCGGGCGGTACCCCCATGTCTCCGGCTACTACCGCCCGCGCACCGAGATCGACGAACAGACCACTCTCGGCCACACCTACGTCCGCTCCCTGATGCGTACCCAACTGCGCGCGGGCCTCGCCGTGTTCGCGGTCCTCGGTCTCCTCATCGGCCCGCTGCCGCTGCTGTTCGCGGCGTTGCCGGACGCCCGCCGCCTCGAATGGGCCGTCCTCGGCTTCGGCCTCTACGCCCCGCTGGTCCTGCTCGCCCGCTGGTACGTGCGGCGCGCCGAACGCAACGAACGCGACTTCGTGCGCCTCGTCGAAGACCGCTGAACCGACCGCGCATGAACTCGAACTACGCCGTCCCCGCCGTCGCCCTGGTCGTCGTCGCGACCGTCCTCGTCGGCGCCTTCGGCCTGCGCATCTCCCGCACCACCTCCGACTTCTACGTCGCCTCCCGCACCGTCGGCCCGCGCCTGAACGCCACCGCCATCAGCGGCGAGTACCTGTCCGCCGCCTCCTTCCTCGGCATCGCCGGCCTCATGCTGGTCCAGGGCCCCGACATGCTCTGGTACCCGGTGGGCTACACCGCCGGCTATCTCGTCCTGCTCCTGTTCGTCGCCGCCCCGCTGCGACGCTCCGGCGCCTACACGCTGCCCGACTTCGCCGAGGCCCGGCTCGCCTCCCAGGCGGTACGGCGGCTCGCGGGCGCCTTCGTCGTCGGGGTCGGCTGGCTGTACCTGCTGCCCCAGCTCCAGGGCGCCGGGCTGACGCTGACAGTGCTGACCGGGGCGCCCGGCTGGCTCGGCGGAGTGATCGTCGCGGCCGTGGTGGTGGCCACCGTCGCCGCCGGCGGTATGCGCAGCATCACCTTCGTCCAGGCCTTCCAGTACTGGCTCAAGCTCACCGCCCTGCTCGTCCCCGCCCTCTTCCTCGTCCTCGCCTGGCAGGGCGACGGAGCACCCCGGCACGCCTTCGAGGAGCCGGCCACCTTCCGCGAACAGCGGGCCGTCCGCGTCGACGCGAGCCTCGACCTCAAGCTGGACGCGCCGCTGACCGTCACCGTGAGCGGCACGGTCGACGGCCGCCCGCACGACGACGAACGGCTCCGGCTGCCCGCCGGCACCCACCACGTCGAGCAGGGCACCCGCCTCACCTTCGACCGGGGCGCCGCCGTCCCGGCCGCCGACCGCGGCACCAACGGCGGCATGTCGACCTCCCTGGCCGCGAGCCGCGAGGAGCGCCCGCTGTACGCCACGTACGGACTGATCCTCGCCACCTTCCTCGGCACCATGGGCCTGCCGCACGTCGTGGTCCGCTTCTACACCAGCCCGCACGGCGTCGCCGCCCGCCGCACCACCGTGGCCGTGCTCGCCCTGATCGGCGGCTTCTACCTGCTGCCGCCCGTCTACGGTGCCCTCGGCCGGATCTACGCCCCCGAACTCGCCCTCGCCGGCGACGCGGACGCCACCGTCCTGCTGCTGCCCGAACGGATGGTCGGCGGCCTCGGCGGTGACCTGCTCGGCGCGCTGGTGGCGGGCGGCGCCTTCGCCGCGTTCCTGTCCACGGCCTCCGGTCTGACCATGGCCGTCGCCGGCGTGCTCACCCAGGACGTGCTGCCCGCGCGCGGCGTACGGCACTTCCGGCTCGGCACGGGGCTCGCCATGGCCGTCCCGCTCGCCGCGAGCATCCTCGTGGGCGGACTGCCGGTCGCCGACGCGGTCGGGCTGGCCTTCGCGGTGTCGGCCTCGTCCTTCTGTCCGCTGCTCGTCCTCGGCATCTGGTGGCGGCGGCTGACCCCGCCGGGCGCGGCCGCCGGAATGCTGGTCGGCGGTGGCTCCGCGTTCCTCGCCGTGGCCGCGACCATGGCGGGCTTCCCCGGCAGCGGCCCCCTGCACTCCCTGCTCGCCTGGCCCGCGCTCTGGTCCGTGCCGCTGGGCTTCCTGACCATGGTGCTGGTGTCCCTGGCCACGCCAGGTCGGGTCCCGGCGGGGACGGCGGCCATCCTGGCCCGCTTCCATCTGCCGGAGGAACTGCGCGCGGAGGCCACGACATGAGCGGACCCGGCACGGAGGCGATGACGGCATGAGCGGGTTCCTGGCCGGACTGTGCGTCGCGGTGCTCCCGCTGCTCGCCGCGGGATTCTGGCTCGGCCGGCGCACCGCGCACCCGCAGAACCTCGGCGGACTCGGCACCCCCGTCGAGCACGCCACCTTCGAGACCCTGCACACCGCGTCCCTCGCCGCGCCCCCGCTGCGCGCCGGCCTCACGGAGGAGACCGCCCGCAAGTCGGCACGCCGGCTGCGCACACTCCTCGGCACGGACGCGCTGTGCCTGACCGACCAGAAAGAGGTCCTGGTCTGGGACGGCGTGGGCGACCACCACCGCACCGAGATCATGGAACGCCTCGCCGGCCCCCTGGAGACCGGCCGCGGCGAGGCCTTCCGGCTCAGGTGCGAGGTGCCCGACTGCCCGGTCCGCTGGGCCGTCGTCGCCCCGCTCACCGTCGACGACCGTGTCCACGGTGCCCTGGTCGCCTGTGCCCCCCGCGAGTCCGCCGTCCTGGTCCGGGCCGCCGGAGAGGTCGCCCGCTGGGTCTCCGTCCAGCTCGAACTCGCCGACCTCGACCAGTCCCGCACCCGCCTCATCGAGGCCGAGATCAAGGCCCTGCGCGCCCAGATATCCCCGCACTTCATCTTCAACTCGCTCGCGGTGATCGCCTCGTTCGTCCGCACCGACCCCGAGCGCGCCCGCGAACTGCTCCTGGAGTTCGCCGACTTCACCCGCTACTCGTTCCGCAGGCACGGCGACTTCACCACGCTCGCCGACGAACTGCACGCCATCGACCACTACTTGGCGCTCGTGCGGGCACGCTTCGGCGACCGCCTCTCCGTCACCCTCCAGATCGCCCCGGAGGTGCTGCCGGTCGCCCTGCCCTTCCTCTGTCTCCAGCCGCTCGTCGAGAACGCCGTCAAGCACGGCCTGGAGGGCAAGTCGGCGTCCGCCGGCAAGAGCCACATCAGCATCACCGCGCAGGACGCCGGCGCCGAGGCCCTGGTCGTCATCGAGGACGACGGCGCCGGCATGGACCCCGCCCTGCTGCGCCGCATCCTCGCCGGCGAGATCAGCCCGTCCGGCGGCATCGGCCTGTCCAACGTCGACGACCGACTCCGCCAGGTCTACGGCGACGACTACGGCCTCGTCATCGAGACCGCCGTAGGAGCGGGCATGAAGATCACCGCCCGGCTGCCGAAGTACCAGCCGGGGGTGCACTCCGCGAGCCGCCTCAGCGGCGCCTGAAACCCCCTGGGCCCCTTCTGATGGATCTCCGCGGCGTCGCGATGCTCGTGATCAATACACCTAGCTGCTGCGCGTGGCCACCATCCCCAAGGTGATCAGGCCCAGCACGACCCAGCCGAACCACAGCCAGCCGTTACTGCCGAGCGCCACCGTGTAGGCGGTCACCGCGACGAGTCCGCCGACGGTGAGCACCCCCATCGTTCTGGTCGAGCTGTCCGTGGGACCGGGCATCGCAACACCCTCCTCATGGTTCGCCTCCCCCCATGGTGCCCCCGTTCTGCTTCCGGACGGTGCACACGACAAAATGTGTGCCGTTCTTCCAGCTGCCCTCACTGGTCCAGGAGCCCGCCGTGTACACGGAAGGGTCGAAGCCGTAGTCGGCCGGAGCCACCTCGCGGCCGCACGCCAGGTCCGACTCCGTGCGCGCGTCGGCGAGCGTGACGTCCGCGCCCAGCCGGGTGAACCCGAGCACCTCCTCGTCGTGCGGCCCGCCGCAGGACACCAGCCGGGCGTCCCGGCGGGAGCGTACGTCCAGGCAGTCCCGCTTCTGCATGGTCGCCGTGTCCGCGAACGCCGAACCCGGCCTGCGGTGGCCGCCCAGCGGCCCGTACACCGGCCCGTGCGCCCCCAGCACCAGACAGGCGGTGCGCCGCCCGGCGGCCTCGAAACCGTCCGTGGTGGGTACCACGGCGAGACCGCGCACATCGGCGAGCTTGTCCCGCAGCTCCCGCGTCCGCTCCTCGCACCGGGCCGGCCCCAGCCGCCGCGCCTGGTCCGCCGACGCGGCCGACACCAGGGCCAGCACCTGGCCGTCCGGTGCCTGAGCGGCGCAGGTGGGGTCGAGCGCCAGCCGCGGCAGGCCCTGGAAACGGCCGTCGGCCCAGTCGGCGACGACACAGTCCCCCTCCCGCAGCGGCTGGGCCAGCCCCACCCGCTCGCCGTACGGCGACCCGCTCCCGCCGGACCCGTCACCCGGCCGGTTGGCCAGGGCGTACCAGACCCCGCCCAGCGCCAGCACCAGCCCAAGCCCGCAGGCGATGCCGGCCCGCAGCGCGTACGAGCGCTCCCGGCGCCGCCGACCGGACTCAGCCGCAGGCGGCGGTGCCGACCCGAATCCGGCCGGAGCCGCCGGGCCCGACCAGGGCCCGGCAGGCGTCGAGGCCGCCGGACCGGATCCGTTCGTGCCGGCGATCGTCCTCGGTGAACCCGTGGCCGTCCCGTACGGGTCGTACTCCCACGGGTCCGTCGGCACTGCGGGAACCTGGGCCCACGGCGGCTGCGACCCCAGGTCGGTCTGGGTGCGGGCATACGCCTCCGCCTGCGGAGTGACGATCCGCGACAGTGCCGCCTCCGTCTGAGCCGCGGACAGCCGCGCGCCCGGGTCCTTCGCGAGCAGGGCCCGCAGCACGGGGGCCAGCGCCCCGGCGCGCACGGTGGGCCGCGGCTCCTCCATGACCACCGCGGTGATCTCGGCGAGATGCGACTCCCGTTCGAAGGGGCCCTCGCCCTCCACCGCGTAGTACAGCGTGCAGCCCAGCGAGAACAGATCGGCGGCCGGGGTGGGCGCTCCGCCCGTGGCCCGCTCGGGCGCCAGATACCCGGCCGTGCCCACGAGCACCGACGCCAGCGTGTACCGCGTCTCACCGCCGTCCGGCTGCACGGAGATCCCGTAGTCCATCAGCAGGACACGTCCGTACGGCGCTCCCGTGCGGTCCGGCGCGAGCAGGATGTTCGCCGGTTTCACGTCCCGGTGCATCACCCCCCGCTCGTGCCCCGCGGTCAGCGCGTCCAGCACGGCCAGCCCGATCCGGGCGCACTCGGCCGGCGCGAGCGGCCCGCGCGTCGCGACCAGGTCGCGCACATCGACGGCGCCCGCCACGTACTCCATGACGATCCACGGCAGCCCGTCGTGCTCCAGCACGTCGTGCACGGTCACCACATGCGGATGGCCGCGCAGACCGGCCGCGTGCCGGGCCTCGGCCCGCGCCCGGGCGACCCTCGCCTCCCGCTCGTGACCGGCCTCTGCCGCATCACGGAAGACGATCTCCTTCAGTGCGACCTCGCAGTCGAGTCTCCGGTCGTGGGCGAGCCACACATGGCCCATCCCGCCGCTGCCGAGCCGGTTCAGCAGCACATAGCGGCCGGCGATGACCCGGCCCACTCCCGACGTCGATGATCCTGAGGGCATCGGCTGACTCCCGGGTTCTACGGAGGCGTTACGTGATCGCACCGACGGCCGCCTCGCCGGTCACCGGCCCGCTGCTCGCCGGGGCGCCGGCGGCCGGTCCACTGCTCGCGGGTTCACCGGCGACGGGGGCGCTCGTCGTGGGCGAGGTGCCGGTGGCGACCGGGGCGCTCGTCGGGGGCGGGGCGATCGTGGTGACCGGGCTGCTGGGCGCAGGCGGGTCACCGGGCGGGGGCGCGCTCGTCACCCGCGGCGGTGAACCGGCCGGAGGGTCGGAGGCGGGCGGCGGACTCGACGGGGGCGGGGCGCTGTCTCTTATACACATCTGACGCTGCCGACGAATAGAGAGGTGTAGATCTCGGG
>JODI01000160.1 GCA_000720805.1 Streptomyces violaceoruber
CAGATCTCGCAATCCACACCGAGCCAGAAGGCCCTCACCCATTTCAAGATCGGTCAGCCGTGAGCCCTGTCACCGTCCACAACCTCCCGGGACAGAACAGCTAGGTCACGGAGCTTGGCGTGTTGCATCTGACGCAGGCGTGGCCGGAACTCGGCGGGAAGCAGCCAGGTCACCGCTGTCGCCATCCGCACCGCTGCCGGCGACGGCGCCGACTCGCGTGCGACCGTGGCCGGCCGCTCGCCCGGTGTTGCGGGGTCCGTGCGGAACAGCTGGTCCAGTGCCCTTCGCAGCTGCTTCACCTGGTAGCGGAAGTAGATCTTGTCATACGGGGGGTCCGGGGCCCGTCGGTTTGGTCAGTGCGCGGAAGCCCCCCCGCGGGGCGCTCGGGAAAGAACTCGCGGTGACGGCAGAGATCGCTGTCAAGCCTGTCGAGGAGCTCGCGGACATATTGAAGCGATGACAGGTCGGCGAAGGTGTCGGCGTGGTCCAGGGCCCGGCGCAGGGCCTGAGTGCGGCGGACCGCCGGGGTCAGGTCGTCGTAGTAGAGATAGATGGTGCCGAAGTTCAGTTCGCCGTCGATTTTGCGGATCCGGAAGCGGGCGAGCTGCCGGGCGAGGCGGTTCCGTACCTCGCGCAGGTCGTCCCGCTCGACCAGCAGGAGATCCCCCCAGGTGGCGCAGTTCGTCGAGGAGTGTGACGCCGTCGAAGGGCTGTCCCCGGTCTTGCCTCGTCAGGATGTCGTCCAGTTGCTGTTCGCCGCGTTTGAGCAGTGCGCGGTACCAGCCGGCATCGTCCTGGGTAAGGGCGTTGGTCACCGTCGTGGCGACGACCTGGTCGGTCGCCAGCCGCGCAAGGAGCCCGAGGGCCCGCGTGACCTGGTCGTCGCAGGGCAGGTCCAGCACCATGCCCAGCAGTTTCGGTTCCTCGTTGCGGCAGACTCGCAGGATCAGTTGTTCGCCGACGCGACGACCCGCGCCTGACTGACTAGGTGTTTTTCTACTACGATCATGGGCCTCTTGCCGGAAGTGGCCCACGGACCGTCCGCTCGGGTACATCCCGCCAGGGCCGTCCCGGTGCGGAACTTCCACACGAACCCGTTGAGGACCCTTCGGTCGTTCAACTGCTTCGCCCCGCAAGGGAGCAGGCAACAGCGGCCGGACGATTGCACGGCGAGAGGAGCAGCGGGACTGGTGCCGACGGCCTGTGAACATGTGACCCATCAGCCAACTCGGGCGGGCCCGCGTACCACCGCGCGGGCCCGTCGGCGTCTATGCCTGATCGTCCGTCGCCGGGTTGGCGTGGAGCCCGGACACCGTGGGTTCGACGGGCTCGGGCGAACCCAGGCCGAGTAGCGTACGGTTACGGCTGCTCCACCCGTCGGTTCGGCTTCGAGCCCCCTTCGGAACCGGGGCGTCATGGTGCTCGACCTCCAGGGCGGCCATGTGCTCCGCGCACCAGGCGACGAGGCCGGGGCCCATCATGGCGCCGGGGCCGGGTGCGAAGTCGATCAGCAGTTTGGGGACGTCTTCGCTGTTCGCGAGCCACGCGTCGTATGCCTCGACGCGGGCCACGACATCGGCGGGCTCGCGCCCCAGGGGCATCGCGCGTGGCCACTGCAGCAGCGGTCGGCGGCTCTCCCGGGTCGGGTAGGGCCGGAGATATGCCTCCAGGTCGGCAGGGTCGAGGGGGGTGGCTACGGCGTTGGGCAGGCCCTTCTCGACCATGAGGTTGTCGTCGAGGATCATGGCCTCCCCCACTCCCTCTGTCTTGATGGCCCGGAACAGCTCGCGGCCGCCCTCGGGGAACTCCTCCCAGGCCATCGGCTTGACGATGGTCTCGGTGAAGGCAATCCCGCGGACCCGGCCGGGGTGGCGGGCGGCGAAGTCGAAGGCGAGCGCGCCGCCCCAGTCGTGGCCGACCAGGACGACGCCGTCGAGGCCGAGCGCGTCGAACCAGGCGTCGAGGTAGCGGGCGTGGTCGTCGAAGGTGTAGTCGATGTCGGGTTTACCGGAGTCGCCCATGCCGATGAGGTCGGGGGCGAGCAGGCGGCCCCGGCCGAGGGCCGGCAGGACGTTCCGCCACAGATGCGAGGAGGTGGGGTTGCCGTGCAGGAAGACGATCGGCGCGCCCGAGCCGCGCTCGCGGTGGGCGATCGTCGAGTCGAGGGCGGAGGTGGTCGGCATGCGGGTTCTCCTGGGGGTGCGTTGAGTTGAGGGGGCGTGGCGCCCTGCCGGATCAGCGGAAGGCGGCGGCGCTGCGGGTGGCCCAGTCCGCGAAGGGGCGCGGCGCACGGCCCAGGACCCGCTCGACGTCGGGGCTCACCCGGCGCTCGGCGGGCAGCGGCTCTCCGAGGATGGCGAGGGTGCCTTCCACCACCGGCTCGGGCATGAACGCGAGCATCTGCTCTCGGGCCTCCTGGCGGGTCTGCTCGACGAAGTGGACCGGCTCGCCGAGCGCGGCGCCGATCGCCGCGGCCCGCTCGCGCGGAGTGGTCGGGTCGGGGCCGGTGAGCTCGTACACGGCGCCGGCGTGGCCGGGCTGCAGCAGTGCGGCGGCGGCGACCTCGGCGACATCTGCCGGGTCGACCATCGGCAGGCCGACATCACCGAACGGGGCGGCGGCCACCCGCTCCGTGCGAATCGACTCGGCCCAGGCGAAGGCGTTGGAGTCCAGTCCGCCGCAGCGCAGCACGGTCCAGTCGAGGCCGGAGCCGCGGAGCGCGGCCTCGAAGGCAGCAGGGTGGCGGTAGGTGTCTGGGCGGGTGGCGACGCCGAGAGAGGAGACCAAGACGACCTGGCGGACGCCACCCGCCTTCGCGGCGTCGAGGACGCCCTGCGGGTCGTCGCCGGCCACCAACAAGAACAGCGCGTTGGCGCCGTCGAGCGCGGCGCGCAGACCGTCGGGGGCGGCGAGGTCGGCCCGCACATGGCGCACGCCGGCGGGGAGGTCGCGCGCCTCGCCGCGCGAGACCGCGGTTACCGCCTCGCCTGCCGCGGCGAGGAGGCGGACCAGCTCGCGGCCGACGTTCCCGGTGGCTCCGGTTGCTGCAATCATGAGGGACCCCTATTAGTTAGTTGGCTGACTTATTTGAGGGAAGGTAGCACACCCCCCGAGAGGGATCTACAGTTGGTTAGGTGACTAACTCAGCGAAGCCCAGGGTGCGGGCAGCCGACAAGCGCCGACGGCTCACCGCCGCGGCAGCACAGGTCCTGCACGAGCAGGGAGTCGAGCGCACCACCCTGGCCGACATCGCGCGCGCGGCCAACGTCCCTGTCGGGAACGTCTACTACTACTTCAAGACCAAGGACGAGCTGGTCCGGGCCGCATTGTCCGAGCACAGCACGCACCTGGACGAACTCACCGGTTCACTGGACCAGTTGCCCGGCCCGCGCGACCGCCTCAAGGCACTGATCGAAGCCTGGGTCAGCCAGCGCGACATCGCCGCCCGCTACGGCTGCCCCACCGGCACTCTGGCCGTCGAACTCGACAAGCGCGCCGACGGGAGCCTCAACACGGAAGCCGGCGCACTGATCCGGCGGCTGCTGGACTGGGCCGGAGACCAGTTCCGTCTCCTGGGCCTGCCCGATCCGGACGATCTCGCCATCACCCTCGTCTCCGCCTACCAGGGCATGTCACTTCTGGCCAACGCCCTGCGTGACCCGGACATCATGACCCGCGAGGGAGCGCGCCTCCTCGGCTGGCTCGACTCCCTGAAGGTTCCCGACCAGACCCGCTGACCCGGCGAGCGATCATTGGTCAGGCTCACGTGCCCGTATGTTCCCTGGCCGGTTCCCGGTCGTCCGGCTCCTCCGGGCCACGAGGGCCAGGCACAATGGCCGCGGCGAGGTCCAGGCGGGCGGCCATGTTGAGGTTTACCTACCCGAACGGGCGCACGTGGGTCCAGAACCGCGGGGTCAGGCCGCGCCGGTCCGCGGGGGTGAGAAGGTCGGCCCACTCCGGTTCGCCGAGGATGTCCTGGAGCATGAGGGTGTTCACGTAGACCAGGGCAGATTGCAGGATGCGCAGGCACAGGACGAACATCTCCTGCTCGTCGCGCCGGTTCGAGGCGATCTCTCCGCCCTTGCCGTAGGCGATCACGGAGTTGGCGCCGTTGGAGGACTCCATCACGTTCAGGCCCTCCTCGATCTCCTGCTGAAGATCGCGCAGCCGCAGGTAGCGGGTGACGAAGATGGTCTTCTGCGCGCGGCCGACCTCCAGCATCGCCGCGTAAGTGGGGTGGGAGGCGTTGCGGGTGAAGCGGCGCAGGATCGCCTCGGTCGATGCGGTCCGCGTACGGATCGCGGTCGCATACTTGATCATCTGGTCGTACTGCTGGGCGATGAGTTCCCAGCGGATCGGGCGGGTCAGTGCAGGCGTGAGCTCCGGGTAGGCGTCCGCCTCGCCGACCACCGGCCGGTACAGCTTCACCTTGTTGATCCGCTTGATGCGCGGCAGCAGATCGAAGTTCAGCAGCCGGGTGATGCCGAACCCGATCTCCGACTGGCCATGGCTGTCGGTGTAGTTGGCCTCGACATCCATGGTGGTGCCATGCCGCATCGCTCCCTCGACCATCGCGGCGACCTCGGAGGCGGTGCAGTTGATCAGCTGGGAGTGGATGGCCAGGGACTTCTTCTCCACGTGCCAGTAAATGAGCACCCCTCGGCCGCCGTAGCGGGAGTGCCACTCGGTGAACAGGTTCTGGTCGTAGGCCCGCACGTGCGTGGAGTCGGAGGCGACCGCAGTCGAGCCCTGCCCCCACAACTCGGTGCTGCGGGCGGCGAAGGTGGCGTCCGCTATCTGGATGGCGATGGCGCGGGCAGCCTCGGCGGACAGGTAACGGCGTCGTACGTAGCGCAGTTCATCCTCGGTGTGGCCGTGGCCGCCGGGAGCGCCGATGGGGTGGGTCGATGCTGGTCAGACCTGGGTGTGCGGAGGGCCGGAGTCGAGAGACACCGCGTCAGGCGAGCTCCGGGGCCGAGGTTCCCAGGAAGTCCCTGCGCAACGGCATGCCGGACCGGCCGTCACTGTCGGTCCTGACCGCCAGCACCTGGTTGACGCCCATCGTGTTGTTCTCGAACCCGACCGCCGAGGCCGCCATGTACAGGCGCCACACCCGTGCCCGCCCGGGCGAGGTCAGCTTGACCGCCTCGTCCCAGTGTGCTTCGAGGTTGGCCACCCACTCACGTAGCGTGAGGGCATAGTGCTCGCGCAGGGCCTCGACGTCGCGCACCTCGAAGCCCGCTTCCTCCAGCAGCGACGCGGTGGAACCGACGGGAGCCAGCTCGCCGTCGGGGAAGACGAACCGGTCGATGAAGGGGTCCATTCGGTATTCCCCTTCGTCCCGCACAGGGCGCCGCGATATCTGGTGGTTGAGCAACCGCCCGCCAGGCTTCAGCAGCTGGTGCAGGATGTCCGCGTATGCGCGGTACCGCTTCCCGCCCACGTGCTCGGCCATACCGATCGAGGAGATCGCGTCGAAGGGGGAGTCGTCGATCTGCCGGTAGTCCTGCACCCTGATCTCCACCAGGTGCTCAAGCCCCGCTGCGGCGACACGCTCGCGAGCCAATGCCGCCTGCTCGACCGAGATGGTGACCCCTACGACCTGTACGCCGTAGCGTTCGGCCGCGTGCATGGCCAGCGAGCCCCAGCCGCAGCCCACGTCCAGCAGCCGCTGCCCCTCTCGCAGGGCGAGCTTGCGGCAGACCAGGTCCAGTTTGGCCTCCTGGGCCTGCTCCAGCGTGTCGCCGGAGCCGGAGGACGGGTCGCCCAGCCAGTAGGCACAGGAGTAAACGAGCGAGGGTCCCAGCACCAGGGCGTAGAAGTCGTTGCCCACGTCGTAGTGGTGACTGATGGCTGCCTTGTCACGGCGCATGCTGTGCGCGGGACCGCGACGGCGCACCACCTCTTCGGCGGGCGGAGCCGGCGGGAGTCCTATCCCCGCGAGGCCGAGCGTCCGGCTCACCGTACGCAGGCTGCCGGGTGTGGTCAGCACGCTCAGCGCTTGGCGGAAC
Source organism: Streptomyces violaceoruber (assembly GCA_000720805.1). Classification (GTDB taxonomy): domain Bacteria; phylum Actinomycetota; class Actinomycetes; order Streptomycetales; family Streptomycetaceae; genus Streptomyces; species Streptomyces cellulosae_A. The sequence continues at coordinate 6,012 of JODI01000160.1, forward strand.
GCCGCCGTGCGGGTGCCGGGCTCGTCCCGCTCCCACACTAGCGTCGAGATGCGCTTCAGCAGCTCGTACAGGTCACCGTCCACTTCCAGGTCTCCGGCCACCCAGGCCCGGGCGAGCCCCAGCTCGCCGGGCCGCCACAGCAGACGCCGCAGGGCTTCGCGGTCGCGCAGGACGAAGGCCGGCCCGTCCTCGGGGCCGGCCGTGCTGCCGTCCCAGAGGCGGATTCCCACGGGCAGGGGGAGACCCAGCACCTGTTCACTGAAACGAGCCAGAACTGCTGCGGCTGCTTCGGACATGTGAATTCTCTCAGTTCAACGCAGGGGACCCGCCCGTCTCGCACCGCGGCTGGGCCTGGCACATGTTCACTGCGGCGGCGGTCGGCGCCGCGAGTATAAGCGGACATTGGTTGAAAGCTAAAGCTGCCACCTGTACGAGTAGCTGATGGGGGGTATGGCCGGTTATCCTGTCCGGGTCACGACAGGCTCCCTACGTCTGGCCGATCCATGACGCCACGGTGGTGCCAAGGGTGAGGGCTGCGGTTCTCCGAGCAGGACAGCTCGTGCGGCAACCGCCCGAAGGCCGTCGCGACCGCGGCACCCCCGCCGGTCGCCGCACAGGCCGTGATGCCGTCGCTGGGGGCAGGGCCGCGGTGCGGCGTCATGATCGGGGGCGACCTCAGGTCATGGCCAGGACGGCGGAGACCAGGGCCCGCAAGCAGACGCGCTCGGCTTCCTCGTCGTGTCAGCAGGAGACGACAGTTCGTCAGGGCGTGGTATCGGCTGCCGAGTGGCTGGTACCGGTACCCCTGCTTCTTCGCCGACCACAGGCCGCGCCACGCGGCGTAGGGGGCCAGGGCGTCCTCCCATCGGCATTGTCGCAACCAGCGCTGTACTGCGCTGGGACGGGCGTAGTGGCGGGTGAGTTCTCGTTCGATGACGTACCGGTCGAAGGGCATGTTGTAGGCGAGGCATCGGCGGCCATGCAGCGCGTCGGTGGTCTGGGGACGCAGGGCGCTGAACGTTGCGGCGGTGGCGACGTCGTGGGTGGTGAGTCCGTGCAGGGCGGTCGCGGGCCGGGCCGCAGCCCGGCCCGCGACGATGGCGTCAGGGTTGCTTCACCGTGCGGTATGCCTGCCAGACGGTCTGCTTCAGTGTGTTGCCGTTCGCGTCCGTCAGGGTGACGCGCAGCGACACCGTGCCGGTTTTGGACGGGTGCCGGAGTTTGAGCTGCTTGCCGTGGACGACCGGGGCCTTCTTCCAGGTCTTTCCGTTGTCGTAGGAGACCTGGAATGCGAGCTTGCGGAGGTCACTGGTTTTGGCCGCGCCCTGGACGGTGAAAGGTACCGCGAAGGTCGTACCGGCCTTGGCCGTGCCGGCCAGCGACAGTTTCGGCGTGAAGCGGATCACCGACAGCGGCAGTTGCTGCGCGGTGGTCCCGGTGACGTGGGCCGAGCGGAAGGTCCACTCGGCCGCGACGCGGGTGCTCGTCGGGAAGATCGCCGGGGAGCGGGAGACGTCGGTGCTGAGCCGGTACGTACGCGCCCTGGCCGGGAGGGTGTAGGTGTCCCCTTCCAGCGGGGTGTCGATGGCGAAGATCTTGGTGCCGCCGGTGTAGAGGGAGCTGCGGGCCTTAGTGTAGGCGGAGTCGCCCAGGTTGCCGGAGCCGTCGGAGAAGAGCGGCAAGTACGCCTGGAAGGTGTCGCCGAGGCGCTCCGCGCCGGGCCGGCTGTCGCCCGGGGTGACGGCGTCGGGCAGGGCCGGGCCGACGACAGCTGCGTTGAAGAGCACGAGGTGGTCCTTGCCGGCGGCGAAGGCCCTGGGCGCGGCGGACTGGCCGGCGCGCCAGACGGGCTCGCCGTCGGGGCCCGCGGGGCCGTCCTCGGAGGCGGCGTAATGCCACTTGATGCCGTTGGGCAGTACGTAGTCGGTGCCGGTCAGCGGTAGCTTGCCCTCGGTCGGGGTGAAGTCGAACCAGGCGCCCGAGCCGGGCTGGAGCGGGGCGGCGATGACGCTGTAGGTGTCACCCTTGGCGAGCGGGCCGACCTGCACCTTGACCTTGGTGAGCTGGTCCTGCCGCACCTTCGTGGTGAAGCCCGACAGATCGCCGGTACGGTTCCAGGCCAGCCGGTAGTTCACGGTCCCGTGCGTCCAGGTTCCGCTGTACTGCACATACGCCTCGGCTGCGGGCACCTTGGCGCCGAGTTGCCCGAAGCGGATGGTGCCGAAGCCGTCGGGGAGGTAGCTGGAGAGATAGTTCTCGCCGTCGAGGTGGACACCGAGGTTGGCCACGGCTTCGGTGTTCTTCGCGGCGGCGTCGGGCACGGTGATCCGGACCGGTTTGGCCCGGCGGGCGTCCATGACCAGGGTGGTGTCCTTGGTCAGTCCGAACTTGGGGTGGAACAGCACAGCTTCGGCCGGGGAATCCCCGTCGCGGCGTATCCGGCCGTCCAGGGTGTAGCGGCCCTTCGGCAGCCGGACGGTGACCGTGCCGTCGGACCCGGCGGCGAAGTCCTCGAAGACCTCGGCGTCCCAGCCGTAGACCGTGCTGTCGGCACCGGTGGCGGGCTTGCCGTCGAGACCGACGTACTTGAAGGTCAGGTTGTACGACTCGACCTCGCGCGTCACGCCGATGGCGGTGCGTACGCTCGTGGCGCCGTCGGCGGAGGTCGCGGTCAGCGAGCCGCCGAACTCGCCGTCGGCCGTGCCGACGCGGGTGTCGGCGATGACGGTGGCGATCGCCTCGCCGCCGGCCGGGACGGTGAGCCGGCGCTGGGACACCGTGAACATGCCGTCGGGGGCGGGCTTCCCGTCCGGGCCGACGGCGTCGACGCCCAGGTCGAGGGTAACCGGCTGGTCACCGGCGTTGTGGTATGTGACCTTCTTGGTGACGGACTGGTCGTCGGCGTGCGGCCACTGCTGGATGCCGAAACTCACCGTGGTCGGGCTGCTGGTGACCTGTTGCTTGATCGCCTTGGCGAGGTCGGTGCGCCCGGCACCCTGGGCGTACGAGGAGACACCGGCGGTCGGCTTGGCGGAGGCGGTGAGCGCGGCCTTGATCTGCGCGCCGGTCCAGTCGGGGTGCTCCTGGGCGAGGATCGCAGCTGCTCCGGCGACGTGCGGGGTCGCCATCGACGTACCGCTCATCGAGACATAGCCGTCGGCGGCCGGATCGCCCATCCAGCCCTCGGCCGCCTTCGCGGCGACGATCTCCACGCCCGGTGCGGTGATGTCCGGCTTGAGGGCGCCGTCGGCCGTGGGGCCGCGGCTGGAGAAGTCGGCCATGGCGTCCTGCCGGTCCACCGCGCCCACGGTCAGAGCGGCCTCGGCGGTGCCCGGCGAGCCAAGGGTGCTCGCTCCGGGACCCTCGTTGCCGGCGGCGACGACGAAGAGGGTGCCGGAGTCGGCGGAGAGGTCGTTGACCGCCTGCTCGAGGGGGTCGATGCCCGGCGTGTCCTCGGCGCCCAGGCTGAGGTTGACTACCTTCGCGCCCTCGGCGACGGCCCACTGCATTCCGGCGATGATGCCGGACTCGTCCCCTTTGCCTTCGTCGCCCAGCACCTTGCCGACCAGCAGTCGAGCACCAGGGGCGACCCCCTTGTACTTCCCGCCGGACTCGGCTCCGGAGCCCGCGACCGTCGACGCCACGTGCGTGCCGTGGCCCGCACGGTCCACCACGTCGTCGGCCGCTCCCGACCCGGTGAAGTTCTTCTCCGCGTCGATACGGTCCTTCAGGTCCGGGTGCGTGGCATCGATGCCGGTGTCGAGCACGGCGACCCTGACGCCCTTGCCGTCGTACCCGGCGGCCCAGGCGGTCGGCGCGCCGATCTGCGGGACGCTCTTGTCCAGGCTGGCCTTGACCTTGCCGTCCAGCCAGATCATCGCGACCTTCGAAGAGCTGGTCGCAGCGAGCGAACGCGCCGGTGCGCCACTGCCGGTGAGGGTCCGCCAGAGCGCGGAGCCCCGCGCCTTGCGAGCCCGCAGTGCCTCGCCGTTGATGCTCGGCAGATCCCGGCGCACCTGCGCGCCGGAGGCCGAGAACGTACTGGCGGCGAGGGACTTGCCCTTGGCGTACTTCACGATCACCGGCAGGTCGGACCGCCTGGCGTCGTCGTAGTGCAGGGACGTCAGCTCCGTGACGTCGAACAGCCGCCGGTCGGCCTTGCCGCTCGCGATCAGTGCCGAAGCGTCCTGCGGTACGACGTAGGTGTGCCCTTGGGCCTGCTGGATGCGGAACGTCGTCCCCTCGCGGCCCTTGGCGGGCGTGACACGGGTGACCTTGCCGGCGGCGCCTACGGTGACCCGGTCACCGGTGATCAGGGTGACGGTCCTGGAAGTCCCCCTGGGTGCAGGGGTGTTACTCGCCGCCTGGTTCGCCGCCTGGGTCACCGGCGCCGCCTGAGCCGCACCGCCGGTGACCGCTGCGGCAACGAGCAGCGCCGCCGCGACGGCACCGCCCGCCGTCTGTTTTCTGTACTTACTGTTCGGCTTCAACTCGGGTCCTTCCCGATGGTCGTAAGGGAGTTGGCGGCCCGGCACGCGGACAGCGGGCAGCGGGCAGCACAAGGGCACGGCTCGGCAACCGCAGGGCGGTGTGCGGCCGGAGGTGGGTGTTCTCTGGAGCTGGGTGTTCTGGGGGTGGGTGTCCTGGCGATACGTCAGGCGACGCGCTTACGGCCCCAGAA
>JODI01000161.1 GCA_000720805.1 Streptomyces violaceoruber
CCGCCGCCATCTGGCACAACCGCAACACGGGCCAAGCCATCACCCGATCACTGACCGCCTACGACCACTGACCAAGCCTTCGGACTTACTCGTCTAGTGCGGTGCCCCTCGCCACCCGGACACCGGCAACGCGAACTTCGCCACCAGCCGGTCCGTGAACGAAGCATGGTGCAGCCGGGCCAACCGCACCGGCACAGCCCCGCGCCGCACCTCGACCCGCGCTCCCGGCGGCAACTCCACGGTCCGCCGCCCGTCACACCACAGCACGCCCGGCGGAATGTGCGGCAGAACCTCCACGGCCAGCACGGAATCCGGCGAAGTGACCAACGGCTTCGCGAACAGCGCATGCGCACTGATCGGCACCATCAGCAACGCCTCGACCTCGGGCCACACCACCGGCCCGCCCGCCGAGAACGCGTAGGCCGTGGACCCGGTGGGAGTGGACAGCACGATCCCGTCACACCCGAACCCGGTCACCGGCCGGCCGTCGATCTCCAGCACGACCTCGAGCAGCTTCTCCGCGGAGACCTTCTGCACGGCCGCCTCGTTCAGCGCCCAGTCCGTGTGCACGATGTCGCCGTTGCGATGCACGACGACGTCGACGGTCATCCGTTCCTCGACCTCGTACGCCTTCGTCGCCACCCGCTCGACGACCTTGTCGAGGTCGTCCCGTTCGGCCTCCGCGAGGAAGCCCACGCGTCCCAGGTTGACTCCGAGCATCGGCACCCCGGACGCCCGGGCGAACTCGGCGCCCCGCAGCAGCGTCCCGTCACCCCCGAGCACGATCAGCAACTCGCACCCGTCGAGGCACTGCGCAGTGGCCTCCTTGACCAGCACCACCTCCTCGGGCAGCGGCAGGTCCTGCGCCTCCGCCTCCAGGACGCGTACGCCGATGCCCTCGCGCAGCAGTCCCTTCACCACCAGTTCGGCGCTGCGGATCGCCGCGGGCCGCCCGGTGTGGGCAAGCAGGAAAACAGTACGAGCTCGGTTCTGGCTCAACGCGGCCCCTCCGCAACTGCACGGTCGACGTCGGCCGGGTCCAGTTCGGGTGCACCCGACCGCAGCCACAGAAAGTATTCGACATTCCCCGCCGGCCCGGGCAGCGGACTGGCGGTGACACCGCGCACACCGAGCCCCAGGTCCCCGGCCCGCCCCGCCACCGCGCGCACGGCCTCGGCGCGCAGCTGCGGACTCCGTACGACTCCCCCGCTGCCCAGCCGCTCCTTGCCCACCTCGAACTGCGGCTTGACCATCATCACCAGATCGGCGTCCGGTTTCACGCACCGCACCAAGGCGGGCAGCACCAGGCCGAGCGGAATGAAGGACAGATCCCCCACTACAAGATCCACTGGCTCCCCATCGATCGCTTCGAGCGTCAACTCGCGTACGTTCGTACGATCCTTGACGGTGACGCGTTCATCGCTCTGAAGAGACCAGGCGAGTTGTCCGTATCCGACGTCCACGGCGACGACGTGCGCGGCCCCCGCCCGCAGCAGCACATCCGTGAAACCGCCGGTCGACGCGCCGGCGTCCAGCGCCCGCCGGCCTTTCACGAGCAGGCCCTGCGGTACGAAGGTCTCCAGCGCGCCGGCGAGCTTGTGGCCGCCGCGGGAGACGTATCCGGGATCGCTGTCGTCGGTGGAGACGACGATCGCCGCCGCCGTCTCCACCTGCGTGGCCGGCTTGGTCGCGACGATCTTGCCGACGCTGACCCGCCCGGCGGCGATCAGCTGGCTGGCGTGTTCGCGCGAACGCGCGAGCTTCCGGTGGACCAGCTCCGCGTCGAGACGGCGACGTGCGACTCCTGCCACGTTCGGTTCAGCTCCTGCTCTGGTGCGACGGCGTCTGGTGTGACGGCGTCTGGTACGGCGGCGGGGGCGCCGGAGGTCCCGGGCGTGCGTCGAGCGCGGTGAGCGCGTCGCGCAGCCCCCGGTGTACATCCTCGTACACCTCCATGTGTCCGTCCGTGGCGAGGTGGTCGGCGTCGCCGAGCCGCGCGAGCTGGGCGTCCACCTCGGCGTTGCCGGTGGGGACGCGGGGCACGTTCAGCGGGGCGGGCGCGGCGGGGTCGTACCCGGGCTCGGGCTCCGCTGCTTCCCCGGCCTCCCCGGCCTCCCCGGCTTCCGCGGCCTCCGCGGGCTCCTGGGAGGTCTCCGTCTCCGGCACTACGTCGTTCATGCCAAGACGCTACCGCGAAGGCCTGGGGTACCGTCGATCGCGATGGCCACGATCGAGGAGTGCCGCGCCGCACTCGAGAAGCTCTCGGACAACATGCAGTCCGCCGAAGGGGACGTCCGCACGGCCGCGGCCCTGGACCGTTCGGTGAGCTGTCACATCACCGACCTGGACGTCACCTTCGTCGGCCGGATCACCGGCGGCCGGATCGAGGTGGCGGACACGGTCCAGGGACCACCGCCCGAGAAGGCTGAGATCAGACTCGCGATGGCGGGCGACGACCTGGTGGACCTGGTCAGCGGCGAGCTGCACTTCGCGAAGGCCTGGGCCTCGGGCCGCGTGAGGCTGGAGGCGGGCTTCGGGGATCTGCTCCGCCTCAGGAAGCTTCTCTAGCCCCGGCCTTCGCCTGCTCGCCGTTCACGCCTTCGCTTCCGCGTTCACGCTCTTCGCCGCCGTGCGCGCCTTGCGCGCCGCCGGCACCACCAGCGGCGTGCCCGTCTCCGGGTCGTCGATGACCTGACAGCGCAGCCCGAAGACCTCCTCGACCAGCTCGGCGGTGACGATGTCGTTCGGCGCGCCCTCGGCGATGATCCGGCCGCTCTTCAGGGCGATCAGGTGGGTGGCGTACCGGGCGGCGTGGTTGAGGTCGTGCAGCACGGCGACCAGCGTGCGCCCCTGCTCCTCGTGCAGCTCCGCGCACAGGTCCAGGACGTCGATCTGGTGCTGGATGTCGAGGAAGGTCGTCGGCTCGTCGAGCAGCAGCAGCGGGGTCTGCTGGGCGAGCGCCATCGCGATCCACACGCGCTGGCGCTGGCCGCCGGACAGCTCGTCGACATACCGGTCGGCGAGTTCGGCGACACCCGTCTGCGCCATCGACTCCCGCACGACCCGTTCGTCCTCGGTGGACCACTGCCGCAGGATGCCCTGGTGCGGATAGCGGCCGCGGCCGACCAGGTCGGCGACGGTGATCCCGTCGGGCGCGATCGACGACTGCGGCAGCAGGCCCAGGGTGCGCGCGACCTTCTTCGCCGGCATCGACTGGATGACCTGCCCGTCGAGCAGCACCCGCCCCCGGTTCGGCTTGAGCATCCGGGACAGCGCCCGCAGGAGGGTGGACTTTCCGCACGCGTTCGGACCGACGATCACCGTGAAGGAGTTGTCGGGTATCTCCACCGACAACTCCTCGGCGATGACCCGCTGGTCGTAGGCGAGGGTCACGTTCTCGGCGGACAGGCGGTTCACAGTGCTCCTTCGGTTGTTCATGCCGAGGCCCGAGTGGTTGGTCGGCCCGAGGCCCGCGTTGCGGTCGGCGCTGCCACCGGCGCTCATATCCGGCCCGCCTTGCGTTCGATGACCAGCAGCCACAGCAGGTAGACGCCGCCGAGGACACCGGTGACCACGCCCACCGGCAGCTGCCCGGCCCCGAAGGCACGCTGCGAGATCCAGTCGGCGGTGACCAGGAGCGCGGCGCCCATGCACAGGGACGCCAGCAGGTTCGGGCCGGGCGAGCGGGTCAGACGGCGGGCCAACTGGGGCGCGGTCAGCGCGACGAAGCTGATGGGTCCGGCGGCCGCGGTGGCCGTCGCGGTGAGCAGGACGGCGGCCACCAGCAGCAGCATCCGTACCCGCTCGACCCGCACCCCCAGGGCGTACGACACGTCGTCGCCCATCTCCATCATCCGCAGCCCGCGCGCGTTGGCGAGGACCAGCGGTACGAGCACGGCGCACAGCCAGAGCAGAGGCCACACCTGGTCCCAGTCACGGCCGTCGAGCGTGCCGGTGATCCAGACGACGGCACGGGCCGCGTCGGTGAGGTCGGACCGCGTCAGCAGATAGTTGTTGACCGCGGTGAGCATCGCGGACACCCCGATACCGACCAGCACCAGCCGATAGCCGTGCACACCCCGCCGCCAGGCGAGCAGGTAGATGGCGATCCCGGTCGCGAGACCGCCCAGCAGGGCGCCGACGGTGACCTGGGCCGCGGTGCCGCCCATCAGCACGATCACGATCAGTGCGCCGGCCGCCGCGCCCTGGCCGAGCCCGAGCACGTCCGGACTGCCCAGCGGATTGCGGGAGATGGCCTGGAACAGCGCACCCCCCAGTCCGAGCGAGGCGCCGACCAGCAGTCCTACGAAGACCCGCGGCAGCCGCAGGTCGTGGATGATGAGCTCCTGGCTCACACTGCCGTTGCCGGCCAGCGTCCTGAGCACGTCGGCGGGCGAGATCGGGAAGTCGCCGGTGCCGATCAGCACGACGCTCGCGGCGAGCGCGGCGACCAGCAGCAGGACGACGACGACGACGGCACGGACGTCCACCCGCAGCGAGAGCCCGCCCGGAGTCCTGAGGGCACGGTTGGTCTTCACAGCTGGGCCAGCCTCCGCCGCCGTACGAGGAAGATGAACACGGGACCGCCGATGAGCGCGGTGACGATGCCGACCTGCAGCTCAGCGGGTCGCGCGACGATCCGGCCGAGGACGTCGGCGCCCAGCAGCAGCACGGGCGACAGGACGGTCGCGTACGGCAGGATCCAGCGCAGGTCGGGCCCGGTGAAGGACCGTACGACGTGCGGGATCATGAGGCCGACGAACACGATCGGCCCGCACGCGGCGGTCGCGGCCCCGCTCAGCACGGTCGCGGCCAGCATGGACAGCGCCCGGGTGCGGTTCAGGTTGGCGCCCAGCGCCTTGGCGGTGTCGTCGCCCATGGCCACCGCGTTGAGCGGCCGTGCCAGGGCGAGCGCGAGGACCGAGCCGGCCAGCAGGAACGGCAGCACCTGCACGATGATCGAATTGGTCGCCGACGACAGCGAACCGACCGTCCAGAAGCGCATCCTGTTCAGCGCCGCGTCGTCCAGGATCATCACGGCCTGGAGATAGCCGTAGAGCGCGGCGCTGATCGCGGTGCCGGCGAGCGCTAGCCGCACCGGGGTGGCACCCCGGCTGCCGCCCAGGAACCAGACCACGGCCCCGACCCCGGCCGCGCCGAGGAAGGCGAACCACACATAGCCGGTCAGCGAGGTGACGCCGAAGAACGAGATGGCGGTGACGACCGCGGCGGACGCGCCCGCGTTGATGCCGAGCAGTCCGGGATCGGCCAGCGGGTTGCGGGTGAGCGCCTGCAGCACGGCACCGGCCAGACCGAGCGCGGCGCCGACCAGCACCCCCAGCACGGTCCGTGACAACCGGTCGGCGACCACGACGTCGGCGTACGTCCCCGAATCCTCGAACAGGCCGTGCCAGACCTCGCCCACGGACAGTGCCTTGGCACCGATCGCGATGCTCGCCACCGCGACCAGGGCCAGCAGCACGACCGAGACGAGCAACCCGACGGCTCGTATCGTCCGGCGGTTCGGGGGCGCGGGGGCGTTCCCCGCGCGCTGTTCGGGAGGACTGTCGACCAACACCCAGTTAGGTTAGCCTACCCTCGCATCCAGCCACGATCCCGGAGGCGTCTGCCCGGACCCACGGCAGACCGAGGTCTACGGCAGGCCTACGACTCACAGACCCAGCCGCGCCAGTGCCTTCCCTCCGTCCAGCTCGCACACTCCGTCGCCGGCCGCCGTCCAGGCCGCCGCGCACAGGGCCCGCAGCCCATCCAAGGCCTCACCGTCACCGTTCAGTTCGAGCCTCCCCGCGGTCCCCGCCGTCGCCGTCCAGCCGCCGCACCGGAAGCCGCCGTCCGCCTCCGCGACCTCCGGCTGCCCGGTGAGCAACCCCCGCAGATCGGCGTCGACATACGTCGGCCGGTGCTGCGGCGGCGCGGCCAGCAGCTGCGGCCCGTCCGTCACCCCGGTCAGCACGAGCAGCGAGTCGACCTCCCCGTTGAACGCCCCCTCGATGTCCGTGTCCAGCCGGTCCCCGACCACCAACGGCCGCTCGGCGCCGGTCCGCAGAATCGTCTCCCGGTGCATCGGAGGCAGCGGCTTGCCCGCCACCTCGGGATCGGCACCGGTCGCGATCCGGACGACCTCCACCGCCGCGCCGTTGCCCGGCGCGATCCCCCGTGCGCTCGGAATCGTCAGGTCCGTGTTGGACGCGAACCACGGCACCCCGCGCGCGATCGCGTAGCACGCCTCGGCGAACCGACTCCACGTCAGATCGGGGCCTCCGTATCCCTGTACGACCGCCGCCGGATCGTCGTCCGCCGACTCCACGGGTTCGAGTCCGCGCTCACGCAACGCCACCCGCAGCCCCTCACCACCGATCACCAGCACCCGCGCACCGGAGGGCACCCGCTCGGCGATCAGCCGCGCGACCGCCTGCGCGGAGGTGATCACGTCCGACGCCCCCGTCGGTATGCCCAGCTCGGTCAGATGTTCGGCCACGGCGTCCGGGGTCCGCAGGGCGTTGTTGGTGACGTACGCGAGACGCATCCCGCCCTCGCGCGCCGTGGCGAGCGAGTCGACGGCGTACGCGATCGCGTTCCCGCCGGCGTACACCACCCCGTCCAGATCGAGGAGCGCCGTGTCGTACGCCTCGCTGAGGGCCTGTCCACTGCCCTCGGGCCTCGTCCTGACACGCTGGCTCATTCCGCATCGCTCCTCGTTCGACGGCTTTCCCCGATCATCCCGCATGCCACTGACACACGTACGATGCCGGGATGAACTCAGCAGGTCACTCGGAAGCAACGGCGCGCCGAGGCCTGGAACTCACCCCGTTCCGAGGCCTGCGTTACGACCCCGACCGGGTCGGCACCCTGGCCGCCGTGACCTCCCCGCCGTACGACGTCGTCGTACGCCCCGACGGCGTGCACCACCTCCAGTCCGCGGACCCGCACAACATCGTCCGGCTGATCCTCCCCCAGGCCACCACCCCCGCCGAACGCAACGCCCAGGCGGCCCGCACCCTGCGCCGCTGGCTGACCGAGGGAGTCCTGACCGCCGATTCCGAACCGGGCCTGTACGTCTACGAACAGCGCGACGGCGACGGTCTCCTCCAGCGCGGCGTCATAGGCGCCCTGCGCCTGTCGGAGCCCTCGGAGGGCGTGGTCCTGCCGCACGAGGACGTCATGCCCCACGTCGTCGCCGACCGCGCCGCCCTGATGCGCGCCACCTCCGCGAACCTGGAACCCCTGCTCCTGACCTATCGCGGCGTCGCCGCTTCCGCCACCGCCGAGGTCGTCGAGCGCACCGCCGAACGGCCCCCGCTGCTCGCGACGACCACGGAGGACGGCTTCCGCCACCGCCTGTGGTCGATCACCGCCCCCGCCGACCTGGACCACGTCCGGTCCGACCTGGCCCGGCACCAGGCTCTGATCGCCGACGGCCACCACCGCTGGGCCACCTACCGGCGTCTGCGCGCGGAACACCCCTCCCCCAGCCCCTGGGACTACGGCCTCGTCCTCCTCGTCGACACGGCCCGCTACCCCCTGCGCGTCCGCGCCATCCACCGTCTCCTGCACGACCTGCCCGTAGCGGACGCCGTCTCCGCCGTGGCCGGCCTGTTCCGCGTACGCCGTCTCGACGTCCCGTTGCCGCAGGCCCTGGAGGCACTGGCCGACGCTGACTGCGAGAGCAACGCGTTCCTGCTGGCGGGCGACGGCGCCTTCCATCTCATCGACCGCCCGGACCCGGCGCTGCTGTCCCGCACCGTCCCCACCGGACAACCCGCCGCCTGGCGCACCCTCGACGCGACGGTCCTGCACGCGGCCCTCCTCGCCCACGTCTGGCACATCCCCGAGGACGACCCGGCCCGCATCGCCTACATCCACGACACGGCGGCCACGGTCGAAAAGGCCGAACGCGACGGCGGCACGGCCGTCCTGATGCATCCGGTCCGCGAGGAGGTCGTCCGCGACCTCGCCCGCCAAGGTGTGACGATGCCCCGCAAGTCCACGTCGTTCGGACCGAAGCCGGCATCGGGCCTGGTGCTGCGCGCCCTGGACCTGTAACGGCCGCGGACATACGAAAGGGCGGGCCCCGGCTGTCGGGGCCCGCCCTTCACATACGGACGTCAGTCCTTGTCGTCGCTCTCGGTGCCGTCGGTGCCGTCGGCTTCGTGGAGGTCCTCGACGTCCTCGACGTCCTCGACGTCCACGGACTCGTCGACGTCCACGACGCTCGTGGCCTCCCTGGCTTCCTTGACGTCCACCGCGGGGGCAGCGGGCGACTCGTCCTCGCCCTCACCCTCGCCCGCGTCGAAGGCGTCGACGAACTCCACGCCCTCCAACTCGGCGAGCCGGTCGGAGGCGTCCGTGCCGCCGTCCTTGTCGGCCTCCAGGGCCTTGGCGAACCACTCCCGTGCCTCGTCCTCCCGACCGGCAGCGAGCAGGGCGTCGGCGTACGCGTACCGCAGCCGCGCGGTCCACGGCTGGACGGAGTTGGAGGCCAGTTCGGGGCTCTGCAGCGTCACGATGGCCGCGTCCAGCTGGTCCATGTCCCTTCGGGCACCGGCCGCGACGAGCCGCATCTCGACCTGCCCGGCCTTGTCGAGTTTGTGCACCTCGGGGGCGCCGGCCATGTCCAGCGCCTTCTCGGGCCGCCCGAGCCCACGCTCGCAGTCGGCCATCACCGGCCACAGATCCACGCCGCCGGTCATCCGCCGCGCGGCCCGGAACTCGGCCAGCGCCTCACCGTACTTCTGGGTCGCGTACGCCGCGAACCCGGCCGCCTCCCGTACGGCGGCGACCCGCGAGGCGAGCCGCAGGGCCACCCGGGAGTAGCCATAGGCGCCCTCGGGATCCTCGTCGATGAGCCGGGCCACCATCACCAGGTTCTTGGCGACGTCCTCCGCGAGCGTCTTCGGCAGACTCTGCAACTCCTGCCGTACGTCCTTGTCGATCTCGTCGCCCGTGACGTCCTCGGGGATCGGCAGCCGCTTGATCGGCTCCCGGTCCCGGTCCCGCTCATCGCGGAAACGGCCACCGCCGCGCCGATCGTCGCCCCCGCGGAAGCCGCGGTCCCGGTCACCCCGGTCATCCCGGCCACGGAAGCCGCCGGGACGTCCACCGCGGTCGTCTCCACGGGGCCCGCGGGCACCACGGTCGTCCCGCCCACGGAACCCACCGCGGTCACCTCGGCTGTCGCGGCTGTCGTCCCGCCGGAATCCACCGCGGTCGCCGCCCCGGTCGTCAGTCCGCCGATCGTCTCGCCGGTCATCCCGCCGGTCGTCGCGACGGAAGGGCGGACGGTCCCCACCACGATCGTCACGCCGGAACCCACGGTCGCGGTCATCACCACCACGGAACCCACGATCACGGTCGCCGAACGGTCGTCACGGCGGTCGTCACGGCGGAACCCGCCGCGGTCGCCGCCCCGGTCGTCCCCACGACGGTCGTCACGGCGCCCGAAACCACCGCGGTTGTCATCCCTGCGGAAGCCACCGCGGTCGTCACTCCGACGCTCCCCACGGTCGTCGCGACGGAAGGGCGGACGGTCCCCACCACGATCGTCACGCCGGAACCCACGGTCGCGGTCATCACCACCACGGAACCCACGATCACGGTCGCTGGGACGGTCGTCACGGCGGGGTCCGCCGGAACGGTCGTCACGGCGGGGCCCGCTGGGACGGTCGTCACGACGCGGCCCCACGGAACGGTCATCGCGGCGGGGTCCGCCGGAACGGTCGTCCCGCCGGAACGCCGGACGAGGACCGCGATCGCCTTCGCGTCGGTCGTCCCGCCGGCCGAACCCACCCCGGTTGTCGTCACGGCGGTCGTCCCGCCGGTCGTCACGGCGGAAACCACCGCGCTCGCCACGGTCACCACCGCGATCACCGCTACGGTCATCGCCTCGCCGGTCGTCACGGCGGGCGTATCCGCCGGGGCCGTTGTCACGGCGGTCGTTGTCGCGGCGGAAGCCACCACGGTCCCCGCGGTAGCCGCCCCGGTCACCCCGGTCGCCGCCGCGGTCACCACTGTCCCGTCGCCGCTGGTCGCGCTCCGGTCGATCGTCGGGAGAGTTGGTGGACATGGTGACTCCTGTCTTCGGTACCGCAAGTCATTCTCGCGCAGCCGAGTACCCGGCGCGCTCTGGAAAAACAAAAAGGACCCCTGGTCCCAGCTGAACGCTGGTGACCAGGGGTCCTTCCAAAGATTGTTCGGCGGCGTCCTACTCTCCCACAGGGTCCCCCCTGCAGTACCATCGGCGCTGTAAGGCTTAGCTTCCGGGTTCGAAATGTAACCGGGCGTTT
>JODI01000162.1 GCA_000720805.1 Streptomyces violaceoruber
TACACCTCTCTATTCGTCGGCAGCGTCAGATGTGTATAAGAGACAGGTCCTCAACTGGTCCCGGAACTGGTGCTGCCGGGCAGACGCCGATGTGCTCAGCGTCTCCCGGCAGCCGGCTTCAAGGGCTCCAGACCTCAGGGGCGTCAGGTGCGCCAGGGGCTCGGGGGGCTCGGGGTCTCAGGCGGGGCGTATCGCGCCGCGGATAGCGGACTCGCCGGCGTAGTAGACCGACTCCTCGCGGATGTACGCTCCCGGGCCCGGGGCGTGGATCATCATGCCGTTGCCGATGTAGAGGCCCACGTGGCTGAGGTCGTCGTAGAAGAAGACCAGGTCCCCGACCCGGACGTCGGTGAGGGCGACCGCCGTGCCGACACCGGCCTGGGCCTGCGCGGCACGCGGGAGTTCGACTCCGGCGGTTTTCCAGGCGGCCTGGGTCAGACCGGAGGCGTCGTACGAACCCGGCCCGGCCGCACCCCAGACGCACGGCCGGCCGATCTGGGCCCGGGCGAAGGCGAGCACCTTGGCGGCCTTGAGGTCATATCCCGCGTCCACGGCCTGGGCGGGCGCAACCGGAGCGGTGGGGGCCGGAGTCGGGGCGGCCGGGGTGTGTGACTCGAACGCGGTGACCTGCTGGACCGGTGTGCCGTGGGCCGGCGTGCTGTGGACAGGCGTTCCGTGGGCCGGTGTGCCGTGAACTGGCGTTCCGTGGGCCGGTGTGCCGTGAACTGGCGTTCCGTGGGCCGGTGTGCCGTGAACTGGCGTTCCGTGGGCCGGTGTGCCGTGAACAGGCGTTCCGTGGGCCGGTGTGCCGTGAACAGGCGTTCCGTGGGCTGGTGTGAAGGTCGTGTCGGTCGGGAGGGCTGTGGTGAACGCGGGGGCCGAAGTGGTCGGGATGCCCGTGCCGTACGTCGAGTTGGGGTCGGTGAGCAGGCCCGCGGTGTAGCTCGCGGTCGGCCCGGTGGGCAGGCCCGTCGCGAAGGCCGAGGCCGGCTCGGTCGGCGGACCGGGGGCGAACATGGGCGCCGGGCCCACGGATGCGGGGGTTACGGGCGGGGGTGTGGTGACCGTGGGAGCGGGAGTGACCGGGAGGCCAGGGACGACCCCGAGGGCCGGGGTGGCAGGGAAGTCCGGGGTGACCGGAAGATCCGGCGTGAGGCCGGTCCGCGGCAACTGCCACTGTGTCCCGGTGCTGTCGAGCGCCGTCTGGGCCGGAGTGTGCCACGGGGCCTCGGCCGGCCGGGACTCGATCGCCGCGAGCGGGGTGCTGAGCTGGGTGTTGTGCGCGGCCAGCACCTCGCGGGCCCGGGCGAGCTTCTGCTGGTTCCGCTGCTTGGTGGCCCGCAACGACGACGACCCCGAGTCGGCGGTGGACGCGGCGGGCAGTGTCGTGGCGGTGCCCTGCCCGGTGGTGTCCGGAGCGCTCGGCAGGGCCGGGGCGGAGCCGCCGGCCAGTTCCGGGACGGGCCGCGCGGTGAGCTCCGGCGTGGCCCGGTCGGCCGTCTTCGGCGCATCGAGGGCGAGGGCGTCCGTGGTGCGCTCCGCCGGGCGGGCCGGCCGCGCCTCGGGCGCGCGGGCCGGACGGGCCGGTATCCGGTCGGCCGGCAGGGCCGCCGGAACAGTGGGGCCCAGCTTGGAGCGGGCCACGTCGAACCACTGCTTGGCGACGTCGGCGAGCGCGGGATCCGCGGTCTCACGGGAGGTGCCGGCCGCCGAACCGGCGCCCCGGCGCTCGCCGGCGGACGTCGCGCCGGAGCGCTGGCGCGGGATCGCGGCCGCGCGGGTGGCGTTGTAGGTCCCGGTGTCGGTCTCGGCCTGGTCGTAGAGGCTGTTGACCCGCTGCCGTACCTCGTCGCGGCTGGGCCCGTCGTCCCCTGTCGCCGCCGCTGTTCCCGGTGTCTGGGAGAGCAGGGCCACAGAGGTGAGGGCCGCCGTCGCAAGCGCGGAGTTGCGCATGCCCGGGAGGCCGCTGCCTCCGGGGCGCGAGGTTCGTTCCGGCGCCATGGGAGCCGTACTCCTTCCGTACCTGGGCCGCTCGACTCGGCGGGTTCGCCGGGGGAAGTCGTATGGCCTGCGGGTCAACCTAAACCAACTTGTGTTCCTAGTGTGAAGATTGAAGTGTTAAATGCCCGATACGTATCTGTGACCTTCATCCCGTTACCGCTGGTTACCGCTGTCGCCACGCCTCGTAGTGGTCGAGCACAGTCTCCTCGATCGGGCGGTAGGAGAGGCCCAGTTCGTGCACGCTCCTGCTGTTGTCCACGCGGAACCGGATGCCGAGGTGCTTGCGGATGTAGTCCTGGGTGAGCCCGAAGGCCGGGCCCAGGAGCCGCACCGGCCAGTGCGGGAGGGCGGTGCGGGGGAGGCGGAGGTCGCGGGGATGGCGGCTGCGGATGATGCGGGCCATCTCGTGGAAGGACGTCATCGTCGGTGCCGCGACGATGTAACGGCCCTTGGCGTCGGCGTTCTCCGCCGCCGCGATGTGCGCCTCGGCCACGTCCCGTACGTCCACCGTGGTGAAGCTGAAGTCCGGGGCGCCGTAGAAGAAGTAGCCCTGGAAGAGCTCCCGCAGCAGGAAGAGGCTGCCGGACTCCGAGGCCGGGGTGAGCGAAGGACCCAGGATCAGACCGGGGTTGACGGACACCATGCGCCAGCGGTCCTGCGCGGCCTCCGCCTCCCACGCGGTGTGTTCGGCGACGGTCTTCGCGTAGTGGTACGGGTTGTTCTCCACCGTGCTCGTGGTGTTGACGTACTTCTCGGACAGCACCTGGTCGTCCATGGCCAGGACGTCGGCGTAGTCACCGAAGATCGCGCCGACGGTGGACGTGAACACCAGCCGTTCGACCGTCGGCGTCCGCTCCAGGCTCGCCAGCACGTTGCGGGTGCCGAGCAGGGCCGGGTCGACCATGTCCCGGCGGCCGTCCTTGATCTTCTCCGGCATGAAGAAGGGCGAGGCCACGTGGAAGACCACCCGGCAGCCGGCCATCGCCTCGTCGAAGGACTCCTCCCGCAGCAAGTCCGCCTCGAACAGGGCCAGTCGGTCGGGGAACGCCTGCCGCATCTCCAGCAGCGGCCGCACCTTCGCCGTGTTCGTGACACTGCGTACGGTCGTGTGGACGCGGTAGCCCTGCTCCAGCAGCCGCCGGACCAGGTGACTGCCCACGAAACCGCTGCCGCCGGTCACCAGCACGGCCGTCTCCCGGACTTCGCCCACGCTTCACTCCTCAGTCCCGCTCACAAGGTCGGTCCAAGACCACGACGGTCCGCGCCCTCGGACAGGGCCGGGCACGCGCCTGCCGGAAGAGAATGGTCAACTGCCGGAAGCGAATGGTCAACGGCCGTGGCGGGTGTTCTCGGAGTGCGGTCCGGCCGGCTCGGGCCGGTGGATCCCCGAGGGCGGTAACCGAGTTGGTCGGAGCGGCCCGGCCAGTCGGTGAGGAACCAGTTGACTGCCTCCCCTCGTGCACGAGGGGATTCCCACGGCTCGCGCCGTGGGTGCCGCAGACGGAGCACAGCCGGGAGGAGGGAAAGAAGCGGTCCACCGGACATCACCGTTCCGGAAGCCCGCCCGGCCGGACCAGCCCCGTCTCGTAGGCGAGGACGACCGCCTGGGCGCGGTCGCGCAGGGCCAGCTTGGCGAAGATACGGGCCACATGGGACTTCACCGTGGCCTCGCTCAGCGTCAGCTCGGCGGCGAGCTCGGAGTTGGACAGGCCGCGGCCCAGCAGGGTCAGGACCTCCAGCTCGCGCGGCGTCAGCGCGGCGAGGTCGCCTTGCACGGCCGGCGGGCGGCCGGGGTCGGAGGCGAAGCGCTCCACCAGGCGCCGGGTGATGGACGAGGCCAGGAGGGCGTCGCCCGTGCCGACCAGCCGCACGGCCGCCGCCAGGTGCTCCGGGGTGACGTCCTTCAGCAGGAAACCGCTGGCCCCGACCGAGAGCGCCGTGTAGACGTAGCGGTCCAGGTCGAAGGTGGTCAGCATGAGCACGCGGCAGTCGGGGTCCTGTCGGAGGACACGGCGAGTGGCGTCCAGGCCGTCCATGACCGGCATGCGGATGTCCATCAGCACGACGTCCGGCTTCAGTTCGCGGGCCATCGTCACCGCCTCCACGCCGTCGGCCGCCTCGCCCACCACCTCGATGCCGCGCGCGTCGAGGATGAGCCGGAAGCCGGTCCGGATCAGGGTCTGGTCGTCGGCGATGAGGACGCGGGGCGCCGTCACGGGCGGTCCAGGGGGATGCGCGCCCGGACCCGGTAGCCCCCGCCGAGGCGACGCCGGGCGTCCAGGTCCCCGCCGTACACCGCGACCCGCTCACGCAGGCCCAGCAGTCCGCGTCCCGTGCCCTCCCCGTGGCGCGGGACCGTCCGCGTGGGGGCCGTGCCGGTCAGGACGCTCGGGCCGGTGTTCAGCACCTCGACCCGCAGCGCGTGGTCCGCGTACCGCACGGTGACCTCGGCCTCGCCGCCGTCGCCGTGCCGCAGCGCGTTGGTCAGGGCCTCCTGCACGATGCGGTACGCGGTCACGCCGATGCCCTGCGGCAGCGGGCGCGGCTCCCCGCAGATCCGTACCTCCACGGGCAGGCCCGCGAAGGAGATCCGGTCGACGAGCGGACCGAGCCGGTCGAGACCGGGCTGCGGTGCCAGCTCCACGGGGCCGTCCACCTCGCCACCTCCCTCGTACGCGGCGTCCTCGCCGCTCTGTGACGGCGCCAACAGCCCCAGCAGGTGGCGTAGATCGGTCATCGCCCCGCGCCCCGCGTCCTCCACGGCCCGCAGGGCCGCCGCGGCCTCGTCCGGCATCGTGCCGAGCACCTCCCGGGCGGCGCCGGCCTGGACCACCATGAGGCTGACGTTGTGACTGACGATGTCGTGCAACTCCCGGGCGATACGGTCGCGTTCGGCCGCCACCGCGGACCGCGAGGCACTCTCCCGCTCCCGCTCCAGCAGCCACCCGCGCTCACCGACCGCCGCCTGCCACCGGCGCCGAGTGCGCCACCACGCCACCGCCAGGCACCCGGCGGCCGCGCACGCCATCCCCAGCGCTGCCATCAGCACGTTCGTCTCCCCCTCCGACACGGATTCACCTTGGCAGACGGCCTCCCGATTCGCATCCGTCCGGGGATCCAGTGCCCTGCATCCCCAGGATGAGGAGCCGTCCGCACTGCCATCTCCGGAGGGATGCGCGGGCCGCGCTCTCCTCCGTAGCGTCTTGCACATGATCACTGAGAAGAACAGGGGAGAGGCCGTCGTACGACTCGACGGTGTGCGCAAGGAGTTCGGCGAGACGACCGCGCTGGACGGTGTCACGCTGGAGATCCGGGCCGGGGAGGCGGTCGCCGTGATGGGGCCCTCGGGGTGCGGCAAGTCGACCCTGCTCAACATGATCGCCGGGCTGGACCGGCCGGGCGGCGGCACGGTCGTCGTACACGGGGAGAACGTGGGGGAGTTGAGCGAGAAGGGCCTCGCCCTGTACCGGCGCCGCCGCATCGGCATGATCTTCCAGTTCTTCAACCTCGTGGACGACCTGTCCGCGCTCGACAACGTGGCGCTCGCCGCCCAGTTGACCGGCACCCCGGCCCGGCAGGCCCGCCGCCGTGCGCTGGAGCTGTTCGACGAACTCCAGATCGCCGACCGCCGCCATGCCTACCCGGCGGTGCTCAGCGGCGGCGAACGGCAACGGGTCGCCGTGGCCCGGGCGTTGATGAACCGCCCGGCGCTGCTGCTGGCCGACGAGCCGACCGGCGCTCTGGACAGCCGTTCCGGGGAGCAGGTGATGGACCTGCTGCTCGACCTCAACCAGATCGGCCAGACGCTGATCCTGGTCACGCACGACGCGCACCTGGCCCGGCGCTGCGCCAGCCGGCTGGTCGAGCTCGGCGACGGCCGGGTAACCGGCGAGCACACACTGGAGCCGTCCGCATGAGGGCCGTGTGGCGGGCCGCCCGCGCGGCGGTACGGCGGCGCAGACTCCAGACCCTCGTCATCGCTCTGGTCACCCTGACCTCGACGGTGGCGATGGTGGTGGCCCTGGGTCTCCTCGACGCGGCCTCGGCGCCCTTCGACAAGGCCTTCGCCCAGCAGCGCGGCCCGCATGTCGTCACGGCGTTCGACCCCGCCCGGGTCTCGGACGAGGAACTGGTGCGGACGGCCCGGCAGCCCGGCGTCGAGGCCGCCGCCGGCCCCTTCGCCCAGGCCACCGTCGAACTCCCGGGCGATGCCATGGACTTCGGCATCGGCACCGACCTCACCGTCGTGGGACGGGCCGGCCCCGGGGGTCCGGTGGACCGGCTGGACCTGTGGGCGGGCCGTTGGGCGGCCCGGCCCGGCGAGGTGGTGCTCAACCGGCAGTCCGACTGGACCGCCGACGACCTCGGCAAGAAGCTCGAGGTGTCGTCCGGTCCGGACCTCACCGTCGTCGGATTCGCCTTCGACCTGAGCGACAGCGCCGACGCCTGGGTCGCCCCCGAGCAGATCGGGGCCCTGCACCCGACGACCACCCAGATGCTGTTCCGCTTCACGGACGCCTCCTCGCAGGACGGGCTGCGGGCGAGCCTCGCGGCCGTCACCGAGGAGCTGCCGGGTGACGCGCTGACCGCCTCCCGGTCCTACCTCACCCTCAAGGACCGCATCGGCGGGGCGGCCAAGGCGTTCACGCCCTACCTGATGGCCTTCGGGATCCTCGGTCTCGTGGTGGCGGTGCTCATCGTCGCCAACGTGGTCAGCGGCGCCGTGATCTCCGGCTTCCGGCACATCGGCATCCTCAAGGCCCTCGGCTTCACGCCGGGTCAGGTGGTAGCCGTCTACCTCACGATGATCTCGGTGCCCGCGGTGGCCGGCTGCGCGCTCGGCACCGCGGTCGGCAACCTGATGGCGCGGCCCTTCTTCGCGTTCGTCTTCACAGGGCCCGACGCCGGGGTCTTCCACGACAGTGTCTCGCTCGCGCCGTGGGTGAACGTCCTAGCCCTGCTCGGCATGCCCGCCGTGTGCGTGCTCGCCGCGCTCGTCCCCGCGGCTCGCGCCCACCGGCTGTCCGCGGCTCGCGCGATCAGCACGGGCAGCGCTCCGCGCGCCGGACGCGCCCGGCACATCCAGCGCCGCCTGGCGGGAAGCAGGCTGCCCCGAGCGGTGAGCCTGGGTGTCGGACTGCCGTTCGCCCGGCCCGGCCGCAGCGCCCTGACGCTCGCCGCGGTGGTCCTGGGCGTGACCACCGTGACCTTCGCGACCGGGCTGGCCACCTCGATGACCCGGTTCGGCGAGGCCGGCCGGGACGCTTTCGACGTCACCGTGTACGTGGGCACGTACAAGAACGGCAAGGAAATCCGCCCGGAACACGACGACCTCGCACTCCACTCGCTGCTGCGGTCCCTGTCCGGCGCGGACGAGGTCACCGCCAGGGCGGACGTCGAGGTGCGCCTCGTGGGATCCGCGCAGAAGGTGATGCTCGAAGGGCGCCGGGGTGACCGGGCGCGGCTGGACAGTGTGCTGACCGACGGCCGCTGGATGCACCGTACGGGCGAGATCGTCGCCGGTTCGGCCTTCCTGCGCCAGAACGACCTGCGGGTCGGCGACCGCATCAGCCTGGAGAAGGGCGGCCGGCGGGAGTCGGTGGTGATCGTCGGGGAGTACATGCACAACGACGGCCAGCTGGTCGTCACCGACATGCCGACGCTGACCGCCCTGACCCCGCGGGAGAAGCCCATCGCCTACCACGTCAAGCTCGGTGAACGGACGGACCCGGCCGCCTACGCCCGCGCGGCCCGGGCCGCCGACCCCGGGATCAGCACCGACCTCGTCGGCTCCGACACCGTCACGCAGACCATCGTCGGCTCGGCGTCGGTGCTCACCGTGATGCTCGCCGCGGTCGCCGCCCTCGGCGTCTTCAACACGGTCGTCCTCAACACCCACGACCGCCGCCGCGGCCTCGGCATGCTCAAATCCATCGGGATGACCCCCGGCCAGGTCACGGTGATGACGGTGACGTCCATGGCGGCCCTCGGCGCGGTCGGCTCCCTGCTCGGCATCCCGCTGGGCATGGCCGGCCACCGTCTGGTCGTCCCGAGGATGGCCGAGGCGATCGACATCACCCTGCCCGCGTACATGACGGACGTATGGCAGGCCACCGCCCTGCTCGCCCTGGCCCCCGCGGGTGTCGCGATCGCGGTCCTGGGCGCTTACGTCCCGGCACGGCGGGCGGCCCGGCTGGCGGTCGCGGAGGTGCTGCGCAGCGAGTGAGGCGTACGGGGCCGCACGGGTCCCGTGGCCCGTGAGAAGTCACGAACAGGGCGACGACGGCTCCGCCCCCCGCCCCGCGAGCGCGCCCTCAGCCGGCGCCGACGTTCGCGGTGAGCAGGCGGAGCAGTTGTTTGGTCAGGGCGTCCTGTTCAGGTGTGAGGCCCATGGCGGCGCCGATGGCGAGGGGAACGCCGCCCGCTCGTTCCCGCAGCCGCGCCCCCGCCTCGCTCAGCCGGATCGACACGGACCGCTCGTCGTCCGCCCGCCGCTCACGGTGCAGCAGACCGTTCGCCTCCAGGCGTTTGAGCAGGGGCGACAGTGTGCTGGACTCCAGCTGCAGAGCGGCGCCCAGCTCACGTACGGAGATCTCGTCCTGCTCCCACAGCGCGAGCATGACGAGGTACTGCGGATAGGTGAGCTCCAGCTCGTCCAGCAGCGGCCGGTAGCGCGCGGTCACCGCGCGGGAGGCGGCGTACAGGGCGAAGCAGAGCTGATCGTCCAGGAGCAGTGACCCCTCGGCCGGTCCAGCGGCTGCCTCCACGGTGCGACTCCTGGTCTGTGTGCTCGACGTGCTCGACATGGACGAACACCACCCTATCGTTCAGGTCCCCCCGATTCTATCGTGCTCGAATAAGTTGCGCGCGACTTAATCGAGCGCTACTGTCCAGGGCATGCCGCTCCTCCGGTCTGGAACCCCCGCCGGAGGCCACCGCGGCACCCGATCCGAGGAGATCGCCATGACCGGCACCCGCCCCGTTCTGGAACCCGCCGCCCAGGCCTTCGCCGCCGCGACCGACAACCCGCCCTACCTCTTCGAGCTGCCGCCCGCCGAGGGCCGCAAAGCGGTCGACGAGGTGCAGTCCGGCGAGATCGAGAAGCCGGCCGTCGACGAGGAGTGGATCACCGTCTCCGGCGGG
>JODI01000163.1 GCA_000720805.1 Streptomyces violaceoruber
GGGGTGGGCCTCGGGGCGGACGCTGCCACGAGCACCGGGGGGTTGGGCTCGGGCCGAGTCTTCGGGGGCGTGGACTGGCTGCCGGCCGTTTCCACGACCGGCGCGGACGCGGGCGGCTTGGCGTCCGACTTCCGGGCCGGGCTGCCGCCGCCCGTCAGCACGAGCACCACCGCGGCCGCCGCCACGGCCACCACACCGGCCGCGACACCGGCCTTCACGAGCGCGCCCACACCCTCGGAGGCCGCCGCGCCGCCTCCCGCCCCCGCCCCGCCGGAAGAGCCTCCGGAAGAGCCGCCACCGGCCGCCGCGGCCGCGCCCGCACCGGCGCCGCCGGCGATGAGCCCGAGCGCCTTGGCGTACCCGGCCGCGCCGAACCAGCCGATGACGGCGACCGGTACGACGGCGGGGAGGCCGTCGGCGACTTCCTTGATCTGGCCCGCGGCCAGCCGGCACTTGACGCACGCCTCCAGGTGCTTGCGCACCTCTCGCTCGGCGCGCGTACGCAGGCCGCCGCGGGCGTAGGCGCCGAGCCGGTCGGCGTAACGGGCGCACTCCTCGTCGCCGGCGAGGGCGGCGCTGACGTGGGCCTGCAGATATGCCTGCTTGAGGCCCTCGCGGGCGCGGCCGGCGAGCACCCGGGTGCCGTTGGCGTCGAGCCCGAAGAGCGTGGCGACCTGGCTGGGCGACTCGTCCTCGACCTCGGTGTGCCACAGCACGGCCTGCCAGCGCTCGGGCAGCGAGCGGAAGGCCCGCATGGCCATCGACTGCTCGGCCTCGTGCATCGCCCGGACATCGGCGCCGAGGTCGAGGACGCCGTCGGCGGAGACCTGGGCCACGCGCGTGGACTGAGCGGCGAACACCGCGAAGTCGTCGACCAGTTGTTCGCGCCGCGCGGACTTCGTCCAGCTCGCGGCCACCCGTCGGACAGTGGTGAGCAGATACGCGCGTACGGCCTGCTCGGGGCCGGAGCCGCCGCGTACCGCCTGGAGCACGCGGGCGAAGACCTCGGCGGTGAGGTCGTCCGCGGTGTGGCCGTCCCGGCAGCAGGTACGGGCGTACCGGCGCACCGCTGCCGCGTGGCGCCGGTAGAGCTCCTCGTAGGCGGTGTCGTCGCCCGCGCGCATCCGCTCGATCAGGTCGGCGTCGGACGGCGGCAGCACCCTGGGCGGCGGCAGGACGCCGCCGTTCTCGCGCCGGTCGCGCTGGGCGGGCACGCTGCCCTCGACGGGGTCGACGGGTTCGCCGCCCTGCGCCGGGATGCCGGCCTCCACCGGGAGGCTTGCCTCCACCGGCTCGTACGGGACACCACCGGCCCGTCCCCCCTGGCTCGGCACGTGCGGGAAGGCCGCGTCGCCGGTCTCCGCGTCGTCGTCACCGAGTGACCCGTCCCGCCCGTCGAAGCTCATCGCGGAAAGCCCCCGCCGCCAGCCCTACCAGTCCCGAACACCGGGTCAGAGTGCCATATTGGCTTTTGTTCAGGGCCCCGCGGAGCAGTGTTGACACTCGTCCGTGGGGACTTCGCGTGACTCGGTGCCGGCTCTCACCCGTACGGGGAAGACTGAACCGACTTTCTGTGCCTGGGAGTTGACACCAGCGCCCGAAAAGCCCGGAACGCCCCGGGGGGAGCGCACCCGGCGCGCGAGCGGCGTCATGCTCCCACTCCCTCGTCACCTATTCGAGTCACGCCCGAGTGGGGTAAGGCGCCGCCCGACAACATCCACCACCCCCCCACGGACCGCCACCGCCACGGCACGTGCCCAGAGACCACCACTCGGGCCCCTCGTCTGGGACCGCACCGGCCGAGGGACGCCTGGGGTCGTCGCCTGAGCCGGACGACTCGGTCCGCTGCCTGGACCTCCTGCCCCAGAGCCCGTCGCCTTTCCGGCTGCCGCCCCCAAGGCCGACCCTCGCGAGCCGCCGCCTCAGGGGTTGCCGGCCGGGGCCGACGCCCTCATGGCTGCCGCCGCCAAGGCAGCCGTCCCCCGGCGCCCACCCCAAGCGCCGCCCCTCGCCCGGGCATCCGTCCTGCAGGTCACCCGTCCCCTCGGCACCTGCGCCGCAGGCGGCCGCTTCTCCGGGCGCCCGCCCCAAGCACCGCCGCTCCCCCCGAGAACCTGCCCCGCGAGCCGCCGTCTCCCCGAGCACCTGCCGCCCCGCAAGCCGGCACCCCCTCGGCTCCTGCCCCGCGAGCCGCCGTCTCCCCGGGAACCCGCCCCGCGAGCCGCCACCCCGGACCGCGGTCCCTGGCGCCGGTCGCGAGCGCCGCCCCTCACGCCGGCCGCGACCGCAGCCCCTCCAGCAGGATGTCCAGCAACCGCGACGACGCCGCCGCCTGCTGGGCCGCGTCCGGGAGCGAGGGGGCCGCCGTCGCTATCACCAACAGGACGTCCGCCACCGACACGTCGGACCGCAGCTCGCCTGCCGCGCGTGCTCGTTCCACGAGCTGGCCCACGACCTCGAGCAGTGCCGCCGCGCCCGCGTCGTCGTCCACGGACAGTGCCGGAGTCTCCGCGACCAGCCGCAGCTCCCCGGTACCCGGCTGCGTCCGCTGCTGCGGAACCCGTGACGCGTCGAACCCGCTGTCCTCGTCCGCCACCCCGACCCGCAGCACCTGCGGCGGCAGCAACCGCCCGGCGCCCGAGGCCACCGAGGTCCGCAGGAAGCGCGAGAGCGCCGACCACGGTTCGTCCTCCTGGCCGAGCGCCGCCCGTGCCTGGTCGGTCAGCCGGGAGGTCTCCTCCTCGGCTATCCGCCGCACCAGGACGTCCTTGCTCGGGAAGCGCCGGTACACCGTGCCGACGCCGACCCGCGCGCGCCGCGCCACGTCCTCCATCGGCGCGCCGTACCCCAGCTCCCCGAAGACCTCGCGGGCCGCACGCAGTACGTGCTCCAGGTTGCGCTGTGCGTCCACGCGCAGCGGCGTCGTCCGCGAACCGTCGCGTCCGTTGCCCGCCGCCGCGCTCATCGTCGAGCCCATCGCTGAGCCGAGCGCGCCGCCCATCGCCCCGCCACCGGGCGCGATGGCGGACGTGGACGACCAACGAGAATCCTGAACATGCATAAGTGTTCCCCCGGTAATGACGTCTCCCCCCGGAGACTCTCCCCGTCATTTGAAAGCCGGAGCGAACGGAACAGGCCCGCTACCCGGACCCACCCGTCGCGGATCCGAAGGCGCATCCCCCTACACCCCGTCGACACACGAACATAGTTGAGAGGGAGTCAATTCAGAAGGGGCACGCTCCGCACGGAGCGCCCCCCGATCAGAGTACGGGTGGGATACGTCCCGATTACGCCCCTGGTGACCGCCCGGCCCACACCCACTGACCTGCGAATATTCCGCGCACCTCGGTGATTCGGCCAACCCGGCGCGCCGACGACGCATGGTCACACAAATTGTCGGGGCTGTGGACAAACGCAAGCGCCGGGTGCGTCATGGGATAGTGAAGGAACGTGCGCGCATTCTCGTTGTCGGCGGCGGCTACGTCGGGATGTACACGGCCCTGCGCCTCCAACGGAACCTGAAACGGGAACTCCAGCGGGGCGAGGTCGAGATCACGGTCGTCACGCCCGACCCGTACATGACTTATCAGCCATTCCTTCCGGAAGCCGCCGCCGGCTCCATCTCCCCACGCCACGTCGTCGTACCGCTGCGCCGCGTTCTCGACCGCTGCCGAATCGTCATCGGCGAGGTCACCTCCATCGACCACGGCAAACGCACCGCCGCCCTCACCACCCTCGCCACCGAGGAGGAGGGCACGGGCGCACAACAGCTCTCGTACGACCATCTCGTCCTCGCGCCAGGCTCGATCTCGCGCACCCTGCCCGTCCCCGGTCTCGCCGAGCACGGCATCGGCTTCAAGACCGTCGAGGAAGCCATCGGCCTGCGCAACCACGTCATCGAACAGATGGACATCGCCTCCTCCACCCGCGACCCCGCCGTCCGCGACGCCGCCCTCACCTTCGTCTTCGTGGGCGGCGGCTACGCCGGCGTCGAGGCGCTCGCCGAGCTGGAGGACATGGCCCGCTACACCGCGCGGTACTACCACAACATCCGGCCCGAGGACATGAAGTGGATCCTCGTCGAGGCCTCGGACCGCATCCTGCCCGAGGTCGGCGAGGAGATGGGCCGCTACACGGTCACCGAACTGCGCCGCCGCAACATCGACGTACGCCTGGGCACCCGCCTGGAGTCCTGCGCGGACCGGGTCGCCGTCCTCAGCGACGGCGCCCGCTTCCCCACCCGTACGGTCGTGTGGACGGCCGGGGTGAAACCGCACCCGGTTCTCGCCGCCAGCGACCTGCCGCTCAACGAACGCGGACGGCTGATCTGCACCCCCGAGCTGACCATCGAGGGCACCACGCACGCGTGGGCCGCCGGAGACGCCGCCGCCGTCCCCGACCTCACCGCGAAGGAACCCGGCAGGGAGTGCGCCCCCAACGCCCAGCACGCCGTCCGCCAGGCCAGGGTCCTCGGCGACAACATCGCGCACTCCCTGCGCGGCGAGCCCCTGGAGACGTACGCCCACAAGTACGCCGGCTCGGTGGCCTCCCTGGGACTGCACAAAGGGGTCGCGTACGTCTACGGACGCAGGCTGAAGGGCTACCCTGCCTGGTTCATGCATCGGGTCTACCACCTCAGCAGAGTCCCCACCTTCAACCGCAAGGCCCGCGTCCTGGCCGAATGGACGCTCGCGGGGCTCTTCAAGAGGGAGATCGTCTCCCTCGGATCGCTCGAACATCCCCGCGCGGAGTTCGAACTCGCGGCCGGTGGAAAGCCTCCTCATGACCCTTCGAACGACCCGAAGGGGTCGTCCTGACCGGACCGAGGAACTCCGGCCACGGGGTAGGCGTCTGACCGATGCCGACCCGGTCGGCCGCCCTGCCAGACTGGTCCCCGACCTTGGACGGACCGACCCCGCCCTTCGACCCACCAGGCTTCCTCCCAGTGCTGCACTCCCGGGGTGGCACCCCCTGGACCCCCGACCGGGTCCGGAGCCGGCCGAAGACGCCGCAGACGACGACACGAGGCAAGGATTCGTGAACTTCACGCGCTGGAGCGCCCGGCTCCCCGGAACGCAGCGCCGCGCCGCAGCGCGGACCGACCACCAGCTCACCCCGGACCGGCGGGAGGACACCGCGGCCTCCTCCGTACCCGCGGCCCGCATCGAACAACTCACCGACGTCGCACCGCTTCTCCCCGGCGTCGACGAACTGCCGGTGCGTGAGGTCCTCGACCGCGTCCCCGCCCTCGTCGCCCACGTCCACGGCCCCGACCACCGCCTCGCCTACGTCAACGACGCCTACGTGACGGCCTTCGGACCCCGCCCGACCGGCGCCCCCGCCCGCGAGGCACTCCCGGAACTCGACGAGATCGGCCTGCTCCCGCTCCTCGACCAGGTCCTGCGCAGCGGCAAGCCCCGCACGGTCAAGTCCCGCAAGGCCCCCGACGGCCGCTCGTACACCTTCACCTGCACGCCGGTGACCAAGGGCGACGGCGGAGTCGGTGCCATGGGTGCCGCGGACGCGGGCGGTGCCATCCTCGTATTCGCCACCGACGTCACCGACCACGCCGAGGCCGCCGAACGCCTCAGAGCCAGCGAACGCAGCCAGCGCGAAACCGCCGTCACCCTGCAGCGCTCCCTGCTCCCACAGGAACTCGAACAACCGGACGACCTCCGCATCGCCGCCACCTACCAGCCCGGCGGCACGGAGGCCGCCGTCGGCGGCGACTGGTACGACGTGATCACCCTCGGCGGCGGCCGCACCGCCCTGGTCATCGGCGACGTGATGGGCCGAGGCGTCCGCGCCGCCGCCGTCATGGGCCAACTCCGTACGGCGGTCAGGGCCTACGCCCGCCTCGACCTCCCCCCGCACGAGGTCCTCCAGCTCCTGGACGGCCTCGCCACGGAGATCGACGCCAACCAGATCGCCACCTGCGTGTACGCCATCCACGACCCGAACGAGGGCAGCCTGGTCTACGCCTCGGCCGGCCACCTGCCCATCCTGGTCCGCGACGAGAGCGGAGTGGTGCAGCGCGCCGACGAACCGACCGGCCCGCCCCTGGGAACCGGCGGCTGGATGCACTCCTCCGGCTCCATCCCGCTCAGCCCCGGCTCCACGGCGGTGCTGTACACGGACGGCCTGGTGGAGCGCCGCAACGAGGACCTGGACGAGGGCATCGCCTCACTGGAGCGAGCCCTGTCCGGCGCGACCGGCACCCCCCAGGTCGTCTGCGACCGCCTGGTCCGCGCCTCCGGTGTGACCGCCGAGCACGACGACGACGTGGCGGTCCTGGTCCTCCAGCACCCCGCCCGCACCGGACCCGACAGCGAACTCTTCCGCAACGCGGCGCTCGAACTCCTCGGCGGGGTGGAAGCGGCGCCACGCGCGCGTGCCTTCGCCTCCGGCGTCCTGACCAGTTGGCGCTTCCCGGTGGAACTGCACGACCTGGGTGTCCTGGCGGTCAGCGAACTGGTCGCCAACTCCCTGCAACACGGCACCCCACCGATGCGCCTGCGCCTGCGCCGCACCGACCGCCGCCTCATCGTCGAGGTCACGGACGGCGACGACCACCTCCCCCGCCGCCGCCGGGCCGAAGCTGGTGACGAGTCCGGCCGCGGCATCGCCATCGTCGCCACGATCGCCTCCCACTGGGGCTCCCGGAGAACACCGGGCGGCGGCAAGGCGGTGTGGTGCGAGTTCGCGCTGCCGACCGGAACGAAGTGAGGAAGGCCCAGCGAACGCCGGGCCCCCAGGTACCTCAGGCGTGCGCCTGGGTCTGCCCGGCCGTGGCCGGACCGCCCTGCGCCACCACCCGGCTCTTCGCCCGCCACGGCTGATCCTGCACGGCCGTCAGCTGCCGCCCCAACCGCACCGCCAGATACGTGATCGCCAGCGAGAACAGCAGGAACGTCACGACGTACGCCGTATGCAGCGAGGCCGCCATGGGCCCGCCCACCGCCGGGCCGACGGCCAGCGCGAGCTGCTTCACCAGGGCAAAGGCCGAGTTGTACTGCCCGGCCATCCCCTCCGGCGCCAGATCGGCGACCAGCGGAGCGACCGTCGGCGACAGCATCGCCTCACCCAGCCCGAACAGCGCGTACGTCGACACGAACGCGGCCGTCGCCATCTCCCGGCTGCCGTGCCCGAGCCCGGCGTACCCGGCCGCGACCCAGGCCACGGTCCAGATCAGACCCACGGCCGCGATCACCCGCGACCGCCGGCGCCGCTCGACGAACCGCAGCACGGCGAACTGCGCGACCACGATCATCGCGGTGTTGGCGGCCAGCGCCGTCCCCAGCGCGGACGTCGAGATTCCGGCGGCCTCGACGCCGTACGCACTCAGCCCGGACTCGAACTGTCCGTAGCAGGCGAAGAACAGCACGAACCCCAGCACGCACAGCTGCACCATGGCCCGATTCCCGAGCAGCTGCTTCCAGCTGCCCCGGGCGGACGGCCGCGGAGCGTCCGCGACACGCGGCGAGTGCGGCATCCGCACCGTCGCCATCACCACGGCCAGCAGCAGGAACACGGCCGCCTCGATGGCGAACAGCAAGGTGAACGAGGAGACGCGGGTGGTGTCGACGAGCCGACCGCCGATGAGCCCGCCCACCCCGAGCCCGAGGTTCTGCAGGAAGAACTGCAGGGCAAACGCACGCGAGCGCATGTCGGCGGTGGAGCAGTCCACGATCATCGTCGCCAGCGCCGGCTGCATCACGGCCTGCCCCGCCCCGAGCGCCGCCGCCGACAGCAACACCGTCGTCGCGCTGCCCGCCAGCCCCAGACCCAGCGCCCCCAGTGCGGCGGTGACCAGGGCGGCGAGCAACACCGGCAACGGGCCGCGCCGCACGATCGCGCGGCCGGCGAACGGCAGCACGATCAGCGCTGCCACAGCGAAGACGGCGAGGACGAGCCCCGCCGTCACGGCTCCCAGCTCCCGCACCCGCGCCACATAGACGTACAGGTACGGGACGGTGAAGCCGAGCCCGAACGCGCTGAGTGCGTTGCCCACGTGGATCCGGCGCATCGCTGCGCCCATCGCCCTGGTCACGTTCACCTCTCTCAGGTAGTAGGTGAGTCCTCGCGCTCTTAGTGGTGAAGACTTCGAACCTAAAGTTAGAAGCTAAACAGTACATCTCGAAGAACTTCAACGCCAAGCAAGCCCATGCGATACTTGCGCCCATGGGTGACACCCCCGGCACGCTCGGCGAACCGACTCTCGAAGAGCAGATCGCGGCCTATCAGCGCGAGTTCCAGGACCTCGACCCCCAGGTCGAGAAGATCGTCTCGGCGATCTCCCGGCTGAACCGCCGGATGAACGTCGCCTACGGCCGCCAGACCTCCGCCCTCGGCATCAGCAACGCGGAGTGGGAGGTCCTCAAGGCCCTCGTCCTCTCCGGCGCTCCCTACCGCCTGGGCCCCAGCGACCTCGCGAAGCGGCTCGGCCTGACGCCGGCCGCGATGACCCACCGGATCGACCGCATGGTCACCGAAGGTCTGGTCACCAGAGAGCGGGACGAGTCCAACCGCGTCCGCGTGATCGTCGAGCTGACCGCGGAGGGCCGCGAGAAGTGGCTGGAGGCGATGCGCCTTGCCACGGTCTTCGAGGAGGACCTGCTCCAGGACGTCACCCAGGACGAGCGCACGGCCCTCGGCGAGGTCCTCACCCGCCTCCTCCGCAGGGTCGAGCACGCCCAGCCGGACGCCGGCGGTCGACTGACAGACCTTGACTGACCTTTACTGACCTGGGCTGACCTGGGCTGATGCCGACACGGCCGGTCGCACGAAAAGATCTTGACAGGGGTCACTTGACAGCCCCCTGCCGGATCCGTAGAGTTCTTCGGGTTGCCGCGGAGCCGTAACGGTTCTTCGACAGCGCCTCCGCCGCACGAGCGGCACACAAACCACCAGCACAATCTCCCAACGGGGTCGAATTTGGCATGCCCGAATTCGAATTCCCTTTGGGTCCGGCTCGGGCCACGAACCTCGATTTGGGGCTCGCCGGGAGAATCCGCTAAGGTTTGAGACGTCGGAACGGCCCAACGGCCGCGAGGACAAACCCGGTTGACTGGGAGTCGGACACCGAGAGGTTCTGATAAAGTCAACACCGCCGGAAGGCCGAGAGGCCGGAAAGCAGCCC
>JODI01000164.1 GCA_000720805.1 Streptomyces violaceoruber
ACACCGTACGCACCGATCTCACCCGTACCCGTACCCGCAGCCGACCCGCACCCCCCCCCAAACCCACCCCACCCCCTCCGCATAGGCTGGCCCGATGCAGGACCAGTACCGCACCGTGGCCCGCGCCGGCGTGCACGAGACCGAGGTCAACCGTTCACGCTTCCTGTGCGCCCTCGCCCCGGCCGCCACCGAGCGGGAGGCCCAGGACTTCGTCGCCGGCGTCCGCAAGGAGCACGCGGACGCCACGCACAACTGCTTCGCGTACGTCATCGGCGCCGACGCCGCGATCCAGAAGGCGAGCGACGACGGCGAACCCGGCGGTACCGCCGGCGTCCCCATGCTCCAGATGCTGCTGCGCCGCGACATGCGGTACGTCGTCGCCGTCGTCACCCGCTACTACGGCGGTGTCAAGCTCGGCGCGGGGGGCCTCATCAGGGCGTACGGGGGAGCGGTCGGCGAAGCGCTGGACTCCCTCGGCACGATCACCCGCCGCCGGTTCCGCCTCGCCACGGTGACGGTGGACCATCAGCGGGCGGGAAAGATCCAGAACGATCTGCGGGCCACCGGACGCGAGGTCCGGGACGTGCGCTACGGCGAGGCGGTCACCATCGAGATCGGACTGCCGGACGCCGGTGTGGAGGCCTTCCGGGCCTGGCTCGCCGACGCGACCGCCGGTACGGCGGGGTTCGAACTGGGCGGAGAGGCCTACGGGGACGCCTGACGGTCCGCGGCGTCGGCGACCGGCTGGTCGCCGGACGTCCGCGCGCGGTGGACCACCACGTGCAATACGGTCATAACGGCCGTACGCAGAGGGGCCCATGACGGTCGATACGGGAGTAACCACCCGTGATGTCAGACCCCACCGTTAGTCTCGGGGATCATGAGACTGCTGCACACTTCCGACTGGCATCTCGGCCGGGCGTTCCACCGGGTGAACATGCTCGGGGCCCAGGCCGAGTTCATCGGCCATCTCGTCACGACCGTGCGGGAGCGCGGCGTCGACGCGGTGGTCGTGTCGGGAGACGTGTACGACCGCGCGGTTCCGCCGCTCGCCGCGGTCGAACTGTTCGACGACGCCCTGCACCGTCTGGCCGGCCTCGGCGTGCCCACCGTGATGATCTCCGGCAACCACGACTCGGCCCGCCGGCTCGGCGTGGGCGCGGGCCTCATCCAACGCGCGGGCATCCATCTGCGGACCGAGCCGTCGGCCTGCGGAGTGCCGGTGGTCCTGTCCGACGCCCATGGCGACGTGGCGTTCTACGGCCTGCCCTATCTCGAACCCGCCCTGGTCAAGGACGAGTTCGCCGTGGAGAAGGCCGGGCACGAGGCGGTGCTCGCCGCAGCCATGGACCGGGTCCGCGCCGACCTCGCCACCCGCGCGCGGGGGACACGTTCCGTCGTCCTCGCGCATGCCTTCGTCACCGGCGGCGAGGCCAGCGACAGCGAACGGGACATCACGGTCGGGGGGGTGGCCGCCGTGCCCGCCGGCGTCTTCGACGGCGTCGACTACGCGGCCCTCGGGCATCTGCACGGCAGCCAGACCATCACCGAGCGCGTGCGCTACTCCGGCTCCCCGCTGCCGTACTCCTTCTCGGAGGCCGGCCACCGCAAGAGCATGTGGCTCGTCGACCTGGACGCCGAGGGCGCGGTGAGCGCCGAACGCGTCGACTGCCCGGTGCCCCGCGCCCTGGCCCGCATCCGGGGCGCCCTGGAGGACCTGCTCGCCGACCCGGAGCTGACCCGGCACGAGGAGGCGTGGGTGGAGGCCACGCTCACCGACCCGGTCCGGCCCGCCGACCCCATGGCCCGGCTCGCCGAGCGCTTCCCGCACACGCTCAGCCTCGTCTTCGACCCCGAGCGGGCGCCGGACGACCCCGACGTGTCGTACGCCAGGCGACTCGCCGGCCGCAGCGACCAGGAGATCGCGGAGGACTTCGTGGCCCATGTGCGCGGCGCCGGTCCCGACGCGCGCGAACAGGCGGTGCTGCGGGACGCGTTCGACACCGTGCGGGCGGACGCGACCGTGCGGGAGGTGGCGCGGTGAGGCTGCACCGACTGGACATCACCGCGTTCGGCCCCTTCGGCGGCTCCCAGAGCGTCGACTTCGACGAGCTGTCGGCGGCCGGGCTCTTCCTCCTGCACGGACCGACGGGGGCGGGGAAGACCTCCGTCCTCGACGCGGTGTGTTACGCGCTGTACGGCTCGGTGCCGGGCGCGCGGCAGAGCGGCCAGGGCCTGACCCTGCGCAGCGACCACGCCGCCACCGGCTCGCGCACCGAGATCCGTCTCGAACTGACCGTCGCCGGGCGGCGGTTGGAGGTCACCCGCCAGCCTCCCTGGGAGCGCCCCAAGAAGCGCGGCGCCGGAACGACCCTCGACAAGGCGCAGAGCTGGCTGCGCGAGTACGACGCCACCGTCGGCGCCTGGAAGGACCTCAGCCGGTCCCACCAGGAGATCGGCGAGGAGATCACCCAGCTGCTCGGTATGAGCCGTGAGCAGTTCTGCCAGGTCGTCCTGCTGCCCCAGGGCGACTTCGCACGGTTCCTGCGCGCCGACGCGGAGGCCCGCGGCCGGCTGCTCGGCCGGCTCTTCGACACCCACCGCTTCGCCGAGGTCGAGAAACGGCTCGCCGAACGCAGGCGGGCGGCCGAGGCCCAGGTGCGTGAGGGGGACGCCGCGTTGCTGGCCGACGCGCACCGCATGCAGCAGGCGGCCGGCGACGCCATGGAGCTGCCCGAACTGGCGCCCGGCGAACCGGGACTGGCCGAGGCCGTCCTGAGCGCGGCCGCCGTCGCCCGCAGCACCACCCGTGAACAGCTGACGATCGCCCGCTGCCGTCTCACGGCCGCCGAGTCGGCCCAGGCGGCGGCCGAGCGGGACCTGGCCGACGTACGCGAACGGGACCGGCTGCAGCGGCGGTTCACCGAGGCGCGGGACCGGGCCGCCCGACTGGAGGAGCGCGCGGACGCCTACCGGGAGGCGCAGGCGCGGATGGAGCGGGCCCGCAAGGCGGAGGCGGTGGCACCGGCCCTGGAGCTGCGGGAGGCGACGGACGCCGAGCACCGCGCAGCTGCCGCGGCGCAGGCACGCGCGCGTGCCCTGCTCTCCGCGTTCCCCGATGATTTCGCCGGCGCCGGTGCCGCCGGTCTCGCCGCCGCGGCGCGGCGGGCCGCAGAGGAACTGGGTGGGCTGGAGTCGGCACGCCGGGCCGAGCGGCGACTCGCCGAACTCGTCGCGGAACGGGCCGACCTGGAGCGTCAGGAGCGGGCCGACGAGGAGGTCCGGCAGGAGGCGGAGGCCTGGCTCGCCGGATGGGAGGCGACCCGGGCCGGACTGCAGAGCCGGATCGAGTCCGCGCGGGAGGCGGCGACACGGGCCGAGCAGCTCTCCGTCCAGCGCGAGCCCGCGCAGCGGCGGCTCGACGCCGCGCGCCTGCGCGACCAGCTGGCCGGTGACACGGAAACGGCCGCCGAACAGGCCCGTCTCGCGCGGGAAAGGGCCCTGAAGGCCAAGGCGCACTGGCTCGACGTCAAGGAACAACGCCTCGACGGCATCGCCGCCGAACTCGCCGCGCAGCTGGAGGACGGCGCGCCCTGTGCCGTCTGCGGGGCCACCGAACACCCGGCCCCCGCGCGCAAGGACGCCGGACACGTGGACCGGGTGGCGGAGGAGCGGGCGCTGGCCGACTACCAGCGGGCGGAGGAGCTGCACACGGAGAGGGAACGGCGCCTGGGCGTCGTACGGGAGGCCCTGGCCGCCGCCACCGCCGAGGCCGGTGACGCGTCGACCGAGCGACTCGCCGAAGCGGCGGACGACTTGGAGCGGCTCCACGCGCGGGCCCGCAGGGACGCCTCCGTCCTGCACTCTGCGCACGAGGAGCTGCGGCGTGCCGAGGACGAACACGAGCAGCGCACCGCCGCCCGGCAGCAGGCGGCGGTGCGGGCCGCCGCCCGGGTGGGACACCGTGAACGGCTGGACCGGGAGCGGGCCGCTGTGGACGCCGAGCTGGCCCAGGCGCGGGGCGCGGCCGACAGTGTGGCCGCGCGGGCCGCACAGCTGGAGCGGCGGACAGCCCTCCTCACCGACGCCGCCGACGCGGCGCGGGCCGCCGAGGACACCGCTCAGCGCCTCAAGGACGCCGATGCCCGGCTCGCCGACGCCGCTTTCCGGGCCGGCTTCGACACCCCTCAGGACGCGGCCGCCGCCCTGCTCGACGACGCCGCCCACCGTGAACTCCAACGCCGCCTGGACGCCTGGCAGTCGGAGGAGGCCGCGGTACGGGCCGTCCTCGCCGAGACCGACACCGCGGCCGCCGCCCAGCAGCCGCCCGCCGACCTCACCGCGGCCGAGCGGGCCGCCGCCACCGCGGCCCAGCGGCTGCGCGGCGCCGCCTCCGCGTGCGACGCGGCGGCCCGGCGCTGCA
The DNA here is from genome assembly GCA_000720805.1 of Streptomyces violaceoruber. Taxonomy (GTDB): domain Bacteria; phylum Actinomycetota; class Actinomycetes; order Streptomycetales; family Streptomycetaceae; genus Streptomyces; species Streptomyces cellulosae_A. Next base: position 4,424 of record JODI01000164.1, read on the forward strand.
CCGAACTCGACCGCCTCTCCTCGCGCGCGGTCACCGGCGTACGCCGGCTGGCGCCGCTGCGCGAGGAGTACGACCGGGTGGCCCGGCTGGCGGGCCTCGCCGCGGGAACCTCGGCGGACAACGAACGCAAGATGCGCCTGGAGTCGTACGTCCTGGCGGCCCGGCTGGAACAGGTGGCCGCCGCCGCGACCGTACGACTGCAGCGCATGTCCTCGGGCCGCTACACCCTCGTCCACTCGGACGACCGCACCGGCCGCGGCCGCAGCGGTCTCGGGCTGCATGTCGTCGACGCCTGGACCGGCCGCGAGCGCGACACGGCGACCCTGTCCGGCGGCGAGACCTTCTTCGCCTCGCTCGCCCTCGCGCTCGGCCTCGCGGACGTCGTCACCGACGAGGCCGGCGGGGTCCGGCTCGACACCCTCTTCATCGACGAGGGCTTCGGCAGCCTCGACGACCAGACCCTCGACGAGGTCCTCGACGTCCTCGACTCCCTGCGTGAACGCGACCGCAGCGTCGGCATCGTCAGCCACGTCCCCGACCTGCGGCGGCGCATCCACGCCCAGTTGGAGGTGGTGAAGGGCCGCTCGGGGTCGACGCTGCGGCAGCGGGGCGTCGGCTGAGGTCAGTGGCCGAGCGGACGCCGGGGCAGGGGGGACGAGTAGACCACGCTGGTGGTCACCGAGCCCAGGGCGCCGATCTTGCCCGACACCTCCTCCAGGTGACGCATCGAACGGGCCGTGACCTTGATGACGAAGCAGTCGTCGCCCGTGACGTGGTGGGCCTCCAGGATCTCGGGCGTCACCGCGACCAAGTCGTGGAACGGCTTGTAGTTGCCGTTCGGGTAGCGCAGCCGCACGAACGCCAGGATCGGCAGACCGAGCCGCTCCGGGTCCACGACGGCCGCGTACCCCTGGATCACCCCCGCCTCCTCCAGCCGCCGCACCCGCTCGGTCACCGCACTCGCGGACATGGAGACGGCCCGGGCCAGCTCGGCAAAACTGGCCCGTCCCTCCCGCTGGAGGACATCGAGGATGCGCCAGTCGGTGGCGTCCGGGGAAAACGCGGTCATGACCGAGAAGTAGCAGGGAAATCACCGGCGGGACAAGTGGTGTGCCGTGGATAGTGCCTTCAGAGTCCGGATCGACGCTCGTAGATTTCGGGGTGCCGATATCCGCACGAGGAAGGCAGGCCCACGATCATGACCATGACCCGCACCCCCAACCCCGTCCTGCGCGCCGCCCCCGCCGCCCCGGCCGAGGCCGCCGCCCACTTCCGCGCGAGCCTCGCCTTCCACGCCGACGTGTCCGACGTCGCCGCCGCGCTCGCCACCGGCGAGAACCCCGGCTTCGTCGTCCTCGACTCCCGCTCCACCGAATCCTGGGACCAGGGGCACATCCCGGGCGCCGTCCACCTGCCCACCGCGCTCATCCCCGAGCAGGCCGAGCAACTCCTCGACAGATCCGTACCTGTGGTGACGTACTGCTGGGGTCCCGGCTGCAACGGGGCGACCCGGGCCGCACTCGCCCTCGCCGGACTCGGCTACCAGGTCAAGGAGATGCTCGGCGGCTTCGAGTACTGGGCGCGCGAGGGCTTTCCGTACGAGACCTGGCAGGGCCGCGAGCGCCGCGCGGCCGATCCCCTGACCGCGCCGGTGGACGCTAAGAACTGCGGCTGCTGAGGCCGCAGTTCGCCGCGGCGGGCGGGCGTGTAGGTTCTGCCGCATGGTGCGATACGCGGAGCCGGGCGCGGTGGAGTGGGTGGAGTCGGGCGGCGGGCCGCTGATAGCGGTGCCGGAGACGGTTCTGCCGTTCTGGGCGGGGGCCGACGGGGACGAGACGGCCTCGGACTACGACCGGGCGTGCGAGATCGACGGGTTCGTCGGACTGCTCCCGGTCGGGGACTCTGCCGCGCTGGTCCTCGGCGACGAACCCGCCTCCACCGCCTTCCTGCCCGACCACGGAACGTTCGTCCGCTGGGGTGCCGCTGACTCCGAGGACGAACTCCTCGCCGGAGTGCCGACCGCTCTCGCCACGGCGGCCTGGGAGGACGAGGTCCACTGGACCGTGCCCGGCCCGGTCGTCCTCTTCGACGCGGCCTGGCCCGGCACCGACTCGACGGGGACCGACCACGTCAGAGTCGTACTGGATCCGGGCAGGTACGCGGTGCGCGCGGCTCAGGTGCAGCCCGGCCCCGAGACCTGGCTCGGGCTCGTGCAGTTGCGCCGGCTGTGACCTCGTAGGGGAGCGTGCGCTTCCCGGAGTCACATGTTCCCGGGCGGCCGCTGGGCGTGCCCGACGACCCGGCCCGCCTCATCGCCTGGCCGGCGACGGACGAGGCGGGCTGGGTCACCGGTCAGGTGATCGACTCGGAAGGGAGCTTCCGGCGCCTGAGTCCCCAGCCGCTTACAGCTGGGACAACTCGTCCACCAGGTCGTCCAGGCCCAGTGAGCCCTGCGACAGGGCCGCCATGTGCCAGGCCTTGAGGTCGAAGGCCTCGCCGTGCCGTTCACGCGCCTTCTCCCGGCCGATCAGCCAGGCCCGCTCGCCGAGCTTGTAGCCGATCGCCTGCCCCGGCATCGTCAGATAGCGGGTCAACTCGCTCTCCACGAAGTCCGCCGGACGGCTGCTGTGCGCGCCGAAGAACTCCTCCGCCAGTTCCGGTGTCCAGCGCTCGCCCGGGTGGAAGGGGGAGTCCGCCGGGATCTCCAGTTCCAGGTGCATGCCGATGTCGACGATGACCCGGGCGGCCCGCATCATCTGCGCGTCGAGGTAGCCGAGCCGCCGCTCCGCGTCCGTCAGGAAACCGAGTTCGTCCATCAGGCGCTCCGCGTACAGGGCCCAGCCCTCCACGTTGGCGCTGACCATGCCGATGGAGGCCTGGTAGCGGGAGAGGTCCTTGGAGACGTACATCCACTGGGCGAGCTGCAGGTGGTGACCGGGCACGCCCTCGTGGTACCAGGTGGAGACCAGGTCGTAGACCGGGAAGCGGGTCTTGCCCATCGTCGGCAGCCAGGTGCGGCCCGGACGTGAGAAGTCCTCCGAGGGCTCCGTGTAGTAAGGGGCCGCCGCACTTCCGGGCGGGGCGATACGCGACTCCACCTTCCGTACCGGCTCGGCGAGGTCGAAGTGCGTGCCGTCGAGCTCGTCGATGGCCTGGTCCATCAGGCCCTGCAGCCAGTCCCGCACCTCGTCGACACCCTCGATGTGCCGGCCGTGCTCGTCGAGGTGGGCGAGCGCCACCCACGGCGTCTCGGCGCCGGGCAGGATCTTCTCCGCCTCCCGCTTCATCTCGGTCAGCAGCCGGTGGAACTCGGACCAGCCGTACGCGTACGCCTCGTCCAGGTTCAGGTCCGTGCCGTTGAAGTAGCGCGACCAGCGGGCGTAGCGCTCCCGGCCCACCGTGTCCGGGGCGCCCTCGACCGCCGGCGCGTACACGTCCCGCATCCAGTCCCGCAGTTCGACCAGGGCCGCGGTCGCCGTGCGGGCGGCCTCGTCGAGGTCGGTGCGCAGCGTCTCGGGGCCGGCCGACGCGAAGTCCTCGAACCAACCGCGGCCCTTGCCGTCCGTGTCCGCCCACTGCGTCAGCTGCCCGACGAAGGCGGCGGTGCCCCGCGGGCCCGCGTACAGCTTGCGCTCCAGGCCGAGGGCGAGCGACTCGCGGTAGCCCGCCAGCGTGGCCGGCACCGCCCGCAGCCGCTCGGCGACCTGGGCCCAGTCCTCGTCGGACTGCGTCGGCGTGAGAGTGAAGATGGTGCGCACCGAGTGCACGGGGGTGGAGAGGTTGCCGACCGCGCGCAGGCCCTCGTCGGCCTCGTTCACGGCGAGTTCCGCGCTGAGCCGCTCGCGCAGCAGGCGCGCGCACCGGCGCTCGATGTCGCTGTCCGCGCCCGGTTGCCGCTCGGCCTCGTCGAGCCGTGCGAGGGTGCCGCGCGCGAGGTCCGCGAGGGCCTCCTGGCCCGCGGGCGAGAGGTCGGGCAACCTGCTCGAACTCTCCTTCACGCCGAGATACGTACCGGTGATCGGGTCAATGGCGATGAGCTCGTCGACATAGGCGTCGGCGACCTCGCGGGGGAGCGGGCTCTTGGTCTCTGGCATGCGCCCCATCCTCGTACGAGGGGCCGCCGCGCGTCACTCGGATTGAGCCGACGGCCGGCCCCACGCCGTCTGGAACGGGCCCCGGAGGAACGGCCCGGCCGCCACCCGCCGAGCCGTTCACCGTCGCCCCCGGGCCATCCGCCGGCGACGTCCAGTCCCGCTCGGGCCCTTCTGATGGATCTCCGCGGCGTCGCGACGCCCGGCACGCACTCCCCCACTCTCGACTTCGCTCGAGCGGGGGGACCCCCACGCCGCACGGCGCGAAGGGCCAGGTGGCTCCGCCACATGACCCTCCACGCCGCACGGCGATCGCACGCACCGAACGCCGCTCCTTCTCCCACGGAGATCC
>JODI01000165.1 GCA_000720805.1 Streptomyces violaceoruber
ACGGCCCTGCTGAACACGATCGCCGCCTCCGCGACGACCTCGTACATCAAGGGCCACATCGGCGGCGCCGGTTCCCAGGCCCAGCAGCAGCTGGTCCAGCTGGAGGGCCAGGTGCACGGCTACACCAACGCGATCTGGTTCGCCGTCGGCATCCTCGTGGTGGCCGCGACGGTCGCCGCGACCTTCATCAACACCGGCCGCCCGGGCTCGACCTCGGTGACCGGCTCGGACGAGGGCGCCGCGGAGGAGCTGGCAGTGCCGGTGATCGCGCACTGACGGCACCCGCCTGACGGCACCCGTCCGGTCGTACCCCTTCGGGCCATCGGTACGTACGGGGAAGGGGACGCCCCGTACGTACTCCCTCAGGACCTGCCCTGGTCGCGCTCAGCGCAGCCAGGGCAGGTCCGCACCGACTTCGTTCGGCTGGAGTCCCTCGGCGACGATCTGCATGATCTCGCCGAGGGACTTCTGCTGTTCCGGGGTGAGCCGGTCGAACATCGCGTTGCGTACGGCCGCCACATGGCCCGGCGCGGCCTGCCGCAGCACCTGACGGCCCTCGTCCGTGAGCACCGCGAACTGACCCCGCTTGTCGGAGGCGCAGTCCTCGCGGCGCACCCAGCCGTTCTTCTCCAGGCGCGCGATCGCGTGCGAGAGACGGGAGCGGGTGATCTTCGCGTGCATGGCCAACTCGGTCATGCGCAGGCGGCGTTGCGGGGACTCGGCGAGTTTGACGAGGAGGCCGTAGTAGATGTGGGGCATACCGGCGTCGCGTTGGAGCTGACGATCCAGGTGGTCTTCCAGGAGGGTCGTGGCGTGCATGTAGAAACGCCAGACGCGCTGCTCCTCTTCGGTGAGCCAGCGTGGCTCTTCAGCGGATGCGGGTGCCGTGTTCATGTACTCCACTCTACGAGAACTCTCCTTGAATCTTAAACAAGTGGGGCGTACAGTCTTCTCATAAGCTTTAAAGTTGAAGCAAGTGGAGCTTCAGGCACGCACCGACCTCCGGAGGAGCCGCACCATGTCCGCCGCCACGCAGGAGCGCATGCCCACCCTGTACCTCAGTCACGGCGCCCCGCCGCTCGCGGACGACCCGATCTGGCCCGGCGAACTCGCCGCCTGGTCCGCGGACCTGCCCCGCCCCAAGGCGATCCTCATGGTCTCCGCCCACTGGGAGGAGGCCCCGCTCGCCCTCGGCGCCGTCGAGACGGTCCCGCTCGTCTACGACTTCTGGGGCTTCCCCGAGCACTACTACCAGGTGACGTACGGCGCCCCCGGCGCCCCCGCGCTCGCCGAGTCCGTACGGAAGCTGCTGCGCGCCCCCGGCATCCCCGTGCAGGACATCCCGGACCGGGGCCTCGACCACGGCGCGTACGTCCCCCTGGTCGAGATGTTCCCCAAGGCCGACATCCCGGTCCTGCAGATCTCCATGCCGACCCTCGACCCGGTGAGGCTCATGGAGGTCGGCCGCAAGCTCGCGCCGCTGCGCGAGGAGGGCGTGCTGATCGTCGGCTCCGGCTTCTTCACCCACAACCTGGCCGCCCTGCGGCACACCGGCGGGGGAGTGCCGACCTGGTCCTCCGAGTTCGACGACTGGGGCCGCCGCGCCCTGGAGAGCCGTGACTGGGACGGCCTGCTGGACTTCCTCCACAAGTCCCCGGCCGGCCGCTACGCCCACCCGCGCACCGAGCACTTCGCCCCGCTGTTCGTGACCATGGGCGCGGCGGAGTTCGCCGGCGAGCTGGACACGCAGAAGTCCGTGATCGACGGGTTCTGGCTGGGGATGGCGAAGCGGTCGGTGCAGTTCGGCTGAGACGCCGCGGAGATCCATCAGAAGGGCCCTAGGGGCGCTGGAGCTCCTTCTCGTACCAGGCCACGTCCCAGTAGCGGCCGAACTTGCGGCCCACTTCCCCGTAGGTGCCGACGTGCCGGAACCCGAAGCGTTCATGCAGCCGCGTGGACGCTTCGTTGGGCGGCACGATGCCCGCGTAGGCGCGGTGCACGTCCTCCTCGGCCAGCGCCGCGAAGAGGGACTCGTACAGGAGGGTGCCGATGCCGCGGCGGCCGGCGTGCGGGGCGAGATAGACGGTGACCTCCACGGAGGTCGCGTACGCGGGCTTGACGCGGAACGGGCTGGATGTGGCGTACCCGAGGATCTCCTGTGAGGTTCCTCGGGAACCCGCCCCCGTGGCAACCATCAGCCGGTGCGGACCGTCTTCAGGGTGGGAGAGTAGCCAAGGGCGGCGCTCCTCCGGTGTGAAGACCGCGGTGTCGAAGGTGATGGGCGTCTCGCGTACGTAGTGGTTGTAGAGGTCCGTGAGAGCGTCGAGGTCACCCTCGACCCCGGGCCTGACCTGCACCTCTAAACGTTCTGTCAACATCACGCCTCCCTGTGTGGCCGGACAGGGTACTGCATGATCAGAAAAATAGTGGGGTCGGTTGGGAATTCTGTCCGGATTCCAGTCGTTGTTTCGTACGGAAGCAGGGCACCCGAGGAGAGTGCCCAGCGTCTGGAACCACCCGCTGACCCACCATCGCAAGGGAGCACGCATGGCAACCCGTGCCGTCGCCCGTCGTCAGTCCGCCACCGGCCGGACCGACACGGCAAGCAGTGTTCGCGCCCATGGCGGCGAGATCGCCGACCGCGACCTGGTCGGCATGTACCTCGACGAGATCGCGCGCACGCCGCTGCTCGACGCCGCCAAGGAAGTCGAGCTGTCCCAGATCATCGAGGCGGGTGTGTTCGCGCGACAGGTCCTCGACGGATACGAGGAGTCCAAGGCCGAAGCCTCCCGCGAGGAGCTCCAGGCCCTGGTCGACGAGAGTGAGCGTGCCAAGGACGTCTTCATCCGCTCCAACCTCCGCCTGGTCGTCGCCGTGGCCCGCCGCTACCCCCGCAGCGGCCTCCCGCTCCTCGACCTCATCCAGGAGGGCAACGCCGGCCTGGTGCGCGCGGTCGAGAAGTTCGACTACCGCAAGGGCTTCAAGTTCTCGACGTACGCGACCTGGTGGATCCGGCAGGCGATCACCCGCTCCATAGCGGACCAGTCGCGCACCATCCGACTGCCCGTCCACCTGGTGGAGGAGCTGGGCCGGATCCGGCGCGTGCAGCGCGAGTTCAACCGTGAGCACGGTCGCGACCCGGAGCCCGCCGAGATCGCCGCCGAGCTCGGCTCGAACCCGGAGCGCGTGGTCGACGTGCTGGACTGGGCCCGCGACCCGGTCTCGCTGAACATGTCGGTGGACGACGACGGCGACACCCAGTTCGGCGACCTCCTGGAGGACACCTCGGCGGTCTCCCCGGAGCAGTCCGTGCTGACCCTGCTGCGCAGCGAGGAGCTCGACGACCTCATCGGCCGCCTCGACCAGCGCACGGCCTCCATCATCAAGATGCGGTACGGCATCGAGGACGGCAGGGAGCGCACGCTCACCGAGGTCGGCAAGGAGCACGGCCTCACCCGGGAACGCATCCGCCAGATCGAGAAGCACGCCCTGCTGGAACTGAAGAAGCTGGCCCGCAGCACGGGCTTCGACGCGGCGGCGTGACAAGCCACCCGCGTACGCGGGTGGCGAAAGACAGCGCAAACATGGCGTTGGAACGCCGCTTCAACCTGCTGGGCCCTGGGGAACAAACCTTCAGGGTCCAGGAGTTCGAGTCCAGGGCAACGCTCCTGACGAGGTCTCACGGACCGATGAGCCACGTCCCGTCGCACTCCCCCCGGCGCCGGGACTTTCCCCGAGCCGGACTTCGGCGCCCTCCCCCCGGGCGCCGGGGTCCGGCTCATCTCGTACGCCCGGTCACCTCCCCCGGCACACGGAAGAGGCGGGACACCCCGCACCTGAACCCCGGGGTGGCCCGCCGAATGGCAGATTCTGTCACATGGGGCAAAGCGTCACTGAGCGGCTTGGCGATCCCTCATCTCAGTGAGGGAGTTGGCAAGCGCGCCCGACCCGCTCCTCACCCCTACTGCTCACCCTCGCCCCTCACCCCACCCCCCGCTCGAACCAACCGCTCACCCAATTCCCGCACGCACCGCACCAGTTCCTCCGGCTCCCGCACCTCGAACTCGAAGCCGAGCGTCGCCAGGCGCACCGCGAGCCAGTCCACCGAGTCGCCCACGGACCCCCGCACCACACATCGCCCCTCGTCGATCGCCTCCGGTACTCCCAGTGACTCCGGGACCCGCGCGGCGACCGCCTCGGCCGGCGCGTCGAAGGTGACCGTGAAGTCGTACGTCTCCTGCCGGCCGCCGTGCATCGACCGCCGGAGGTACTCCGCCGCGCTCCCCGTCGGCAGTTCCCGCGGAGCGAACCGCGCCCCGGTGGCGAAGGGGGCGCTCACCCGGTCGACCCGGAACGTACGCCAGTCGCCGCGATCGAGGTCGTACGCGACGAGGTACCACCGCCGTCCGGTCGACACCAGCCGGTACGGCTCGACCACGCGCCGAGACTCGATCCCGTCCCGCGCCCGGTAGGCGAACCGCAGCCGTTCCCGTCCGGCCACCGTGGAGGCCATCACAGTCAGTGTCTCGGGCGCGATGCTCGCCCCGTCCCCGCTGGTCAGCGGCGTGGTCGCGGCCTGGAGGGTGGAGACGCGGTGGCGCAGCCGGGAAGGCAGGACCTGTTCCAGCTTGGCCAGCGCCCGCACCGACGCCTCGTCCACGCCTTCCAGCGCGTGGCCGGCCCCGGCCCGCAGCCCGACCGCGATCGCCACCGCCTCCTCGTCGTCGAGAACGAGCGGCGGCATCGCCTTCCCGGCGACGAGCCGGTACCCGCCGTCCGCGCCCTTGCTCGCCTGCACGGGATAGCCCAGCTCCCGCAGCCGGTCGATGTCCCGCCGGACCGTACGGCGGGACACCCCGAGACGCTCGGAGAGCTCGCCGCCGGGCCATTCCCGGGGCGTCTGGAGAAGGGAAAGAAGCTGCAGGAGCCGGGCCGGGGTGTCCGTCGTCATGAGTCCGAGGATGCCGCAGAAGTAGGACATGATCTGACCTAATGGGGCCTTAGCTTGTGCGTATGACCTCCACCGAAACCCTTGCGGACGGCTCGCCTCCGGCGGCGGACCGGCGCCGCTGGCTGGCCCTCGCCATCGTGATGACCGCGGCCTTCATGGACCTCGTCGACGTCACGATCGTCAACATCGCCATCCCGTCCATCCAGCGGAACGCGGGCGCCTCCGTCAGCCAGATCCAGTGGATAACCGCGGGGTACGCGCTCGCCTTCGCCGCCGGTCTGATCACCGGCGGGCGGCTCGGCGACATCCACGGCCGCAAGCGCCTGTTCCTGATCGGCATCGGCGGCTTCACGATCGCCTCCGCGCTGTGCGGCTTCGCCGTGAACCCGGAGATGCTGGTCGCCTCCCGCATCCTGCAGGGCGGCATGGCGGCGCTGATGGTGCCGCAGGTCCTGTCGATCGTGCACGCCACCTTCCCGGCGCACGAACGCGGCAAGGTGTTCGGTCTCTTCGGGGCGGTCGTCGGCCTCGGCGCGGTCTCCGGCCCGCTGCTCGGCGCCCTGCTGACCGAGTGGAACCTGTTCGGACTGGAATGGCGGCCGATCTTCCTGATCAACCTGCCGGTCGGGATCGCGGGCCTGATCCTCGGCCGCCGCTTCATCACCGAGTCCAAGGCGCCGAAGGCGCTGAAACTGGACCTCGTCGGTGTCGCCCTCGTCATCGTCGGCCTGCTCATGCTGCTGTACCCGCTCACCCGTGGCCGCGAGCTGGACTGGCCGCTGTGGGGATACGTCTCGATGGCCGCCGCGCTCGGCGTGTTCGGGGCGCTGGTGGCGTACGAGAAGCGCAAGGCGGCGCGCGACGGCTCCCCGCTGATCGAACTGTCGCTGTTCCGGGTGAAGAGCTTCGCCGCCGGTATCGCCGTGCAGACCGTCTTCGGGGTCGGGCTGGGCGTCTTCTTCCTGGTGTGGACCCTGTACATGCAGATCGGCCTGGGCTGGAGCCCGCTGAGGGCCGGACTGACCGGCGTCCCGTTCTCGATCGCCGTGTCGACGGCGGCCGGTCTGTCGGTCCAGAAGCTGGTCCCGCGCTTCGGGCGCAAGGTGCTGCAGACGGGCGCGCTGGTGATGGCGGCGGGCGTGCTGCTCTACATCTGGGAGTCCGAGCGCTACGGGCTCGGTATCGCGTCCTGGCAGATGGCTCTGCCGCTGGTCGTGATGGGCGTGGGGATGGGGCTGATCGTCGCCCCGCTGACGGACGCGGTGCTCTCGGACGTGCCGCGCGAGCACTCCGGTTCGGCGTCGGGTCTCATCAACACCGTGCAGCAGATGGGCAACGCGCTGGGGCTCGGCCTGGTGTCGGTCGTCTACTTCGGCGAGATCGGCGACGACCTGCGGCCCGCGCAGGTGGGCCCGGCCTTCGCCCACGCCTTCCCGCACGCGCTGGGCTGGGTGGCCGGTGTGATGGGCGTCATCTTCCTGCTGATGTTCGCCCTGCCCAAGCGGCCGGCCCAGCATGTGGAAGGGGACGGGGCGGGCCTGGTGGTGGAGGCGCAGGAGCCCGAGTTGGTGTCCTGAACCCCAGGTCGGAAGGGCCCGGCGCCGGGAGCGGTGCCGGGCCCTTCGTTTCCGTTCGGAAGTCCGTTCATGCCCGAATGACGTCCGAACCTGTTTACTTTCCGGAAATCCGAGCGTAGCCTCCGTGGCGAAACCACAAGTTCGGGCACACGTCAGGGCACAGGTTCGGGCAGAGGTCGGAGGCGAACGGACATGTACGCACCGGAGCGGCAGCAGGAGATCCTCCGGCTCGCCCGTGACGGCGGCCGAGTGGATGTCGTGTCGCTGGCCGAGGAGTTCCAGGTCACCGCGGAGACGATCCGCCGGGACCTGAAGGCCCTCGACCGCGCCGGCCTCCTGCGCCGGGTGCACGGCGGGGCCATCCCGGCCGGCCGCCTCGACTTCGAGCCGGACCTCGCCGAGCGCGAGACCACGGCGGCCGACGAGAAGGACCGTATCGCCAAGGCCGCCCTCGCCGAACTGCCGACCGAGGGCACGATGATCCTCGACGCCGGGACGACGGTCGCCCGCGTGGCCGCCGCCATCCCGCTGGAGGCCTCGCTCACCGTCGTCACGCACAGCCTGCCGATCGCGGCCCGCCTCGCGGACCACCCCGGCATCCAGCTCCATCTCGTCGGGGGGCGCGTACGGCACCGTACGCGCGCCGCCGTCGACGCGTGGGCGCTGCGCGCGTACGGCGAGATCCGCGCCGATGTCCTGTTCGTGGCCGCCAACGGCTTCTCCGCCGAGCACGGCCTGACCACGCCCGACCTCGCCGAGGCCGCGGTGAAGCGGGCGGCCGTGGCCGCGGCCCGCCGTGTGGTGCTGCTCGCCGACTCCGCCAAGCACGGCCAGGAGCACTTCGCCCGCTTCGGTGCCCTGAGCGACGTGGACCTGCTGATCACCGACAGCGGGCTGAGCCCCGAAGACGCCGCCGCGATCGAGCGCGGCGGCACGGAAGTAGTGCGCGCATGATCCTCACCGTCACCCCGAACCCGTCCCTGGACCGTACGTACGAGGTCCCCGCACTGGAACGCGGCGAGGTCATCCGCGCCACCGGCGAGCGCATGGACCCGGGCGGCAAGGGCGTGAACGTCTCGCGCGCGGTCTCGGCCGCCGGGCAGCGCACGGTCGCGGTACTGCCCCTGGGTGGTGCGCCGGGCGCACTCGTCGCCGACCTGCTCGACGCGCAGGGCATCGAGGTCGCGCCGGTGCCGGTCGCCGGGGCCACCCGCTCGAACATCGCGCTCGCGGAGTCGGACGGCGTCCTCACGAAGATCAACGCGCCTGGTCCCGAACTGTCGGCGGCCGAGCAGGAGTTGCTGCTGGAGACGGTCCGCGCGCAGTCGCGGGACGCGGACTGGATCGCCTGCTGCGGAAGCCTGCCGCGGGGGCTCGCGCCGGAGTGGTACGCCGAGCTGGTCGCGCGGGCGCACGCCGTGGGCGCGCGTATCGCGCTGGACACCTCCGGGCCCGCCCTGCTCGCCGCCCTGCGCGAGCGGCCCGACGTGGTGAAGCCCAACGCCGAGGAGCTCGCGGAAGCCGTCGGGCGGCCCCTGTCCACGGTGGGCGACGCGGTGAAGGCGGCCGAGGAGTTGCGCGCGATGGGCGCGCGCGCCGTCCTGGCGAGCCTGGGCGCCGACGGGCAGCTGCTCGTGGACGGCGCGGGCGCCTGGTTCGCCAGCGCCCGCGTGGACGTCGTACGCAGCAATGTGGGCGCCGGTGACTCCTCCCTCGCCGGTTTCCTGATCGCCGGCGGCAGCGGGCCCGAGGCCCTGGCCTCGGCGGTCGCCCACGGCGCCGCGGCCGTCCAGCTGCCCGGCAGCGTCATGCCGACACCGGCCGACCTGGACCCGGCGGCGGTGACCGTGACGAGCGAGGTCCCGGTGGACCGCGTACTGAAGGAGCCGGTGTCATGACCTTTCTGACGCGCCCCGTCGCGTTCGGCGCACGGGCATCCGCACTCACCGGAGCGGGCCCGAAGCGGCGGGACTCCTCGTTACTCGCCGCGGCCGGCGGGAGGCAGGGCCGCCCGGTACTCCCGGTACTCCCGGTACTCCCGGTCCTCCCGGTCCTCCCGGTCCTCCCGGTCCTCCCGGTCCTCCCGGAGAGGCGGGCCCTACCCAGCGCCCCTTCCGCCTCGACCCCCACACACCCCCACTGCACCCCCGTCC
>JODI01000166.1 GCA_000720805.1 Streptomyces violaceoruber
GGTGACGATGACCATGGCGTCCTTGACCGGGCTGCCGCTGTGGGCGGCACGGACGAGACCGGTCAGGCCACTGGTGCCGGACAGGAGGACGTCGTACGACAGCGGTTCACCGTTCACGACGACGGTGGCGGCCCGGGGCTGGAAGCCGTCCGCGGCGGCGATCAGCACGTAGGAACCGGTGCCGGGGGCCTTCAGGGAGTACGAACCGTCGGTGCGGGTGACCGTCCGGTCCAGCTGCCGCCCCGCCAGGGAGATCAGGGTGACCGCGGCCTGCGGAACGGGAGCGGACTCCGCGCTCCGTACGAACCCGTGCACCGCGACCCCGCCGCCGGTGACCTGCTTCCGTTCCGGCTCCGGTTCCGGCTTCAGCTCCGATGACGCAGGCGTGGCCGTGGCGGCGGGTGCCGTGGCCGTCGGAGCCGGTGCCTCGGCTCCGGTGCGCAGCGGTGCCTCCCTGATGAAGGCGCAGAAGACGAGCGCGACCAGGGCGAAGGGGGCGCCGCACAGGAAGATGTCGGCGATGCCGTGGCCGTAGGCGCTCTCCACGACGGTGCGCAGAGGGCCCGGCAGGTGGTCGACGTCGGGGATGCTGTCGGAGGTGCTCGACCCGGACAGTGCGGCGGAGTACTTCGGCTCGAGCCCGGTCAGGCCGTCGGTGACGTAGTGGGTGATGCGGTGGGCGAGGACCGCGCCCAGCGCCGAGGTGCCCAGGGTGCCGCCGAGGGAACGGGAGAAGGCGACCGTGGAGCTGGCGGCGCCCAGGTCGGCCGCCTCCACCTGGTTCTGGGTGGCGAGGACCAGGTTCTGCATCATCATGCCGACGCCGAGACCGAGCAGGGCCATGTAGATGCCGACGTGCCAGTACGCGGTGTCGTACCGGATGGTGCCGAGCAGGCCCAGGCCCGCGGTCAGCAGGACTCCGCCGGCCAGCAGCCAGACCTTCCAGCGGCCGGTGCGGGTGATGATCCGGCCGGAGAGGGTGGAGGCTCCGGCGAGGCCGAGGATCATCGGGAGGGTCATGACGCCGGACATGGTCGGCGACTTGTCGCGGGCCAGCTGGAAGTACTGGCTGAAGTAGATGATGCCGACGTACATCGCGACGCCGACGAAGAGCGAGGCGAGGGAGGTCAGGGCGATGGTGCGGTTGCGGAACAGCCGCAGCGGGACGATCGGTTCGCGGCTCCTGGTCTCGGTGACCAGGAAGGCGACGAGCAGCGCGGCGGTGCCGCCGGTCATCGTGTACGTCTGCCAGGACAGCCAGGCGTACTTGTCGCCCGCGAAGGTCACCCATAGCAGCAGCAGACAGACGCCGGAGGTGATGAAGAAGGCACCGGCCCAGTCGACCTTGGCCTCGCGGCGGACCACGGGCAGGTGCAGGGTGCGCTGGAGCACGATCAGGGCGACGACGGCGAACGGTACGCCGATGTAGAAGATCCAGCGCCAGCCGAGCCAGCTGGTGTCGGTGATGACTCCGCCGATCAGCGGGCCGCCCACCATGGCGGTGGCGAAGGTGGCGCCGAGGTAGCCGCTGTAGCGGCCGCGCTCGCGGGGCGGGACCATCGCGGCGAGGACGATCTGGGCGAGCGAGGTCAGGCCGCCCATGCCGAGGCCCTGGACCGCGCGGCAGGCGATGAGCATGCCGGGGCTGTGCGACAGTCCCGCCACCGCCGAGGCGCACACGAACAGCACCAGTGCGAACTGGACCAGCAGCTTCTTGGAGAACAGGTCGGCGAGCTTGCCCCACAACGGGACGGACGCGGTCATCGTCAGCAGGGACGCCGTCACGACCCAGGTGTAGGCGCTCTGGCCGCCGCCGAGGTCGCCGATGATCCGGGGCAGGGCGTTGGAGACGATCGTGGACGACAGGATCGCCACGAACATGCCGAGCAGCAGCCCGGTCAGCGCCTCTATGATCTGGCGGTGCGTCATGGGACTCTCGTCGGGCCGTCCGCTCCCGGCGGCTTCCGGACCTGGCCGATGCCCTCCCGCGTCACCCTGGGCCCGGGTATCGGCCGGTGTGGACGTCGCCATGGAGTTCCTTTTCTTCCCACGCTCCCGTTGCTCAGCCCAGAGTGGTTTCCGTTGGTTGCTGCAGGCAAGTGGGTCCGGGGCGGAGGGGCTCCAAGACTTGGCAAATTGGCGCCGGGGCGGCAGGTGGGCAGGAGGGCCCGGCCCTACTCCGGCACGCCCCCCGCCATCCGCTCCCGCTGCGCCGACGTGACCGCCCGCACGACGAGGACCGCCGCCAACGCCGCGCCCACGATCGCCGCGTCGGCGGCGAGCAGCATCCCTCCGTCGGTGTACGCCCGGGCGATGAGCTCGTCCGTGTCGTCGGCGGACATGAGACCCACCCCGCTGAACAGACCGATCAGCCACAGGCCCCACCACCAGTTGACCGAGCTCGGGAGGGGCCTGCCGGGGGCGCTCCGGCGGTGGATGTCGACGACGAGGCCGCGGGGGATCCAGAGGTTGGCGAGCGGGAGGACCCAGCCGAAG
This sequence comes from Streptomyces violaceoruber, assembly GCA_000720805.1. Lineage (GTDB taxonomy): Bacteria > Actinomycetota > Actinomycetes > Streptomycetales > Streptomycetaceae > Streptomyces > Streptomyces cellulosae_A. Next base: position 2,497 of record JODI01000166.1, read on the forward strand.
TACATCCATATCCAGGAGTGGCGCGCCTGTTCGCCGGAGAGGGCGCGGGCGTTGTCCCGTACCCGCCACAGCCAGGACAGGAACAGCAGCGCGCAGAGCACGACGGCGCCCTCGCTCAGCGAGCTGACCACGTGGTAGCCGTCCTCCAGCGAGGTCAGCGGCCGGTGCCGGCCGCCGCCCTGGTCCGGTGGCCCGGACGCGGGTTGCCCGGCCGTCGCGAGGCGGATCTCCCAGACCGCCCGGACCAGCCAGGCGGCCCCGGCGAGGGCGAGACCCGCGACGGCACAGCGGGCCTCCCACCGGACGGGGCGCAGGGCGGAGAGGTCGGCGGGAGCGGGCGGGTTGGCCAGATGATCGTTCACCAGGTCATGGTGGGGGACCGCCGTGGAGGGATGCCATGACGAAATGGCTCCTTCATTGTCACAGTCATGCCATACGCGGTGACGTGCACGCCAACGGACCTGGTGGACCTGCTGGACGAGGCGTTCGCCGCGCTCACCGGCGCCTGAACCCCGCTGGGCTCTCGGCTCCTCCCGTTCCGCCCGTGACCCAGGCCACACAAAGCCACCGCTTTTCGGCCATACTCGAAGGATGAGTACCGCGACGTTTGTACTGGCGGCCACGTCGGGCGACGTACTCAACGTGATCGCCGCCTTCGCCGGTGGCCTGTTCATCGCCGGCCTGCTGGTGTGGGCCGTGCGGCTGGGCATGAAGGTCATGGATCAGGAGCTGCCGCATCCCCGGCCCGAGGAACAGCCCAGGCTGCCGGAGACCGGCCCCGTCCGGGAGACGCGGGAGCTGCGCGAGCCGGACGAGGTTCCGGCGCCCGTGGACGGGGGGGAACGGCTCATGCCGTACCAGCTCCACGCCTCCGGGACCCGACGAGGAAAGGACCAGGTCCGAAAGCGCTGGCTGCCGGGGTCCAGCGGTTCGTTCGGCAGCGGCGGCATCGGTCACGTCTGAGGCCGACCACCCGCGGGCCGGTACACGGCGAGCGCCCAGATCACGAAGATGTTCACGGCGATCATGATGAGCGACCAGAGCGGCGCGTACGGCAGGAACAGGAACTGTGCGATCAGGCTCAGCGACGCCAGGAAGATACCCGTGATCCGTGCCCACGTGGCGCCCATCAGGATCCCCACGCCGGTGAGCGCGGACACCGCGCCCAGGACGAGCAGGATGATGCCCCAGCCGGTGAGGTTGATCTTGTAGACGTAGTCGCCGATGGTGGCCCAGACGTCGTCCTTCGCGAGGGCGGAGATGCCCTGGAAGATCGCCAGGATGCCGTTCACCAGCATCAGGACACCGGCGAGGATGACCCCGCCCCTGGCCCAGCCGGTCTCCGCGGGCGTCGAGGCATAGCCGTAGTCGTCCCAGGTGGGCCTGGTCTGCTCGCCCGTCGCCTGCTGTCCCCCACCCCTCGGCGGCTGCCCTCCACCCGTCGGCTGCTGCCCTCCACCCGTCGGCGGCTGTGTCGCGTGCGGCTGCTGGGTCATGGCCGGACCCCTTTTCTCTCCGGGGCGGTGGGCGGGGTACGCCGTCCGCCGGTGTCATGTGCTGTCGCCTGCGCTGTCCCGCGCCGGTGTCCTGCGTTTCGACCATCGGGCGCGGCAGCCGCCCCCGCCAGGGGGACAGGGCCGTACGGGTGACACCCGGCATGCACGCGCCCGTACACCGGCCTTCGCGGGGCAGGCAGGACACACAGTGGGGGGACCTGACAGCGAGGGACACCCTCATCGCACCTGGAGGCGAACATGACCGGTCACCCCGCACGCCGGACCACGGGCGCGGCACGGACGGCGGTCGTGGCCACCGCGCTCGCCCTGTCCTGTCTGACGGGCTGCTCCGGCGACGACAGCCCGTCCGGCGCCGCCAGCAAGGCCGAGTCGGCGGCCCGGTCGGCCGGCGCCGAGGTGACCGGCGCCGCGTCCTCGCTCGCCTCGCGCGGCTCGGGCGCACTGGCGTCGGCGACGGCGGAGGTGGGCCGGAAACTCGACGACATCAAAGGCGGGGTGGACGTCAAGGACGCCGTCCGCCTCGGGAAGCCCGCCGCGGACGGCGACCGTACGACGGTGCAGGTCACCGCCGACAACTCGGCCGGCTCCACGAAGACCTTCGCGGTCCAGGTCGACTTCACCGACCAGGACGGCAGCCTGCGCGACATGGTCCTCGTGACGGTGTCGGACGTGGCGGCGGGCGCCTCCGGCAAGGCGACGGCCCGCAGCAACCGTGAGCTGAGCGGCGAGGTGAGGGCGAAGGTGGGGCGGGCGGTGCGGTACTGAGTCCGGAGAGACGGACGAGGCGGCGCGATGACCGCTGACGCCCCTTCAGTCCGGTCGGCCGACCGGACTGGCCGGCCCTGCCGCTCCGGTCAGGCCATCCAGAAGAAGACGGCGGTCATCCGCTTCTCCGCCAGCGTGCGGCCGAAGTAACCGGTGGCGCTGTGCACGAGGTTGGCGTTGTAGAGGAGGAGACGGTTGTACTTGTGCGGCACGCGCACGTCCTCCTCGAAGGCGTCCGGCGCGACGAAGCGCGTACCGAGTGCGTCGACGAGGTTGTTGTGCGGGGCCTGTACGACATTGCCGCCGAGCCGTCCGCCGGGCAGGGCCTGCCGGTAGAAACTGGTCCCGCAGTCCTTGGGCACGCCGGGATTGAGATACAGCACGGCGGCGTACCGGCACAGCGAGCGCGAGTCGGTGTGCGGCCGGGGCGTGCTCTCCCCCTCCCCCACGACCTGCACGCAGTTGTGGTTGAGGGTCCCTCCGCCAGGGGCCTCCTGCACCCACAGCTTCCCAGCCCCGGTCGCCTTGCGCACCGCCCGCTCCACCCGCTCCAGTTGCCCCGGCCCGAGCCCGGGCATCGCCCGCAGCCCCGGCCAGGCCTCCGGCTTGTGCGGGTACCCCTCGACCCAGTCGTCCTTGGCGAGACAGCCTTCCCGTACGGCGTCGACGTCCGGCAGTACCTCGTCGATCACCCAGTAGTCGCGGCCCTTGGTGGGCTTGCGGTAGGGGAGGACGGGAAGCGTGCCGGCTGCCCTCACCGGTACCTGCGGGCGTCGCTGTGACATGGACATGCGGCAAATCTAGGCGCGGGGCCCGTCAGGACTCTCCCGCGATTACCTCCCGAAGTACCCGCGAACCGGTCAACGTTCGGTCAACCGGGCGAGACGCCCGCCGGGGCCGATCTCGGCATCCGACTCGAGACTTTGCCAAATCAAAAGGTTTCTTGACCGTCCCCTTCCGTACTTCTGTCCGTCAGGCCCGCACACCGGCGGGCCCTCGACCGGGCAGGAGGCATGGTGCGCTTTTCGCGGAACGCGATGGGAACTCTGTTCGTGGGCGGTGCCCTCACGCTGACGCTGGGGGCCCTCGCCTACCCGTCAATGCTCGGTCTCAGCACCGTATCCAGCGCCCAGGACAGAGTCATCGCCCAGACGCAGTGGGGGCCGTTGACGGAGCAGGACCGGGACTTCGTGGTCAAGGTGCGCGCGGCGGGACTGTGGGAATACCCGGTGGGCCAGATGGGGCTGAACAAGGGAACGTCCAAGGCCGTTCTGACGGCTTCCGAGCACCTGGTCGACGGACACGCCGGGCTGGACGACGCCTGCCGGAAGATCGCCCCGATGCTCAACGTCACGCTGCCCAACGTGGCCAGCCCGCAGCAGGTCGGCTTCGTGAACCAGCTCAACTCGGATCCCAAGGGCACGCAGTTCGACTCGGACTTCGCCAACATCCTGCGGGTGACGCACGGTTCGATCTTCAACACGATCGCGAAGATCCGGTCCACGACGAAGAACAGCATGGTGCGGCTGCTGGCCGACAAGGCCAACGTCACCGTCCTGGACCACATGACGGTCATGGAGAAGACCGGGCTGGTCAACTTCGACCAGGCCCTCTTCACCCAGACCACCCCGCCCAAGCTGCCCAGCGACCAGCTGACGCCGCCCGCGCCGCAGGCCGGCGAGCCGATGGTCGTGCTCACCCCGCCGGCGAACAGCACGGAGACCCCGATCGCGATCCCGTCCAACCCGCCGGCGGGCTGAGGCCCGGCGCTCCCCGGCGGTTCACCGGCCGCTTCCGGCCACCTCTACGCGAGCCACACCGTGGTGTCCGGCCCGAGCAGCGCACCCCCGTCCGCCAGGGGCGCGCTGCTCAGCAGCACATCCCCGGGCGGCAGGGGTACGGCCGTGCCGGACACGTTGGTGACGCAGCGCCAGCCGTCGTGGCGGGTGAAGTCCACCACCCCGGGCGGGCTGTCGTCCGCCCAGGTCAGCGACTCCCCCTCCTGCAGCTTGCGGCGCAGGCGCAGGGCCGTGCGGTAGAACTCCAGGGTCGAGCCCTCGGTTCCGTCCTGCGCCTCGACCGCGTACCGCGCGAAGCTCTCCGGCTGCGGCAGCCAGGCGCCGGCCGCCCCGAAGCCGTACGAGGGTCCCGTCGTCGTCCACGGCAGCGGCACCCGGCAGCCGTCGCGGCCCTTGCGGACACGGCCCGTCTGCTCCCAGATCGGGTCCTGGAGCACCTCGACGGGCAGGTCGGCCACCTCGGGCAGGCCGAGTTCCTCGCCCTGGTAGACGTACGAGGATCCGGGCAGCGCCAGCATCAGCAGCGTGGCCGCCCGGGCCCGCCGCAGCCCTGCCGTCTCGTCGATCGCGGGGGCGTGACCGCCGGACAGGAGCCAGGCGTTGGAGTCGGTGCCGGGCGGGAGCATCAGGCGGGACGCGTGGCGCACGACGTCGTGGTTGGACAGGACCCAGGTGGCGGAGGCGCCGGCCGCCCGGGCGGTGGCCAGGGAGTCGGTGATGACCTCGCGGAGGGCGTCCGCGTCCCAATCGGCCTGCAGATACTCGAAGTTGAAGGCCTGGCCGAGTTCGTCCGGGCGGGCGTACAGCGCGCGCCGGGCACCGGGGACCCAGGCCTCGGCGACGGCCATGCGGGGCGGGCGGTAGGCGTCGAGGATCTTGCGCCAGTCGCGGTAGATCTCGTGGACCTCGTCGCGGTCGTAGAAGGGGTGGGTGCCGGGCGGGAAACCGGACAGCGCGTCCTCCGCGCTGAGTTCGGGGGAACCGAGGTCCCGCAGGGGTTCGCCGAGGTCCTTGGCCAGGGCGTGGGCGACGTCGACGCGGAAACCGTCGACGCCCCGGTCGGACCAGAAGCGCAGGGTGGTGCGGAAGTCGGCGCGGACCTCCTCGTTGGCCCAGTCGAGGTCGGGCTGCTGGGGAGCGAACAGGTGGAGGTACCACTGCCCGTCCGGGACCCGCCGCCAGGCGCTGCCGCCGAAGACGGACTGCCAGTCGGTGGGCGGGAGTTCGCCGTGCGCGCCCCGGCCGTCGCGGAAGACGTACCGGTCGCGGGCCGGGGATCCGGGGCCGGCGGCCAGGGCCTCCTGGAACCAGGCGTGCTGGTGGGAGGTGTGGTTGGGGACCAGGTCGACGATCACCTTGAGGCCCAGACGGTGGGCCTCGGCGGCCATCGCGTCGAAGTCGTCGAGGGTGCCCAGGCGCGGGTCGACGTCCCGGTAGTCGGCGACGTCGTAGCCGCCGTCGGCGAGTTCGGAGGGGTAGAAGGGGCTGAGCCACAGGGCGTCGACACCGAGGGCGGCGAGGTGGGTCAGCCGCCGGGTGACGCCCTTCAGGTCTCCGAGCCCGTCACCGTCGGCGTCGGCGAAGCTGCGCGGGTAGACCTGGTAGACGACGGCCTGCCGCCACCAGTCGGGGTCCTTGGGGGAGAGGTCGGGGGAGGAGGGGGCCTGTCTCTTATACACATCTCCGAGCCC
>JODI01000167.1 GCA_000720805.1 Streptomyces violaceoruber
GACACATCGGAAACCACGGCCTGCGACTCGGAAGACACACCAACAGCCTCACACCGCTGAAGCTCCTGCACCCACAGAACTAACGAAAAACTCAGTAGGCGCGGCCCCCGGGGCCGGACCACAGGCGAGTTCACTATGCGAGATCCCCGCGAAGGCCTTGCCCTCCGCTCAACCATGGGCTCCGCCTCGGACCGCGGCGTGGTGCGTTCGCCCGGCTGCCCCCTGAACCCGGCACAGGCGTGTGCCCCGGCAAGGCGGAGGGGGCACCTCCCGGCCGAAGGGTGGGGAGAGTCCGGCGTGGCCGTCCCGAAGCGGGCGAGGCGCCCGCGAGGCGGCGGCAGAGGAAAGGTCAGCCGACGCCCGGCAGGACCACCCCCGTGGACAGAGCCGTGTGCAGACGCCCGGTGATCACGCGAGCGGTGTCGAGGACGGCCTCGATCTCGGCGGGACCGGGGCGTTCGACGGTGTACACGATGGAGACGGATGCGACGGCGTTGCCGGAGGGTGAGACGACAGGGGCGGAGAGGGCGCCGAGGCCGAGGACGACCTCGCTGCGGCTGGTGGCGTAGCCGGCGGCGCGGGCCCGGGTGATCTCGGGGCGCTCGTCGTCGCGCGGGGGTTCGGCGGCGAGCATGGCGATGCCGGGAGACCCGAGGGTGAGGGGGTGCCGGTCACCTGGGATGTAGACGGTGCGGGAGCGGGCGCTCTCCACCTCGACGGAGACGAGAGTGACCGCCTCGTCGCCGTCGCGGACGACGAAGAAGGCGGTCAGCCCGACGCGGGCGGCGAGCTTGGCGATCTCGGGTTTGGCGATCCGCTGGAGTACGGGGAGCGTGCGGCGGCCCAGTGACTGGGCGCGCGTGCCGAGCACGTATCCCTGCGGCGTGTGCGCGATCAGGCGGTGGTCCTGGAGGGTGCGCAGCAGGCGGTAGATGATCGACCGGTGCAGCCCCATCCGCTGACTCAGCTCGGCCAGTGACAGCGGCTCGTGCGACAGCGCGATCAGCTCAAGCAGCCGCAGCCCCCGGTCCAGGGTCTGAACGGAGGGCTTGGGGGCGTCCGGCTCGCTGCCGCTTCCCCGCGCTTCGCCCATACCGGCACCTTACGCGCCTTCCGAACCCTCCAGCTAGGAGAAGGTTGCCTCGGTCACCCCCGGCACGACCGCTGGGCGTGGCTCGCGATGGCGGACCGGACAGGTCGCTTGGCGAACGTGACGTCACGGGCGGGCGGCGGTTCGGCAGGGGCCGGATCGGCAGCCGGCACCGCGTCGAGGAGGGCCAGTACGGCGACGGTCGGCGCCATGGCGCCGACCGTGTCGCATGTCGCCCGGGACAGCGGGGTGACCCCCTTTGCCCGGGTAGCGGCCGGTAGTCGGCCGCAGGGCGGCGATGCCGGTCAGCGTGGCCGGGATGCGCACCGAGCCTCCGGTATCGGTCCCCGGGCCCGCCGGTGCGGCTCCGCAGGCGACCGCCGCCGCCGTGCCGCTGCTGCTCCCGCCTGCGAAACGGTCCGGGCCCGCCGGGTTGCGTACGGGGCCGAACGGGCCGTTCGCGCTGGGCGCGCCGAAGACCAGCTCGTGCATGTTCGTCTTGCCCAGAATGATCGCCCCGGCTTCGCGCAGCCGGGCGACCGCCGCCGCGTCCTGGGCGGGTACGAGATCCGCGAGCACTCTGGAACCCGCTGAGTTCGGCAGCCCGGCCACATGGATGTGTCCTTGACGGCCGGGGGAAGGCCGTGCAGCGGGCCACGGGGTCCCAGCTGGTGAACGAGCCGTTTCGCAAGGAAGGACCGCAGACCGACAGGTCCCGTTTCATTACCGTTTCACAACGGCGTCGCCGCCGTTTCTCATATCGAATCCATGCACTGTGCACCGGCTCCGCGTAGCCCTACGTTCACCGCTCCGTCACTAGGAGCCAGGAGTCACCGCATGGACCACTCCGCGCAGCAGCCGAAGAACCAGCCGAACAGACGAACCGTCCTGCGGGCCCTCGGGCTCGGCGCCGCCACCGCGGGCGCCGCACCGCTGATCGCCGCCTGTGGCGGGGGCCTGAAGGGCTCCGGATCCTCGTCCGGCGACGTCATCAAGATCGGCTATGTGAGTCCGCGCACCGGTGCGTACGCGGCCTTCGCCGAGTCCGACGAGTACATCCTCAAGCAGGCCAGAGCGGCCTTCGCCAAGGGCCTCAAGTTCGGCGGCAAGACCTACAAGGTGCAGATCCTCGACCGTGACACCGGCTCCGACCCGCAGCAGGCGGCGACGATCGCGAACGAGCTGATCTCCCAGCAGGGCGTGGACCTGATGCTGGTCACGTCGACGCCGGAGACCGTGCACCCGGTCGCCAACAAGTGCGAGAGCGAGGGCGTGCCCTGTATCTCGACCATCGAGCCCTGGCAGTCGTACTTCTTCGGACGTGGCGGCACCCCGCAGAAGACGTTCACGTACACGTACCACTTCTTCGACGGCATCGAGCACGTCGTCACCGGCGAGAGCGACATCTGGCGGATGTTCGACACCAACAAGAAGGTCGGTGTCCTGTGGCCGAACGACGCCGACGGCGGCGCGTTCCGCGACAAGAAGACCGGCTTCCGCGCGCAGGCCGGGGCCAAGGGCTTCACCTTCGTCGACCCGGGCGCCTACGAGGACGGGACGAAGGACTTCTCGTCGATCATCGCGACATTCAAGAAGGAGGGCGTGCAGATCCTGGCGGGTGTGCCGACGCCGCCGGACTTCGCGACCTTCTGGACGCAGGCCGCCCAGCAGGGCTTCAAGCCGAAGGTGGTCACCATCGCCAAGGCCATCCTCTTCGAGTCGTCGGTCGCCTCGCTGCCGAACGGCCTGGGCGACGGACTGTGCACCGAGAGCTGGTGGCTGCCGCAGTTCCCGTTCAGCTCCAGCCTGACCGGGCAGACGTCGCAGCAGCTCGCCGACGACTACGGGAAGTCCGCGCAGGCCAAGGGCCGCCGGTGGAACCAGGCGCTCGGCTTCAACCACGCCCTGTTCGAGATCGCGGACAACGTCCTGCGGCACGCGAACCCCAAGGACAAGAAGGCTGTCGCCAACCGGATCGGGAAGACCAGCATGGACACGGTCATCGGCCGCGTCGACTGGACCGGGGGTGGCGCGGCCAACCCCGTCAAGAACGTCGCCGCCATCCCGGTTGTCAGCACCCAGTGGGTCAAGGGCAGTGGCGGCCATTACGACCTGAAGATCGTCGGCAACACGCTGATCCCCGAGGCCAAGATCGACATGAAGGCCCGGGAGCTGTGACGGCGCCGGTGCTCCAGCCGCTGCTGGAGGTCGAGCACCTGGCCGTCAGCTTCGGGGCCCTCAACGTGCTGGAGGACGTCGAGCTGGCGGTCCCGCGCGGCCAGGCCGTCGGCATCGTCGGCCCGAACGGGGCCGGCAAGTCGACGCTGCTGAGCGCCATCTCGGGCGTCGAGCCCGTCACCCGGGGCACCGTACGGCTCGGGGGCCGCGACGTCACCCGCGTCTCCGCCGCCCAGCGGTGCCGTCTCGGGGTCGGCCGGTCCTTCCAGATCCCCCGCCCGTTCGGGGATCTGACGGTCTTCGAGAACGTCCTGGTCGGCGCCCAACGCGGGGCCGGGCTGCGCGGGGCCCACGCCCGCGAACAGGCCCTCACCGCGCTGGAGACCACCGGCATGCTCCCGGTCGCCAACAAGCCGGCCGGCGGCCTGCCGCTGCTCGGCCGCAAGCGCCTGGAGCTGGCCCGCGCCCTGGCCACCGCCCCCGAGCTGCTCCTGCTCGACGAGATCGCGGGCGGCCTCACCGAGAGCGAGGCCGACGAACTGGTCGGCACCGTCCTGTCGTTGAAGGAGGCCGGCGTGACCATCCTGTGGATCGAGCACGTCGTCAAGGCCCTGGTCCAGGTCGTGGACCGGCTGGTCTGTCTCGCCTACGGCCGCATCCGCGTCGACGGCGACCCGCACGAGGTCCTCGCCAGCCCCGAGGTCGCCGAGGTCTATCTGGGAGGTACGACAGCGTGAGCAGCCCACTGCTGCACCTCGAGGCGATCGATGCCGGATACGGGGACTTCCAGGCTCTTTTCGGCATCACCCTCGACGTCGCCGAAGGCGAACTCCTCGCCCTTGTCGGTGCCAACGGCGCCGGCAAGTCCACCCTGCTGCGGACCGTCGCCGGGGCTCTCAAGCCTTTCAGCGGAACCGTCCGCTTCGACGGGGAGGACGTCACCGCCCTCCCCGACATCCACCGCTCCCGCAAGGGCATCGGCCTCGTCCCCGAGGGGCGGCGGCTCTTCCCGTCCCTCACCGTCGAGGAGAACCTCCGGGTCGGCGCCGCCAACGGCCGGAAAGGCCCGTGGGACCTGAAGAAGGTGTACGAGATGATGCCGCTCGTCGCCGACCGCCGCACCCGCAAGGCCGCCCGCCTCTCCGGAGGCGAGCAGCAGGCCGTCGCCATCGGCCGCGCTCTGATGGGCAACCCCCGCCTGCTGCTGCTCGACGAGGTGTCGCTCGGCCTCGCGCCGCTGGTCGTCGAGCAGCTCTACACGGCGCTTCCCGGCATCCGCACCGAGGGCACCACCGTCGTCCTCGTGGAGCAGGACCTGACCCGCACGTTCGCGGTCGCCGACCGCATCGCCTGCGTCCTGGAGGGCCGCGTCGTCCTGACCGCCCCGGCCGCCGACCTGACCCGTGAGCAGGTCACGGCCGCCTACTTCGGCACCCTGGAGGTGACGTCCCCATGACGTGGCTCAACGCCATCGCACAGGGCATGCTGCTCGGCGGCATCTTCGCCATGGCCGCGGCGGGCCTGTCCCTGATCTTCGGGGTGATGCGGGTCGCCAACCTCGCCCACGGCGACCTGATGATCCTCGGCGGCTACGTGGCCTCGGTGGCCGCAGTCAGCCTGCACATCCCCGTCGCGCTCACCGTGCTGGTCTCGATGGCGGCCGTCGGCGGCCTCGGCTACGTCATCCAGCGGACACTGCTCGACCGGGCCATGGGGCTCAGCGAGTTCGCGCCCCTGATGGTCACCTTCGGCATCTCCGTGATCATCCCGAACGTACTCGTCCAGCTCTTCAGCAACGACTCCAAGCCGCTCGGCATCGGCTCGCTCGGCACCGCGAGCATCCGCGTCGGCAGCGACCTGGCCATCGGCTGGTTCCCGCTGATCACCGTCGGGGCGGCGGTCGCCGTCCTGGCCACGCTGCACCTCTTCCTCTACCGCACCCAGTCCGGCCGCATCGTCCGGGCCACCGCCGACGACCGCGCCGTCGTCCGGCTGATGGGCGTCGACAACCGCAAGGTCTATGCCCTCACCACCGTCATCGCCTTCGCCACCGTCGCTCTGGCCGGCACCCTCTACACGATGCGGCAGGGCGGAGTGACCCCGTACGAGGGCCAGCTCAACGTCCTGTTCGCCTTCGAAGTCGTCATCATCGGCGGCCTCGGCTCGCTGTGGGGCACCCTCGCCGGCGGCATGGTGCTGGGCATCGCGCAGTCCGTCGGCGCCCAGATCTCGCCCGACCTGCCGTTGCTCGCCGGGCATCTGGTGTTCCTGGCGGTTCTGGTTCTCCGGCCGCAGGGCCTGTTCGGCAGGAGTGTGCTCGCATGACCGCCCAGACCACCGCCGTCGACTCCCCGCCGGCCCCGTCTGCACCCCCCGCCGTCCGACGCGGCGGCCGCGCCGCCGTCCTCGGCCTGACCGGGACGTTCCTCGTCCTGCTGATCATGGCGAGCCTGCCCTACCTCGTCGACAACGGCGTCACCACCCAACTGGTGAAGCTCTGCTACCTCATCGCCCTGGCCTCGATGTGGAACCTGCTCGCCGGATACGCCGGCATGGTCTCCATGGGCCAGCAGGCTTTCATCGGCCTCGGCGCGTACACGCTGTTCGTCGTCAACGACCACGGAATCGACGTCTACGCCGGCACGCTCGTCGTATCGGCGGTCGTCGCTCTGATCGCCTGGCCGGTGTCCTACATCGCCTTCCGGCTGCGCGGCGGCTACTTCGCCGTCGGGACATGGGTGATCGCCGAGGTCGCTCGCCTCATCGTCGTCCGCTTCGACTCCCTCGGTGCCGCGAGCGGCCGCAACATCACCACCCTCACCGCCGAACCGGTGCTACGGCAGGCGTACACCTACTGGTTGGCCCTCGCCGTGATGGCGGCGGCGGTGCTGGGCACGTATCTGGCGCTGCGCAGCCGCCTCGGCCTGGACCTCCAGGCCATCCGAGACGACGAGACCGCGGCCGGCTCGCTCGGCGTGAACGTCACGCGTGGCAAGCGGATCATCTACATCGCGGCGGCCGGCGGCTGCGCCGCTGCCGGAGCGGTGATCTGCGTCAACAGCCTTGGGGTGGCCTCGCCTTCGCAGATCTTCGGGGTGCAGTACACGGCCCTGATGATCTTCATGGTGGTCATCGGCGGCATCGGCACCGTCGAAGGCCCGGTCATCGGCGCCCTCGTCTACTTCCTCCTGGACAAGTACTTCGCCCAGAGCGGCGTCTGGTACCTCGTCGTCATCGGCGCCGCCGCCATCGCCGTCTCCCTCTACCTGCCGCGGGGCCTGTGGGGAACCCTGGCCCACCGGACCGGTTTCGCGATCTTCCCCGTGACCCACAAAGTCCTGCGGACCGCGCGACGTGACGAGGCCTGAGAGCCGCACGCCCGGAAGGGAGTCACGCAAGCGACTCCCCATCGGAGCCGTCCGATCCAGAAGATCAGTCCCGCACGGTGGGTCATCACCTGCCAACGTGTTCCCCAAGCTCGGTATCGTCTCGCGCGCCGCACTCGCGCGCGTCGACCTGGCCTTGGGCGTCCAGATGGGCACTTTGAGGCAGATCATCGAGGTAGCCGAATACGGGCGACGCGGAGGAGGGATGTGCCCCGTCGGCCGACGGTTTCGAGTACCCGTGCCGCAAGTGCGGTCGGCTCGGGTAGGCGGCTCGGGCGGCGAAGCAGTCGCCGTCCGCCAGGTAGGACGCCTGCCATTGGCTCATTGCCCTGGGAAAACCCCTCAGGTCCGATGCCGGACGTCGGAGTGCGCGGAGTGCGCGGTCAGCTTGCCGAGCAACTCGATGAGGGTCTGCTGCTCGTCCTCGCTGAGGGCGCCCGCCCACTCCTGTTCACGTGCGTTGTGTGCCTGGAAGGCAGTGGCGATCGCATGCAGGCCGGCCTCGGTGAGGCCGAGCTGGACCGCGCGCCCGTCGTAGGAGGCGCGCTCCTTGCTCACCAGGCCGTCCCGTTCCAGCGTGTTCACCAGCGCCGACACGGCGGCTCGGCTCATGCCGGACAGCTCCGCGACCTTCTTCGCCTCGACCGGGCCCGACAGCCAGATGGCGAACAGCACTCGGAAGCCGGGCCATGACCAGCCGCGAGGCCGGTGTACGGCGGATTCGAGGTCGTAGACGAGCATGTTGGCCGCGCGGTGGAGGGTGAGCACCAGCCGCATGGCGAGCGGGTCGATGCCGGGAAGTTCCCGCGACGCCCGGTCGACGGCGTGGTCGATGAACGACCAGAAGTGCAGGTGGTCGGCATCCAGCGGTTCCGGTTCCTGGGTCACAGTCGGAGTCTAGGGCCCTTCTGATGGATCTCCGTGGGAGAAGGAGCGGCGTTCGGTGCGTGCGATCGCCGTGCGGCGTGGAGGGTCATGTGGCGGAACCACCTGGCCCTTCGCGCCGTGCGGCATGGGGGTCCCCCCGCTCGAGCGAAGTCGAGAGTGGGGGAGTGCGTGCCGGGCGTCGCGACGCCGCGGAGATCGCAGGTCTCCTCTCGGCCGCGCGTCCCGACGTGCGGCCGGGTAGCCCAGGCCGCTCCTCCTCCGTCAAGGCGGACGGTGTGGCGGGCGATCGATCCCAAGGAACCTCGTATGCCCGAAGCACTCGCTCCCCCCAGTCCCGGCGCGCTGCGTGCCTGCATGTCCCGTTTCGCCACCGGCGTCACGGTGGTGTCGTACGCGACCGGCAGTGGTCCGCGGGGCGCCACCATGAACTCCTTCACGTCCGTGTCCGCCGAACCGCCGCTGGTCCTGATCAGCGTCGCCCGCCGGGCCCGCTGCCACGACCAGCTGGCCGACGGGCCCTTCTGCGTGAACATCCTCGGTGCCGAACAGGAGCAGTTGGCCCGGCTGTTCGCGGGGGCCCCGAGCACCGCGGAGCCCCGCTGGGCCCAGGGCGCGCGCGTCCCCCGACTGGCCGACCCACTCGCCTGGGTGGAGTGCGAGCCCTGGCGCGCGTACGACGGCGGCGACCACACCCTGGTCCTCGGCCGCGTCACCGACCTCGGTCACCGCGACGGCGACGCCCTGACCTACGCCTGGAGCCGTTTCGCGTCCACGACCGAGTCGACCGACGGCATCGAGCACCTTTTCTGAAGCTCTTCCGCCCGTCCCACCCCCCTCTCGCGCCCCACCCCACTCCCCAGGAGAACCACCATGGCCGCACGCACCGGCAAGGAATTCCTCGATCGCCTCTCCCAGTCCCGCCCCACCGTGCACATCCAGGGCGAGACACTCACCGGAGGAATCCAGGAGCACCCCGCTTTCCGCAACGTGGTGCGGACCTACGCCGAGCTGTACGACCTCCAGCACAGCGACGAACACAAGGACGTCCTCACGTACGCCTCCCCCACCTCCGGCGAGCCGGTCGGCACGTCCTTCCTCACCCCCCGCACACCCGACGATCTCGTCAAGCGCCGTCAGGCCTTCAAGGTGTGGGCCGACCACAGCAACGGCATGCTGGGCCGCACCGGCGACTACATGAACAGCTCCCTGATGGCCCTCGCCTCGGCCGCCGACTGGTTCGCCCAGGCCAACCCCGCCTTCGGCGAGAACATCCGCCGCTACTACGAGAAGGCCCGCGAAGAGGATCTGCTGTGCACACACACGCTGATCCCGCCGCAGGTCAACCGGGCGGTGGCGGGCACCCAACAGGCGGGCGGCAAGCTCGCGGCACGCATCGTGAAGGAGGACGACAACGGCGTGGTGATCCGCGGGGCGCGCATGCTCGCCACCATCGCCCCCTTCGCCGACGAGATGCTCGTCTTCCCCTCGACCGTGCTCCGCGGCACCCCCGAGGACAAGCCGTACTCGTACGCCTTCGCCATCCCCAACGACACCCCCGGCCTGCGCTACATCGCCCGCGAGCCCCTCGACTACGACCGACCGCACCACGACCACCCCCTCGCCTCCCGCTTCGAGGAATCGGACTGTGTGGTCGTCTTCGACGACGTGCACGTGCCCTTCGAGCGCTGCTTCGCCCTCGGCGACGCCGAGCTGTGCAACGGCTTCTACTCCCAGACCGCCTCCGTGGTGCACATGACGCACCAGGTCGTGACCCGCACGACCGCCAAGACCGAGTACATCCTCGGACTGGTGACACTGCTGACGGAGGCCATCGGCATCGAGCAGTTCCAGCACGTCCAGGAGGACATCGCCGAGATCATCACCACCCTGGAGACGCTGCGCGCCTTCCTCCGCGCGGCGGAAGCCGACGCCGAGGTCAACGAGTACGGGGTGCTGACCCCGGCCTGGGCCCCCCTCAACGCCGCGCGCAACCTCTACCCCAAGCTCTACCAGCGCTTCCCGCAGATCCTGCGCAAGCTCGGCGCCTCCGGCCTGATGGCCACCCCGACCGAACTCGACATCACGGGCCCGGCGGCCGCCGACATCGAGGCCTACCTCCAGTCGGCCACCCTCACCGGCGCCGAGCGCGTGAAGCTCTTCCGTCTCGTCTGGGACACCTGCATCTCCGCCTTCTCCAGCCGCCAGGCCCTCTACGAGTACTACTTCTTCGGCGACCCCGTCCGCATGGCGGGCGCGTACGTGAAGTCGTACGACCGCGAGCCGTACAAGGCGAAGGTCCAGGGCTTCTTGGATCAGCGCAGCCTGGAGCGCTCCTGATGACGCACCCCCTGGGGAACCCCCCGTCGAAGATCATCGCTGTCCATCTCAACTACCCCAGCCGGGCCAAGGAGCGCGGCCGGATCCCGGCCCAGCCCTCCTACTTCCTCAAGCCCCCCTCGTCGCTGGCAGGCACCAAGGAAGCCATCGTCCGCCCGGAGGGGTGTGAACTTCTCGGGTTCGAAGGCGAGATCGCCCTGGTCGTCGGCAGCCGGGCCCAGCGGGTGCGGCCGGAGGACGGCTGGTCCCACGTGCGGTGGGTGACCGCCGCGAACGACGCCGGGGTCTACGACCTGCGGTATGCCGACCGCGGCTCCAACCTCCGATCCAAGGGCGCCGACGGCTTCACCCCGATCGGGCCGCGGCTGCTGGACGCGCGCCAACTCGACCCGACCGCACTTCAGTTGCGTACCTGGGTCAACGGCGAACTCGTGCAGGACGACACCACCGACACGCTCCTCTTCCCCTTCGGACAGCTCGTCGCCGATCTGTCGAGACTGGTCACCCTGGAGCCCGGGGACGTCATCCTTACGGGCACTCCCGCCGGCGCGTCCGTCGTCTCCCCCGGCGACACGGTGGAGGTCGAGGTCACCGGCAGCGGACAGTCCACCGGGCGGCTGCGCAACCCCGTCGCCTCCGGGCCCGCCCTGGAGACGTACGGAGCGATGCCGAGGACGGACTCGGCGGAACGCGAGGCCGCCCACGGAGCCGCGTTCACCCCCGAGCCACTGCTCGACGAACGCATCGAGCAAGGACTGCGGTCGGTCGCGGTCGCCACACTCAGCGCGCAGCTGCGGGGGCGCGGACTGCCGCACATGTCCATCGACGGGGTACGTCCCACACGGCCGGACGTGAAGATGGTCGGCGTCGCCCACACGCTGCGCTACCTGCCGCTGCGCGAGGACCTGTTCAAGCGGTACGGCAACGGCATGAACGCCCAGAAGCGGGCCATCGAGCAGCTGCGGCCCGGCCATGTGCTGGTCATGGACGCCCGCCGGGACACATCCGCCGGCACGCTCGGCGACATCCTCGCCCTGCGTGCCCAGCAGCGCGGCGCGGCCGGGGTGGTCACCGACGGAGGCCTGCGCGACAGCGTCGCCGTCACCGAACTGGGGCTGCCCGTCTACCACGGCGGAGCCCACCCCTCCGTCCTCGGCCGCCGCCATGTGCCGTGGGACACGGGAGTGCCGATCGCCTGCGGCGGAGCCCTCGTGCAGCCCGGCGACCTGCTGGTGGGAGACGCGGACGGCGTGGTCGTCGTGCCGCCCGACCTGGCCGAGGACCTGATCACCGACTGCCGGGAGCAGGAACAGCGGGAGCACTTCATCACCGAGCAGGTGCGCGCCGGACACGACATCGACGGCCTGTATCCCCTCGGTCCCGACTGGCACAAGATGTACGAGCGGTGGCGCAAGCAGCACAGCACGCAAGGAGAGCACGCATGAAGTTCCGCAGCGACCCGTCCGCCATCCGCGGATCCATCGCTCCCGCCATCACCCCCTTCACCTCGGACGGAGCCGTCGACCACGACAGCCTGCGCGCGCTGATCCGCTTCCAGCTGGAGTCCGGTTCGCACGGCATCTCCCTGGGCGGCTCCACCGGCGAGCCCAGCGCGCAGAGCGTCGCCGAACGGATCGCGGGGATGCGGACGGCGGTCGAGGAGATCGGCGACCGGGTGCCGTTCCTGCCCGGGACCGGATCCCACAAGCTCGACGAGACCCTCGAACTCACCGCCGCAGCGGCGGAGTTGGGTGCCGACGCCGCTCTCGTCATCACGCCGTACTACGCGCGCCCCACGCAGGAGGCGCTGTACCAGTGGTACGCGATCGTCGCCCGGGAGTTCCCGGACCTGCCGATCGTCGCCTACAACGTGCCCTCGCGCACCGCCGTCGACATCGCGCCCGAGACGGTGAAGCGGCTGTTCACCGACTTCGAGAACTTCGTCGGCGTGAAGGAGACCACCAAGGACTTCGAGCACTTCTCGCGCGTGCTGCACGCCTGCGGGCGCTCACTGCTGGTGTGGTCGGGCATCGAACTGCTCTGTCTGCCGCTGCTCGCGCTCGGCGGTGCGGGGTTCGTCTCGGCCGTCGCCAATCTCGCGCCCGGCGCGGTGGCTCGGATGTACGAGCTGTGGGAGGCGGGCGATTTCGACGGTGCCCGCGATATCCACTACCGCCTGCACCCGCTCGTCGACCTCTTGTTCGTCGAGACGAACCCGGCGCCGGCGAAGTGGGTGCTGCACCAGCAGGGACGTATCACGTCGCCCCACGTCCGCCCGCCGCTCACCTCCCCCACCGACGCGGGCCTGTCGAAGATCCGCGCGCTGCTCGCCGAGGGCGGCGACCTCACCCAGCAGATCGGAGCCGCGCAGTGAGCACCACCCCTGAGCACCTTCCCTCCGTGATCCCGCACTGGATCGGCGGCGCCCTCGTCGACGCCGCGGACGGACGCACCTTCGACGTAGCCGACCCGGTCTCCAACGCTCCCTACGCACAGGCCGCGCGTGGCTCCGCGGCCGACGTGGACCGGGCCGTGACGGCTGCCCGGGTCGCGTTCCCGGAGTGGGCCGGGCTGTCCAACCGGGCACGCGTGGGTGTCCTGTACCGGATCGCCGACGCCGTCGAGGCCCGTCATGACCGGCTCGCCGCCTTCGAGTCCTACGACTCCGGGCTGCCGATCACGCAGGCCCGCGGCCAGGCGCGGCGCGCCGCCGAGAACTTCCGCTACTTCGCGGATGTCATCGTGGCCCTCGGCGAGGAGGCCTTCCGGCAGGGCGACGACCAGTTCAGCTATGTGGTGCGCACACCGGTGGGAGTCGCCGGGCTGATCACTCCCTGGAACACCCCGTTCATGCTGGAGAGCTGGAAGCTGGCACCCGCGCTGGCGTCCGGCTGCACGCTGATCCTCAAGCCGGCCGAGTGGACCCCGTTGTCCGCGTCGCTGTGGCCGGAGATCTTCGAAGAGGCAGGCGTGCCCGCCGGGGTGGTGAACATCGTCCACGGCATCGGCGAGGAGGCCGGCCAGGCCCTCGTCGACCATCCGGACGTGCCGCTGATCTCCTTCACCGGCTCCTCCGACACGGGCCGGCACATCATCCGGTCCTCCGCCGAGCACCTGAAGACGGTGTCGATGGAGCTGGGCGGCAAGTCCCCGGTCGTCGTCTTCGCCGACGCCGACCTGGAAGCCGCGCTGGACTCGGTGGTGTTCGGCGTGTTCTCCCTCAACGGGGAGCGCTGCACGGCAGGTTCACGCGTGCTCGTCGAGCGCCCGCTGTACGAGGAGTTCACCCGGCGACTGGCGGAGCGGGCCGCGAACGTACGCGTCGGGCTGCCTTCCGACCCGGCGACCGAGGTCGGCGCACTGGTACACCCCGAACACTACGAGCGCGTCCTGAACTACGTGGAGATCGGCAGGAAGGAGGGCCGTCTGGTCGCCGGTGGCAGCCGCCCCGACCACCTCGCCGACGGCAACTACCTCCAGCCCACCGTCTTCGCCGACGTCGAACGCGACGCCCGTATCTTCCAGGAGGAGATCTTCGGCCCGGTCGTGGCCGTCGCTCCCTTCGACGACGAGACCGAGGCCGTGGAACTCGCCAACGCCACGCAGTTCGGTCTGGCCGCCTACGTCTGGACCTCGGACCTCAAGCGCGGCCACCGCATCGCGCACGCCGTCGAGTCCGGCATGGTCTGGATCAACTCCCACAACGTCCGCGACCTGCGCACTCCCTTCGGCGGGGTCAAGGCCTCGGGCGTCGGCCGCGAGGGCGGCGCCCACAGCATCGACTTCTACACCGAATCGAAGATCGTCCACGTCGCCCTCACCGAGGTGCACACCCCCCGCTTCGGAGCCACCTCATGACCGCCTCGAACGCCCCCGACGTCATCCGGTCCGCCTACGCCCAGCTCGCCGTCACCGACCTCGGTGCCGCCCGCTGGTTCTGGGCCGACATGCTCGGCTTCCACGTGCAGTACGAGGACGCCGAGTCGCTGTACCTGCGCGGCACGGACGAACTCACCCACCACTCGCTGGTCCTGCGTAAGGGCGACCTGGCGGCCCTCGACCACATCGCCTACCGCGTACGCACCCCCGACGACGTCGACAAAGCGGAGAAGTTCTTCGCCGACCTCGGCTGCCCGGTCAAGCGGTTGAAGGAGGGCGAGGGAACGCACGGTGTCGGCGACGCGGTCCGCGTCATCGACCCGCTCGGTTTCCCCGTGGAGTTCTTCCACGAGATCGCCCGCGCCGAGCGCCTCATCCAGCGCTACGACATCCGCCGCGGCGCCGAGATCGCCCGCCTGGACCACTTCAACATCTGCACCCCCGACATCCCC
>JODI01000168.1 GCA_000720805.1 Streptomyces violaceoruber
TGTTCTGTCCCGGGAGGTTGTGGACGGTGACAGGGCTCACGGCTGACCGATCTTGAAATGGGTGAGGGCCTTCTGGCTCGGTGTGGATTGCGAGATCTGCACCGGCGACCAGAAAGGCCCTCATGCCTCACCGTAATGCACCGCTGACCGAGACCGGACGCCTGCGCCTGGCCCGCTGCGTCGTGGACGATGAATGGCCGCTGCGACGGGCCGCCGAACGCTTCCAGGTCTGCGTGAGCACCGCCCAGCGGTGGGCCGACCGCTACCGGCTGTACGGCGAGGCGGGCATGGCCGACCGCTCCAGCCGCCCGCACACCAGCCCGCGGCGGACCCCGACCCGCACCGAGCGGCGCATCATCAAGGTGCGCGTGCTGCGCCGGTGGGGACCGGCCCGCATCGCGCACCTGCTGCGGCTCGTCCCGTCCACCGTGCACCGCGTCCTGGCCCGCTACGGCCTGGCCCGCCTCACCCACCTTGACCGGGCCACCGGCCGGGTCATCCGCCGCTACGAACGCGAACGCCCCGGCGAGCTGGTCCACGTCGACATCAAGAAGCTCGGCAACATCCCCGACGGCGGCGGCCACAAGGCCCTCGGCCGGGCTGCAGGCCGCAAAAACCGCTCGAACGCCGGCTACAGCTACCTGCACACCGCCGTCGACGACCACTCCCGCCTCGCCTACAGCGAGATCCACACCGACGAGAAGAAGGAGACCGCCACCGGTTTCTGGACCCGCGCCCACGCCTACTTCACCCAGGCCGGGATCACCGTCGAACGCGTCCTGACCGACAACGGCTCCTGCTACCGCTCACGCGACTGGCGCGACCTGCTCACCGCCGCCGACATCGCCCACAAGCGAACCCGGCCCTACCGGCCCCAGACCAACGGCAAGGTCGAACGCTTCAACCGCACCCTGCTCGACGAATGGGCCTACGCCCGCCCCTACCGCTCAGAGCAGCCCAGGAACCTCTCCCCGGACGGGTCGACGTCCACCCCGAGCCCGTTCATGAGGCCCGCCAGCATGACGTAGTAGCCGACCGTCGTGGTCAGCTCGACGACCTGCCGGTCGGTGAAGGCGGCACGCAGCGCGCCCAAGGTGTCCTCGGCGAGGGTGTGCCGGGACACCAGTTCGTACACGGCGGTCACGGCCGCCGACTCAGCCACGTCGAACTGCGGGCCGCTCGCCCGTCGTTCCTCGACCGCCGTGAGCTGCTCCGGCGTCACTCCCGCGGCCAGGGCGATCGGGCGGTGCTGGACGGCCTCGTACGCGCATCCCGTACCGGCCGCCACCGCCATGATCACCAGCTCGCGCAGCCGGACCGGAAGCGTGGAGGCGCCGAGCACGGCCAGGCCCAGGTCGATCGCCGGGCCGGTCAGCGGTGGGGCGTGGGAGAGCATGCGGAAGGCGTTGAGCGGCACCGGGAGCTTCGCGACGGCGTCGGCGGGACGCTCCGGATAGGGGATACGGGCCATGGACCCCTCGCTGTGGAAGACGAGAAAGGAGGATGACGAAGGGGACGGTGACGAAGAGGAAGGCAACGAGGACGGTGACGAAGAGGACGGTGACGAACTGGTGAGCGTAGTCACTGCCTGGTCACTCCCGGAAGTCACTTCCCGAAGTCAGTCCCGAAGTCACTCCCGGAACCGGGCCCACAGCTTGGGGTAGCGCTCCGCGAGCACCCGCTCGTTCTCGAAGTCGACGGGGGTCCCGGCCGGCTCGGAGGCCGCGGGCGGGATGCCCAGGTCGGGGGCGACGACGCCGGTGAGCTGCTCGTAGGCCTCGTCCGCGGCGTAGCCGAGGTCCTCGCCGTCGCCGTCGAGCTCCTCGTCGAAGTCGTCCAGGAGGTCGGCCAGAGAGTCCGGGTCGTGCACGGCACCCTCGTAGACCTCGCGGCCCTGGCCGATCAGCCAGCACCGGAAGAAGTCGAAGGCGTCGTCGCTCGCCCCGTCCAGCAGGACCCAGGCGGCGCCCCACAGGTCCCAGGTGTACGCGCGGTTGTAGCGGGCCTCGAAGTGACGGGCGAAGTCCAGCACCATCTCCGGGTCCAGCTGGAGCAGCCGGTCCACGAGCAGGTCCGCCTGCTCCTCGGGGTCGCCCTCGGCGGCCTCGCGGCTGGCGTCCACCAGCTCCCAGAACTCCGTCTCGTCCATCACGGGTCCAGCATCGGCCCTGGACGGGTGGGGCGCACGTGGAGTGAGACGGATTGTTATGTCCCGTACAGCGCGGCCAGACGCGCCGCGTCCCGTATGAAACGCGCCCGCAGACTCTCCGGCGCCAACACCTCCACCTCCGGCCCCAGCATCGCGAGCTGGCTGTGGGCGACCTCCTCGGACTCCACCGGGAGGGTCACCGTCACCCACCCCTGCTCGTCCGGGGCGCCCGCGGCCTCCAGCGCCTCACGCGCGGACGGGGCGTCGACGGCGTGCGGCAGCGCCCGCACCCCGTCCCGGGACAGCCGTACGACGGCCTCGGCGCGCAGGATGGAGCGCGCGAACTGACCGGCCCGCTCCTCCCAGAAGCCCGGCAGGTCGAACTCCTCGTCCCGCGCGAACCGTTCCCCGCCCGTCTCCACCGCGGTGAACCGGTCGATCCGGTACACCCGGTGGGAGCCGTGCCCCGTCACCCGCGCGCACAGGTACCAGACCCCCGCCTTCAGCACCAGCCCGTACGGCTCCAGTTCACGTACGACCTCGCCCTCGCCGCGCGCGTAGCGCGCGGTGATCCGCCGGTCGTCCCACACCGCGTCGGCGACGGCGGGCAGCAGCTCGGGTGTCTTCGGCTCCCTGAACCAGCTCGGCGCGTCCAGGTGGAACCGCTGCGCCGCCGTACGCGAGGCGTCCCGCACCGACGGGAGCAGTGCCGCGGACACCTTCAGCCGGGCCGCCGAGGCCGCGTCCTGGAGCCCCATCTCCCGCAGCGCCCCCGGCACCCCGGACAGGAACAGCGCCTCGGCCTCGCCGCGGGCCAGCCCGGTCAGCCGGGTGCGGTATCCCCCGACCAGCCGGTACCCCCCGGCCCGCCCCCGGTCGGCGTACACCGGCACACCCGCCTCCGACAGCGCCTGCGCGTCCCGGGTGACGGTCCGCTCGGACACCTCCAGCTCCCGCGCCAGCTCGGCGGCGGTCATGGACGGCCGGGACTGGAGCAGCAGCACCATTTTGATCAGGCGGGCAGCACGCATACGGCCATGATGCCGGGGTCCACTGACAACGAAGGGGGGCACGGCGAACGCCGTGCCCCCCTCAACACACGCTCAGCACAGGAGCGATGACCTGCAGGCCCTACAGGCCGTAGCGCTCCCGCGCCTCCTTCACGGCCGTCGCCTTGACCTCGCCGCGGCGGGCCAGCTGGGCCAGGGCGGCCACGACGACCGACTGCGCGTCGACGCCGAAGTGGCGGCGGGCCGCCTCACGGGTGTCCGAGAGGCCGAAGCCGTCGGCGCCCAGCGAGGAGTAGTCCTGCTCGACCCACTGCGCGATCTGGTCCGGGACCTGACGCATGTAGTCGGAGACCGCGAGCACCGGGCCCTCGGCACCCTGGAGCGCCCGACGGACGTACGGAATCCGCTCCTCGCCGCGCAGCAGACCCGCGTCGGCCTCCAGCGCGTCCCGGCGCAGCTCGGTCCAGGAGGTCGCGGACCACACGTCGGCGGCCACGCCCCACTCCTCGGCGAGCAGCTTCTGCGCCTCGAGCACCCAGTGGATCGCCGTGCCGGAGCCCAGCAGCTGGACGCGCGGGGCGTTGGCCACCGGGGCCAGGCCCGCCGACTCCGCCGTGTTGAAGCGGTACAGGCCCTTGACGATGCCCTCGTCGATGCCGGGGACGGACGGCTTGGCCGGCTGCGGGACCGGCTCGTTGTAGACGGTCAGGTAGTAGAAGACGTTCTGGTCCTCACCCGGGGCCGCCTCGCCGTACATGCGGCGCAGACCGTCCTTCACGATGGCCGCGACCTCGTACGCGAACGCCGGGTCGTACGTCAGCGCGGCCGGGTTGGTCGCCGCGATGACGGGGGAGTGGCCGTCGGCGTGCTGGAGGCCCTCACCGGTCAGGGTGGTGCGGCCGGCCGTGGCGCCGACGAGGAAGCCGCGGCCGAGCTGGTCGCCGAGCTGCCACATCTGGTCGGCCGTGCGCTGCCAGCCGAACATCGAGTAGAAGATGTAGAACGGGATCATCGCCTCGCCGTGCGTCGCGTACGACGTCGAAGCGGCGATGAAGTCGGCCATCGAACCGGCCTCGGTGATCCCCTCGTTGAGGATCTGGCCGTTCTTGGCCTCCTTGTAGTACATCAGCTGGTCGCGGTCGACCGGCTCGTACGTCTGGCCCTTGGGGGAGTAGATCCCGAGGGAGGGGAAGAGGCTCTCCATGCCGAAGGTGCGCGCCTCGTCGGGGACGATCGGCACCCAGCGCCTGCCCGTCTCCTTGTCGCGGACCAGGTCCTTGATCAGGCGGACGAAGGCCATGGTCGTGGCGACGTTCTGCGAGCCGGAGCCCTTGTCGAAGGAGGCGAAGGCCTTCTCGGAAGGGGCGGGCAGGGGCGCGAGGGCGTGCGTGCGGCGGGCCGGGGCCGGACCGCCGAGGGCCGCGCGGCGCTCCTGGAGGTAGCGGACCTCGGGGGAGTCGGCGCCGGGGTGGCCGTAGGGCACGACACCGTCGACGAAGTCGCTGTCCTTGATCGGCAGGTCGAGGCGGTCGCGCATCGCCTTGAACTCGTCCACCGAGAGCTTCTTCATCTGGTGGTTGGCGTTCTTCGACGCGAAGCCCTCGCCGAGGGTGTGGCCCTTGACGGTCTGGGCCAGGATCACGGTCGGCGCGCCCTTGTGCTCGACGGCCGCCTTGTACGCCGCGTACACCTTGCTCGCCTCGTGGCCACCGCGGGAGAGGTGGAAACACTCCAGGATCTTGTCGTCGCTCAGCAGCTTCGCCATCTCGACGAGGGCCGGGTCCGAGCCGAAGAAGTCCTGGCGGATGTAGGCCGCGTCACGCGTCTGGTACGTCTGCACCTGGGCGTCCGGCACCTCGCGCAGCCGGCGGACCAGCGCGCCCGTGGTGTCGAGCTGGAACAGCTCGTCCCAGGCCGAACCCCACAGCGTCTTGACGACGTTCCAGCCCGCGCCGCGGAACTGGGCCTCCAGCTCCTGCACGATCTTGAAGTTGGCGCGGACGGGGCCGTCGAGGCGCTGCAGGTTGCAGTTGATGACGAAGGTGAGGTTGTCGAGCTCCTCGCGGGCGGCGAGCGCGAGAGCCGCCGTCGACTCGGGCTCGTCCATCTCGCCGTCACCGAGGAACGCCCAGACGTGGGACTGGGAGACGTCCTTGATGTCGCGGTTGGTGAGGTACCGGTTGAAGCGCGCCTGGTAGATCGCGGAGAGCGGGCCGAGACCCATCGACACCGTCGGGAACTCCCACAGCCAGGGCAGGCGCCGCGGGTGCGGGTACGACGGCAGGCCGTTGCCGCCCGCCTCCTGGCGGAAGTTGTCGAGGTGCTGCTCGGTCAGCCGGCCGTCGAGGAAGGCGCGGGCGTAGATACCGGGGGAGGCGTGGCCCTGGATGTAGAGCTGGTCACCCGAGCCGGGCGACTCCTGGGATTCCTTGCCCTTGAAGAAATGGTTGAAGCCCGTCTCGTAGAGCCAGGCCGCGGAGGCGAAGGTGGCGATGTGGCCGCCGACGCCGTGTTTCGCGCCCCGGGTCACCATCGCGGCCGCGTTCCAGCGGTTCCACGCGGTGATCCGGGCCTCCATCTCCGCGTCGCCGGGCACGCCCGGCTCGGCGGCGGTGGGGATGGTGTTGACGTAGTCCGTCTCGAGCAGCTTGGGCAGCGCGATGCCGTTGCCCTCGGCCCGCTCCAGCGTGCGCCGCATCAGGTACGCGGCACGGTGCGGCCCGGCCGCCTTGGCGACCGCGTCCAGCGAGGCCTGCCATTCGGCGGTCTCCTCCGGGTCCCGGTCCGGGAGCTGGTCGAGCGCGCTCGGCTGGATGGCGTGGGGGTCGGTCATGTCGCCGCCTTCCTCAGTCGAAGGGGGTTCCCTATGGGGTTGTCTGGGTGCCCTTGGTCTTTGGCAGGACAGGGCTGAGACCTCGGTGGAGGTCCGTCGGTGACTGTAACTCCCTGATCGATGATCGATCAAAGGGTTGAAGGGCAAAACTTCTCGATTGCGAGAAAGTCGGCACGCGGTGCCTTCGCACTGGGCACGCGGTGCCGTGTTTTCGAAAGTTTCCGCAGGTGAGCTCGGGTTCGCTCGGTTGCGGCCGCGGTGTGCCGGGCCGCGTCAGGCGCGCGGCGCGCAGCCCAGCACGTGCGCCTTCACCAGCTCCGCGATCCTCGGGTCCCGCCTGCGGAAGGCCTGCACGAGCTCCTCGTGCTCCTCCGCGTACGACTGCTGGACCGTCCCCAGCCACCGGATGGACAGGGCCGTGAACACCTCGATGCCCAGGCCCTCCCAGGTGTGCAGCAGCACCGAGTTGCCGGCCGCGCGGACCAGTTCCCGGTGGAAGGCGACCGTGTGCCGCACCTGGCCCGTGCCGTCGGCGTCGCGGTCGGCCTCGTACAGGGCGGCGACATGCGGCTCCAGCGCCGAGCAGTCCTCCGCCAGCCCCTCCGAGGCCAGCTCCGCGGCGATCGCCTCCAGGCCGGCCCGGACCGGGTAGCTCTCCTCCAGGTCGGCCGCCGTCAGGTTCCGCACCCGTACGCCCTTGTTCGGCGCGGACTCGATCAGGCGCAGCGACTCCAGCTCGCGCAGCGCCTCCCGCACCGGGGTCTGGCTGACCTCCAGCTCGGTCGCGATCCGCCGCTCCACGATCCGCTCGCCCGGCTGCCAGCGCCCGCTGACGATCCCCTCCACGATGTGCTCGCGGATCTGTTCGCGCAGCGAGTGGACGACGGGCGCGGTCATGAGGGCTCCTTAGGGAGGGGCCGCCCCTCGGCCCCGGGGGCGTGTGACGTTTAGACAATACGACCGGTTCGCTCCCTGGAAGGGGCGCGTGGGGGCGCTTTCGTGCAGGTGAGACGAGACTTACATGTTCGTTATGCCCCTTCGGCTACGGCACCGAGCCTCTGACGCAGATGCCCTCGCCCGGAGATTCCGGGCGAGGGCACCGACGTACTGCGCTGAGCGGGGTCTACAGGCCGAGCTCGACCTCGAACTCGCCCGCCTCCAGGATGGCCTTGACCGCGGTCAGGTAACGGGCCGCGTCGGCACCGTCCACCAGGCGGTGGTCGTAGGAGAGGGTCAGGTAGGTCATGTCGCGGACGCCGATGACCGTGCCCTCCTCGGTCTCGATGACCGCCGGACGCTTGACCGTGGCACCGATGCCGAGGATCGCGACCTGGCCCGGCGGCACGATGATCGTGTCGAAGAGCGCGCCGCGCGATCCGGTGTTGGAGATGGTGAAGGTCGCTCCGGACAGCTCGTCCGGGGTGATCTTGTTGGCGCGGACCTTGCCCGCGAGCTCCGCCGTGGCCTTGGCGATACCGGCGATGTTGAGGTCGCCGGCGTGCTTGATGACCGGGGTCATCAGGCCCTTCTCCGAGTCCACCGCGATACCGACGCTCTCGGTGTCGAAGTAGGTGATCGTGCCCTCGGCCTCGTTGATCTTGGCGTTGATGACCGGGTGGGCCTTCAGCGCCTGGGCCGCCGCCTTCACGAAGAACGGCATCGGGGAGAGCTTGACGCCTTCGCGGGCCGCGAAGGAGTCCTTCGCCTTGGCACGCAGCTTCATCAGGCGGGTCACGTCGACCTCGACGACCGAGGACAGCTGGGCCTGCTCGTGCAGCGCCTTGACCATGTTGTCGCCGATGACCTTGCGGATGCGCGGCATCTTGACGGTCTGGCCACGGAGGGGAGAGGCCTCCAGGGTCGGCGCCTTCTTGGCCGGAGCGGCGGCGGCAGCCGGAGCCGGAGCGGCCGCGGCGGCCTTCGCGGCCTCGGCGGCGGCGATGACGTCCTGCTTGCGGATCCGGCCGCCGACGCCGGTGCCCTTGACGGTGGCCAGGTCGACGCCGTTCTCGGCGGCGAGCTTGCGCACCAGAGGCGTCACGTACGCGCCTTCGTCACCGGCGGGCGCGGCCGGGGTGACCGGAGCCGGGGCGGGCGCCGGAGCGGACGGGGCCGGCTCGGGAGCCGGGGCGGTCTGCTGCTGCGGGGCCGGAGCCGAGGGCGCCTGCGGGGCCGGAGCGGCCGGAGCGGCCGGAGCCGCGGGGGCGGCAGGGGCGGGGGGTGTCTCTTTT
>JODI01000169.1 GCA_000720805.1 Streptomyces violaceoruber
AAGCAGAAGACGGCATACGAGATTCGCCTTAGTCTCGTGGGCTCGGAGATGTGTATAAGAGACAGGAATACGTCTGCTGGGGCTGGGGCTGGGCTTGCTGCGGCTGCTGGGCGTAGGCGGCGGCCTGGTCGCCGTAGGGCTGCTGCTGCGGGTAGCCGTAGGGCTGCTGGCCGTACGGCTGTTGCCCCTGGGCGGGGTACTCCTGCTGTGGGTAGCCGTACGGCTGCTGCGGCTGTGGCTGCTGCGGCTGGGCGGGGTTGGCCTGCTGCGGGTAGCCGTAGGCCTGTTCGCCGTACGGCTGCTCCGGCCGGCCGGGGTCGGCCTGCTGCGGGTAGCCGTAGGCCTGTTCGCCGTACGGCTGCTCCAGCCGGCCGGGGTCGGCCTGCTGCGGGTAGCCGTAGGCCTGGCCCTGGCCCTGCTGCTGAGGCTGGGCGCCCTGCTGCTGAGGCCGAGGTCCCTGCTGCTCAGGCGGCTGTGGCTGCTGCTCCGGCTGCGCGCCCCCTTGTTGGGAGGGTGGCGGGGTTTGCGGGATGCGCTGCTGGGCCGCGCCGCCCCTCAAGTCGCGCAGCACGTCGCTCTGCCAGTTGTCCCCGTTCGGCATGTCGCCCTTCTCTCCTGCTACGCCGCCGCCTCGTCGGCCCGCCCTGAGCGACGGCGCGGCGGCGTCTGGTCTTCGAAGCCTCAGCAGCCTCAGAACTTGTCGAGCAGTTGCCCGTAGATGCCGAACGCCCCGATGGCGAGCGGGAACAGCCCGATCACGCCGAGGGACTCGATCAGGTCGGCGAACCGCCGCAGCCGTACCTGGACGTGCTCCGGCGGCTCCACCGCGAGGACCAGCAGCGGCAGCAGTGCCGCCGCGCCGAGCAGGACGAGCGCGCCGGCGCCGCCCGCGTGGTCCAGCCACAGCACCGCGAGCCGTACGACCAGCAGTCCCGCCGCGCCGAACAGCGCCACGACCTCGGCGACCAGCGGGAAGGCCCGCGCCCGGGACAGCAGCACGACGGCGGTGAGGGAGGCCAGAACCACCGTCCAGACGGTCGGCTCCTTCGCGGTGGTCAGCAGCCAGCCGCCGGCGGCGGCCGAGGCGGCGGTGACCACGGTGGCGAGGGCGAGCCCGCGGTGGGTGGCGGCGAGCGCGTTGGCGACCTCGTGCCGGCTCACCGAGGTGCCCGAGGAACGCTTGTCGTCGAGCGCGGTGAGCCCCGAGGCCATCAGCGCGAATCGCGGCAGCAGCCCGAGCAGGATCACGGAGACCACGGCCATCACGGCACCGATCCGGTCGGCCCGGTCCTGTACGAGGGCGACGGCCTCCCACACGGCGGTCACCCCGATGATCGCTCCGGCCCCGATCAGTCCGCCGCGGCCAAGCGGCGAACAGTAGGCGAGGAGCACGAGGGTGAGGACCAGCGCGGCGGCGACACCGGCCAGCCGGGCGGTCCCGGACCAGTCGTAGGCGTCGGCGGCGGTCCAGGCGGTCAGCAGGCCGAGCCCGCCGGAGGCGAGCAGCAGCGCGGTCGCCAGGCCCCGGTTGCCCTCGCCGATCTTCGCGATGGCCGCGCCGGCCACCAGGAACAGCGCGGTGCCGAGCGCGAGGCCGGTGGCCACGGACTCCAGTGCGAACTCGCGCCGGGCCAGCAGCGCCGCGATCACGGCGAACACGACCGTGGCCACACCGGCGGCGGTACGGCGTACGGCGGGACGCCAGCGCCAGCCGCGCAGGTCGAGGTCGTCCGCGACCTGGTCGGTGACGTCGTGCACGACCGGCGCCGGCGGTGCGGCGTGGGCGCGTACGAGGCGCAGCACGGCGCCGTCGGGGACCTCCGCCGACGACAGCGTGGCGTCGTGCGGCAGCGCGGAACCGTCGGAGGTGATCAGCTGCCGGGTGGTCGGCCGGGACGCGGCCCGGTCGTCGAGCAACTGGAGTATGTCGGGGAGCAGCTGGCCGATCGGAGTGTCCGACGGCAACACGATGTCGGCACGTCGCCGCTCACCGATCAGAGTGACCCTGCTGAGCTGGGTCCGGAACGAAGTCGCTGTGCTCACCACTCACCGGAACCTATCATCGCGTCGTTTCGGCCAACGGAGTTCGCCGGCATGGGAGGGCGGACCGTACACACCCTGCTCACCGCTGTTCACAGCCCTTCACCGCTTCTCCGTGCCCTTGTCACCGGCGCCGCTCGGGGCGGTGCTGGGCGCCGGGTTGTACAGCTGCTCCTGCTGCTGTTGCTGCTTCTCCTGCTCGGCCTTCTGCTTCGCCAGGGTGGACTGGAGAAAGGACCAGCCGACGCATCCGGCGCACAGTACGGCCGCGATCGCGATACCCGCGAACATCTTGCCGAACCGCTCGTCCACCGTCCGCCGGCCGCGCTGCGCGCCGAACAGCAGCGCGTCGCGCATCCGGCGCCGGCGCACCGCCACCGACTCCAGCAGCTGGCTGTCGTAGTCCCGTGCCATTCAAGTCGTCCTGTGTAGGTGGGTCGGTTGGGAGGTTCCTGGTGCGGTCCCGGCCCGCAGAGTGTCAGTCGCCCGGGGCCAGGCCGAGCCGCTTGCGCATGGCGGCGTACTTCTGCTTGAGCCGGCGGGCGGTGTGCTCGTCGAGTACGGCGAGACGGCCCGGGTCGGCGTTGTGGGCGAGGTCGGACGCCTTCACCAGGCGGGCGCCGGGGACGGCCAGAATCCGTTCGGCGTACGCCTCCTGGTCCTCGTCCGGCCGCTTGGTCATGGCCCGTACGACGTCCTTGGTGTGCTGTGGCAGCGCGGCCGTTTCCAGCCACTCGTCGCTGAGCACCCCGTCCTCCAGGGCGTCGTGCAGCCAGGCCGCCGCGACCAGCTCATCGCCCCCGCCGCGGGCACGTACGCCCTCGGCGACGGCCGACAGGTGCTCGGCGTAGGGCCGTCCGGCCTTGTCCGTCTGCCCGGCGTGCGCGGCACGGGCGACGGCCTCGACCTCGCTCAGACTCATCTCCGCCCCGGTCGCGGGCGGCCTTTCCTGCGGCATGCGCATCCCCCCTGGCTTCGCTTGCGCAACATAAGACATGAACGCGCCACGAGTACAGCCGGGGTACGGGAGCGTTCGGGCGCCTCGCACGGCTTTTCACACCCCGCCCGACAGCCCCGTCACGATCATGAAGAGCACCCACAGCACGGGGACGAGGGCGACGTACGCCCGCGGCCGCCGGTGGACGGGCACGCCGGGGTCGTAGCGCGGGCCGAGCATTCCCGGGCCCGGGGGCGGGAGTTGCTTCACCCTGCGCACCGCGAGGAGGTTCCTCACCAGCGTCAACGGGGCGAAGACGAACAGCGAGAAGGGGCTCCACCAGCCCACGCAGAGCGTGTGCGTCGTCAGCGTCCGGTACACGGCCAGGCCACAGGTCATGCACATCGGCCCGTCCATCCTCTTGAACCCCATGAAGATGACGAGGCCGCGGTGGGCGCGGAAGGTGACCTCGGCCGCGGGGGAACCTCCGCAGAACCTGCACATGGGCGGGGGCGGGTTCCGGGCAGACGCGGTGCCGCCTTCGACGCCGGCTTCGGTCCGGGGCTCGTCGGCGCGGCGCGAGAGCCTCTCGGCCGCAGGCGGGGAAGCGGCCGGAGACTGATCGACGGTACCGGTGGAAGGGTCGGCGTACCAGGCGCGGAGCGACGCGGCGACGGCGTCGAGGAGCCCGCTCTCCACGGCCTGGGCGATCGTCCCGTCGCTGAAGTGCTCCCCGCGCACGAGTGTGGTGGCGGCACGCACGGCGTCGGCGGGCCTCAGCCGCCCGTCCAGCGGCACCTCGGGCATCGGGCTCTCCGTCCACCGGTGCTCGGGGGTGACGGCGCCGACGCGGTGCAGGGAGGCGACAGCGCGCTGCAGCGGCTTGCTGTAGAGGGGGTACGGCACATGAATGGCACCGCTCGGCGACTTGTGCCCCCCGCCCCACTTCACGTCCCGGTCCTCGTCGGTGAGCGCGTCGAAGGCGTCGGCGAGTTCCTGCCACGCCTGAGCGTCGTCACGGTCGAGCTGGGCGAGCAGACGCCGGTCGTCGGCCGGGGTGACGACGCGGGCCAGTTCCTCGAGCGCGGCGACGTCCGGAGCCTCGGTGACCCGCCCGACACCGGGTTCATGGCTGAGCAGGTTGAGGACGCCGAGGGGGGTGAGGCCACGTTCATGGGCCTCACGGACCTTGGTGTACCACTCCATCCCGGCGTCGTAGGCGGCGCTGCTGCTCGCCTTCCGGTTGATCCACTCGACGTCGGTGTCATCGCCCCAGGCGTATCCGACGACTTCGCCGTCGGGGGCGGTGACGGTGATGTAGTGCACGGGGTTGGTCATGATGCTCAGGCCTCGGGGCCGGTACCTCCATGAAGTGTTCGTGAGTGGCCCTGGGCGAGGGTTTCCACCGCGGCGGCGTTGGGGGCGTCGGTGAGGGATTCCGGCAGAGCCCGTCCGCGGTTGCCCTCCGGGCTGGCCAGCAGCTCCGCGAGGGCCTGGGACGGCAGGATGCCCCGCTCCTTGGCCTCCCGCAGCCGGGCGTACCAGTGACCGCCCTCGGCGAGGGCCCGGCCTGCGGCGGCCTCGCGTGGTTCCCACATGGCGGCGTCGTCCTCGTCGTTGGCCCACACATACCCGAGGACCGCGCCACCCTGCTTGTCGACCACCGTGAAGTACCGCACCGGCTTGTCGGTGTGGTTCCGGTAGCGCGGCGGGCCCGACACGAGGTTGAAGTGCACGTCGTCGTCGAAGCGCGGGTTGACCGGTCGCTGTTCGTCAGTCACCCCGGGCAAGATCCTCGACCACCTCGGCGTTCGGGGCGTCAGTGAGGGAGCCGGGCAAAGGCCGACCCCTGCCACCCGGTTCCGGGTCGTCGTACAGCTCAGCGAGAGCCTGGGACGGTCGGAGGCCCCGTGCCTTGGCCTCACGCAGCCGACGGATCCAGGACATGCTCTCGTTCGCCCCCACGGGTCCGGCGGCCTGCCGCGCTTCAAACGCAGCAGCATCATCCTCGTCGCCGGCCCACAGGTAGCCGAGAACCTCGCCATCCTGCTTGCCGACCACCGTGAAGTAACGCACCGGCTTGTCGGTGCGGTTCCGGTAGCGCGGCGGACCCGACACGAGGTTGAAGTGCACGTCATCATTGAAGCGCGGGTTGATCGGTCGTTCATCGCTCATGGCGTCCACATTCCTCTGGCTTGGGATGATCTACAACGAAGGCTATGGCTTCGGCCTCGGCAGAATCTCCCCGTATACGTGCCACTTGCCCATCGTGTCCTGGAAGACGCGCGTCACCTTGTACTCGGAGCCCTTGGCGAGCAGCAACTCGCGTTCTCCCTTGACCTGGGTGATGGACTCCAGCCAGAGGGCGGGGGTGTCCTTTGGCACCCGCAGGTGCATCCACACAGGCTTCTTGTCGAACGGGGGCGGCGGCGTCTTGCCGAGTGCCGTGGAGGTGAACGCCTTGTCGTCGAACACAAGGCCCTGCATATCCGTCGGCGACTTCAGTGGCTGGCCGTCGATCTTGATGTGGTCGACCCCGGTGCCGCGCACGACCATGACGTCCTCAGGCACGGGACGGGCGTCCATGATCTCGTCCATGTTCTTGATGGTGTCGAGGATGTGTTGGGGCGCGTCCGTGCCGAAGCGGAGGCGGTTGTTGATCGGGGTGTAGGACGAACCGGTGTAGGTGACGACCCCACTCCTCGTCTCGGGGTCGAGCCCTCTCATGAACTCGTCCCAATACGCGTTGCCATAGGCCAGGCCCGCCTCGTTGCTGACGCTGGGCGCGGGGTTCGTGCCGCGCGCCAGTTCGGCCTCGGCCACCGCGTGCTTCTCCGCGTCGGTGGCCAGGTGGTTGAAGTCATCCACCGACAGGTGCGGCTGGTAGCGGAACGGCTCCCCGGCCCCGCTGCCCGGCACATCCGCACCCTGATGCCCTGGAGCGACCGGACCATCGGTGCCGTGGTGCGCTGCGACGTCCCCGACGTCCGCATGGTCGCCGGCGTGCGCGGCGTCGTCCGCGTGACCGACACCGTCGTCGCCGTGGCCGACGCCGTGCGAGGCGTCGTCGGTGTGACCGCCACCGTGGGTGTCGTGACCCGTGCCGTGCGGGGCATCCGGGGTGCCGTGGCCGCTGGTACCCGGGACATCATGACCACCGGTACCAGGAACGTCGTGGCCGCCGGTGTGCGGCGTGGTCGTCGGGACCTCGTGCGTGGGGGCTGCCGCGCCCTGGTGGTACCACGGAGTCGTGGCACCCGGGTGGCCGACGCCGCCGGGAACGTCGTTACCGCCGGTGTGCGGCGTCGACGTCGGGGGTTCGTGCGGCGTGGTGGTCGGCGCCTGGTCGTACGCGGACGGCGAAGGCGCGTGATCGTACGCGGACGGCGACGGCGCATGCCCGTACGGGGACCCCGATGGCGTCTGGGCGTACGGGTTCGTACCCGGCGTGTGGTCGTAAGCGGACCCCGAAGGCGAGTGGTCGTACGGGGATCCCGACGGCGCATGGTCGTACGGCGACCCCGACGGCGTGTGACCGTAGGGCGACCCCGACGGCGCATGACCGTACGGCGACCCCGACGGCGCATGGTCGTACGCGCCCGGCGGCGGCGTGTCGAAGGCGCCGCCCGGCGTGTGGGACGCGGCCGTGGCCGTAGTGTGCGTGGGCGCGTTGTAGTGGCCGGCGTTGGGCGCGTCGTAGTGCCCGGCGTTGTCCACCGTGTGCGCGGCCCCGTCGGCGCCCGCGTGGCTCCCGGCGTACGACGGGGTGGGGGCGCCCTGGGTCGTCCAGTGGGCCGGAAGCGTCGGCGTGGTCCCGTGGGGGACGGACGGCGTGTTCGTCTCGTAGTGGACCGGCGTCGTGTCGATGGAGCCGTTGGGCGAGATGAGGTTGCCGTTGGGGTCCATCAGGTGGCCGCTGGGCAGGTGGACGGAGCCGTCGGGGAGGGTGGGGATGTCGATGTTGCCGACGCCCTTCAGCCCCTTGGCGATGTCGCCGATCTTCGACAGGCCCGCGCCGGCGCCCTTGGCGATGTAGGTCATCGGGTCGATGACCCGGCCCGCCTTGCCCGCCACCGACAGGACCTTCGCGACCGCGCCCGCCTTGCCCGCGCCCGCCGCAGCACCGCCCGCACCACCCGTGAAGACCGTCGTGAGGACGTTGAAGGTGACCGCACCGGCCGCACGGCCGCGCCTGGCCCATCGCGTCCCAGCCGCCGAAGCCGACCAGCGTCCCCAGACCCTTGATGGTGCCCCAGATACCGTCGACGATCAGGCCGTCCCAGACGAACGACTTGACCCAGTGGCCGACCTCGTACCAGTGGTGCTTCTCCTCCACCGGGTCACCCCAGGGAAGCTTCGCGTTCTTCAGATCATCCGCGTTGAAGCCGTACTGGTCCTTACGGTCCGAGCCGTCCCCGGCGACCATCTGGGTGCCGCCCCAGATACCGGTGATCTTGTTGTGGCAGGTCCGCTCCGCCGCCCAGAACGCCGCCACCGTCGCGGTGATGTCGTCCCGGATCTGGTTGTGCTCGTCGACCTTGTCGCCGTCGTACTCCCAGTCGTCATCGTCCTTGACCGAGTCGACGAACGTCGTGGCCTTGGCCTTCAGCTCCTCCAACTTCGTGACAAGGGGCTGGACTTCCGTGGCGTAGGACGACAACGCACCGGAGACGGTCTCGAGGTCGGTGGCGAAATCGTCCGCTCTCTCCTTGACCGGCTTGGTCGTCGCGAAGAGCTGCTCGGCCTCCGGAGCCGTGTAGTACGCCGACAGGCCCTGGAACTGATCGTGAACGTCACCGCCCGTGGTCCGGACATGCGTCGCGTCCTTCTTCAGGTCCGCGTAATCCGTCTCCAGCTGCGCCAAGTTGCCCGTGAACTGGGGAATCTTCTCCGGCTGGATCACGACTTGCCCACCCCCGGCATGTCCAGCTTCGGCTCGGCCAGCGCCTTGCGCTGCGCCTCCGCGGCCATCTCCTGGTCGCCGTTGAGGTACGCCGTGGTCGCGTCCACCGCGCCCTGAAGGGACTTACCGGCCCGGGCAGCGACGTACTGCAGATCCTTCGACGCCCGCTCCGCGTACTGCGACAACGCGAGAGCCACCAGACCGCCCCCAGGCTTCTCGCCGCCCTCACCCCCGCCCTCGGCGGAGATCGTGCCCGCGCTCGTCGCCGCCGACGTCAGGTGCTTACCGAACGCCTTCGCGTACTTCTCCAGGTCCGACGCCGTGTCACCCGTCGTCTTCAGGACATGCGAAATGCCTTGCGGCTTCAGATCCCAGCCGGGCACCGAAAACCCCCGTTTTCCTAAACTTCCGATACCTATACCGAACAAACAGCTCTGGAGCGGAACCCGCTCCAGAGCGGATGATCACGGCAGACGAACCCGTCCGTCAGCCGATGTTGTCGACCGCGGCCTTCGCCCGCTGGATCGTCGACTGCGCCGTACCGTCGTTCTTCTCCAGCGTCGACTTCAGCAGACCGATGATGTTCTTCACTTCCTGCGAAGCGTTGTTCCAC
>JODI01000170.1 GCA_000720805.1 Streptomyces violaceoruber
CACCCACACCCCGCCCCCCACCCCCCGCCACGGCCGAAGCCGCGCCGGGCTGTTCGCCGCCGTCGGTGTGGTCGCCGCCGGCGCCGTCGTGGCGATTGTGCTCGCCGCGAGCTCCGGGTCCCCCGGCGACACCACCGCGGGATCCACACCGTCCCCGTCCGCGTCGGCGGGCTCCAGCACCCCGAGCGGCAGTCCGGCGCCCACGGTCGAGGGCACGTCACGGCCGCGGAGCCTGCCGCCCGGTACGCACGAGGAGGCGGGCGGGTTCGCGTGGGCGACCCCGCGGGGCTGGCGGCGGGACGTGAAGACGGGCGCGGAGGTCCACTACACCTCCCCGGACGGCAAACAGGAGCTCGCCGCCAAGTCCGCCCTGGCGCACGGCGATCTGATGGAGACCTGGGAGACCTCGGAGCAGAACGCCCACCAGGGCCGGGACTACCGGAAGATCCGCCTGGACGAGACGACGTTCCGCGGTCACCCCGCGGTCGTGTGGGAGTACACCTTCACCCTCAAGGGCGTCCCCTGGCACGCCCACCTGCTGGGCTTCGACGCCAACGGGAAGTCGTACCAGATCAACACCTGGTACCAGCCGGACGTCGAGAGGCAGGCCCTGAAGACGTACGCCCGGGTCAGGGACAGCTTCACGGTCCTGTGAGACACGGGGGGGCGCCCGCGGGTGTCCGCGAGCGCCCGTTGGCGTCGGCGAGCGCCCGCGGGCGCTCCTGTGCGCTCAGACCTTCGTGAGGGTTCGACGACCGCCCATGACCCGCTCCTTCACGACGGCGATGACGAGCACGATCGCCGCCACCATCAGCGACAACAGCACCGTCTCCCGCCCGTCGTGCTCCGTGTCGGTGAGCATGTAGCCCAGGACGAACACGATCAGCGCGGCCGTCGCCCAGGTCAGGTACGGGTACAGCCACATCCGCACGATCAGCCTCTCCGGCGCCTCGGCCTGGATGATCTTCCGCATCCGCAGCTGCGAGAAGCAGATGACGAGCCAGACGAACAGGGCCACCGCGCCGGAGGAGTTGACGAGGAAGAGGAAGATCTTGTCCGGGGACAGGTAGTTGAAGAAGACGGCGACGAAGCCGAACACGACCGAGGCGAGGATGGCCGCCATCGGCACACCCCGGCTGTTGACCCGCGCGAACGCCTTCGGCGCGTCGCCCCGCTCGCCGAGCGAGAAGGCCATCCGGGAGGCCGTGTAGAGGCCGGAGTTGAGACACGACAGCACCGAGGTCAGCACGATGAAGTTCATGATCTGACCTGCGTGCGCGATGCCCAGGGAGTCGAGGGCGGCGACGTAGGAACCCTTGTCGGCGATGGACTTGTCGTTCCAGGGCAACAGGGCGACGACGACGAAAATGGAACCCAGGTAGAAGACGCCGATACGCCAGATGATGCTGTTGGTGGACTTGGTGACGGCCCGCTGCGGGTCCTCCGACTCACCGGCGGCGAGGGTGGCGATCTCGCTGCCCATGAAGGAGAAGACGACGAGGAGCACACCGGTGAGGATGGCGCCGGGCCCGTTCGGCAGGAACCCGCCGTGGTCGGTGAGGTTGCCCAGCCCGGCCTTGTCGCTGTCGACGCCCGGCAGCACGCCGAACACGGCCAGCCCGCCGACGACGATGAACGCGCCGATCGCCACGACCTTGATCCCGGCGAACCAGAACTCGAACTCGCCGTAGGAGCCCACGGAGATCAGGTTGGTGGCGGTCAGCACCACCATCACGATCAGCGCCCACCCCCACTGCGGTACGGCGGGCACCCACCCTTCGAGGATCTTGGCACCGGCGGTGGCCTCCACGGCGAGCACCACGACCCAGAAGAACCAGTACAGCCAGCCGATGGAGAACCCGGCCCAGCGCCCGAGCGCCCGGTCGGCGTGGGCCGAGAACGACCCGGACGTCGGATTCGCGGCGGACATCTCGCCGAGCATCCGCATCACCAGCACCACGAGGGTGCCGACGAGGGCGTACGAGAGAAGGATGCCGGGTCCGGCGGTGGCGATGCCGGTGCTCGAGCCGACGAACAGTCCGGCCCCGATGACACCGCCGATGGCGATCATCGAGAGATGACGGCTCTTGAGTCCTGCCTGGAGGCCGCCGCCGGGGCCGCCGGGTTCGCCGGATTCGCTGGGGTCTCCTGGGGAGTGACCGGCCTGGGGGAGGGTCGGCTGCGAGGTCATGGAGGGATTTCCTTTGCGCCGGGTGAACTGTCCCGCGTACGAGCGGTGTACGGGGCGAACGAGTCGGTCCAGTGAATCGGAGGCAAAGAGATACGTGAACCTCTGAATCCAGATTGTTACTTGAGCTTTTCCTGAGGTTCTGTAGCATTGCCCGGAGTTTGCGCGCCGCGCCCCCGGGGCTGCTGCCCCGAAACGTCCGTGTCAC
This sequence comes from Streptomyces violaceoruber, assembly GCA_000720805.1. GTDB lineage: Bacteria > Actinomycetota > Actinomycetes > Streptomycetales > Streptomycetaceae > Streptomyces > Streptomyces cellulosae_A. The sequence continues at coordinate 2,397 of JODI01000170.1, forward strand.
ACTCGTCCCATGCGCGTGTATCTCGGCTCCGACCATGCGGGCTTCGAACTCAAGAACCACCTCGTCGACTGGCTCAAGGCGGCCGGCCACGACCCCGTGGACTGCGGTCCGCACATCTACGACGCCCAGGACGACTACCCCCCGTTCTGCCTCCGCGCCGCGGAGCGTACGGCGGCCGACCCCGGCTCCCTCGGCGTCGTGATCGGCGGCTCCGGCAACGGCGAGCAGATCGCGGCGAACAAGGTGAAGGGCGTGCGCGCGGCGCTGGCCTGGAGCGAGGAGACGGCGTCGCTCGGCCGCCAGCACAACAACGCGAACGTCGTCGCGGTGGGCGGGCGCATGCACACGCAGGACGAGGCGACGAAGTTCGTCGAGACCTTCCTCAACACCCCGTTCTCCGGTGGTGAGCGCCACATCCGCCGCATCGAGATGCTGGCCGACTACGAGACGACGGGCGACCTGCCGCCGATCCCGGCGCATCACCCGCAGCGGTAGCGGCAGCCGGGGGCGGCAGCACGAAGGACACGAACGACACGAACGACGAGAAGCACACGAAGGAAAGGGCAGGGAGCACGGTGCCGGAAGGGCACACCATCCACCGGCTGGCCAAGGACTACGCCGCCGCCTTCACCGGCACGGCACCCTGGGTGACCAGCCCCCAGGGCAAGTTCACCGACGCCGCCGCCCTCCTCACCGGCACCGAACTCACCGCCACCGAAGCCCACGGAAAGCACCTCTTCCTCGGCTTCCGCGACAGCGACTGGGTGCACATCCACCTCGGCCTCTTCGGCAAGGTCACCTTCGGCGCCGCCCCCGCGCCCCCGCCCACGGAAACGGTCCGTCTCCGGCTCGCGAACAGCACCTCGTACGTCGATCTCCGCGGCCCCACGACCTGCTCCCTGATCACCCCCGCCGAGAAGCGGTCCGTACACGACCGCCTCGGCCCCGACCCCCTCCGTGACGACGCCGACCCGCAGGCCGCCTACCGGAGGATCGCCCGCAGCCGTACGACGATCGCCGCGCTGCTGATGGACCAGAAGATCGTCGCCGGTGTCGGCAACGTCTACCGCGCCGAGGTCCTCTTCCGGCACCGCGTCGACCCGTACCGCGCCGGCCGGGACCTGACCCCCACCGAGTGGGACGCGATCTGGAAGGACCTCGTCGAGCTCATGCACGAGGGCGTCCGCACCAACCGCATCGACACCGTCCGCCCGGAGCACACCCCGGAGGCGATGGGCCGCCCGCCGCGCGTCGACGACCACGGCGGCGAGGTCTACGTCTACCGCAGGGCCAACCTGCCCTGCCACATCTGTGGCGGCGAGATCCGCACCGCCGACCTCGCCGCCCGCAACCTCTTCTGGTGCCCGACCTGCCAGAAGCCCTGACGCCGCTCCACGGCCGCCCCCGGAGCCCGTGGGGGCGCCTGGGAACCGCCCTAGAACCCGTGGGGCAGCCAGGGCGTCACCGCCGACCCGAACCCCACTGCTGCCTCCGCCAACGACCCCTGCCGCAGCTCCCGCACCCGCCCGGCCGCCGCCAGCGAGGCGAGGCTCACCCCGCCGAGGTACGCCGAGCCCAACTCCCGTACCGACAGGGCGAGATCGGCCGAGTCCGTCGTACGACCGCACGACGCCCCCTTCGCGTCGCCCGTCAGCCGCCAACGCCCCGCGTTCCACGGGCAGAAGTCGTCGTCGACCTCGAACACGACGTCCACCGGCGCCTGGTACGTCCGCGCCTCCAGCGCCGCCCCGACGTCCACCAGCCGGACGTACAGGGCATCCCGTACCCGCAGCCCGCACCGCCGGATGTCGCTCACCATGGACATCCACGGGTCGTCCAGCGGTCGCCTCAGCGCGCTCACCGTCGACGTCAGGTCGATGTCGAACAGGAACCGCCACAGCGCGGCGTGCGCCGCCGGATCGAGCGCCTCCGTGTCCTTGAGGAGCACCACCCCCTTGGGCCCGGAGGTCTCCCAGCCGGGCCGGATCCGGAAGCGGGCGTACCCCACGACCTCGCCCTCCCGCTCGGCGACCACACACTGCAACGGCGATCCGCCGTCCCGCTCGTTCTCCGGGTCGAGCACCTGGAGCCGCTCCCACCCGGGCAGCCGCGCCGGCCTCCCCGGCCGGCCGGGCACCAGACGCGCGTACACCGCCTCGCACGCGTCGAGGACATCGGCCGGCGCGGCGTACCGCAGACGTACGTCATCGGTGCCGGGCGGCACGGACAGGCGCACGCGGCTCGTATCGACTTCGATCTTCGCGTCGTACGTCGCCGCGCCGTACCCGAACCGGCCGTAGATCGCGGGCTCGGAGGCGGTCAGGACGGCCAGCGGCCAGCCCCAGTCCCGTACGTCGTCCAGTTGCCGCCGCATCATGGAGCGCAGCAGACCGCGCCGCCGGTGCGTGGCGGCCACGCTGACCATGGTGACGCCCGCGGCGGGCACCGAGGCGCCGCCCGGCACGGTCAGCCGGAAGCTGAACGCCCCCGCCGTGCCCACACACGCGTCCCCGTCCCAGACGCCGATCGAGTGGTCCGGCTCCGTGAGCGTCCGCCACAGCTCCCGCTCCTCCGACGATTCCGGCACGCCACCGAAGGCGCGTATCAGATTGTCGTACCACTGATCCCATTCGTCCGGCCGCAGGGCGCGTACGTCATGACTCATGATCCGCACCCACGACCGGCACCACAGTCAGTCACCATGGACCATGCCTATCAGGGCATTGCGGGACGGGCCAGGGAATTTCGGCGTGATGGCGGCAGGGTGGCGTCCAGTGAAGTTCACTGTGAAGTTGAGCCTCGGACGGGGGACAAGTGGGACCTCCCGTGCCAAGCAGCTGGTCCGATGGATAGGGTCCCGAACTAATGGCAGCAGGACGAGAGCGGCGCGCGGAAGCCGAGACGTTCACGGCCCGGTTGAAGATGCAGTGGCACCGGGCTCGCGTCGGCCTGCGCAGAAGCGCCGTGGACTACTTCCGCGGCGACGGCTCGGACTGGGTCGCGCTGGTCGGCCTGTTCATCACCGTGCCCCTGATCACGGCCGCCACACTCATGAACTCGGTGTGGTGCTCGCCGGCCGTCCTGGTCCTGCCGATCGTCGCGGGCGGCCTGCTGCTGCGCCCGGCGAGCCTGCTCGGCCTGTACGCGGCGGCGGCCACCGCCCTGATCGTGGAGTCGGTGCAGCTGGGCCCGTACACCGAGGGCCCCTCCCGGGTCACCCCCGGCATCGTCCTGGTGGTCGCGGCCTGCGGTTTCTTCGGACTGCTGATCGCGCAGTTCCGCAGCCGGGTCGGCGTGCCCTGGCGGCGCGGCGGCACCATGCTCTTCGACCTGCGCGAACGCATCCGCGTCCAGAGCAAGCTCCCTCCGCTCCCGCAGGGCTGGCACCGCGAGATGGCGCTGCGCCCGGCGGGCGGCCAGTCGTTCTCCGGTGACTTCGTCGTCGCGGCCCGGACGAACGGCGGCCGCACCCTGGAGGTCGTCCTGACGGACGTGTCCGGCAAGGGCATGGACGCCGGCTCCCGGGCCCTGCTGCTGTCCGGCGCCTTCGGCGGCCTGCTGGGCTCGCTCCCCCCGCACGCCTTCCTCCCCGCCGCGAACGGCTACCTGCTCCGCCAGGACTGGGACGAGGGCTTCGCGACCTCGATCCACATGGTCCTGGACCTCGACTCCGGCGACTACGAGCTGTACTCCGCGGGCCACCCGCCGGGGCTCCAGCTCAGCGCGGGCAGCGGCCGCTGGGAGGAGAAGACCGCCGAGGGCCCGCTGCTGGGGGTGTACGACGGCGCCCAGTTCGACCCGGTGAAGGGCACGCTCCGCCCCGGGGACGTGCTGATGCTGTTCACGGACGGTCTGGTGGAGACGTCCGACCGCGACATAGTCGAGGGCATAGACCGCCTCACCGGCGAGGCCGACCGCTACGTCGCCGGCGGCTTCCACGGAGCGGCCTGGCACCTGATCGAGGCGGTGGCGAAGGACGTCAACGACGACCGGGCGCTGCTGCTGATCTGCCGAGAGGGCCCGACGGCCGCGGCCACCCGCTGAACCCGACGTACTTATCGGGCGGTTCGTCCGCATACGCCTCCCTGATTCGGTCATGGCTCTGTGCTGTCTCTGTAACTGCGTTCAGTTCTCGATTGCCTGAGCGATCCGGGAGTTGGTAGAGATGAGATGCGTACGATGTGACTCTCAGGACCCAACGGGGGAGGCGTGATGAAGTTCGACATGGGTGCGCAGACGCTGTCGCAGCTGCAGCGCGATTCAAGGGGCTCGAGTGATGATCTCGGCTCGCTGATCCGGCAGTTGGTGCAGGCGGCGACGCCGCTGGAGGGCAAGTTCAACGGCTCGGGCCGAGCGATGTTCGACCAG
>JODI01000171.1 GCA_000720805.1 Streptomyces violaceoruber
AATCAAGGAGTGGCGGGGCCTGGCCACCCGCTACGACAAAACTGCCACCAGCTACCTCGCCGGACTCCACTTACGCGGTGCCGTGATCTGGATCCGCAGACTCCGACCAACATGATCCGAACCTGGAACAGGCCCTAGCGAGGTACCCGGGTCCAGCGAGGCGGATCGGACGTCACCCGGCGTCGGGTGCCTTGATGATCCGGCCGTTCTCGTCGACGGTGTGGGTCTCCCAGTAGACGTCCCACTTGTCGCCGACGTGCTCGGGTTCCTTGCCCTCCGGGTAGCGGGCGTACCCCTTCGGCGGGTCCTCGTCGTCGGGGACGCAGGCGGATCCGGTGCTGCCTACGGCGATGACGCCGTACTCGCCGCCGCCGCAGTTCGCGTCCTGCATCGAGCAGCCGGTCAGCAGCACGGCGGCGGTCGTGCCGGCCAGTGCGAGGCCCAGGATGGTCTTGCGCATGGTGACTCCCCCTGATCGGTGTAGGACCAGCTTGGGCCCGGCGAGGAGGGCCCGGCATGAGTAGCCGTACTCGTAAGACCTGTGAAGAACTCGAGTGCGACATCCTGATGAAGAAGCTCTGGACGCTGGCCAGCCAACCCGACAACGCTGCAAAACCCGAACAGGTCGGCTACGCCGCAAACAGCTTCATGCGGCTCTTCGACGACCAACCCCCAGGCCGGCACCCGCACATCATCCCCTTCGTCCTGCGCTCGCGGTCCCGTCTCTCGACCGACAAAGGAAGCCGTGGAGCAACTACGTCTGTTCGACGTACTGCGGCCACTGGAGAGCAGCGGACTACTGGAGCGCGCAGCCTTCGTCGGCACCAAGCGGCAGCTGTCACCGCGTTCCTCACCGAGGGGACGACGTCATCGTTGAGCACGACAGTACGATCGTGACCTACATCGAGACTCTCGTGACGACTGCCTGCGCGACCTGAGTTCCCCCGGATCCGCCCCAGTGAACCCGAGGAAGTCCGCACCCTGGTCACTGCCCTTGACCAGGGCAGCTGGCTACCCGGGAACGAGCACACCCGCCTGCAGATCCGCTCGCCATCTGCCGATGATCGGCGGCGCTGACCGGGACGGTCGACCGCCCCGTCACAGCACACGAATCGTCAACCGAGCTGCCCGTGGGCGGTCGCAGGCGCGATCTCAGGTGAGTGTTCCTAGCCTCTCGGCGTACGCCCGAACGGAGAGTACGCGGACAGTGGTTGTCCGCTCTTACGGGCACGCTATGAGCACGGGGCGCCAGGTCGGTGGGCAGAGCGCGTGCGGACGGGGCACGGTGTTGGGCTGGGCTCGGTCGGAGGCCCAGGCGGAGAACGCCATCGAGCGTGCACAGAGCTTGGGGGAGCACGTTTCAGGGCTGCAAGGCCGATGGTCGCGGTTTCCTCGGAACGTCCGACGCTCGCCCTCGCTGTCCTGCTGCCGGAAGCTCACTGCTCCCCGCGCCCGCAAGGCATCACACCTCGACCTCGGACACGTGCGGTGCTTCTGCAGCGAGGTGCCGACCGGCACGGAGGCGGACGGGCCGTCGGCTGATCTCCACGATCGCCGCGGTGGGGGAGCGCGGGGCCGGCAGGCGCACCGGGGCAAGGCGTCCGAGGCAGTCGCGCGGCTGCGGTCATGCCGCCCACGTCCCGAAACGGCATTCCAGGGCGGCACCGTTCCCGCAGGTCAAAGGGTGTTTTTCCATTCCACCGTCCCATCCCTGTTGAAGATCATTGCCTGCGCCGAGGCGGCCACCGCACGCTGTTGTCCAGCAGCGGATCCGGGCCGTCCGGATTCCATGGAACAGACCTGTGAACGGGGAAGAACACCCATGCGCAAGCACCGCATCCGCACCACCGCCCTGGCAGCCACCACCCTGCTGGCCGCCCTGTCGCTCACCGCCTGCAACGGCCTGGACGACGGCGCGTCCCCCGCCTCCACGGCCGGTGCCTCCAGCACTTCGGCCGAGAACAGCTCCGGCACCCAGGACACCGGCGCGGACGGCGCCAGCAGCACCGGCAGCACGGAGGGGAAGGGGACGGCCGCTGGTGGCTCGTCGTCCGCCTCCACCGCCGGGTCCTCCTCCACCGCCGGGTCCTCCTCCGGCGGCAGCGGCGACAAGAGCGGCTACGGACAGAGCTGCGGCACTAACGACCTCACCTGGAGCACCCGCTCCGAGACCCAGGCCGGCGGCTACATCCTCGTCATGGCCAAGGCCAAGCCCGGCATCACCTGCGTCCTGCCCGGCAGCCTCCCCGTCGTCGCCTTCGGCTCGGACGGCACCCAGGCGAGCAACGCCGAACAGACCGTCGGCGAGGAACTGACCCTCAGCGGCTCCACCACCGCATACGCCGGCGTGAACCCCAAGACCACCAACGGCAACGACGGCAAGGAACTGACCAGCATCATCGTCAGCGTCAGCAACGACGACCCCCACCCTGTCTCCCTGAAGACCGGCACCATCACCGTCGACAAGCCCATCGTCACCAACTGGCACACCTCAGCCGCCGACGCCGTCCCCGGCGACGGCACCGACAACTGAGGCCCTCGCGGAGGGCTTCGGTCTGCCGGCCGGCAGGACACCGTGCCGGTCGGGACGCCTCGACGAGATGCAGCCGACCGGCATCGACATCCGCGTACGCCAGGGCGGTCCTCCGCGAAACGGCAGAGGCCGGCCGCTGCCCTGTGGGGCCGGACACCGCGGACCGGTGACCACGCAGCCGCACCGATGGAATCCGCTCACCTGGACGGTGGGCCGCCGGCGCCCGTCCGTTGCCCCGACCAGCCACAGAAGGATCCCGCTATGACTGATATACCCGCTCCGGTCGTCCGGCGTCCCCGTGCTCGGATCACGCTGCTCGCCGTGGCCGCGACGGCCCTCGCGGTCGCCGTCCCGGCCCCGGCGACGGCCGCAGCCGTCCAGACCCGCGCCGCCTCGGCGGCCCCGGTGTCCGTCATGCCGTACACGGCCAAGGAACGCCGCGACGCCCTCGCCTACTGGACCCCGGCCCGTATCAAGGCCGTCGGCGAGTCCGTCGACCTCGGCCCCACTGGACCGAAGGCCAAACCGTGGCGGGGCACCCCGATGAAGACCGTGGGACGGCTGTTCTTCGTCAACTCCAGGGGCTTCGACACCTGGTGCACGGCCACCGCCGTGAAGAGCGCCAACCGCTCCGTCGTGATGACCGCGGGACACTGCGTCCGCCGCGGCTCCTCGCCCGCCAACACCAGCAGCACGATGGTCTTCGTCCCCGGCTACAGCAAGGGCAGCCGGCCCCACGGCGCCTTCGCGGTCCGCACCGTCCTCACCCCGCGCAGCTGGGAGGAGAAATCAACCAACGACGTTTCCGCGCTCGTCGTCGACGCCGACAAGAGTGGCCGCAAACTCACCGACGTCGTGGGCGGTCAGGCCATCGCCTTCAACCGCGCGGTCGGCGGCACCGTCTCCTCCTTCGGCTACCCCGCCACCCACCCGCAACGCGGTGAAGAACTGCTCCGCTGTGTCGGTACGGCGAAGAAGGAGGACGGCACGCAGGTCATCCCCTGCGACATGACCGGCGGCTCCAGCGGTGGCCCGTGGCTGGCCGACTTCAACGCCACGACCGGAATGGGCGTCCTGGTCTCGGTCAACAGCGCGCTCGACTCCTTGCAGCCCACCAAGATGTACGGTCCCGTGCTGGGATCCACGGCCAAGGCGGTGTACGAGCGGGCCGAGCGCGGCTGACCGCCGGGCACCGGCACGCGGCCGGCCGACCGCCGACGGACCGCTGGTGCACGATGCCCACGGCCACGGCCGGGACGCGACAGCTGCGGGGGCCTCACCGCATGGCCCGCTCCGGTCCAGGGAGCATCGCAGCGCCTCGGCGGTGGACTTCGTCATCGCCGCCGCCCCGCCTCACCACATCGACTGTGGCGCTTTCCCAGCCCGGCAGGTGTCGCTCCTGACAACGAGCAAGTCCCAGGTCTTTGACCTGGACCTTCGCCGTGGAGCGGCCTGCCGGACTGACCTGTCGCGCCGATGTGTCAGAAAACGACGTCCCCCCGGCAAGGGCCGGTCTCGGACCGTCTTCGGCGCGGGCCGCCCGGATCCTGTCAGCTCTCCCGTTTGATCCACTCGCTGCCGCCCAGCGGGTAGTCGTAGCCCGGGCGGCCCACGTCGGCGCTGGTGCGGAACGGGGAGCCGTCGTCGTCGATGTGGATGGTGCCGCGGCGGCTGCCGCTGGACCAGTCGAGGCTGAGGTCCCAGCGGACGTCGTGAGCCTTGGTGCGGGCGGTGACGTAGAAGACCTCCGGGTCGGACTCGCTGACCTTGTACGGGAAGTCGCGCTGGCCGTTCTTGACGGTGACCGTGGGACTGCCGTTGTCGAGGTCGATGTCGAACGACTTGGTGTCGACGCCGCCGCCGCAGCCGACGCCCATCGAGTAGTCGTTCCAGGCGAGCGGCGCGCCCTTGGCGAGGACGCGTATGTGCAGCGGGTTCAGGACGACGGTGTCCTCGCCGGTGCCCTGGACGGTGAGGGCGACCCGCTGTTCGCCCGAGGAGACCGCCCCGTACGCGGCGGCCCAACGCGGGGCGTCCTGCTCGTTCGCCGGCGGGCCGACCTGCTCGGGTTCGCTGTCGACGAGGAAGTGCTGGCTGCACGGGTCATCGTAGACGTAGGGGCGGGTGCCGATGGTGAGCGGGACGGCGGTGGTGACGGCAGTGGGGGAGGTGGCGGCGGGCTCCGCCGTCTTCTGCTCGCCGTCGTCCTTCGAGGGAGCGGCCGCTGTGGGTACGGACGGCTTGTTCGCCTTTCCGCTCGGGGTCGGGGTGGCGGACGCCTTCCCGGGGCCCACCGTGCCGGTGATCGAGGCCGCGGCGCCGGCCTCCTGGCGGCCTCCCGTGTCCCCGCCGGCCGGGAGACGTATGGCGAGCACCACGGCTCCCAGCACCACGGCGACCGCGGCAGAGGCGATCAGCACCGTACGACGACCAGGTGCGGACGTGACGGCGCGCGGGGGTGGGCTACGACGACGACAACCGGGGCGCCGTCGCCGTCGTCGTCCCCTTCGTTCGATGCCGGCGCGTCAGACACAGCAGTCGCACCGGCCGGGCCAGGCCCCTGCGTCGAACTCGTCGGCGTGGCCGCCTGGTCCCCCCTGCGGCCCCGTGCCGCGTCCGCCAGGATCCAGCGTCGGTGCAGTTCCACCAGTTCCTGCGGCGTTGCCCGGCACAGCCTCGCGAGGCGCTCCACGGGGGCGTACTCGTTCGGCACCGCGGTGCCGTTGCAGTAGCGGTGCAGCGTCGACGTGCTCATGTGCAGCCGCTTGGCCAACGCCCCGTAGCTCAGTCCCGAGCGGTCCTTGAGCTCGCGCAGCTGTCGTGCGAAGACCTCCGTCTCCTCGGCCCCTGTTGCCTCCGACACCCGTTCCTCCATGCCCCGGTGTTCCAGTCGCGCGTTCCAGGGACAGTGCTTTCTCCCTGGTCAGAGCATGTTTCGCCGTTCCAGTGTCTCCAACTGCCCGGCAGGCGTGGTGGCTGGGACGGATCACCTCACAAGCTTCGGTCATCCAACCACCACTCCACTCGAAGGCCGAAGGGGATCAGTCACATGTCCGATATCCGCACCTCCCGCACCCGTCTCGTCGCCGCCGCGACCGTCGTTCTCGCCGCGCTCTCCCTGACCGCGTGCAACGACGGAACAGGCATCAAGGACCACGGCGCCGCGGCGAACACCTCCAGCGACTTCCACAACTCCACCGCTTCCGCGGCCCCGTCCCCCTCTTCCGACACCGGCACTGACACCGGCGTCAGCGTCGACACTGACGCCGGCGCCTCCTCCTCGGACTCGGACGCCAAGTCGGCACCCGCCGGTTCGACGACCGCCACGCGTACCCCCGCGGCGAAGACACCCGTCGTCTCCTCCGGCAAGCCGGTCACCTGCGAGGGGTCGAACACCAAGACGGTCGCGGCCCCGCTGACCCGCCCCGTGAACCACATGCTGCTCACGGTGACCAACACCGGGAGCAAGAGCTGCTCCCTCTACGGCTATCCGGCCGTCCGCTTCGGCGAGGCCCAGGCCGTGCCGCCGGTCATCGAGGACTCCCAGCCCCAGGCGGTCGTCACCCTCCAGTCGGGCGAGTCCGGCTACGCCTCCGTGAACCTGTCCGCCACCGACGGCAGCGGCTCGAACGGCTACACCGCCAAGTCCCTGAACGTCTACTTCTACGGCTCCTCCCTCAGCGGAAGCGTCGGCAAGGGCGCCCACCCGCCGCTGCCCGCGACGGGCGTCTACGTCGACGACTCGCTCAAGGTCACGTACTGGCAGCAGTCGATGGACGACGCCATCACCTGGTAACGCCCGAGAACGCGACCGGGGAACAGCAGCCCACCGACCCGAACAGGCAGGTAAGCACCATGCGCAGCACCCGCAGGATCTCCCGTTTCGTCACCGCTTTCGTCGGCGCTGCCTTCGAGGTGATCGTCTTGGGCGGCACCGGTCCCCGGGCACAGGAGGCGGGAGTGGTCCGGCGTCGCCACGCGGTCTGAAACACGTCGGCATCGCAGGGGCCCGGTCGCCGCGCTGTTGACTGTGTCTGTCCGCGCTTACGGGGCGCGGCCGTGCCCGGGCCGACCGTCGGCAGCGGCGCATCGAGATCGAGTGTGATGCAGGTCACGGGAAGTCGGTGCGTGGTGCCGGACAGCTCATTGAAGTGAGCACTGATATGCGAACCCGGGTACGGGCCGGGG
>JODI01000172.1 GCA_000720805.1 Streptomyces violaceoruber
GCACAGGGTGCAACACCTGCCCTCGTACTACCTGCGGAACAACGTGTACGTCACCACCAGCGGAGTCATGTCGCATGCCGCGCTGCTGGGAGCCGTCCACGCGGTGGGTGTCGACCGGGTGCTGTTCTCCATCGACTACCCGTTCGAGTCCAGCGCGGCGGCGGTGGAATTCCTGCGCTCCGCACCCTACGCGCCGACCGACCTCGCGCGCATCGCGCACGGCAACGCCGAGCGCGTTCTGGGACTTTGACGAGCTCGACGCTCAAGCGCTGACGAACTCTCACCCCCGCTTACGAACGACGTTCGCGCCCAGCCGGTGGGTCGGCGGCGCGGGCCGGGGCCGCTCTGGAGAACGACTACAGCTGCCGCCTTCACCGGGATGTCCTCGCAGAGGTCGTACGACATGCTGCGAAGACGCTACGGCGCACGCCATCACGCGGTTTGACGGTGGCGTGCGCCGCCGCCGTTCACAGACCCTGACCGATGTCCCGCGCGGTCGCGAGCAGAGGTTGGGACAGTTCGGCGAGCCTTGCGCGCGTGGAGCGGACGGACGGAGCCGCCACGACCACGGTGGCTACGGCGGCGCCCGTACGGTCGCGCACACACGTGCCGACGGCGTACACTCCGCGCTCGCCGCCGAGCCCAACTCAGCCCGCGGACCGTGGGCCTGCCCGAGTCCGGGGCGCCCCGAAGGGTGCCGGGGCTGCGCCGCGAGGAGGTCGCCCGACTCGCGGGCATCAGCACCCACTCCTACGCCCGGCTGGAGCAGGGACGTGCCCCCGTGTCGAGGTCGACGCTCACCGCTCTCGTCCGTGTCCTGTACCTCGACGACGACCAGCGTGACCACCTGTTCGAGCTGGCTGCGATCGGCGAGCGTGAAACGCGCCGCCGACCGGCGCAGAAGGTCCATCCGCGGCTCAGGCGCATCCTGGACGAGCTGACAGTGACTCTCGCGCTCGTTCTGGGCCGGCACCTGGACATCCTGGCCTGGAACGCTTTGGCAGCCGCTCTGCTGACCGACTTCGACCAGGTCCCCGAGAAGAAGCGCAACTACGCACGGCTGCTCTTCACCGACGCCGCCTTTCGGGAGCTGTGCCTCGACTGGCGGACGAACGCTCGGATCTGCGTCGCCCACCTGCGCCTGGAGGCTGCCAGGCACCCTGGCGACCCAGGTCTGGCCGCACTCGTCGGCGAGCTTTCGGTGGCCGACGCCGACTTCCGGCAGTGGTGGGCAGGCCGGCAGATGACTGGATGCGGATGGGCACCAAGAGGCTGCGCCACCCGATCGTCGGCGACCTCACCCTTGACTGGGACAGCGTGACCTGCACAGCCGACCCCGCACAGAAGCTGGTGACCGCGACCGCCGATCCCGGGACCCCGTCCCATGACGGGCTGTTCTTCCTGGCGTCGTGGACCGCGGACCCGCACACGCCGGCCCGGGACGCGACAGCTTGACCGTGACGGGGGAAGACGGCTTACGCCGTCGTGCCTGTCCTGAGCGGAGCTGGCGATGAATCCCGTCAGGGCACCGACCGGACCGCGTTCCTGCCGGAGCGGTTCGTGGCACCGACTGGCGGCGTGTGTGCCTTCCGTACGGCCGCCGGGCGCATGTGCGCGCCCGAGGGCGAGATGCGGCATGAACTGAGACCGGAACTCCGCAGTCGCTCAACAGCCGTTCCTCGACGCTTCGAGGGCCGTGGAGTGCTTCGCTCACGACCATGAGGTGTGGCTCATCACGAACGGAGCCTCCTGGCTGCAGCAGCTCAAATCCCTCTGAGCGGCTAAATGTGCAAGGTCCGCCTGTCAAAACTCCGGCTGCACGGGCATTGACACAGCGTTGTGCCCGGCACGAGGATCACGCCTGCAAAGCAACAATGAAACGTTTCAAAACTCCGCGACCGGCAATTGCTCTCTCCTCCGTGATGTCAGCCCGGTTGCCACCCTCGCCGCACGTCTACCGTAGGAGCCCTCGATGCACCACGTATCGCGCCGGAATGTTCTGCGCTCGGCCATAGCCGTGGCCCTGGCCCCAACTCTGGGTTCCGTGATGCTGCCCGGGCTTGCGCCGGTCGCGTCCGCGGCGGTCTCGTGGACCGCGAAGTGGATCTGGGCGCCGTCGAGCACGACGAACCAGTGGGTGGCCTTCCGCAGATCGTTCACCCTGGGCTCCGCGCCTTCCAAAGCGGTGACTCAGATCGCGGCCGACTCCAAGTACTGGCTGTGGGTCAACGGCACACTCGTGGTCTTCGAGGGCCAGCTCAAGCGCGGTCCGAACCGTACGGACACCTACTACGACGAGATCGACCTCGCCCCATACCTGACCAGCGGCACCAACACGGTGGCGCTACTGGTGTGGTACTTCGGCAAGCAGGGCTTCTCGCACAGCAGCAGTGGCAAGGGCGGTCTGCTGTTCCAGTCCGACATCACCACCGGCTCCACCACCAGCCGCCTGGTCAGCGACACGAGCTGGAAGCACACGGTCCACCCGTGCTACTCGAACAACACCAGCGGCACACAGGCCAACTTCCGGCTGCCCGAGTCCAACGTCTACTACGACGCCCGCAACGCCACCGCCATGGCCGACTGGCAGTCCGCCGGCTTCGACGACAGTGCCTGGAGCGCGCCCACCGACTTCGGCGCCGCCGGCGCCGCTCCCTGGAACGGCCTCGTCGAGCGGCCGATCCCGCAGTTCCGGTACTCCGGCCTGAAGTCCTACACCAACGATGCCTCACTCCCGGCCACCGGCCAGGGCTCCACGGCCATCTCGGCTACCCTGCCGTCCAACCTCCAGGTCACGCCGTATCTGAAGGTGAACGCCCCGGCTGGCGCCGTGATCGGCATTCAGACCGACCACCACGCCGACGGCCTGGCCCTGGTCGGCGAGGCCAGCGGCTACAACGTTCGCTCCACCTACATCTGCGCCGGCGGAGTCCAGGAATTCGAGTCGCTGGGCTGGATGAGCGGAACCGCCGTGCAGTACACCATCCCGGCGGGTGTCACCATCGTGGACCTCAAGTACCGGGAGAGCGGGTACGACACCGACTTCGACGGGTCGTTCACCAGCAGCGACGCCTTCTTCGACACCTTGTGGACCAAGGCCGCCCGCACCATGTACGTCAACATGCGCGACAACTACATGGACTGCCCGACCCGCGAACGTTCCCAGTGGTGGGGCGACGTGGTCAACCAGCTCAAGGAGGGCTTCTACACCTTCGACACCCGCTCGCACGCGCTCGGCAAGAAGGCCATCTCCCAGTTGACGTCCTGGCAGGAATCCGGCGGTGTGCTCTACTCCCCGATGCCCTCGACCATCTGGACCGCCGAACTGCCCGTCCAGATGCTCGCGTCGGTGTGGTCGTTCGGGACCTACTACCTCTACACCGGCAATGCGGACGCCGTCACCGGCTCGTACCCGGCGGTCAAGAAGTACCTGGACCTGTGGAGCCTGGGCAGCGACGGCCTGGTGGCCCACCGCACAGGCGACTGGGACTGGGAGGACTGGGGCAGCAACATCGACGCCCGGGTCCTGGACAACTGCTGGTATTACCTGGCCCTGGACACCGCTGCCAAGCTGGCGGCCCTCAGCGGCAACACCGGCGACATCGCCGGATGGCAGGCCCAGCGCGACAGCATCAAGGCGAACTTCGACTCCCTGCTGTGGAACTCCACGAAGAACGAGTACCGCTCGCCCGGCTACACCGGGGACACCGACGACCGGGCCAACGCCCTCGCCGTGGTCGCGGGCCTGGCCACCCCCAGCCACTACGCGGCGATCACCAACGTGCTGCGCACCCACCTCAACGCCAGCCCCTACATGGAGTTCTACGTCCTGGAGGCGCTGTATCTGATGGGTGCGGCCACCATCGCCGAGGAGCGGATGCGCAACCGCTACGCGGCCCAGGTCGCCGACCCCGCCTGCCACACACTGTGGGAACTGTGGGTCAAGGCGGACGGTACCGACAACCACGCCTGGAACGGCGGCCCGCTGTATGCGCTGTCCGCCTACGCCGCCGGTGTCCGCCCCACCAAGGCGGGCTGGGAGACGTACGAGGTCATCCCGCAGACCGGCACACTCACAAAGATCAACACCGTGACGCCCACCGTCGCGGGTGACATCCGCTTCGGGATCACACGCGACGGAACCCAGGTCACCCTGACACTCACCTCGCCCAGCGGCACGACCGCTCGGGTGGGCGTGCCCACCTACGGCGGCTCCCAGCCCGTCATCAAGGCGAACGGCACAACGGTCTACACCGGAGGCTCTTCCACGGGCAGCGTCGGCGGTCTGAGCTATGACGGCAAGGATTCCTCGTACGTCTACTTCAAGGTCCAGCCGGGCACGTGGACGTTCACGGCGACGGGCACCGGCCGTCTCGACAACCTGGCCCTGGGCCGGCCGGTCACCAGCAACAACAGCCTCGAGAACAGCAACTGGGGCAGGAACCGGCTCACCGACGGCAAGCTCACCAGCGTCAGTGGCGCAAGGGGCTACACCAGCAACGAGTTCACCTCCGCCGACGTCAGCGCGAACCCGGTCTGGGTGGAGATCGACCTCGGCGCCGACACCGACCTCGACGCAGTACGCCTCTTCCCCCGCACCGACACACCGGCGGCCGGTGGCGGGACCGCGGGCTTCCCCGTCGACTTCACCATCCAGACCCGCCCCGACGGATCCAGCACCTACACCACCGCCCGCACCGTCACCGGCCAGGCCAACCCCCAGGGGCTGGTGCAGACATACGGCTTCAAGAGCACCACCGCCCGCTACGTCCGCCTGCGGGCCACGAAGCTCGGCGCGCCCGCGTCCGACGAGAGCAGCAAGTTCCGCCTGCAGCTCGTCGAACTCACGGTCCCGACCGCCGCGACGACCGTCTCGGCCAACTGCACACTCGAGAACAGCGATTGGGGCAAGACCCGGATCCTCGAGGGCACCACCACCAGCGTCACCGGTGCCAAGGGCTTCACCAGCATCAACTTTCCCTCCGCCGACGTCAGCGCCACACCCGTATGGATCGAGGTCGACCTCGGTGCCGACCGGTCCATCGGTACCGTCACCCTCTACCCGCGCACCGACACCAGCGGAGCCGGCGGGGGCACAGCAGGTTTCCCGGTCGACTTCACGTTGCAGACCCGCGCCGACGGATCCAGCCCCTACACCACCGTCCGTACGGTCACCGGCCAGGCCAACCCGAGCGGATCCGCCCAGACCTACACGCTCACCTCCGCCACCGGCCGATACCTGCGTCTGAGGGCAACCAAACTCGGCACTCCGGCGTCCGACGAGAGCACCCAGTTCCGCCTGCAACTGGCCGAGATCGGCATCAAGTAACACGCTCCACGGCCACAGCTGCCCGCCCCGCGTTCGAGCCCGGCAGCTGTGACGTCAGGTCCTCGACGAGTCCGATCAGGTCCGTCGGCCGGTCGGGCCCCCACCAGTCGCCGAGCGGTTCGGCGAAGGCGTCTTCGCGCGCCGCCGACAGCTCTGCCGCGGCCTCGTGCCCGGCGTCGGTGAGAAGCAGCTCCATGCCCTCGCGTGTGGCCAGTTGCTGCTGCTCGATCTGCTGCAGGGCGGTCTGGATCACCGGCGGCGGCACCTGGCTGTACTCGGCGAGCCGCGTCGGCGGCAGCGATCGTTCCGGTCGCAGTGCTCGCCGCAGCAGCCAGCTGGAGGCGGGCAGCAGGTCGTATCCGGCCCTGGCGGTGATCTTTTCGTAGACACCGCGCCATCCCTTGAGGGTTGCGATTCATGATCTCCAACTTCGCACAGAAGTCCGGTGCTGTGAGGGGGCGAGATCCTCCTACTTCAGCTCGGCTGGAGCAGGTTAATCGTACGGGTTCCGACGTTTATGGCTGTACGTAGAGGAGGACTCGGCGACCCAGCATGCGTACTGGGGGGCCTCCGAGTTTCCTTCCGGGTGCAGTCTGAGTTGTCAGCTCAGCGCCTTGAGCAGTTCCTGGGCCGGTGGAACCGCCGAGCCAGGGTTCTGGCCGGTGAGCAGTGTGCAGTCGACCTCGACGGCGCCGGCACCCAGGAAGACGGCTTCGGCGATCGCGGCCGTGTGGCCGTAGCCCCGAATGAAAGGCATGGGGATAGTGGGGAGGCCAAAGAGGGCATGGTGATCGTCCTGGGATGTCTGCGCTCGATGCGGATCAAGCATTTCATCGCAAGAGCGCGCTTTGGGGGGTAGGAATATGCCCCCTCCCTATCCTTCGCCGGGTAAGCGATTCTCCCCATCGGGGAGTGACTACTGAGTTTTTCGTTAGTTCTGTGGGTGCAGGAGCTTCAGCGGTGTGAGGCTGTTGGTGTGTCTTCCGAGTCGCAGGCCGTGGTTTCCGATGTGTCC
>JODI01000173.1 GCA_000720805.1 Streptomyces violaceoruber
CTGGTCGAACATCGCTCGGCCCGAGCCGTTGAACTTGCCCTCCAGCGGCGTCGCCGCCTGCACCAACTGCCGGATCAGCGAGCCGAGATCATCACTCGACCCACGCGAATCACGCTGCAGCTGCGACAGCGTCTGCGCACCCATGTCGAACTTCATTACGCCTCCCCCGTACGGGCTACTGCGGCGACCGCTTCCCGGCCCCCCGCAGGAGTTACTTCCAGCCATCTCTATCAACCCGGCAGTTGGCAGCGCAATCGGGGTTCCCGGCCCGCACACAAGCACCACAACTCTGCCGGGATCCCGTTACCGGAGAGGTGAGCAGAGTCACTCCTCGACGCCCTACGTCACCACCCTCCGCCCCCCTTCGCTCCCCCACTCCTTCACCAACCGCCCGCTCTCGTCCCACGCCCGGTGGGAGAGCATCGCCTGTCCGTCCGCGGCGAACGTCTTCTCGTGGGCCAGCACGCCGTTCGGATGCCATTCCCGACAGACACCGACAGCACGCGACTGATACGCCGTCCCCTCGGACCGCAGGGTGCCGTCGCGATACCACTCCCGGGACGGCCCGTGCGGCAGCCCGTCGACGTACGACTCCAGACTCACGAGATCACCACCGAGCCGTTCCTCGACCTCACCCGTGAACAACTCGCCGCGATACAGCAGCCGCGCGCCCTGATCCAAATCGACGTCGGGCCCGTCGACGTCGATACGGAGCGGATGCCCCTGTTCCTCCGGAGACGGATTCCGGGTCATACGAACTCGTCCCACTCTGCCGAGTGTCGGTAGGCCTCCCCCGGTCCGTGCCCAGTCACGTGAGAGCCTCCCTGACCCGGGCCCGTACCGCATCGTCGCCGACCGCGGACAGGTGGTCGGCGAACCGGCGACCTTCGGGGGTGTTCGCGCGCTGCACGATCGCCACCGCGTGGATGAGCGGGCGGTGACCGGCGTCATGGCTCAGTACGTCCTGGGCGAGGCTCACGGCCGCGGCCGTGTCCACTGTCGCCACCGCCGCGGCCAGGTCGACGAGTTGGGTCGCCAGGTCGAAGCTCTGCGGCCCGCGCACGGCAAGTTCCGCGGTTCCTCGTGCCACGACGTCCCGGATGTCGGGAAGGACGGCGGCGACAGTCCGCAGGTCGAGCAGATCTCCGAGCTTTTCGTCGAAGTATTCCGTGTCCGCGATCCTTACCAACGCTCGGAAGGCCTCTGTCCGTTGCTCCCAGGTGTCCTTCTCCAGCGCCAGGTCGTCGCTGTCGCCCACGGCCAACGACAGTTGCGCGAAGGTGTTGTCGACGGAGAACTTGCGGTCGATGAGGATGTCGTACCAGGGCGCCCGATCGGGATCGCGCGCTGCGGCCATCACCGCGTCGTACCCCGCCGGTTCCGCCCAGGTCGTCAGTGCGACGCAGGCCAGGAACCGCTCCCGGGCCACGGCCGAGTCATCGTTCAAGAGGTCGACCAAACCCGGCACGCGCTCGCGGTGCCGGGGATCGTCGAGCGCCTGGTAGATGACGTCGTCCACGTCCGACACCGGCTGCCCGTCGAAGTCCGTACCCAGCAATGCGTCGAACCGGCTCACGTCTGCCCACAGGTGTATGTCTCCTGGAGCTCCGGGATCGTCTCCCGGAGTTCTCTCACGGTTCGCTCCCCGGGCTTTACGGCGATGAGGCGGCGGGCGGTCGCCAACGCCCATGCGGCTTCCCTGCGATGGACCGCAGCGGTCATCAGCGCCAGTTGCAGGCCAAGGTCGTACGGGAGCTGCTCCTTCGCCAGCCTTGTGATACCGCGATCCACCGTCGACTGAATTTCCGGAAGGCCGGCGACCACGAGATCGGGACGCAGCAGGGCTCCGATGTGCCGGTCGAACTGGACGCGGTCCGCGATGGCGAGCAGCGCTCGTGCGGCCTGTGTGCGCTCGGTGCGGGTGCCGCGCTCGTCGATCATGTCCTCGCTGTTCCCCACGGCCTCGGCGAGCAGCCCGAAGGTGTCGTCCTGGCCGTGGAGCCTGTCGTAGGACGCGCCTCGCCAGGGCACCGATTCGGGGCTCCGGGCAGCCTGCGTGACCGCTTCGTACCCGGCATCGTCCGCCCAGCGGGTCAGCGCGACACAGGACAGAAAGCGCCCTGTGGGATCCTCACCGGGATCTCGCAGGACCTTCCGGAGCTCCTCGGAGCGTTCCTGATAGCCGCCGTCCAGCCCTTCGCTGATGACGTCACCGGGATCGGCGGGCAGACCGTCGAAGTTCCGGTAGAGCAGGGCGGCGACTGTGGCACTCGGCTCCCATCGGCCCTCGCTGTCGGACAGGGGCGTCATCCCTGCGGGCTCGTGTTCTCCCAAGCCCGGGTCGGGCGTCCTTCCTCGTCCCACTCATAGTGGGAGAGCGGGGTCCCGCCGTCCGCGCTGTGAAGCTTCTTTGTAGCCAGAACGCCGTTCTCGTGCCAGCTCTGGTACTCCCCGGAGGGGCTCTCCATTCGCATCGTTCCCTCCGCGCGAAGAACTCCGCTCTTGTACCACTCGCGGAACGGGCCGTCCCGGAACCCATTTTTGTAGGTCACCAGGCTCACGCGGTGTCCTGTGAGGTACTCCTCGACCTCCCCTGTGAAGGGTTCGCCGCGGTACAGGAGCCTCAGACCGTAATCAAGATCCACGCTGGGATCGTCGAGGTTGATGCGTGGCAATTGAGCGCCGACCCCGTCGGACATGATTCTCACCCACTCCGCGAGCCGGACCAACCGCGCACAGTACGTACGGTACGGAGCATGCGCCCGGTCAGCGCGTGCCCGCGAGTCTGGTGATCGCCGACTCGATGAACGCGGCAGCCTCCCGTTCGGAGATCTCGACGTGGTCGACGTCGTTGTGGCCCAGTTCGTAGAGGCGCAGGTATTCGGTCGGCTCCCAGCGCAGATTGCGGGTGAAGGCTTCGTCGTGTGTCGTGCCCTCCCGGCCGACGAGGCGCCGGCGCACGATTCCGCGAGGGCTGTTGCGCGGGTAGCCATCGCTGATCTTTGCGTAGTAGGTGATCCGACCCGCTGCGTCCTGGTCGAGGGCGTCCAGCGTGCCCGAGGACAGGGAGAGGAATGGCTCTGCGTTGAGGTTCGACTCGAAATTGCCGTAGGGGATCATGACCCCGTAGAGGTCGATGAACTCCTCGATCGAGTAGCCGCCCCCCCGCTCGTACATGAGCAGGAGCGGTTCGTACGGGTCGGGAAGTTCTGACGCGCCGGTCCTGCCCTCGGCCTTGAGTACCGCCCATCGCACCGCACCCCGGCAGGTCCTCGCTGTGGACGGCGTGGGGACCTTGTTCGCCAGGAACTCCTCCAGGTCGGCCGCCAGCGCCGGGGCGAGCCGGAAGGCGGGGTCGACGAACTCCGTGACGTCGAAAAAGGGCCACTCCTCCTGGGCGCTGTACGCCCGTGCCCATTGCGCGGCGCGCCGCAGGTATTCCCGCATCAGCAGGGCCCGCGAACGAGTATGGACGCTGGACTTGTCCCAGTCGCCGTACCAGTCGACCTCGCGCAACCTCTCCAGGACCGCTCGAGACGGCTCGACATTCACTACAGATCCATCCCCTTCAGGCGCAGCTGCTGATGGATAGCCTTCACCACGTCGCCGATGTTGGACAAATCGTTCGCCAGCTCGACCTTCGGCGGCTCCATCCCCAGTGACCGCCAGTGCCGGAACCCGCCAATCTTGTCGTTCGGCGCGAGGTCATGAGCACCCGCGTCACGCACGTCCTGAGGGAACTGCGGCCTGTAGTACTTGCCGTCGGAGGGATCCAACTCCCACAGGTGGTCGTATTCACGGATGTAGGGCAGGCCAGACTTCATCAGACTGCTCTCGACATACTCGTGCGCCATGAGGTTCTTGAATTGCTGGACCCCTTCCTCGCTGAGCTTGCCCTCGCGCGCGGCGAACCACAGCTCGCCGATGTCCTTGCGCGGCGTGAACAAGCCCTTCTTCATGGTGCCAGGCCCGATGGCCACTTCGTGCTGCGCCCTGAAGAGATGGCTCTTCACCTGGCGGAGCACCGACTCGTCCACACCCGTGTGGCGGGAGATCTCGGGGAGTTCGACCCTATTGTCCGTCGCCCGGATGTTCTCGTACATCTCGGCCGCAGCCACGGAATCCGGGTCGTGAATGGGATCCGGCTTCTCGACCCAGCCGGCACCGCTCCAGCCTCCGTGCGGCCCTTCCGTGTACGGGCTGTCCCCGGGCGTGCCATCTCCGTCGGCGGTGCGGGTCGCATCCTCACCGTGACCGGCAGCTTCAAGCCCCGGGTCGTCCGTGCCGTGCGCCGGGTGGCCGTCATGACCCACGTGAGCGCCGTCACTGCCCGCACGCCCGACGTCGCCACCCACAGAGTCGAGATGACCTGAAGTGGAGCCTGGCTCCCTGCCGAGCGAGGACCCCGCGTCGCCCAGCCCATGGCCACCAAGTCTGATCTCACCGGCACCGTGCGGCACCGGAACCCTGCCGAACAACTCGGTCTGTTCGAGCTTGATCGCGGCGAGTTCGTCGGCGGAGACACCGGGCAGGCGCTCCTTCTCGTAGAGGACGTGGCCGTCCATCTTGGCGGTGAAGCTGTCCGCCGTGTGGAACTGCAGCTCGAAGACCTGACCACTCATCGGGTCGCGCCAGGTGGAGTTGATGCCCTTGTACCCGGCGGAGTCCCAGGTGTTCTTGAACGTGACGTTCTCGAAGCCCTTGGCCTGCAGGTCGTCGACCGCTTGCTGGACACCGTGGGTGTACCTGTCGGCAGGGACCTCCATCGTGTAGCGGATGGAGTCCTTGATGTCGCCCAGCACCCGCCCGTGGTCCACGCCGATGTCCTCGAGCATGTCCGTGGCGAGCTTGCGCTTGAGCGAGTCTTCGCCCTTGAGCCGGTACTCGAGTCCGATCAGCTTGCCGTTGTCGATGCGGCCCGCGATGGACTGCATCGACTCCGTGATGTTCGGCTCGGCCTCCTGCGAGCGTCGCATGAAGTCGTCCGCCGCCGCGTTCGCCTCATGGTCCAGGCGTAGTCCGTTCTCGCCCTCCCATGATCCATCGGGCAGATTGCCTCGGGGTTCCTCCGGCACGGCAGCATCAGAACCTCCGAAATCACCGTCGTGCGGCGGAGGTGGCACGTCTCCGCCGGAGTCGGCTGCGGTGTGGTCGCCGCCCGTACCGCCCGGCGTGTGATCACCGTGGTCGGGCATCCTGTCGGGGTCACCGGCAGTCCCGTCGTGATGAGGCTGCGGGGTGTCGGAACCGCCGGTGTGAGTGGACGCCGGTTCGTG
The DNA here is from genome assembly GCA_000720805.1 of Streptomyces violaceoruber. Lineage (GTDB taxonomy): Bacteria > Actinomycetota > Actinomycetes > Streptomycetales > Streptomycetaceae > Streptomyces > Streptomyces cellulosae_A. The sequence goes on from JODI01000173.1 coordinate 5,277, forward strand.
ACTGGCCGACGGTCCCTGCGCCACGTCGTCGGCTCGACCGCCCGGGAGATGCTCCGCGGTGCCACCCGGCAGGTGGTCACCCGCGTGACCTCCGGGCACACCGTCGCCCCCGGCATGCACCCGCGGGACGCTGTCCCCGCCCGCGTGCACCGCCTCGTTGTCGGGCGCTCGGCCGACGTCGCCGAGGTTTGTGTCCAGGCTGTCGCCCAGCTTCACCGACTGGGCGGCCTGGTCTGCGGTGTGCGTGCCCGCGCCCACCAGCGCCGGTTCCCTGAGCGGGGAGTCCACCCGCGGCACGTCCGCGCCCGACGCCGGGTTGCCGGAAGTCCCCTTGTCGACCACGTCCGTGGGAGCGTTGTCGACGCTGTCCACCACGTTGCCATGCTGGTCGAGGAGGTTGCCGTCGCCGTCCATGTACTGGGCCGGGGAGCCCTCCACGCTCGGCAGTTTCGTCGTGCCCGCCGGGAGGACCGGGGTGTCGTGCGGGAGCTGGATGTTGCCGTCGGGCAGCCGCGTCGCGCCCTCCGGGATCGCCGTGCCCTCGGGCAACCGCACCGTGCCGTCCGGGAGCTTCAAAGCGCCCTCGGGCAGGGTGAACGCACCCTCCGGCAGCGTCGGGATGTCGATCGCGCCGACGCCCTTCAGCCCCTTCGCGATGTCGCCGATCTTCGAGAGGCCCGCGCCGGCGCCCTTGGCGATGTAGGTCATCGGGTCGATGACCTTCCCCGCCTTCCCCGCCACCGACAGCACCTTGGCCACCGCGCCCGCCTTGCCCGCGCCCGCCGCAGCACCGCCCGCACCACCCGTGAAGACCGTCGTGAGGACGTTGAAGGTGACCGCACCGGCCGCACGGCCG
>JODI01000174.1 GCA_000720805.1 Streptomyces violaceoruber
CAGATCTCGCAATCCACACCGAGCCAGAAGGCCCTCACCCATTTCAAGATCGGTCAGCCGTGAGCCCTGTCACCGTCCACAACCTCCCGGGACAGAACACCTAGGCGTCAGGCCGCCGTCGTGCGGCGACGGGTCGGGTCCGACGGGATGTACGCCTGGGTCTGGTCGGCCCGCGCCGTGTGGTGCAGCGGTGCCTTGTTGGCCTGGTCGAGCGCGGACGCCGTGACAGCGGCCGGTCCCAGGACGACGGCCGCGACCGTGCAGAACACCGTCCACATCCGGTTGCTGCCCCTCATGCTGCTGCTCATGATCCCCACCTCCGGTCGGCTTCTGGTGCAGACCGTAGGCCGCGGGGATCTCAGGACCCTGCGCAGCCGCTGTGGCGCACCTGTGAGCCTCACGCCCGGCCCTGCAGCCGTGCCGCCAGCCTCCTGATCTCCGGCAGCCGCGCGGTCAGGGCCACGCCGGGGCACCTCGTCATGTAGGCGTCGTCGTGGCCGGCCACGACGGGCAGCACGACGGCGGTGCCGACGGGGTACCGGCTGAGGCTGTTGCTGGAGACCAGACGGACCTTCGCGCGGGGGTCGATGTCGGCCAGACCCAGTTTCCAGGCGACGAGGGCGGCGATGGATTCGGTCATCGCCTTCGGGACGGGGAGGCCGGCGGTGAAGGTGCCGAGCGCGGCGATGCCGGCCGAACGGTGGTTGAAACCCTGGGCGTGGGCGCCGGTGACGGGCCGGTCGATGCCGCCCGCGCGGCCCTCGTAGATGGTGCCGCAGCGGTCGACGAGGAAGTTGTAGCCGATGTCGTCCCAGTCCCGGCTGCCGGTCTGCCCCGTGTACAGGTCAGCGATGATGCGGGGCGTCTCGGCGCAGGCGTAGTCGTTGGACGAGTCGGTGTGGTGGATGAAGACGGCGACGACCTTGTCGTCGTAGCGCGGGGGCGGCTGGGGCCGCCGGGTGTCGTCGTCCAGCCAGGCCGAGCGGGGCACGATGCGCGGTCTGGGCGCGGCGTGGCGGGTGGCGGCGGGGCGGGCGGGGGCGCTCGGCCGCAGGGCGTGGTCCGCGCCCGTGTGTTCGACCCCGTTCGCCCACAGCACCAGCGCGGCGACGGCGGCCAGTCCGGACAGAGCGCCGAGCAGCAGGAGTGCGGCGCCCGGTATCCGTACCGGACGGCGTCTCCGTGCCCGGCGTGGTCTTCGCGGGACACACATGCTCCCACCGTCCGGCGGAACCGCCGCGCCCGCGATGTGTGTTACGCCATTCGGTGGAACCATCGTCCCCGTCCGCGACGTTTTTCCAGGTGCACGCACACGTGGCCGGTTCCGATGGCCACGTGTGTGCGTGGCTGATCACTGGGAGCGTCAGACGCGTACTAGGAGACGCCCCCTGAGGGGTCCGACAGAAAGGCGGCTCCGTGGACCTGCTCGACATCCTGCTGTTGCTGGTGATCCTCGCCTACGCGGCGTCCGGCTACCGGCGCGGACTGGTGGCCGGCTGTGTCTCGTTCGCCGGTTTCGTGGGCGGCGCGGCCATCGGTGTATGGGTGCTGCCGTGGACGATGGACATGGCGTCGCCGGCGACCACCGCGGCGACGGTGACCGCCGTGCTGACGGTGCTGGTTCCGGCCGCCGTGGGACACGAGCTCGCCGGGCGGCTGGCCCTCAAGCTGCGGCGGGAACTGGACCGGGGGCCGCTCAGGGTGGCCGACGGCGTCGGCGGGGCGGCGGCCAACTCGGTGGCCGTGCTGATCGTGGCCTGGGTGGCGGCGAGCGTGCTCGGCGCGTCCTCGTCCCCGCTGGTCACCACCGCGATCCGGGACTCGGCCCTGCTGGGCGCCGTACAGAACACGATGCCGGACACCACCCCCGCGTGGTTCTCCCGGGCCACCTCCGCGCTCACCCAGGCGGGCTTCCCGCAGGTCTTCAACCCCTTCGAGAACGAGTCGACGGCCGAGGTCGCCAGGCCCACCGGTGACAGCGTCACCCCGAGCGCCACCAACGCGGCCAAGCTGAGCACCGTGAAGATCGAGGGCGTCTCGGGCACCCAGGGCCGCGAGGGCAGCGGCTTCGTGTACGCGCCGCGTCATGTGATGACCAACGCTCACGTGGTGGCCGGCATCGACGACCCGAGCGTGCGCGTCGGCGGCGTCGGGCGGGCGTATCCGGCACGCGTGGTGCTCTTCGACCCGGACAAGGACGTGGCGGTGCTGTACGTGCCCGAGCTGCGCGCCCCGGTGCTGCTGTTCGACACCGGCGCCTCGCGCGGCAACTCGGCGGTCGTCGCCGGTTATCCGGAGGACGGCGACCTGAACCTCCAGGCGGCCACCGTGGCGAACCGGGTGCGTGCGACCGGGCAGAACATCTACAGCGACGCGACCGTCACCCGGGAGATCTACTCGATCCGCTCCACGGTCCGCCCCGGCAACTCAGGCGGTCCTCTGCTGACCACGGCCGGCAAGGTCTACGGTGTCGTCTTCGCCCGCTCCACCTCGGACAACGAGACGGGGTACGTGCTCACGGCCGACGAGGTCGCCACCGACGCGCGGAGCGCGGCGGACGCGACGGCACCGGTGGACACGGGCGAACTGATCACGTCCTGAGCGGGCGGCACGGGACCGGCCCCCGCCCCGCCCTCGAACGGGCCGGGATCCGGCTCCGCCCGGTGGTGCGCAGACGTCGTACGACGGGCACGGCCGACCAGGTCAGAGGGTGCGGCCCATGAACACGTCGTCGACGTACTCGCCCTCCAGCAGGAACTCCTCGGGCAGGATCCCCTCCACCACGAACCCCTCGGACGCGTAGAGCGCCCGGGCGGGGGCGTTGTGCCCGAGCACGCGCAGGGTGATCCGGCGCGCCCCCTGCCGCCGCGCCTCCTCCAGCACGCCCCGCAGCAGCGCCCGGCCGACCCCGGCGCCGCGCGCCTCCTCGGCCACGACGAAGCCCAGGATCTGGCGGACGTGGGCGTTGCAGGCGAGGGGAGTCGGGTAGCCCAGCCGGATGTAGCCGACGACGTTCCCGTCCAACTCGGCGACCAGGTGGTCCCGCGGGCCGAACCGCTCGGTGAAGAAGGGCGGGTAAGGCGGCTGGGGCCGCGGTTGGACGGCGTGCAGCGGGGACCAGGTGAGTCGGTCGATGCGGGCAAGCGTCTCCTCGTCGTCGAGGATGGCGTGACGTATGTGGGGTACGGACATGTCGGTCACCCTACGGCGGAGCGCCGGGGCCGGACCGGCGTTTTCCGCACCCACCAGGCAGAATGAGGCCATGGAGCCTTCAAGGATCGCGGTGGCCGGCGCTTCCGGGCTGATCGGCGGCGCCCTGGTGCGGTCCCTGACCGCGGACGGGCACACGGTGGTGCGGTTGGTGCGCCGCGAGCCCCGGACACCGGACGAGGTCCGCTGGGACCCCGAGCGGAAGTACGTCGACGCGGCCGGCCTCGCCGGGTGTGACGGCGTGGTCAACCTGGCCGGGGCGAACGTGGGTTCGCGGCGCTGGACGGATGCCTACAAGGCCACGATCCGGGACAGCCGGGTGCTGGGCACGGCGGCCCTCGCCGAGGCGGTGGCCGGGCTGGACGAGCCGCCGCGGGTCTTCGTGAACGGCAGCGCGATGGGCTACTACGGCGAGACCGGCGACCGGCCCGTCGACGAGGACGCGCCGCCCGGGGAGGGCTTCCTGCCCGAGCTGTGCGTGGAGTGGGAGGGCGCCGCGGCACCGGCCCAGGAGGCGGGCGTCCGCACGGTGTTCACCCGGACGGGTCTGGTCGTGGCCAAGGAGGGCGGGGCCTGGGGGCGGCTGTTCCCGCTGTTCAAGGCGGGCCTGGGCGGGCGGATGGGTGACGGGCGGCAGTACTGGTCGTTCGTCGCGCTGCACGACGAGGTGGCCGCGATCCGGCATCTCATCGACACCGACGGCCTGTCGGGGCCGTTCAACATCACCGCCCCGCGGCCGCTGACGAACCGTGAGATCACCGCCGCGATGGGGCGGGTGCTGGGCCGGCCGACACTGTTCGCGGTGCCCGCGCCGGTGCTGCGGGCGGCACTCGGCGAGATGGCCGGGGATGTGCTGGGCAGCCAGCGGGTGTTGCCGATGCGGCTGCTGGAGTCGGGGTTCACGTTCGCGTTCCCGGAGATCGAGGAGGCGATCCGGGCGGCTCTGTGACGCCTGCGATCATATGCGACCGTCGTGCGACCGTGCCCTGTCGATGCGCGACTGTCCCGGACCGGTCACGGCCCTACCCTCGACCCGAACTCGGGTATCTCCGGAGCCAGTTGGAGACAGGACGTCTCCGCCGGCGCGCAACCTCGAGGAGGGGCACGTGCTTGAGCCCGCGTACCAGGCGGACGTCGTGATCGTGGGAGCCGGGGTCGCCGGGCTCTTCGCGGCGCATCGGCTGACCAGCGCAGGAGTGACGACCGCGGTACTGGAGGCGGCCCCGTGTGCGGGCGGCCGTATGTCGACCGAGAAGGTCGACGGCTTCCGGCTCGACCGCGTCGGGCAGCTGCTGTCCACGGCGTATCCCGACCTGCGGCTGACACCCGGGCTTGACGCCCTGGTGCTGCGGCCCTTCGCCCCGGGTGTGCTGCTGCACAGCGACGGACGCCATCACCGTGCGGGCGTCCTCGCCGGGACGGGGGGCGCACGGGGCGCACGGGGGGCACTCCATGCGGTGCGCGCCCTGGCGAGCGCTCCGCGGTCCGCCGCCGCGCCGAAGGGCCGGGGAGGGACGCGGCAGACCGGCGCGTCCGGCGACTGGGGTGATCCGGAGCCGGCCGCCGGGCCGGGGAGCCGGGCCGTTCCCTGGCCGGGCTCGGGGGCGCGGGGCGTTCCGCGGCCGGGCGTGAGGCCGAGGGGTCTGCCGCGGCCGGGCGCGGGAGCCGGGGGCGTTCTCCGGCCGGGCGCCGCGACGTCGGGCTGGGAGACGCCCTGGCCGGGCACCGGGACGACGAGGGGTGGTGCCCGGCCGAGCCCCGTGCCCGGGGCCGCCCGCGGCGCGCCCCGCGGAACGGCGCCGCTCGGCACCGCCGTCGACCAGGCCCGGCTCGGGGCCGCGCTGTCCCGGATCGCGCACACGCCCGTCGAGCGTCTCCTGGCCCGCCTCGAACTGCCCGCCGGCCAGGCCCTCGCAGCCCGTGGTCTGCCCGCCCGGACGATCGACGGCTTCCTGCGCCCGCTGCTCGCCGCCCTGCTGTGCGACCCGGAGCTGACCACGTCCAGCCGGTGCGCGGACCTCGCGCTGCGCGCCTTCGCCCGGGGGCGGCTGTGCGTGCCGGAAGGCGGGGCCGAGGCCCTGCCGGAGCTGCTCGCGCGGACGCTGCCGCCGGGCACCGTACACACCGGCGTGCGGGTCACCTCGGTCTCCACGACCTCGGTGACCACCGCCGAGCACGGCGAGATCCGCTGCCGGGCGGTGCTCCTCGCGACCGACGCCCGGGCCGCGGCCGAACTGCTGCCCGGGCTGCGGGTGCCGGACTTCCACCCGGTGACGGTCGTCCACCACACCACGGACGAGCCCCCCGCCACGGGCGCCTCCCTGCTGCTCGACGCGGACCGGGGCGGCCCGGTCTCCCACACGGCGGTGATCAGCCGGGTCGATCCGTCCCGCGCCCCCGCCGGCCGCACCCTCGTCTCCTCCACGGTCCTGGGCGATCCGCCGGCCGACCTCGACGCGGCCGTACGCACGCACCTGTCACGCCTGTACGGCACCTCGACCCGGCGCTGGGAGACCCTCGCCGTCCACCACACCCCCGAGGCGGTCCCCGCCATGCGCCCACCGCACGACCTGCGCCGCCCGGTCCGCCTGCTGGCAGGCCTGTACGTCTGCGGCGACCACCGCGACACCAGCACCGTCCAGGGCGCCCTGCACTCGGCCCACCGGGCGTCGGCGGCGATCCTGGCGGACCTGGGGGCGGCGGGGCCGATGCACGTGGCGGACCCGCCCAGGACGATGCCGAGTGCGGCCTGAGCAGGGGCGCACACCCGCGCCCCCGAAAAGGGGCGCGGGGCTGTGACACGGCGGATCGGCGCCCCTAGACGAGTAAGTCCGAAGGGGCCGGGTGCATTAAGCGAGGGTCTCGTTGGTCCGTTTGTGACGACAGACCTCGAAACCCTCGCGACTGCACTGTA
>JODI01000175.1 GCA_000720805.1 Streptomyces violaceoruber
GGTCAAACGGCCCGAGCAGGGTCCAGGCCCCGTCGCAATCCATCTGCGGCACCGCAGGTCACCGACATGCAGTCACCGCAACAACAGTGCGACCTCACACCCCGGTTCGGCAAAGACAGCACGCCGTCATGAGCGGGGCCGGCGGACCTAGCAGGACAGTCGCGACGGCGGTGGTTCGCAGCGTGCTCCAGGGCTCGAGGCCACGCGGCGGCACAGTCATCGATGCCGTGCCGCCGCGTCACTCACCCCAGTGCCACCCGTCCCGTCGCGTGCCCGCTGAGCGCTGGTCTACGCGCTCCCCGGGATCATCGTTCGCGCAGGATGCCCTGGAGGCAGGTGGCAACTCGCCCCTGTGGGGTTGGGAAAAAGCCCTGCGCGGGTGTCCTCCGGAAGCAACTGCAGGGGGACGCACGCGTGTGACGTGCAGGAACCGGATGGATGCTGATCGGTAACCGGGGCAGGCGTGTGAGAGTGCCCCTGTCCGTTGTCTTTCTCGGTGATTTGCCATGGCCTCATCCGTCCCTCCCCACCGCCCGCAGCCCGCACCGGTGTCGGCCGATGAGCGGGCGGAAGAAGTGGAACGGCTTCGGGCGGAGAACAGGCAGCTGCAGCAGGCTCTGGCTTCGCACGCCGTCATCGACCAGGCCATCGGTGTCCTGACCGTCCTGGGCCAGATACCCCCGTCCGACGGCTTCACCGTGCTGCGGGACGTCTCCCAGCACACCAACATCAAGCTGACCGAAGTCGCTGAAGAAGTTCTCAAGCACGGCCAGGGCGCGGCGCTGCCCGATGTCCTGCTCAGGGAGCTGCAGGCAGCCCTGGTCCGCAACGCCCGCGGCTCACGCCCCGGCTAGGACGCGGGGCAGCGTCCGCGTCGTCCTACAGGGGCCGGCGTCCGGTGACGGCGCCGCCGGGATCGTCCAGGAGGGCGATGCGGGCGGTGATGCGCTTGCCGACCGGCTCCCGCTGTGCCTCGAAGCCCTGGGCGACGGCCATGACGATTTCCAGACCATGCTGGCCCACCCGTCCCGCATCGGCGGCTCTCGCCACCGGCAGCACCGGGTCACAGTCCCACACCACCACCTCGACCGCGTCGCCGGCGATCCGCAGATCCAGCAGCACCGGGCCCGGCGCGTACTTGCGGGCGTTGGTAACCAGCTCGCTGACCACCAGCTGCGTCACGTCCATGGCACGCTGCGAGACCGGCAGGCCGTACTCGGCCTGGACGCGGGTGAGGAAGCCGGCGGCGAGGTGGCGGGCCTCCGCGATGCACGCGCCGCCGCCTTCCAGGGCCACCGTGGCCTGTATGGCCTGCTCATCCGGTACCGCGCTGTCCTCACCCACCGGGACTGCTTCCATCACGGCCCGCTTCTTCTCCCCCATACACACCCCGCTTCTCCCCCATACACACCCCGCACGTACCCGCGCACACACGGCACACGCTTTACGCCCTCGACACGAAGGCATTACCCGTGCTGTGCAAGGGCTGCACTGCGGGTGAAGGTCTCGGCATGGAAGTATCACCCACATGAGTGAGGAAGAGACGGCGGACACCGAACACGCGGCACAGACAGACCCGCTGTCGGTCCTCACCACCACCACCGACGGCATCCGCGTGGTGACCGTGGCGGGAGAGATCGACCATCACACCGGCGAAGCGCTCCGCCAAGCCCTGGACGCCTCCACAACTTCCCGCCCCCGCATCGTCGTCGATCTGAGCCGGGTCACCTTCATAGACTCCACCGGCATCAACATCCTCATCGCCGCCCACCACACCCTCACCGATGCCGACGGCTGGATACGCCTGGCCGCACCGACCCAGACCGTGATGCGCACCCTGCAGATCATCGGCGTCGACACCCTCATCGACTGCCGCGACACCCTCCGCGAAGCACTCAGCACCTGACCCAACCGGGCCGACCGGCCATGCGCTGACCGAGGTGCTCGCCACCATGATCGGGGCAACGGCCGGCGTATTCAGTGTCCGGTGGGACTCCGGAGTTCAGCGCTGACGGCGATCATGCTGGGGCAGGTAGAGCGGACTGACCTGACGCCAATAGCCGTGCACGAGGTCTTCCGCCTCCCGCACCGCCCGCTCATCGCACGGCGCGCCCGTCGGCAGGCCCTGCCCGGCTTGCACGGCGGCGAAGCCCGAACGCCGGCCATCCCACAGCGCTTCCCGACGCGAGGCACCGCGGGACATGGCGGCATTGCGCGGGCTGCTGCTTCGGCCCCCCAGGCACCAACGCGCGAGCAGGATCGCTGCCACCGCCGACAACGCACTGACGGCGTAGACCCCATGACCGGCCACTGTTTCCTCCTGCCGGACACCCGTACGGACCGTGCCCGATCCCTGTGCCCCCGTATCCCGTTCTCAACGTCACGGCTGGGCTAAGAAAGCCTCACAGCCGCCGCCCCGCCGTGGTCGGGGCGGGACGCGGCGCCGCCGGACCGTGGTCTGGCCAGTGGTCGGGGCGACCAGCCGCGACGCCGGCTGCCGCTGACCGGCGAGGCCCGCCAGGCCCTGCTCTCCCTGGCCGACGGGGACGGCCGCTACCTGCTCAACATGGCCGAGCAGCTCCAGGCCCTCCCCACCGGCACCGGCTCGCTGGACGTGGCCGGGCTGCCCCCGGCAGGTGCAGCAGCGGGCCCCGCTGTACGACAAGGCCCAGGAGGGCCACTACAACCTGATCTCCGCGCTGCACAAGGCGATGCGCGGCTGTGACCCGGACGCCGCCCTGTACTGGCTGGCGCGGATGCTGGAAGGCGGCGAGGACCCGCAGTTCATCGCCCGCCGGCTGGTCCGCTTCGCAGGCGAGGACGTCGGCATGGCCGACCCGAGCGCCGTCCAGCAGGCTCTCGCCGCGTGGGACGTGTACGAGCGGCTCGGCTCGCCCGAGGGGGAACTCGCCCTCGCCCAGGCCGTCGTCTATCTGGCCACCGCCCCGAAGTCCGTCGCCGTCTACCGCGGTTTCGGCGCCGCGGGTGAAAGCGCCCGCCGTACCGGCTCCCTCATGCCGCCGCCGCACATCCTCAACGCGCCCACCCGGCTGATGAAGAACCTCGGCTACGGCAAGGACTACCAGTACGACCCGGACGCCCCCGACGGCTTCTCCGGCGCCGAATACTTCCCCGAGGACATGGCCCGCGAGACCTACTACCGGCCCACCGAACACGGCCATGAGGCCGAGGTCGGCCGCCGCCTGAAGCGCTGGGCCCGGCTGCGTGCCCAGCGGCGCCACCCGGACTCCGGCTGAGCCAGGATCAGCCGCCCACGGCCCAGCTGCACGCCATCACCGAAGGCCGCCTCCAGCGAGGAAGCCGATCCCGAGCGGCGTCGACCTCGCCGGCTGACACCCCCACCACCCGCAAGGAGCGCCGAGAAGGACTGAGCGGCAAAGCAGCCGGGGAGTCGGTGGAGGAGATCCTCCCCGATCTGTTCATCGCCTGTGTCGGCGCGGTCAGTCTGTGGTGAAGCTGGACAGTACGGCGGCCGGGAGGCGGCTGCCTGCCGAGCCGTGGGGAAGGATCTCCGTGATGCGGGCCAGATCGGCTGCGGAGAGCTGGATGTCGGCGGCGCCCGCGTTCTCCTCGAGGCGCTTGGTGCTGCGGGTGCCGGGAATGGGCGCGACGTCCTCGCCCTGGGCGAGCAGCCAGGCCAGCGCGAGTTGGGCGGTGGTGATGCCCCTGGTGCCGGCCAGATCCTTGAGCTGTTCGGTGGCGTGCAGGTTGTACGTGTAGTTCTCGCCCTGCCAGCGCTCGTCCCAGCTGCGCATGTCGTCCGCGGCGTACTCGCTCGCGGGCTTGACCTGGCCGGTGAGGAATCCGCGGCCGAGCGGGGAGTAGGGCACCAGGCCGATGCCGAGTTCCCGCAGGACGGGAAGGATCTTCTCCTCGACCTCCCGCTCGAAGAGCGAGTACTCGTACTGGAGCACGGAGACCGGGGTGACGGCGTGGGCGCGGCGGATGTACTGGGGGCCGACGTTGCTCAGGCCGAAGTACTTCACCTTGCCTTCGCTGATGAGTTCGCCGACCACGCCGGCGACCTCCTCGACCGGAATGTCGGGGTCGGAGATGTGCTGGTAGAAGAGGTCGATGTGGTCGCTCTGCAGGTAGCGCAGGCTGTTCTCGGCGACCTTGCGGATGTTTTCCGGGCGGCTGTCGAAGGCGGGGCTGATCGCCGGGGCGGTCATGTCGAAGCCGAACTTGGTGGCAAGGACCACCTCGTCGCGGAAGTCTTTGACCGCCTTGCCCAGGAGGATCTCGTTGCTGCCGGTACCGGCGCCGTACAGCTCGGCGGTGTCGAAGAAGTCGATCCCGAGTTCGTGGGCGCGGCGGATGGTCGCGATGCCCTCGTCGTCGTTCGAGGCGCCGTAGGCCATGGACATGCCCATGATCCCCAGGCCGAGCGCCGAGACGCGCAGACCCTGAGAGCCCAGATTGCGGTGCTGCATGAGTTCACTCCCTGAGTGGTTCGCCGGCTTCACCCCCAGAGGTCAAACCGAACTGTTCCGTTTGACTGTACGCCCGAGCACCCGCGATGCCAAACCAAACGGTTTGGTGCTCTATCCTGGGGCCATGCCCCAGTCCCGCGACTCCGGCCGGACCGCAGCGCCCGTAGCCGCCGGCGACACGCGCGAGCGCGTCCTTACCGCTGCCATGGAGGAGTTCGCCCGCCATGGCATCGCCGGCGCCCGCGTGGACCGCATCGCCAAGCTCGCCAGGACCAGCAAAGAACGCGTCTACGCCTACTTCCGCAGCAAAGACGCGCTCTATGCCGACGTCGCCGCACGGGAGTACGTCGTCATCGCCGAGGCCACCCAAATGGACCCGTCCGACCTCCCTGGCTACGCGGGCCGCCTGTTCGACTACTTCGTCGCCCGTCCGGACCACTACCGCCTGATCGCCTGGGGCCGCCTCGAACTGCCGGGCACCACAGCCGTTGCCGACGATCCCGCCCAGGCAGTGCTCGCCCGCAAAATCGACCAGCTCCGCCAGGTCCAACAGGCCGGACAGCTCGCCCCCGCCTGGGACCCGGCCGACGTCCTCGCCCTGGTCAACCAGATCGCCATGACCTGGGCGTCGCAACCCGAACTCAGCGAGGCCGCCGCCGCACACGCCGTGGACCCCACCACCGCCGCCCGCCGCGCCGCAGTAGTGACCGCTGTCGAGCAGCTTTTCCCTCGGGCGCGCTGACGTCCCCGGGACCCGCGGCAGCCCTGCCCGAACATTCCCCGAACGACGCCCGCGTCTGCCCGTAAGCAGGCTCCAGGCTCCGTGGAGAGGGTGGGCTGTTCACTGGAGCAAGGTGGGTGCCGACTTGGCGCTGCCCTGGGGGCGAACACTGCAGCTCTCGAACAGCGACACTCCACCAGTGCTCCCATCGGGCGTTCACGCGGACCGCGACGGGGGTCATCGCCTCCGACGGGCACGGGGCCTCCGCCTTGTTTCCGTCACGCGTCGGTCCTCGCTGCGCGGGCGGCGAAGGCGGCCGGGGTGAGTCCGGTGCGGTCGCGGAAGAAGCGGCCGAAGTTCGCAGGGTCGGTGAAGCCGAGGTGGGCGGCCACCGTCCGGGCATCCCACCGGGCAGCTCCCAGCAGGCGCCGGGCTTCCAGGAGGCGCCGCTCGTCGATGAGTTCGCGTACCCCCTTGCCGGTGGCGTCCCGGGCGGCGCGGCTGAGGGTGCGGACCGAGCAGTCGAGCAACGCGGCGTAGTCCGCGGCTTGGTGCAGTTCGCGAAAGTGCATTTCCAAGGCGTCCAGGAAGCGTCCGTATCTGTCGGCGCGGCCGGTGCCGGCCGTGGTCGTGGCTGTGCCGGTGGGGGCGATGCCCGGGGAGTTGGCCAGGCGCAGCAGCAGCGATTCGAGCAGGCTGCGCCGCAGGGCGTGGTGGATGTCGAGGGGGCGGCGCCCCAGTGCGCGGTGTTCGTCCAGGAGCT
>JODI01000176.1 GCA_000720805.1 Streptomyces violaceoruber
GGTCCGGGGCGGGTCGGGGGCCGGCCCGGTGCCGCTGTTTTGTGTGGCGTCGCGGTCCCTGCCTACCACGACCCGCCCCGCGGGGCCATGCGGTGGGACCTTTCGGGGCGACCGGCCGGCCGGCATCGGCCGAACGGCCCGCGAGGGGTGGTGGGGGCGGCCCGGATCGGGTACATACGATCGGGTAGCACCCGTCGGTAACCAAACGGCCCCAAGATCCCGATTCGCGGCGAGGTGAGCCTCAATGTCCGCTCCACCCACCCCCTCCCGACCTGCCGTCACCGAACGCGAGGCGCGTCAGGTCGCGGAGGCAGCCCGGGAACAGGACTGGCGCAAGCCCAGCTTCGCCAAGGAACTGTTCCTGGGCCGCTTCCGGCTCGACCTCATCCACCCCCACCCGATGCCGGCCACCGAGGACGCCCAGCGCGGCGAGGAGTTCCTCGCGAAGCTGCGCGACTTCTGCGAGACGAAGATCGATGGCGCGCTGATCGAACGAGAGGCCCGCATTCCCGACGCGATCATCGACGGCCTCAAGGATCTCGGCGCCCTCGGCATGAAGATCGACACCAAGTACGGCGGCCTGGGCCTCACGCAGGTCTACTACAACAAGGCCCTCGCCCTGGTCGGTTCCGCGAACCCCGCGGTGGGCGCGCTGCTGTCCGCCCACCAGTCGATCGGCGTCCCGCAGCCGCTGAAGATCTTCGGCACCCAGGAGCAGAAGGACACCTTCCTGCCGCGTTGCGCCCGCACGGACATCTCGGCGTTCCTGCTGACCGAGCCGGACGTCGGCTCCGACCCGGCCCGCCTGGCCACGTCCGCCGTGCCCGACGGGGACGACTACGTCCTCGACGGGGTGAAGCTCTGGACCACCAACGGCGTGGTCGCCGACCTGCTCGTCGTGATGGCCCGGGTGCCCAAGTCCGAGGGCCACAAGGGCGGCATCACGGCGTTCGTCGTCGAGTCCTCCTCCGAGGGCGTCACCGTCGAGAACCGCAACGCCTTCATGGGCCTGCGCGGCCTGGAGAACGGCGTCACCCGCTTCCACCAGGTCCGGGTCCCCGCCGCCAACCGCATCGGCCCGGAGGGCGCGGGCCTGAAGATCGCGCTCACCACCCTCAACACCGGCCGCCTGTCGCTGCCCGCGATGTGCGTGGGCGCCGGCAAGTGGTGCCTGAAGATCGCCCGCGAGTGGTCGGCTGCCCGCGAGCAGTGGGGCAAGCCGGTCGCGTTCCACGAGGCGGTCGGCTCGAAGATCAGCTTCATCGCGGCGACGACGTTCGCCCTGGAGGCCGTCGTGGACCTCTCCTCCCAGATGGCGGACGAGGACCGCAACGACATCCGCATCGAGGCCGCCCTCGCCAAGCTCTACGGCTCCGAGATGGCCTGGCTGATGGCCGACGAGCTGGTCCAGATCAGGGGCGGCCGCGGCTTCGAGACGGCGGAGTCCCTGCGGGCGCGCGGCGAGCGGGGGGTCCCCGCCGAGCAGATCCTGCGCGACCTGCGCATCAACCGCATCTTCGAGGGCTCCACCGAGATCATGCACCTGCTGATCGCCCGCGAGGCGGTGGACGCCCACCTGTCCGTCGCCGGCGACCTGATCGACCCCGACAAGTCCCTCTCGGACAAGGCGAAGGCAGGCGCCCAGGCCGGTGTCTTCTACGCCAAGTGGCTGCCCAAGCTGGTCGCGGGACCGGGCCAGCTCCCCACCTCCTACAACGAGTTCAAGCGCGAGATCGACCTCTCCCCGCACCTGCGCTACGTCGAACGCACCGCCCGCAAACTCGCCCGCTCGACCTTCTACGCCATGTCCCGCTGGCAGGGCCGGATGGAGACCAAGCAGGGCTTCCTGGGCCGGATCGTCGACATCGGCGCGGAACTGTTCGCGATGAGCGCGGCCTGCGTCCGCGCCGAACTGCTGCGCGGCAACGGCGACCACGGCCGCGAGGCCTACCAGCTCGCCGACATCTTCTGCCGCCAGGCCCGCATCCGCGTCGAGGAACTCTTCGGCCGCCTGTGGGCCAACACCGACGACCTGGACCGCACGGTCGTCAGGGGTGTGCTGTCGGGTACCTACGAGTGGCTGGAGGAGGGCATCGTCGATCCGTCCGGTGACGGGCCGTGGATCGCGGATGCGACACCGGGTCCGAGCAGGCGGGAGAACGTGCACCGGCCGATCCGCTGAGGTGTCCCGGGCCGGCGGGCCGCGCGCCCGCCGGCCTGTGCGCCCCCTGGGTGAGGGACGCGCTGTCCTCCGCGC
The DNA here is from genome assembly GCA_000720805.1 of Streptomyces violaceoruber. Taxonomy (GTDB): domain Bacteria; phylum Actinomycetota; class Actinomycetes; order Streptomycetales; family Streptomycetaceae; genus Streptomyces; species Streptomyces cellulosae_A. Next base: position 2,258 of record JODI01000176.1, read on the forward strand.
AGCCTCGTGCGGCCACAATGGGGGGATGAGCGACAGTCCAGCCCCCACCGGGCGCGGGGCGGAAGCCCCGTCTGCCCTCGCCGACCCGCACCTCGTCCACGACCCGGTCGCGGGCACCGGCCCGAAGGACGTGGTGATCCTCGGTTCCACCGGCTCGATCGGCACCCAGGCCATCGACCTCGTGCTGCGCAATCCCGACCGGTTCCGGGTCACCGGGCTCTCGGCCAACGGTGGCCGGGTGGCGCTCCTGGCCGAGCAGGCGCGCCGGCTCCGGGTGCGGACCGTCGCGGTCGCCCGCGAGGACGTCGTACCGGACCTGCGCGAGGCCCTGAGCTCCCAGTACGGCCCCGGAGAGCCGCTCCCCGAGATACTCGCCGGACCGGACGCGGCCACCCGGCTCGCCGGCGCCGATTCCGCGGAGTGTCACACCGTCCTGAACGGCATCACCGGCTCCATCGGCCTCGCCCCGACCCTCGCCGCCCTGGAGGCGGGCCGCACCCTCGCGCTCGCCAACAAGGAGTCGCTCATCGTGGGCGGCCCGCTGGTCAAGGCCGTCGCCAAGCCGGGCCAGATCATCCCGGTCGACTCCGAGCACGCGGCGCTGTTCCAGGCCCTGGCCTCCGGCACGAGAGCGGACGTGCGCAAGCTCGTCGTCACCGCGTCCGGAGGACCCTTCCGGGGCCGCACGAAGGCCGAACTGGCGAACGTCACCGTCGAGGAGGCCCTCGCGCACCCCACCTGGGCCATGGGCCCGGTGATCACCATCAACTCCGCGACCCTCGTCAACAAGGGCCTGGAAGTCATCGAGGCGCACCTCCTCTACGACATTCCCTTCGATCGGATTGAGGTGGTCGTGCACCCGCAGTCGTATGTCCACTCGATGGTTGAGTTCACGGACGGATCCACGATCGCCCAGGCGACACCCCCCGACATGCGCGGCCCGATCGCGATCGGGCTGGGCTGGCCCGAACGCGTCCCCGACGCGGCGCCGGCCTTCGACTGGAGCAAGGCGTCGACCTGGGAGTTCTTCCCGCTCGACAACGACGCCTTCCCGTCCGTCGGCCTGGCGCGCCGCGTCGGACAGCTCGCGGGCACGGCCCCGGCGGTGTTCAATGCGGCCAACGAGGAGTGCGTCGAGTCCTTCCGGGCGGGCGCGCTGCCGTTCAACGGGATCATGGAGACCGTGACCCGGGTGGTGGACGAGCACGGCACCCCGCGTGCGGGAACCTCGCTCACCGTCGCGGACGTCCTCGAAGCGGAGACCTGGGCGCGGACCCGGGCCCGGGAACTGACGGCACAGACGGCGGAGGCCCGTGCATGACGACCCTGATGTTCATCCTCGGCATAGTGATCTTCGCCGTCGGCCTCCTGGTGTCGATCGCGTGGCACGAGCTGGGGCACCTGTCCACCGCCAAGCTCTTCGGCATCCGCGTGCCGCAGTACATGGTCGGCTTCGGCCCGACGGTCTTCTCCCGCAGGAAGGGCGACACCGAGTACGGCATCAAGGCCATCCCGTTCGGCGGCTACATCCGCATGATCGGCATGTTCCCGCCCGGCCCGGACGGACGCCTGGAGGCCCGCTCCACCTCGCCCTGGCGCGGCATGATCGAGGACGCCCGCTCGGCCGCCTTCGAGGAGCTCAAGCCGGGTGACGAGAACCGCCTCTTCTACACGCGCAAGCCGTGGAAGAGGGTCATCGTGATGTTCGCGGGCCCGTTCATGAACCTGATCCTGGCGGTGGCGCTGTTCCTCACCGTCCTCATGGGCTTCGGCATCTCGCAGCAGACCACCACCGTCAGCTCCGTCTCCCAGTGCGTCATCGCGCAGAGCGAGAACCGCGACGACTGCAAGAAGTCCGACCCGGCCTCCCCGGCCGCGGCCGCCGGCCTGAAGGCGGGCGACAAGATCGTCTCCTTCGACGGAGTCAGTACGGACGACTGGAACCGGCTGTCCGACCTGATCCGCGCCAACCCCGGCAAGGACGTGCCGATCGTCGTCGACCGCGAGGGCGAGCAGCTCACCCTGCACGCGAAGATCGCCGACAATCAGGTCGCCAAGAAGGACTCCAGCGGACAGTACGTCCAGGGGCAGTACGTCAACGCCGGCTTCCTCGGCTTCAGCGCCGCCACCGGCATCGTGAAGCAGGACTTCGGCGACTCGGTGACCTGGATGGGCGACCGCGTCGGCGACGCCGTGGACTCCCTGGCGGCCCTGCCCGGCAAGATCCCGGCCCTGTGGAGCGCCGCCTTCGGCGACGGCCCGCGCGAACCCGACTCCCCGATGGGCGTGGTCGGCGCGGCCCGCGTCGGCGGCGAGATCTTCACCCTGGACATCCCGCCCACCCAGCAGCTGGCGATGGCGTTGATGCTGGTGGCCGGCTTCAACCTCTCCCTCTTCCTCTTCAACATGCTCCCGCTGCTGCCGCTCGACGGCGGCCACATCGCGGGCGCCCTGTGGGAGGCGCTGCGCCGCAACCTGGCGAGGGTGCTCAAGCGGCCCGACCCCGGCCCGTTCGACGTGGCGAAGCTGATGCCGGTCGCCTACGTCGTCGCGGGGATCTTCATCTGCTTCACCTTGCTGGTCCTCGTGGCCGATGTGGTCAACCCTGTGCGCATCAGTTAGCCGATCGGTCTCTTTCTGTCACGCTGGTCACCGTCCCGGCCCTTCACCCGCATCAGTCGCGTGGGTGAAGGGCCGGGGTTGTTCGTGCGGCACGGGTCAGCACAAGGAACTGTGGCGTCTCGTCGGATCCCGGACAGATCGAGGACGCTGGGGCACATGTGGTGTGCCACCGCTTGGAACTGCGAGCCGCCCTGACGGGATGCTCCACCGTTGCCGTACCGGGATCCTCCGGCGTGATCTCCCCGCGCGGAAGCGCTCCGCCGGCAGCCCCTTCGGGCCGGCCATGGCGTTCAACCGGTGATCATGCCCTCTGGATCGCACGCCATGCCCGGCCCGACTCCCAAGGACACTTTGAGGCGGATGGTCGGGCCGCCGTGTGCTCGCGTTCGGGTCCGTGCCGTAATCTCGAAGCCTGGAGCCCGCCGCTGACGGGACCTGGACCTTGATCCACGACTTGGGGTTGCACAGCAGATGACTGCGATTTCTCTCGGCATGCCGTCCGTTCCGACCAAGCTCGCCGAGCGCCGCAGGAGCCGGCAGATCCAGGTCGGCACCGTGGCCGTCGGCGGCGACGCCCCGGTGTCCGTGCAGTCGATGACCACGACCCGTACGTCCGACATCGGCGCCACCCTGCAGCAGATCGCCGAGCTCACCGCGTCCGGCTGCCAGATCGTCCGTGTGGCCTGCCCCACCCAGGACGACGCGGACGCCCTCGCGACCATCGCCCGCAAGTCGCAGATCCCGGTGATCGCGGACATCCACTTCCAGCCCAAGTACGTCTTCGCGGCCATCCACGACTTCCGGGACATCAAGATCTCGGTGAAGCACAACGA
>JODI01000177.1 GCA_000720805.1 Streptomyces violaceoruber
GCCCCGGCTGGGGCACCCCGCCCCCGCCCGCCCCCGGTGTTCCCGGCGGCTACGGCCCACCCGGCGGACAGGGCGGCCACGGCGGCTGGGGAGGCGGTTACGGACCCCCCGGCGGCTACCCCGGATACGGCGGCTGGGGCGGCCCCCCGCCCGCGGCCAAACCCGGTGTGATCCCACTGCGCCCGCTCGGCGTCGGTGAGATCCTCGACGGCGCGGTCTCCACCATGCGCACCCACTGGCGCACGGTCCTGGGCATCTCCCTGACGGTCGCCGTCCTCACCGAGATCGTCGTCATCCTGCTTCAGGGCCTGGTACTGAACGACACCGCCGGCACCGAGGCCCTCAACGACCCGAGTGCCTCCTTCGACGAACTGTCCCGTGCCATGGGCGACGCCATGCTCAGCTCCGGCGTCGTCTTCCTGATCTCGCTGATCGGCACGGTCGCCGCGACCGCACTGCTCACCACCGTCACCAGCCGTGCGGTGCTCGGCAAGCCGGTCACCATCGGCGAGGCCTGGCGCGACGCCCGCCCGCAGGTGCTGAAGCTGTTCGGCCTGATCATCCTGCTGCCGCTGATCGCCATCGGCGTCGTCTTCGTCGGCACACTGCCCGGCATCCTGCTGGCCGTATCGGGTGAGAGCACGGGAGGCATCGTCCTCGCCGTCCTCGGCGGCCTGGGCGCCGGCGTCGTCGCACTGTGGCTGATGATCCGCTTCTCCCTCGCCTCGCCCGCGCTGATGCTGGAGAAGCAGAGCATCTCCAGGTCGATGAGCCGCTCGGTGAAGCTGGTCCGCGGCTCCTGGTGGCGGATCTTCGGCATCCAGCTGCTCGCCGGACTCATCGCGAACATCATCTCGGCGATCGTGGTCCTCCCCTTCACCTTCCTCGCCGCCGCACTCGGCGGCGAAAGCGTCAGCGGCTTCCTCAACGGCACCGGCGACCTCGGCTGGACCTTCCTCATCGTCAGCGGCATCGGCTCGGTGATCGGCTCCATGATCACGTTCCCGATCACGGCGGGCGTCGCCGTGCTCCTCTACGTCGACCAGCGCATCCGACGCGAGGCCCTCGACCTCGAACTGGCCCGCGCCGCCGGTGTCCAGGGCTACGGCGCCACTCCCGGGAGCTGATCCGGTGAACCTGGCGGGGGGAGTTCTCACAGCGGTACCGGCACTGCAGTACCCGGTCGACCCGGTCGTACGACTCGTGCGGCACGCCGGCGACGCATCCGTACGGGCCGCGCTGCGGGCCGCCGACACCGCGTCCGTCCTGTCGCTCTCACGCTCCGACGACGCACCACCGCTGACGACCCCGCGCGACCCCGCACGGGAGGCAGCCCGACGCGAGCTGTCCAAACGGATGTACCACCAGAACGACCCCAGCCTCTTCCAGCGCGCCCTGAACGCCTTCTGGGACTGGGTCGACAAGCTGTTCAACGCCGCCTCGTCCGCGACTCCGGGCGGACCGCTCGGCCTGGTCGTCGTCATCGCGGCCGTCCTCGCGGTCCTGGGCGCCCTGTGGTGGCGCCTGGGCACCCCGCGCCGCGAACCGAGCTCCGCGCCAGCCCTGTTCGACGACCGCCCCCGCAGCGCCGCCGAACACCGGTCCACCGCCGAGGCCCACGCCGCCCAGGGCCACTGGAACCAGGCCGTCCAGGAACGCATGCGGGCCATCGTCCGCTCCCTGGAGGAACGCGCCCTCCTCGACGTCCGCCCCGGCCGCACCGCCGACGAGGCAGCCATGGAAGCGGGCCGCGCCCTGCCCTCCCGCGCGGACCGCCTGCGCACCGCCGCCCGGGACTTCGACGACGTGACGTACGGCGGCCGAAGGGCGAGCGAGCAGTCGTACCACCGCATCGCCGAACTCGACCGCGACCTGGAACGCACCAAGCCACAACTCGCCGGCAGCACCAGCGCGGCCCACAACGCCCGCCAGGGAGCCGCCGAATGACCACCGAGGCCACGCTCCCGTCCACCTCGGCCTCGCCCAACGCACGCCAGATGTGGACCCGCGCGCGAGGCATCGTCCTCGCCCTCCTGATCCTCCTCGTGGCAGCCGTCGTCATGGCGGCGATCCGCTCCGACGCCCGCCACGGCAGCCTCGACCCACGCTCCGCCGACCCCTACGGCAGCCGCGCCGTGGCCCAACTCCTCGCCGACCGAGGCGTGTCCACGCGCGTGGTCACCACTCTGGCCGAGGCGCGCGCCGCGACCGACCCGGACACCACCCTTCTGGTCGCCGTCCCCGACCTGCTGACCGAGCGGCAGCAGAGCCAACTGCACTCCGCCACCAACGACTCGGGAGGCCGTACCCTCCTCGTCGCCCCCAGCAGCTGGTCCGTGGAACGACTCGCCCCCGGCGTCGTCGCCAGCCCCGCCACCAGTCTCGACTCGACGCGCCCGCCCGCCTGCGACCTGCCCGCCGCGCGGCGGGCGGGCCCGGCCGACACCGGCGGAGTCCGCTACACCGTCACCCGCCCCGGCGCCGACAAGTGCTACCCCAGCGAGCGCCTGGCCACCCTGGTACGCCTCCCGGACGCCTCCCGCGACGGCGACACCGTCGTCCTCGGCGCGCCCGACATCCTCTACAACGACACCCTCGACGAGCAGGGCAACGCCTCGCTCGCCCTCCAACTCCTCGGTTCCCGCCCCCATCTGGTCTGGTACCTCCCCTCGCTCTCCGACGCCTCCGCCGCCGCCCCGGACGACGAAAAGGGCTTCTTCGACCTGCTCCCCTCGGGCTGGCTCTGGGGCACGCTGCAGCTCTTCTTCGCCGCGGCACTCGCCGCCCTCTGGCGGGCACGTCGGCTCGGCCCCCTCGTGCCCGAAAAACTCCCCGTGGCGATCCGCGCCTCCGAGACCGTCGAAGGCCGCGCCCGCCTCTACCGCAAAGCCAACGCCCGCGACCGCGCGGCCGCCGCTCTTCGCTCCACCACCCGCACCCGCCTCGCCCCCCTCGTAGGCGTCCCCGTCGCCCAGGCACACGCGCCCGAGGCCCTGCTCCCCGCCCTGTCCGCCCACCCCCACAACTCCGGGGACGGACAGACCGTGCACGCTCTCCTCTTCGGCCCGCCGCCCAGCGACGACGCGGCCCTCATCGCCCTCGCCGACCAACTCGACGCCCTCGAAAGAGAGGTACGCCGTCCATGATGGACCCGACCACTGACAACGCCGCGCACACCGGGGACCCGGGCGCCGCCCGCGCCTCCCTGGAAGCCCTGCGCGCCGAGATCGCCAAAGCCGTGGTCGGCCAGGACCCCGCCGTGACCGGCCTCGTCGTCGCCCTCCTGTGCCGCGGACACGTCCTCCTCGAAGGGGTCCCCGGAGTCGCCAAGACACTGCTCGTCCGCGCGCTCGCGTCGGCACTCGAACTCGACACCAAACGCGTCCAGTTCACCCCGGACCTGATGCCGAGCGACGTGACCGGCTCCCTCGTCTACGACGCCCGTACCGCCGAGTTCTCCTTCCAGCCCGGCCCGGTCTTCACCAACCTCCTCCTCGCGGACGAGATCAACCGCACTCCGCCGAAGACGCAGTCGTCCCTCCTGGAAGCCATGGAGGAACGCCAGGTCACGGTCGACGGCACTCCCCGCCCGCTCCCCGACCCGTTCCTGGTCGCCGCGACCCAGAACCCGGTCGAGTACGAGGGCACGTACCCCCTCCCCGAAGCCCAGCTGGACCGTTTCCTCCTCAAGCTGACGATCCCGCTCCCCTCCCGCCAGGACGAGATCGACGTCCTCACCCGCCACACCGAGGGCTTCAACCCACGCGACCTGCGCGCCGCCGGCGTACGCCCCGTCGCGGGCCCCGCCGACCTGGAAGCAGCCCGCGCCGCCGTCGCCAAGACAACGGTCTCCCCGGAAATCACCGCCTACGTGGTCGACATCTGCCGCGCCACCCGCGAATCACCCTCCCTCACGCTCGGCGTCTCCCCGCGCGGCGCGACGGCCCTGCTCGCCACGGCCCGCGCGTGGGCCTGGCTGACCGGCCGCGACTACGTCACCCCCGACGACGTCAAAGCCCTCGCCCTCCCCACCCTCCGCCACCGCGTACAACTTCGCCCGGAGGCGGAAATGGAAGGCGTGACCGCCGACTCCGTCATCAACGCGATCCTCACCCACGTCCCCGTCCCCCGCTGATGGCACTCACCGGACGCGCCGCCCTCCTCGCAGCCCTGGGTTCCCTCCCCGTCGGCATCTGGGACCCCAGCTGGACGGGCATCCTCGCTGTGAACGCACCGCTGGCCATCGCCTGCGCCTGCGATTTCGCACTGGCCGCCCCGGTACGACGGCTCGGCCTGACCCGCTCCGGCGACGCCTCGGCACGCCTGGGTGAAACGGCCGACGTCATTCTCACGGTCACCAACCCGTCCCGCCGCCCGCTCCGCGCCCACGTGCGTGACGCCTGGCCCCCCAGCAGCTGGCAGCCCGGCACGGAGGTCGCCGCCTCCCGCCACCGCCTCACGGTCCCCGCGGGAGAACGCCGCCGCCTGACCACCCGCCTACGGCCGACCCGCCGCGGCGACCGTCAGGCGGACCGCGTCACGATCCGCTCCTACGGCCCCCTCGGCCTCTTCTCCCGCCAGGGCACCCACAAAGTCCCGTGGACGGTACGCGTCCTGCCCCCGTTCGCCAGCCGCAAGCACCTGCCTTCCAAGCTGGCCCGCCTGCGAGAACTCGACGGCCGCACCAGCGTCCTCACCCGAGGCGAGGGCACGGAATTCGACAGCCTCCGGGAGTACGTGCCCGGCGACGACACCCGCTCCATCGACTGGCGCGCCACCGCCCGCCAGACCACGGTCGCCGTACGCACCTGGCGCCCCGAGCGTGACCGCCACATCCTCCTGGTACTCGACACCGGCCGCACCTCCGCAGGCCGCGTGGGCGACGCTCCACGCCTCGACGCCTCCATGGACTCGGCCCTCCTCCTGGCCGCCCTCGCCTCCCGTGCCGGCGACCGCGTCGACCTGCTCGCATACGACCGGCGGGTACGCGCCCTCGTCCAGGGCCGCTCAGCGGGCGACCTCCTCCCGTCCCTGGTCAACGCGATGGCCACGCTCGAACCCGAACTCGTGGAGACGGACGCCCGAGGTCTCACGGCCACGGCTCTCAGGTCGGCCCCACGCCGTTCCCTGATCGTGCTGTTCACGGCCCTCGACACCGCGCCGATCGAAGAGGGCCTCCTGCCCGTCCTCCCCCAGCTCACCCAGCGCCACACGATCCTGCTGGCGTCGGTCGCCGACCCCCACATCGCCGGCATGGCCACAGCGCGCGGAAACGCCGAGGCCGTCTATGAGGCCGCAGCCGCCGCCCAGGCCCAAACGGAACGCGACCGCATCGCGGAACAACTCCGGCGCCATGGCGTGACGGTTGTCGACGCCACACCTGACGACCTGGCTCCAGCACTGGCGGACGCATATCTCGCACTGAAGGCGGCCGGACGCCTGTAAATACTGGGGGCTGATTCGAGAGGCTGGAGGGGCCGGCGCATAGGTCGGCCTCTCCATTCAAAATCACCGTGAACGCAGAAAACCCCGCACCTATGGGTGCGGGGTTTTCTCCAAAAATTGTTCGGCGGCGTCCTACTCTCCCACAGGGTCCCCCCTGCAGTACCA
>JODI01000178.1 GCA_000720805.1 Streptomyces violaceoruber
CCTCACCGCCGAGCAGTGCGCGAAGGACTACGAGTACAACACCGGCCGCGTCATCGTCGACATGCTGAACGGGGACGACCAGCAGGCGGCCGAAGTGCCCGGCGCCCTCGTCGCGGGCCACGGCCCCTTCACCTGGGGTGCCACCGCCCGCACGTCCCTCGAACACGCCATCATCTGCGAGGCCGTCGCCGACATCGCCCTCCACACCATGACCCTGGCCCCGACGGCAGCCCCCCCGCCCCCGCACCTCCTCAACCGCCACTACACCCGCAAACACGGCCCCGACGCCTACTACGGCAACCCCGACCCGGCGACCCCGGTGTGACGGGCCATGTCCGCGGGGCAGGTCTCGGACGGGCCGGGCATCGTGCACCAGGGGGCGGTCGCCGTCTTAAGACCCCACGCTGTCGGCGGCCCGACCCGCCCACCATCAGGCGTACTTGAAAAGTCCTTACCGTGAACGGCTAGCATCACGGGCGCCGTTGTCGGCCGGGATGGGGTGAGCGCGTGGAGGTGCCAAGGGTCGCCGTGGCCGTGGTGACCATGGGGAACCGGCCCGAGGAGGTCGACGCGCTGCTGGAGTCCGTGGCCAAGCAGGACCTCGCCCCCGTACGGATCGTGATCGTCGGCAACGGCTGCCGGCTGCCCGGGTTCGCCGGGCGGATCTCGTTGCCCTGCGAGGTCACCGCCATCGACGTCGAGGAGAACCTCGGGTGTCCCGGCGGGCGGAACGTGGCGCTGGCCCGGCTCCGGGAGTTCGGGGACGTCGACGTGGTCGTCGAGCTCGACGACGACGGGCTGCTGGTCGACCCCGATGTGCTGCGCCGGGTGGGGGACCTGTTCGCCGCCGACCCGCGCCTCGGCATCGTCGGCTTCCGCATCGCCGACGAGCACGGACAGACCCAGCAGCGGCACGTGCCGCGGGTCGGCTCGTCCGACCCGCTGCGGGGTGGCTACGTCACCGGGTTCCTCGGCGGGGGGCACGCCTTCCGCATGGCGATGCTCGACCAGACGGGGGACTGGCCCGCCCGGTTCTTCTTCGCCCACGAGGAGATCGACCTGGCCTGGCGGGCCGTCGACCGCGGCTGGCGGATCCTGTACGCGCCGGAACTGGTGCTCCGGCACCCCCGGACCTCGCCCGCCCGGCACGCCATCTACTACCGGGTGAACGCCCGCAACCGGGTCTGGCTGGTCCGCCGCCGGCTTCCGGCGGCGCTCATCCCCGTACATCTGGGCGTGTGGATCGCGCTCACCCTGCTGCGGGTGCGGTCGACGGCCGGGCTGCGGGCCTGGTTCGGCGGCTTCGTGGAGGGGCTGCAGGAACCCGCCGGCGAGCGGCGGCCGATGCGCTGGCGGACGGTGTGGCGGCTGACCCGGCTGGGGCGACCGCCGGTGATCTGACGCCCGCACGGGGGGCGTACCGGCCGCCGGTGCGACCCCCGGACGACCCCCGTGACGATGCCCGTGACAACGCCCGCACGAAGCCCGTACGGGAACGGCGGGGATGTCGGAACGGGGCTACCAGGGACCCCGACCTCACTGAACACCCGAGCCGCCCCCCTCATTTCGCGTCCGCGTAACACTCCACCACCGCCGTGGTGAACGGAAACCGCACCGGCGTCTCCCCGAACGTCAGCCGGCCCGCCAGGTCGGCCGCCTCCCGGATCGCCGCCGCCACCATCCGCGCCTCCTCCTGCGGACAGTGCACGATCACCTCGTCGTGCTGGAAGAAGACCAGCTCGGCCGCCATGTCCGCGCAGCTGCGGCGCAGGGCGGCGAGCAGCAGCAGGGTCCAGTCGGCGGCGCTGCCCTGGACGACGAAGTTGCGGGCGAAGCGGCCGCGGGCCCGGGCGTCGGACGAGGCGTGGCCGGGCACCCACTGCCGGCCGTCGGTCTCGTCCTCCCCGAGGGGGATGCCGGCCTCCTCCGCCCCGTCGTCCGCCCCGACGGCCGGCGGGCAGGTCCGGCCCAGCCAGGTCCGCACCAGCCGCCCCTCCTCGCCGGCCCGAGCCGCGTCGTCGACGTAGGCCACCGCGCGCGGGAAGCGGCGTCTGAGCGCGGCGAGGTTCTTCAGACCGTCGCCGGAGGTCTGGCCGTACACCGCGCCGAGGACCGCGAGCTTGGCCTGGGCACGGTCGCCGGAGAAGGCGCGGTCGGAGACGGACTGGTACAGGTCGCTCTCGCGGCCGGCCACCTCCATCAGCCCCGGGTCACGGGAGATGGCGGCCAGCACCCTGGGTTCCATCTGGTCGGCGTCGGCGACGACGAGCCGCCAGCCGGGGTCGGCGACCACGGCCCGACGGATCACCTTCGGGATCTGGAGCGCGCCCCCGCCGTTGGTCACCCACCGTCCGGTGACCGTGCCGCCCGCGAGGAACTCCGGCCGGAACCGCCCGTCCCGCACCCAGTCCTGCAGCCAGGACCAGCCGTGGGCGACCCGGATGCGATACAGCTTCTTGTACTCGATCAGGGGTTTCACGGCTGGATGGTCGAGCGACTCGATCTCCCACCGCCGGGTCGACCTGATCTTGATCCCGGCCTGCGCGAACGCCTTGATGACGTCGGCGGGGAGGTCGGGGCGGACCCGGCGGCCGAAGGCGGCGGACACCTCGTCGGCGAGTTCGGCCAGGCGCCGGGGCTCGCCGCCGCCCGCGTACCGCTCGCCGAGCAGGTCGTGCAGCACCCGGCGGTGCACCTCCGCGCTCCACGGCAGCCCGGACCGGTTCATCTCGGCGGCCACCAGCATGCCCGCCGACTCGGCCGCGGTCAGCAGCCGCATACGGTCGGGGTGTGCGGTGGCGTCATGCCGGCGCTGCTGGTCGGCGTACACCTCCACGAGGTCGGCCAGCGGTACGTGTACGGCCTGCGGCTCGAACAGGGGTGACTGCGAGCCCGGTTCGGCGGACCGCTGCGGTGGATCGGGCGGTACCGGGCCGCCCCGCAGCCGGGCCAGGGCGGCGGCCGCCGACCGGGGTTCGCCGTAGCGTCCCTCGTGACCGAGGAGGAGCGTCTCCGCGTCCTCCACGTCGTAGCACCGCTCCACTCGCACCCCCGTGGCGAGCAGGCGCGGATACGTCTCGGCCGTCGACCGCCACACCCAGCGCGTGACCTCCGGCAGGCCCCGCACGGCCTCGGCGGCGTCCGCCGCCCACCGCACCGGCCCCGCGAGCACCCCACCGGGGCCGAGGGGGGCGAACTCCACGCCACCACCCTCGGCCGGAGCGAGAGCCCACCGCTCGGTCATGGTCACGAGTGTCGCAGGAGGGTCTGACAACGAGCCGTTCGCCGAAAAGGCGCCGCATCGCGCAGCCCCCGGTCGGAAGAGCCTCAGGCCTCCTGCTCCCCGGGCTTCGCCGTGATCCGGGTGAGCGCCGCGGCGATGTTCTCCTCCACCGCCGGCTTGGTGATGCCGAGGCCGGACAGGACACCCTCGCCGTTCTCGAACTCCAGCAGGGCCAGCAGGAGGTGCTCGGTGCCGATGTAGTTGTGGCCCAGACGCAGGGCCTCGCGGAAGGTGAGCTCCAGGACCTTCTTGGCGTCGGAGCCGTACGGGACGAGCTCCGGGACCTCTTCCACGGCGGGGGGCAGTGCGGCGGTGGCGGCCTGGCGCACGGTGTCGAGGAGGACGCCCTGCGCGGTGATCGCCTTGGCGGCCAGCCCCTCCGGCTCGGCCAGCAGGCCGAGGACCAGGTGCTCGGGGCGGCCCTCGGGGTTGCGGGCGGCGACGGACTCGTTGTGGGCGGCCATCACCACGTTGCGGGCGCGCGGGGTGTATCGGCCGAAGCCCGCGTTGGGGTCGAGGGCCGCCGACTCCTTCGGCACGAACCGCTTCTGCGCGGCCTGCCGGGTCACTCCCATGCTCTTGCCGATGTCCGTCCAGGACGCGCCGGAGCGCCGGGCCTGGTCCACGAAGTGGCCGATCAGGTGGTCGGCCACCTCGCCGAGATGGTCGGCAGCGATGACCGCGTCCTGGAGCTGGTCGAGGGCGTCCGTATGGACCTTCTTGATGGCCGCGATGAGGTCGTCGAGGCGTACGGATGACGTGATTTCCGGGTTGGTCGTCATGCGTCAACCGTAGGTTGACACCCCTCCAGTGTCAACCCGAGGTTGACGCCGGTCCGGGGCCGGATGAGACGATCGCCGGGTGAGCAGCACCAAGAACTCGGACCGGGCGACCGGTGACGCCGACGGCCCGGCCGGCACCGTGGACCGCGCCTTCCGGACCGCCCTCTACGCCGACTCCGACACCGCCCTCGACACCGGCGCCTCCCTCCTCGCGGCCGACCCCGCGACGGACGCCGAACTGGCCCGGAGAGGCGAGGAGTTCGTCGCGGCGGCCTGGCGACGCGGCTGGCAGCCCGCGGACGTCGTACGGATCGTGCGGCGCGAACTGGACGACGTCCACGTACGCCTGGCGGCCGCGCTGATCCGTGCCCAGGCCCCGAACGACCGCCCGCGCGGCCACCGTTGGACCGCCCAGCTGACGGGTCTCGCCGGACTCGCGGGCACCGACGACCCCACCGCCACCCCGCCCCGCCCCGACCGCTTCACCCACGCGAGCGCCGTACTGGAGCTGTACCGCCTCCTCCTGCGCCTGCCCGCGCTGGAGCCCCTCGAAGAGCCACGGCGGACCGCCGGGCCACGAAACGGCGGGCACGGCACCCCGGGCAGGCGCGACACCGCCTCCCGCATGCTCACCCGCATCCGCGCGCTGCTCGCCAAGGCCGAGGCGACCGGGTTCCCGGAGGAGGCGGAGGCACTCAGCGCCAAGGCGCAGGAGCTGATGGCCCGGCACAGCATCGACGAGGCACTCCTCGCGGACCGGGACCCGGCCCACGCCGGCGACGCGCCCGGCGCCTGCCGTATCGGAGTCGAACCGCCGTACGAGCAGGCCAAGGCGGTGCTCCTTGACGCGGTCGCCGCCGCCAACCACTGCCGGGCCGTGTGGAACGAGCCCTTCGCCTTCTCCACCGTCGTCGGCTTCGAGCCCGACCTCGAGGTCGTCGAACTGCTCTACACCTCGCTGCTCGTGCAGGCCCAGTCCGCCCTGGCGAAGGCGGAGGCGGCACAGCGCGCGGGCGGCCGCAAGCGCACGAAGACCTTCCGGCAGTCCTTCCTCGCCGCCTACGCCCACCGCGTCGGCAGCCGCCTGCGCGAGGCCGCCGCGACCCCCGTGAGCGAGGACCTGCTCCCGGTCCTCGCTTCCCGCGAGGTGGCCGTCACCGACCGTCTGGACCACATGTTCCCGCAGACGACCACGACCCGACTGCGGGGAGTGAGCGACGAGGCGGGCTGGACGGAGGGTGCCCAGGCCGCCGACCGCGCCCAGGTCGCATCCCGACGCCCACTGGAATGAGAACCGTTCCTAATCAGTGAGCAGGAGTGAGTCTTGGACCCGTACCTGGTCACTGCGGACATCCCGAACGGTTGTGGATGTCCTGGTCGCCCGCTTTCGCTCCACGACCGG
>JODI01000179.1 GCA_000720805.1 Streptomyces violaceoruber
CCCCCACCCCCACCCCTACCACTTCCACCTCCGCCCCCGCCCTCGCGGGATCCTCGCCGTACGTGGAGCCGGGCGCGGGCGACGGTGCGCCGCACTACAACGAGAACAACGCCGGCCGCCGCGCGGGCGAGATGTCTCCGGCGAGTGCGGCGGACGCGTCGAGGGAGGCCGCGCGTATCGAGCCGGTGCTCAAGCGGCTGTGGCAGGAGAAGAAGTGGGACCCGGCGACCGTGCGCCGCGCGCTGCTCGGCCTGGGCTACGAGGAGGCCCGCACCGGTGCGGACGGGGAGCGGCTCGGCGGCACGCTGACGGTCCGGCCGATACCCGCCCGCTTCGAGACCGACCACTACGTCACCCCCGAGGGCGCCGAGATCGGCCTCAGTGTCCACCCGGACGCCTGCGTCACGGCGTTCATCCAGAAGTCCAACTACCAGGTGAGCACCAACGGCCCGTACCCGGAGTCGGGGTGTTTCGAGCCGCCGTTCGCGCACTGAGACCGGGGGCGGTCAGTCGCGGGGGAACTCGTCGGTCTTGAGGGTGAGGCCGACGACTGTGTCGGTGAGGTCGACGACGTCCCCGAAATCGGCCTTCGTCTCGGTGGCGTAGTCGCCGTTCTTGGGGTGGGTGTAGACGTGGCAGCGGCGCTGGTAAGGGTCGGCGATCAGGTAGACGGGGACCTCGGCGGTGGCGTAGGCGGCCTTTTTGGGGCCGTAGTCGTTGGCGGCGGTGCCCTTGGAGATCACCTCGGCGACGAACTCGACGTCCTCGTGGCTCCAGCGGCCGTCCTCCGACTTCGCGGCGCCTTCGGCCATCACCGTCACGTCGGTCGCGAACCCGTTGAGATGACCCGGGTAGTCGATGCGCACATCGGACTTCACGCGCTTGCGCGGGTACTTGGTCCGCAGCTGTTCGTAGATGTCCGCGATGATCTCCCAGTGGGTGTCCCGCTGTGGCGACATGAAAACGGTCCCCTCGACGATCTCGACCTTGTATCCCTCGGGGACGGGCATCGTCTCGAGCCGCTCGAACATCTCATCGAGCGTGATCGTGTTGTCGCTCTCGGCCATCGCGATCCTGTCTTCAAGGACGGTCATCGTGGCGCTCCTCCCCGGCTGCCCCATGGACGAGTGCAGCCGCGCGGTACAACGATACGCACGGTGACGAAGACACGCAGAGAGTGCCTACTCCTGGTAAGGCTTCCCCAGGTCCCAGCCCTGGTGCAGCGCGTCCGCGAACGCCGCCGCGATCTTGTGCTCGCCGTTCTCGTTGGGGTGCGTGCCGTCGTAGGTGTCGTTGTGGATGTCGTACGACGACGGCGTCGACGCCAGCAGGAGCGGTGAGCGCGACTCGTCGAGGTCGGCCGCCGTCTTCGCCAACAGGTCGTTGAAGAGGGCGACCTGCGCGGCGAAGCCGGGGTCCGCCTGGGCCCGGACGTTCGGGATCACCGGCAGCAGGACCATGCCGACGCGCGGGTTGGCTTCCCGGGCCGCCGCCACGAAGGCCCGGACATTCTCCGCCGTCTGCTCCGCGTTCGTGTAGAAGCCCAGGTCGATCAGGCCGAGGGAGACGAGGAGGAGGTCCGCTCGGGCCTGCCGTACCGCCTCGCCGATCAGCGGGGCCATGTGCTGCCAGCCCTCGCCCCAGCCGGCGAGGTGGGCGCGGGGGAAGTCCGCGTCGGCGTACGCGTGCGACGTGGGCGCGTCGGCCGCCTTGTCGTAGAGCGTCTCGCGCGGGCCGACCAGGGCGAACGGGGCGCCGTACGTCGTGCACAGGTGGCGCCACAACCGGTAGCGCCAGGTGTGTTCGCCCGCGCTCCCGATCGTCATGGAGTCACCGACCGGCATGATCCTGAGCATCCGCTCATGATGGATGATCTACGCGGCCGGATGGGGTGCGCGTACGTGTGAGGCCCACCACGCGCTCTCGCCGCGCGGGCGGGATGGCAGGCTTGGGGCATGCGTCGCTCCCTTGCCTTCCTCGCCGCTGGCTTCCTCGTCGGTGCGCTCGCCCTGCCGGCCGCCGCCGCGGACGGGGACGAGGGGTTCACCATCTCGGACCCCCGTATCACCGAGTCCAGCGGACTGGCCGCCTCCCGGCAGCACCCCGGCATCTACTGGACGCACAACGACAGCGACGACGGGGCCTTCATCTACGCCGTCGACAGCAGGACGGGAAAGACCGTCGCGACCGTCACCCTGACCGGCGTGGGGCGCCCCCGTGACGTCGAGGCCATCTCCATCGGCCCCGACAACCAGATCTACGTCGGCGACATCGGCGACAAC
This sequence comes from Streptomyces violaceoruber, assembly GCA_000720805.1. GTDB lineage: Bacteria > Actinomycetota > Actinomycetes > Streptomycetales > Streptomycetaceae > Streptomyces > Streptomyces cellulosae_A. Next base: position 2,283 of record JODI01000179.1, read on the forward strand.
CTCGGCGGCAGCTGGCCCTATGTGTGGATCTACCGGCTTCCCGAGCCCAAGCAGCTGCGGGACCAGACGATCCGTGCCACGCAGTACGTCGTGAAGTACGCGGACGGACCGCGCAACGCCGAGTCCCTCGTCGTGCACCCCAAGACCGGGCGCGTCTACATCGTCGACAAGAACGAGAACGGCGGCCACCTGTACGAGGGCCCGGCCGACCTCTCCGCCTCCCGGACCAACATCTTCAAGCCCATCGCTCCCGTCCCCGAGCTGGAGGCCACCGACGCCGCCCTGTCCCCCGACGGTGAGCAGCTCGTCGTACGCAGCTACTTCGGGGCGATCGCCTACAGCTGGAACGGCGGGAGGATCAAGCGGCTGGAGCGGCTCGGCGTACCGTTCCTGGGGCAGGGCGAGTCCGTCACCTACACCGACGACGGAAAGACGCTCATGTTCGGCGCGGAGGGGACGGACAGTCCCGTGAAGCCCGAGGACGCACCCGGGGACGGTGCAGCCAAGTCGCCGTCGGGGAAGGGGAGTTCCGCGGACAGCAGCGGCAGCACCGGAAACGGCGGCGGGCTGGACGGCAACGTCAGGACCGGCGCGATCGTCGTGGTCGCCGCCGCGGCGGTGCTGTTCGGCCTGCGGCGGCTGTTCCGGCGCTCCTGATCCCTTGCCGCTTCGGGAGCGCCGCTGGGCGAGAAGGCGAACCGGTGACGGACGCCGCATAAGGTGACGTCCTGGCTATTGACGTGTCCATGAGACCTGACTTCCATGGAAGGCAGAGGGTGTGGGAGCGCTCCCACTGGTTCCGGGCCCGCGCCTCCCGAGAGGAAGCAGCGACATGTTCCGCAACTTGCGAGGAGCGCTGTGCGCGGTGGCGGCCGCGCTCCTGTTACCGCTGGGGGCCGGCGCGCAGACGGCCCGCGCGGCGGAGCCCGGCGCCGGCTACTGGCACACCAGCGGCCGTCAGATCCTGGACGCGGCCGGGCAGTCGGTCAGGGTCGCCGGGATCAACTGGTTCGGCTTCGAGACCGGCAACCACGTCGTCCACGGCCTCTGGTCCCGCGACTACAAGAGCATGATCGACCAGATGAGGTCGCTGGGCTACAACACGATCCGCATGCCGTTCAGCGACGACATCCTCAAACCCGGCACCATGCCCGACAGCATCAACGTCGCCGACGGCAAGAACGCCGACCTGCAAGGACTGACCTCCTTGCAGGTCCTCGACAAGATCGTGGCGTACGCCGGTCAGCGCGGCCTCAAGGTCATCCTCGACCGGCACCGCCCGGACGCCGGCGGCCAGTCGGCGCTCTGGTACACGGCGGCGGTCCCGGAGTCGACGTGGATCGCGAACCTCAAGGCGCTGGCGGCGCGTTACGCCGGTGACTCCACGGTCGTCGGCATCGACCTGCACAACGAGCCCCACGACCCCGCCTGCTGGGGCTGCGGCGACACGACCAGGGACTGGCGCCTGGCGGCGCAACGGGCCGGCAACGCCGTCCTGTCCGTCAACCCCGAACTGTTGATCTTCGTCGAGGGCGTGCAGAGCTTCAACGGCGTCTCCGGCTGGTGGGGAGGCAACCTGATGGGCGTCGCCCAGTACCCGGTGCAGCTCGACGTGGCGAACCGAGTCGTCTACTCCGCCCACGACTACGCCACCAGCGTGGCCCAGCAGAGCTGGTTCAGTGACCCGTCCTTCCCCGACAACATGCCGGGGATCTGGGACAAGTACTGGGGCTACATCTTCAAGCAGAACATCGCGCCCGTGTGGGTCGGCGAGTTCGGTACGACGCTCCAGTCGACGGTGGACCAGAAGTGGCTGGCCGCACTGGTGAGTTACCTGCGGCCGACGTCGACGTACGGCGCCGACTCCTTCCACTGGACGTTCTGGTCCTGGAACCCCAACTCCGGTGACACGGGCGGGATCCTGAAGGACGACTGGCAGACCGTGGACACGGTGAAGGACGGCTACCTGGCGAGCATCAAGGCGCCGGGCTTTCCGGCCGGGGGCGGGGGCCCCACCGGTCCGGGCGATCCCGGCGGCGGCACGGCGGCCTGCTCCGCCGCCTATACCGTCAGCAGCGACTGGGGCGGCGGCTTCAACGCCGAGGTGAAGGTGACCAACTCGGGCACGACCGCGCTGAAGTCGTGGAAGGTGACGTGGACCTGGCCCGGGGCCCAGAAGATCACCAGCATGTGGAACGCGTCGTACACACAGTCCGGGGCGACGGTCAGCGCGGTGAACGCCTCGCACAACGGGGCGATCGCACCGGGCGGTTCGGCGAGCTTCGGGTTCGGGGGAGCGCCTGGGGGCGGGGGTGTGCCGGGTGTGAGCTGTACGGCGGCGTGAGAGAAGCCCTCATCGGCATGAGTCAGCGGCACGTTCACCCCTCCGGGTGATCATACGGCCGTACGACCGTGCAGTGCGTGTTCTCCCGGTTACGTTCCGTTGCATGGTCAGCTCACCGCACGACGCGATGCACCGGATCTTCCGGGAGGACCCGGGGCTGTTGGCCCGGGTCCTGCCCCGGGCGGGCATCTCGTTCCCCGAGTACACCTCGATCGATCTCCTGGACACCGATCTCACCGAGATCAAGCCGATGGAGCGTCGAGTGGACAGCATCTTCCGGGTCCACGTGCCCGACGACGAAGGCGGCTTCCTGCTCGCCGTGGAGTCGCAGGGCAAGCCGGACCCGGACAAACGCAACAGCTGGACGTACTACTTGGCGCACATGCACGCCAAGTACAGGCTGCCGCCCATCCTCGTGGTGCTCTGCAGGGACAAGGCGACGGCCGCGTGGGCGGCGGAGCCCATCCGGATCGGGCGCCGCTTTCACACCAGCATGCTGGTGTTCCCGCTGGTGCTCGGGCCCGGGAACCTGTCTGCGATCACGGATCCGGACGAGGCCGCGGAGGACGTTCCACTTGCCGTGTTCTCCGCGTTCGCTCACGCCAAGGACCCGGCTCTGCCTGCGATACTGGAGGCGCTTGCGGCAGCGCTGGCGGGCCGGGACGAAGGCAGTGATGACTGGGCGGAATACGTCGAGATCGGTCTGGGCGACGGCCCGGCCCGTGACCTTTGGAGGCAACTGATGGCCACCTACACCCCGAACTTTCCCGGCAGCGGCACGATCGTGGAAGAGGCATGGCTCGCGGGCCGGGCCAAGGGCGAGGCCGAGGCCGTGCCGAGGACATCCTCCGCATCCTTGGCGTGCGCGGCATCGAGATTTCCGGCGTGGTCCGGGACCGGGTCTTGGGCTGTGCCGATCTGGAGGTGCTGGGAGTCTGGCTCGGCCGTTCCCTGAGCGTGACGAGAGCGGCACGATCGTGGAAGAGGCATGGCTCGCGGGCCGGGCCAAGGGCGAGGCCGAGGGCGAGGCCAAGGGCGAGGCCAAGGGCCGTGCCGAGGAC
>JODI01000180.1 GCA_000720805.1 Streptomyces violaceoruber
GGGGTGGGCTTGGGGGCGGGTGCGGGTCGGCTGCGGGTACGGGTACGGGTGAGATCGGTGCGTACGGTGTGGGCCGACGCGGGCGGCGGGCGCCACCGTTCCGGGCCCGGTCGCGGCGGTCCTGCCGTTCCTCCAGTCGTTCCGGTCCGACCGGTCTTGCCAGTCCTGCCGGTCCCGCCGGTCCCGTCGGTCCTGCGCGACCGCGCGGGCCAGGTGCCGCCGTACGCGCGTCCACGCGCGCGGGATCACTTCTTCTTCCCCCGCGGGACGGTCACCCCCGTCAGCAGGGCCGTCCCCGGGGTGAGGTCCCGCCAGTCGGTGCCGCGCCAGGCCAGGACGGCGATCGCCGACGTCGGGAACTTCAGGCGCACCTCCTCGAGGGCGTCGTCCAGACCGTCCCCGGCCAGGTCGAGGACCAGCTCCTCCAGCCCGGGGTTGTGCCCGACCAGCAACAGCGTGTCGACCCCGGCGGGCACGGCCTGCACGACGTCCCGCAGCTCCGGTACGTCGGCCGCGTACACCTGCGCGGCAAAACGCACCGGCGGCGGTGTCCCCCACTGCCCGGAGGCCAACTCCCAGGTCTGCCGGGCGCGTAGGGCGGTGGAGACCACGGCGAGGTCCGGCAGCAGGTCGGCCTCGGCGATGGCACGGCCCGCGGCGGGAGCGTCCCGGCGGCCACGCGGCGCGAGCGGGCGTTCGTGATCGGCGACGCCGTCGGGCCAGGCGGACTTGGCGTGCCGCAGCACCACCAGGTGACGCAGCGGGCCCGCTCCCGCCCGGGCGATCACGCCGTGGATCCGACGTCGCGGGTGAGTTCGAGACCGAGCAGCCGGTCGGCGTAGGCGTAGGTCTCGAAGCGTGCCCCGGCGGGCAGGTCCGAGGTCTCCACGCGCCGCAGGACCCGCAGTACCCCGAGCACGTCCAGGTCGTCCTCCCAGGCGGCCCGCAGCTCCCCGCGCACCTCCTCGGGGATGGCCCGCGACGGCTCCCTGGCCCACCCGGCGACCGCCCGCCGCCACCGTACGAGGGTGTCCTCGGCGTCCCTCAGCACGTCCACGTCCAGCGGGACAGGCTCGCTCCGGGGCCGGGAGAGCAGCCCCAGGCGTACGACGGCGGGGTCGGCGCCCCCGGGCATCCCGGCGTCCGCGGGGCCGGCCGAGGGGACCGGGGCCACGGGAGCGACGGGAGCGACGGGAGCGACGGCGAAGTGGACGCCGGCAAGGGCGGGTGAGGCGGCTCCGGCCGAGCTCGACGCCGGAGCGGTGTCGGCGGTCCGGGTGGTGTCGAACGCCGGGGCCCTTCCGGCGGCCCCCTCCGGGTCGGCGGCGTGAGCACCTCCGGAGGCTCGGCGCTCGTCGGCAACCCGCTCGGTGTCGGAGCCGGCGGCGGTCACGGACCCAGATCCGCCCTCGGCCCTCGAGCCGCTCCCGGCCCCCGGCCCCCTCCCCGGCAGGCCGGCGTCGCTGTCGCCCACCACATGGATCACCTGGGCCGCCCCCGGCCCCGCCCCGGTGTCCCCGCCGTCCTCGAACGGCCGGATGCCCAGGGCCGCGGCGGTCGCCCTCAGGTCCGGCTGCCGCCGCTCGCCGCCGAGCAGGGCCCAGACCGGCGTGCCCCCGAGTTCCAGGGCGCGGACCAGGACGTCCGCGAGGAGCAGCACCCGTAGAGCCGTCGTGTCGTGGCCCGTGACGTGGGCCACGACCCGGGTCAGGCCGCGGCGGGCGGGAGCGGCGTCGACGGGCTCGCCGGTTCGGGCGTCGGTGATGCGCAGCACGGCCATGAGCGTAGGCGCGCGGGAAGCGCGGCGCCACCGCACACCCGAACAAATGTTCCGCCCGGTTCCACGACAGGGAATCACCGGGAACCGCTCACTGTTCCCGCATAGGCCAGGCAGTCCCGCAGCAGACCGGAGGAGACCCACCGTGTACGGCGACGACGCAACGGTCCGCAAGATCCTCACCGAACTCGGCGACACCTGGGCCGTGGTCGGCCTGTCGTCGAACCGGCGGCGTGCCGCGTACGGCGTGGCCGAGGTGCTGCAGCGCTACGGCAAGCGGGTGGTGCCGGTCCACCCCAAGGCGGAGACCGTGCACGGCGAGCAGGGATACGCCTCGCTCGCGGACATCCCCTTCGCCGTGGACGTCGTCGACGTGTTCGTGAACAGCGACCTCGCCGGGACGGTCGCCGACGAAGCCGCCGCCGTCGGTGCCAAGGCCGTCTGGTTCCAGCTCGGCGTCGTCGACGACGCCGCGTACGGCCGCACCCGCGCGGCCGGCCTGGACATGGTCATGGACCGCTGCCCCGCCATCGAGATCCCTCGGCTGGGCTGAGCGTCGGCCCGGCCGCAGGTGCCGTGCGGCGAGCCCGCCCACGCCCCCGCGCCGAGGTCCACCGACGCTGCCCACCACCCGAGGGCCCCGGCATAATGCCCGGGTGACCTCTACGGCCTCCTCCCCCAACTCCGGTGCCCCGCAACGCTTTCCGGTCGTCGTCGTGGGTGCCGGTCCCGCCGGACTGACCATCGGCAACATCCTGCGGGCCGCCTCCGTCGACTGTCTCGTCCTCGAGACGGAGACCCGTGAGTTCATCGAGCAGCGGCCCCGGGCGGGCGTCATCGAGGAGTGGGCCGTGCGCGGGCTCCAGCAACGCGGCCTCGCCGACACCCTGTTGGAGCGGGCACAGCTGCACACCGACTGCGAGTTCCGGTTCGGCGGTCAGCGCTTCCGGTTCTCCTACGGTGAACTGACGGGCACTCATCACTTCGTCTATCCGCAGCCGTTGCTGGTGACGGACCTGGTGCGCGAGTACGCGGACGTGCGGGGCGGGGAGATACGGTTCGGCGTGCACGACGTCCAGCTGCACGACCTGGACACGGAGCGGCCGTCGGTGTCGTACGTCGACGCGGAGACAGAGCAACGCGTAGTGGTCGTCTGCGACTTCGTCGCGGGCTGCGACGGGGCACGCGGCGTGACCCGCGCCGCCCTTCCCGAGCATGCGCACATCGCCCGGCACGACTACGGCATCGGGTGGCTGGCGCTGCTCGCCGAGGCGCCGCCCTCCAACGACTGCGTCGTGTTCGGCATCCACCCGAACGGTTTCGCCGGGCACATGGCCCGCAGCCCCGAGGTGACCCGCTACTACCTGGAGTGCCCGCCCGGCGACGACCCGGAGAACTGGTCCCACGAACGCGTCTGGTCCCAGTTGCGGCAGCGGCTCGCCGCCACCGACGCCGGGCCGCTGATCGAGGGACGGCTGATCGAGAAGCGCGTCCTCGGCATGCACAGCAACGTCGTGGAACCCATGGTGTTCGGCCGGCTCTTCCTCGCCGGGGACGCCGCCCACCTCACCGCGCCCATCGCGGCGAAGGGCATGAACCTCGCCCTGCACGACGCCTTCCTGCTCGGCGACGCGCTCGCCGCGTACCTCACGAAGGGAGAGGAGACCGGCCTCGACGGCTATTCGGAGGCGTGTCTGCGGCGCGTGTGGGACTACCAGGAGTTCTCACAGTGGCTCTCCGAGGTGTACCACGGCACTTCGTCGGGCGACGCGTACCGCGCGGGCACCACCTTCGCCCGGCTCAGGCGCCTGTTCACCTCCCCGACCGCCGCGGCCGCCTTCGCCGAGCAGTACCTGGGCACGGCGCCCGCCTACTGACCTCACCGCCGGGCGCCCCTCCGTGTCAGTCGTGCGGCGGGCGGTCGCTGAGCCGGTGGTCGGCCACGTTCAGAGCCTCGTCCACCAGGCGGCGCAGATGCCCGTCGCGCAGTGAGTAGATCACCCGACGCCCCTCCTTCCGGGTGTTCACCAGCCCCGCCAGCCGCAGCCGGGCCAGGTGCTGGCTGACGGCGGGCCGCGCAGCCCCGCACGCCTCGGTGAGCGTTGTGACATCGGCCTCGCCCGCCGCCAGGGCGTGCAGCAGCGTGAGCCGGGTGCGGTCCCCGAGCAGGGCCAGCACCTCGGCGGCGAGCGCGAACTGCTCCTCGCCGGGGGTACGCGGATGCGCATGATGCGCAGGTGATAGGTGCAAGCGTGCGCTCATACGCACATAATGGCGTCGTGGGCCGCGCACGTCCACACCCACGCACCGGAAGGGGATCCACGTGAGCGACCGGCACGATCACGGCCACGGGCACGCGCCGCACACGCACGACGGCGCATCCGGGCACGCTCACCCACACGACCACGCGTCCGGGCACGGACACGCACACCCGCACGCCTCCTCTCGCTCCTCCCGTCTGCGGCACCGCCTCGGCCACCTCCTCACCCCCCACTCCCACGAGACCGCCGACAAGCTGGACTCCGCCCTGGAGTCCTCGGCCCGCGGTATGCGCGCCCTGTGGATCTCGCTGGCGGTGCTCGGTGCGACAGCGCTGGCGCAGGCGGTCGTGGTGGCCGTCTCCGGCTCGGTGGCGCTGCTCGGGGACACCGTGCACAACGCCGCGGACGCGCTGACCGCCGTACCGCTCGCCATCGCCTTCGTGCTGGGCCGGCGGGCGGCGACCCGGCGCTTCACCTACGGCTACGGCCGGGCGGAGGACCTGGCGGGCATGGCGATCGTGCTGACGATCGCCGCGTCCGCCGCCTTCGCGGGCTGGGCCGCGGTCGACCGGCTCCTCGACCCGCGCCCGGTCACGCACCTCCCGGCCGTGGCGGTGGCCGCTCTGGTCGGTTTCGCGGGCAACGAGTGGGTGGCCCGCTACCGGATCCGGGTGGGCCGGGACATCGGCTCGGCCGCCCTGGTCGCCGACGGACTGCATGCCCGTACGGACGGATTCACGTCGCTGGCCGTGCTGTTGGGGGCCGGCGGCTCGGCGCTCGGCTGGCAACTGGCCGACCCGATCGTGGGGTTGGCGATCACGGCCGCGATCGCGCTGGTGCTGCGGGACGCGGCGCGCGAGGTGTTCCGGCGGGTGATGGACGCCGTCGACCCGGCCCTGGTGGACGCGGCCGAGCGGGCGCTGCGGGAGGTCGAAGGAGTGCGCGGGGTGGGCGAGTTGCGGCTGCGCTGGATCGGGCACCGGCTGCGCGCCGAGGTGGCGGTCGTCGTGGACGGCGAGGCGACGGTACGTCAGGCACATGCCGTGGCCGTGGACGCGGAACACGCCCTGCTGCACGCCGTCCCTCGCCTCACCGCGGCCCTGGTGCACGCCGATCCGGCCCCCGTACCGGGCCAGACGGATCCGCACCACCCCCTCGCCCACCACGCGCACGCCTGAGGCCAGGACCCTTCTGATGGATCTCCGTGGGAGAAGGAGCGGCGTGCGGTGAGCGTGCGTGCCGGGCGTCGCGACGCCGCGGAGATCCATCAGAAGGGCCCTAGACGAGTAAGTCCGAAGGCTTGGTCAGTGGTCGTAGGCGGTCAGTGATCGGGTGATGGCTTGGCCCGTGTTGCGGTTGTGCCA
>JODI01000181.1 GCA_000720805.1 Streptomyces violaceoruber
CGCTGAAGGAGCGGGAGCGGAACAGGCGCATCGGCAGCATCGGGTGCTTGGCGCGCAGTTCGTAGAAGACGAAGCCGACGAGCAGGGCGGCACCGGCGATGAAGCCGCTCAGCACCGGCGTGCTGCTCCAGCCGTCGGCGTTGCCGCGCACCAGGGCGTAGACGATGCCGAACAGACCGCCGCTGGCCAGAACGGTGCCGACGAGGCGTGCACCACGTAGTCGCCAGCGGTGAAACCCTCGGAGTCGGAGGCCAGGGCGCGGCCGGCGGCGGGACCGTCCGGCGGCACGCCCACCTCGTACGGCTCGATGTGTGACTTCTTCTTGTGCGGCGTGGCCTTCGCTACTCCCGATTCGGCGATCAGTCGATCCACGCCCACGGCGTGGATGTCGTGGGCGTAGACCAGTTCGCAGGCCGTGTCGAGAACGCGGTCGCGAGTGGCGCGCGCGGCGGGCCGGGCAGGGTCATATCGTGATTCCACGATATTGCGATACGTTGTGGTCGACGGGCTGTCTACTTGAGGAGATGTTTCGATGCGCACCATTGACGGCTTGGATCTCGGGACGTTCGGGCTCTACACCTTCGACTTCGAGACTCAGTCGGCGGCTCGGATACGCGAGTCGGCACAGGAGCTCGAAGAGCAGGGATGGCGGGCGCTGTGGATCCCCGAGACCCTCGGGCGCGAGGCGTTCACACACGCCGGTTATCTGCTCTCCAGCACCGAACGGATGCACATCGTCAACGGAATCGCACGGGTCTGGTCACGCGGGGCCGTGTTCGCGTACGGCGCGGGTCTCCTCCTGGCCGACGCCTACCCGAACCGGCATGTGCTCGGCCTGGGGTTCAGCGACGGGAACGGGCCGGGCGTCAAGCCCCTGGCGGCCATGACCGCGTATCTCGACGAGATGGACGCGCACGCGACGGCGACCCCCAACCCCGCCCCGAAGGCTCCGGTACGCCGCATCCTGGCCGCGTACGGACCCAAGATGCTCGAACTGGCTCGCGACCGCTCTGCCGGCGCCCAGACCTACCACGTCAACGTGGCACACACCGCCCAGGCGCGGGAGATACTCGGGCAGGAGGCCTTCCTCGCCGTCGAACACCCGGTGCTGTTCGAGTCCGACCCCGGCAAGGCCCGCGCGATCGCGCGCGAACACCTGCACCTCTATCTGAACTCCAGGTACAACCGCGCGAAGTTCCTCCGGCTGGGCTACTCGGAGGAGGAGATCACGGGCGCGAGTGACCGCATCGTCGACGACCTCGTGTTCTGGGGTGACCTCGACACCATCGTCGAGAAGCTCCACGCGCATGTAGAGGCGGGTGCCGATCATGTCACGGTGCAGGTGATCGGGATCGCGCCGGGTGAATCCGCGATGCCGTACTGGCGCGTGCTCGGTGAGGCGCTCCTGCCCCACGCCTGAGCCGCGGGTTTGTGTACGGGTGCCACGTCCATGAGGGGGCGCGGCACCTGTCACCCGGTGAGAGCTGCCAGGGTGCGCACTGCCCGCATCGAAACTTTCCGAATCATCGATAAGAGGCTCTACCCTGGGTGCATGGCGGACACTGCGACCACACCGGACCCCGACCTGGTCGACGCGTTGCGGGCGCTGTCGAACCCCATGCGCTTGCAGATGCTGCTGTGGTTGCGAGAGCCCGAACGCCACTTCCCCAGGGACACAATGATCGCCGACCCGGTCGAAGTGGGAGTGTGTGTGAGCCATCTCCAGGCCAAGACGGGGCTGGCCCAGTCGACCGTTTCGGCGTACATGGCGGAATTGCAGCGAGCGGGTCTGGTGCGGTCGACGCGCGTGGGCAAGTGGACCCACTACAAGCGTGATGAGGACCGCATCGCCGAGCTTGTCGCGACGCTGGGGCGGACGCTTTAGGGGAGACGGCAACTACGTCGACACACCGGGCGAGCGTCGCCAGACTTTCGTGGACCTCTTCCGGGTACGAGGACGGAAGGTTCGTCGAGCACGGGGATGTCGACCTCAGGGGAGATGGGGTAGAGCGCCGGGACGCCTCCGGCCGCCGTCGGCCGGCTTGCGGCTCTTGCCGTTCTCGCGCCGCTTCCCCGGGCTGTCACGCCCGTCAGCGGCACTCGCTCGTTCCGGTCTTGCGGTCAGTGGCGTCGCCGCCATGACCGGGGTTGCGGCATGGTGGTTCGCTTCTTCGCCTGGTGGATCACCGAACAGCGGCGCCGGTCGCCGACGCCATGCGCCCGTCGGGGGTTTGGCCGGACGCGAGGCAGGCCCACGGTGCCGGTGACCGCTTCGGTGTCGGACCATCGAAGCGGTGGGCGAGATGGCCGCACGCCAACGCGCCATCTGCTGGTGGCAGGAGTGGATCGGAACGATGGGCGCTGTGACAGGTGGCGGGAGGTGCCGTCGGCCAGGCAGACGGCACCTCCCCACATCGTGCGCACGATGCGGGACGCAAGCGGCGTCGACGACGTTGGGCCGCCGGCAGCAGGATCCGCGGCTCAGGCCGGGGGCACGGCGAGCTGGGTGACGAGGGAGGCGTCACCGCCCTGGACGGCGTCCCGGGCGCGAGCGCTCGCCTCGTGGGGCACTCCGAGGGGGATGGCGCTGACCTCGGACAGACGCGTGAACTGTTCCGGGGCGAGCTGGACGTCCAAGGCGCCCAGGTAGTCGTCGAGCTGGGTGAGGCTGCGCGGGCCGATGATCGGGACGAACGAGGTCGACGCCCGGGCGGAACGCTCGCGAAGCCAGGCCACAGACACCTGGGCCGGCGTCGCGCCGGTCTCCTCGGCGATGGCCAGGACGGTGTCGACGACGGCGGTCTTCTGGTCGGTGCTCTCGGTGTGTACGAGCGTCTTCAAATCGCTCAGCCGTCCCTCGGTGCCGCGGCGGTACTTGCCGGTCAGGAGTCCGCCGCCGAGCGGAGACCAGAGTGCGGCACCGAGTCCCAGGCTCTCGGCCATCGGCAGCAGCTCGCGGTCGGGGGTCCTCTCGACGAGGCTGTACTCGATCTGGATGCCTGCGACCGGTGCCCAGTTCTTCAGGTCCGCGAGGGTGGCGGCGCGGGAGACGCGCCATGCGGGGAAGTTGGACAGGCCGGCGTGGAGGATCTTGCCGGAGCTGACCAGGTCGTCCAGTCCGCGCAGGATCTCCTCCATGGGGGTGAGGTCGTCCGGGAAGTGAACCCAGTACAGGTCGATGTAGTCCGTGCCGAGGCGCCTCAGGCTCGCCTCCAGTGAAGCGACCATGTTCTTACGGCTGTTGCCCGTCCTGGAGATGCCGGGCTGCGGGCCGGCTCCGTTGGTGAACTTGGTGGCCAGGACGAAGTGGTCCCGGTCGTCGGCGACGAACTTCCCCACCAGTTCCTCGGACTGGCCGAACTGATAGCCGTCCGCGGTATCGAGAAACGTCCCACCGGCCTCGGCGAACCTGTCGAACATCCGGCGCGCCTCGTCCGGCTCGGCACCGGCACCCCAGCCGGTGCCGAAGTTCCCCGTGCCGAGGGCGTACTCGGAAACCCGCAGTCCGGTCCGTCGTCCGAAGGTCGTGTAACGCATCAGGTCTCCTTGGTGCTGATTTCGCATCGGTGGTCGGGGCGGGGCAGGGGCGGCGGGTCAGGCGCCGGTCCGGACGTCGGACCGGCGGCGTGAAGGGGCCGCCGAGCGCACCTGAACGGGTGCGGTGCCCGAACCACCCATCGCTGTACGGCGCGATGCGCGGAATGACTAAGTAAGAGGATCGGTCTACTTAAGCCTCCACCGTAGCTGGCCCACCGGCTTATGTAAAACGACCGGTATCCTTAAAAGTGTGACCGAATCTCACCCCGTACGTCGGCGTCGTGGGCGTGGCGCCCGGGAGCGGATCCTCAAAGCGGCGACCCGGCTGTTCACGGCGCAGGGGATCAACGCGACCGGGATGGACCAGCTGTCGACCGTCGCCGAAGTGTCGAAACGCACCCTCTACGCGCACTTCCCCAGCAAGGACGAGCTCATCGGGGCATACCTACGGTCCTTGGTGGACGATCTCCTGCCTGTCTCCCCGTCGCCCGCCCAACCGGAACCCAGCCCGCGTGAGCGGCTCCTCGCCGTCTTCGACTGGGAGCTGCCCAAAACCACCGCTCCGTTTCGGGGATGTCCGTTCCTGAACGTCAGCGTCGAGGTGCCGGACCCCGGGCATTCCGTCCGTCAGTTGGCCGCGGCGTACAAGAGGGAGTTCGAGCGCCGCCTCACGGACATCGCACGGCAGGCCGGGGCCGCGGACCCCGAAACCCTGGGCGAGCAACTGGCACTGCTCTTTGACGGCGCGGCCGCACGCGGCACCGCACTCAACAGCAGCCACACCGCAGCGTGCGCCCGATCCATCGCGGAGTCGTTGGTCGACGCCGCCCTTTCACCGAAGTCGGCCCGTCTGGCCAGTCGTCCTACGAGTCGTTGACGGCTGGATCCGTCCTGGGCCACAGCCCCATCGGCCACACGTGTTTGCTCATGAAAGGTCTGGCGGATCGTTTCGGTGACGGCTGCGTCCACGGGGAACGGAGGCCACGGGGAACGGTGCGCACGTTCTCCGGCGTGACGGCGACAATCAAGCCAAACAGGCTTCAACCTCTGGCACACACCCTCAACACCCGCAATGATTGAATCGTAAACTACATGGTCTGTCGGTGATCCACGACGGCCTGGCCATCCCTCATGCACACAGCAGAAGAGGCTTGACATGAGCATCGCGTTCGTGCGCAACCCGGGAGAAGGCACTCTCTACCACTACTACGACAGCGTCCAGGAGCAGGTCGTGTCGAATGCCGAGACACAGGGAGTGGTCAGCGTCGTGCGCCTGACCATGCGCCAGTCGGACGCGCCACCCCTGCACACCCACAGTCGGGAGGACGAAAGCTGGGTGGTCCTGTCCGGCCGCGTCCGGTTCTGGGTCGGATCGGCCTCGCTTGACGAGTGCGACGTCCATGACGCCGAGCCGGGCGCCTATGTCTTCGGCCCCCGGTCGGTTCCCCACACATTTCAGCCGCTCACCACGACGGCCGACGTACTGGTCATCAACAACCCCGGGGCCATCGAAGGCTACTTCCGGTCGATCGGCTCCGCCGACGCGCGTCATGACACGGACCACGCGGACATGCTGGCCCAGTACGGGCTGACACTTTTGGACGGCCCGCCGAACGCCTAGGAGGGCCAGGTGGCTCCGCCACATGACCCTCCACGCCGCACGGCGATCGCACGCACCGAACGCCGCTCCTTCTCCCACGGAGATCCATCAGAAGGGCCCTGCGTAGAGGCGTTTGGCGCGATGGCGGTGGCGAGCAGGGCGGGGCCGCCTGCCAGCGGTGCGAGGACGGCACATCCGTCCTTGGTGCCTGTGCCGAGGAGCACGGGGTCTCGTCGGATGTCGAGGCGCGGGTCCACGAGCAGGAGCTGGCCCACGGCACGGTGGCCGTTCAGGACGGCTGGGCCGTTCCAGCCGGGTTCCGGTGCCCCGTAGGCCGTGTGCTGGTCGAGCAGTGGGCGCCCGGCGCGGTGGACCAGGATCCTGCTGACGAGGTGGCCTGGGTCTTCGTCGGCGCGGCCCAGAAGCTGCTCTTCCCGCAGCACGAGCCGTGCGGTGGCGGCGAGTTCGACGGTGTAGGTCTGGCCGCTTCGGTGGTGGGGCCGCGCAGGGCGAGCGTGGCGGCAGCGGTGGTGACGTCCAGCTCGGCCCGGTCCTCGGCGGTGATGTCGAGGGTGAGCCGGTCGCCACCGAGCGGGGCGCTCATCGCGCCGATGATCCCCACCATGGCGGTGTTGCCGCTGGTGCGCATGCGCCGCACATGGAAGGGGCCGTCGCTGTGCAACTGCGGAAGGGTGGTGACGCGTCCGTTGTGGGCGGCGCGGATCCGGGCCGTGGCATGTACGCCGTCGGGGTGGCCGGGGGG
>JODI01000182.1 GCA_000720805.1 Streptomyces violaceoruber
GGCGGGACCACCCGCTGGAACAGCTCCCACAACTCATCTGGCACCAGACGTTCAACGATCCCCACGAGGCCAGACTATCGAACAGCCCAAATGAGATGACTTCTTAGCCGGTTGGGCGGGTCAGCATGCCGCGCATGGCTACGAATTCGGCCCCTGAAGACGACCACTGACGACTGCAAGGCGGATGTCGTGGAGCCCCGCCCCGAGCAGGCCCGCACCGCGTCGGCCGTGGTCGGTCCACCGCTTCGTGCGGGCGACGTCGCGCTCCTGCTGATCTTGTCCAGAGCAGGAATGACGCGAGACTGACCGCTGCTTCGTATGAGGTGGCGGTCTTGTCGTATCGGGTGGCGATTCCGCAGAAGCCCTTGAGGCGGTTGGAGCAGCGCTCAACTACGTTGCGTCGGCGGTAGATCTGCCGGTCGAATGCCAGTGGCCCGGCGGCTACATGTACGCCCACCGGTGCGTCGGTTCACTCCGGCCGCGGTTTCCGAGCGCGGGTGAACTCCTTTGCCTTCTCGACCCGTGAACGATGCGGGCCGCCGGGACTCTCGCAACGAGCATTGGGGCCCTGGCTGCAGTCGGGGCACGTGACGTCATACACGGCCCACGGAGGCGGTGGCGGGGTCTGCAGTCGCTGTTTGGCCTTCCGCTCTTCCAGGATCGGCTGGAGCCGCTCGTCGTGGGGGACGTTCCGCACCTCGCCGGTACCGGTCTGGTTGGCGATGACGCAGTTCTGGCCTTGGCGAGCGTGGCAGCGCGGGCAGCTTCTCTTGATCCAGTGTCGGCGCGCCACCTGCTTGTGCAGATGCCTCCTTCTGGGCTGCTGCTCGCCTCCGGGTGGTGCCGCCCGGGCGGTCCTGGCCTGGCCAGGCGAGGTCGGCTGGTTGAGGCCCGCGCGCTCCTTCCAGTAGGCGATCCGGATCACCTCGCGTTCGCCCACGAGGCTCCCCGCGTCGGCCGCTGCCTGGATCGCCTTCTCCACCAGGGAGCGCATCGGCGCAGGTTGCAGGTGCCGTCCGGTGCGGCTGAGATCATCGAGGATGCTCCGGAGCCGCTCGTAGGCCTCCAAGGTGAAGGCGGTCATGTAGTCGGCGGCCGCCGCGGCAATGACATCCTCGGTGTCGGTGCGGTCGTGGCTGACGGTCGCGTTGACGCGGGCCAGGAGTTCCCGGATCTGCTTGGTGCGCCGGGCGGCCACGGCCTCGTCCAGGCGGGCGAACAGGTCTCGCCGGACTGCAGCCTGCCCCTCCAGCCAGCGGTTCGCCTCCGCCACGGCGGCATCCAGCTCGGCCTGACTCTGCTGGCTCATCCCGGTCATGGCGGCGATCTCGCCCAGTACCCGGTTCACCACGACCACAGACTCCACCTTCAGGGCATCCGCCAGCCGGCGCAGGACGACCTGGGCGCGTGCCTCAGTGTCCGGAGCCTTCTTGGCCTTGCCCGTCGGCCACCGCGAAGCAGGGCGTGTGCTGCGGGCGCGGACGATCCGATCCACCGCCGGCGTCGACAGCCCCCGCTCCGTCATCTCGCAGTCGTCCAGCGTGAACCACTCGGTTTCCCGCGCGAAGGCCTCCGTTCCGATCTGGACCTTCCGGGTGGTGCCCTCGCTGTTGAGCTGGATGCGATGGACGTACCAGCGGTCGATCAGCGTGTCCCGATCCACCGGCACCGACATCCCGAGCACCGGCTCGTGGCCGTCCTCATCCCACGCCGGCTCCACTGTCTGGTCCAGGTGCACGCGCAGCCCACGGTGCTGGTAGTGGATGTCTACGACCGAACCGATCGGCGCTCCGTCGGGCCGGGTGAACTCGAAGTCGGCCTGAAGGTCCCGGCTGCGGAGCCAGGCGGCGGCCGCGGACTTCACGTACAGGTGATCCGCGCTGTTCACGCCGCGGGCGCGGCGGCCGCACAGGTGGGGGTGCCCGTCGGGGCCCGGGTAGTGGGCGAAGTGGCAGACCCGGTCGGTGTACAGCTTCGTCGTCAGCTGGAGACAGCAGCCGCCGAGCAGCAGACCGCACCAGAACGTGTCGTGCTCGTGACGCCGGCGGAAGGCGTCCAACTCGATCGCCTCCAACGGCAGCATCAGCGGATCCTCCGAGTCCGCACCGCCCAGGACCGCCGTCTGAATCTGCCGCCTGTTAAGCGGCACGCGGGTTCGGCCGGCGCGTACGGTGCAGGTATGGCACCGCCCCTGCCGGGTCCGCTGGCCCACCTCGCTCCGCTGCTGGGCCATTACGGCTACTGGGCTGTCGGCGCCGTGGTCTTCGTGGAGGACTTCGGCATCCCGGCACCGGGCGAGACGATTCTGATCGCAGCGGGAATCTATGCCGGGGCCGGCCGTCTGAACATCGTGGCTGTCGCAGTGATCGCGTTCGTGGCGGCCGTCGCGGGGGACAACGTGGGATACCTGATCGGCCGCTGGGGCGGACGGGCCCTCGTGCACCGCTGGGGCCGCTACGTCCTTCTGACTCCCGAACGCTTCAACAAGGCGGAAGTGTTCTTCACCCGTCACGGCGGCGGGATCGTCACCGTGGCCCGTTTCGTCGAGGGGCTGCGCCAGGCCAACGGCATCATCGCAGGGACCAGCGGCATGCGCTGGCGCCGTTTCCTCGCCTTCAACGCGCTCGGTGCCGCACTGTGGGTCGGCCTGTGGGCGGCTCTGGCCTACGCGGCCGGTACCCACATCACCACCCTCTACGACGAGATCACCCGCTACCAGCTCTACGCGCTCATCGCCCTCGGCGTCGTGGGCGCCGCGTTCATCGGCCGGCGCCTGCTGCGGCGCGCCCACCAGACCTGACGCAGCACGCGGGGTTCACCCTTCGGTTTCCGGCTGGGGTACGGGCGTCACCGAGCGACGACGAGCGAACGCAGCCACCGCGAGGATCCCGGTCAGCGCGGCGAGCGCCCCGAAGCCGTAGGTGAGCGTGGCGAGCCAGGCGACGGCGGCGACGAGCAACGGACCACCCGCGTCGCCCAGCTCGCGGCCCAGTTCGGCGGCCCCCATGGTCTGCCCGAGCCGCTCCGCAGGGGTGCTCGAGGCCAGCGCGGCGAAGCCGAGCGGGGTGATCAACCCCGTACCGGCACCGATCAGGGCCGCTGCGAGCAGGATGCCTGTCAGCCCCGGCAGCATCGCGCAGGCCAGCCCCGCGGCGGTGAGCGACAGTCCCGCCGCCAGGCCGGAACGGGTCGTGAGGCGTCCGTCGTCCAGCGCGCGCCCGGCGCGTGGCTGGACGAGGGCCGCGCAGCCGGCGAGCACCGACACAGCCGCCCCGGTCGCGACCGTCCCCAGCCCGGCCGCACGGCCGGAGACCGGCAGGAAACCGACCCCGACCGACAGGGCCGCGGTCGCCGCCGCGAGCGCGGCCGTCGGGGCGAGGAAGACGGGGTCGGCCAGCCGCCGGGCCAGGTCCAGGACCGTCTGGCGGGCCTTGGGCAGAGCAGGTACGGCGGGAACAGCGAGCCCGGCCCAGACGGCGACCGCCGCCCCGAGAACCGCCAGCACGGTGAACAGCAGGCGCAGACCGCCGGCCCACACCAGGACACCGCCGAGCAGCGGGCCGAGGGTGTAGCCGATCGACTTGTAGAAGCCGTAACTGCCGAAGGCGCGCCCGTGCTTGGCCGCCGGGTTGAGGCGGGCGACCAGAGAGGAGGCGGACGGTGAGAAGGCGGAGGCCGCGGCGCCCTGGCCCAGGCGCGCGGCCCACAGCCAGCCCGGGCTGTCGGCGATGACGTACAGTGCGGACGCGGCGGCGAACGCCACCAGACCGCCGAGCAGCACGGGGCGGGCACCGATCCGGTCGGCGAGGGTGCCGAAGAGCGGCTTCAGGAGCACCTCGGCGCCGTCGTACAGGGCGAGCAGTCCGCCGAGCACCAGCAGGGACGTGACCGCGTCCTGCGTGTGGCCGCCGAGGTTGGTGGCAATGCCGTGCGCGCCGAAGGCAGTGGTGAACCCGGCCGCATACAGCGGCCACATCTGCCGGGCCGGAGCGGGAGGCGCGCTCACCGGTCCGCCCCGGGCGTCTGGTGGAGGGCGGCGAAGACCTGCTCGGCGTAGTCCTCACAGGCGGCGGCGCACTCCTTGAGGCGCCGGCCCGCCTCGGCCGCCTCCGGCGCACCGAAGACGTCCCGCGCCGTCAGGTCGCGGTGCCAGCGCCGCAGCCGCTCCAGCGACTGCTCCTCTTCCTCCAGCTCGGCCAGGGTAAACTTGGCCGTGCGGATCTCCTTGGCCAGCTCCTGCTCGAACTTGCCGCAGTCGGCCAGAAATTCCGCCCAGTCCGCCGAGCGGGCGGCGGTGAACATCGCCTGGAAACGCGCGGCATCCGCAGTGCTGCGCCCAGAGGCGTTCAGGGACACCGCCTCCCCGCCTGCCTGCTCCGTGAGCGTGACCGCCCGGCCGATGCCGTCGGCGAAGACCGGCACGTCCGGCACGGCCCAGACCCCCTGCCCGAGGGAGAGCGCGCCGGCCTTGCGCAGCTCCCGCCAGACCGCGACCCGGTGCCGGGAGGGCTCCGCGGGCAGTTTGATCACGAGGACGACCCAGCGGCTTCCTTGTTCCATGGCCGACACAACAGTGAATGTAGCAGGCGTTACATTCGCTGTTGTGTCCAGTGATTCGTCAGGCGTTGATGACGCCGCTGGCCAGCAGTCCGAGCAGCGCGACACCGGCGATAATCCTGTAGATGACGAAGGCGTTGAAGGAGTGCTTGGCGACGAACTTCAGCAGCCAGGCGATCGAGGCGTAGGCGACCACGAAGGACACGGCGGTGCCCACCGCCAGCGGCGCGGCGCCGACCTCGGCGCCCACGGCGTCCTTCAGCTCGTACAGGCCGGCCCCGGTCAGGGCCGGAATGCCCAGGAAGAACGAGAGGCGGGTGGCCGCCACCCGGTCCAGGTCCAGGATGAGCGCGGTGGACATGGTGGCGCCGGAGCGGGAGAAGCCGGGGAAGAGCAGCGCGAGGATCTGCGAACTGCCCACCAGCATCGCGTCCTTGAAGGTGGTGTCGTCCTCGCCGCGCTTGTGCCGGCCCATCTGGTCGGCCGCCCACATCGCGCCGCTGCCGACGATCAGGGAGGCGGCCACCACCCACACGGACGCCAGCGGGCCCTCGATGAGCGGCTTGGCGGCAAGGCCCACGACGACGATCGGGATGGTCGCGTAGATCACCCACCAGGCGAACTTGTAGTCGTGGTGGTAGCGCTCCTCCTTGTTGGCCAGACCCCGACCCCAGGCAGCGCAGATCCGCACGATGTCCTTGAAGAAGTACAGCAGGACGGCGGCGATCGCGCCGACCTGGATGACGGCGGTGAAACCGACCACGGAGGTGTCGTCGACCGGGATGCTCATCAGCCCCTCGGTGATCTTCAGGTGGCCGGTGGAAGAGACCGGGAGGAACTCGGTCACCCCCTCAACGACTCCCAGGACGGCGGCCTGGCCGATGCTGATGGCGCTCATACGGGGTCCTAATCTTCTGGCGGGCAGGATCGTCTGGAGGGAAGAGCAGGCGGCATGGCACACTCGGAGAGCAGAACTTTTACACCCGTATAGAAGTCCCACACGCGTGTAGAAGATACACGTCCGGCGAGGAACGAGGGAACGGCGGCCCTGTGAGCGACAACACGCACGCCCGCGGTCCGAAACGGGCCAACGGCGTCCGCGAGAACGAGATCCTCGCTCTGCTCCAACGGGCCGACGGACCGCTGACGCCGGGCGAGGTGACCGAGCGCCTCGGCGGCGAGCTGACCTACAGCAGCGTGGTCACGATCCTCACCCGCATGCACACCAAGGGCCTGCTCACCCGCAGGGCCCGCGGCAGGGCGTACTCCTACGCCCCGGTCACCGACGACGCCGGCTTCGCCGCCCGCCGGATGCGCACCGTCCTGGAGGAACGCCCCGACCGCGAGGCCGTGCTCGCCCGCTTCGCAGACGAACTGTCCGACACGGACGCCGACCTGCTGCGCCAACTCCTCGGCCCCGAAGCCGACACCGACTGACAGGGGCCCGCCGGATGCGCATCGCCGTCTATCTGCCGCTGCTGCTCTCACTCCTCGCCCCGCTTGGAACACGGTCGTTGTCCGAGCGCTGCGAGCCCCGCCTGGCCACCTGGCTGCTCACCGCCTCCGCATTGGTCCTGGGCACGGCGACCACCATCTCCCTGGGCCTGCTTGCCGTCACCGGCCTCATCCGCATCCCGCAACTGGCCGACCTCGGTCACTGGTCGTCCCGCAGTGCGCAGCACAACGACCCCACCCAGCTCTCCATCGCCCCCGTCGCGGGACTGCTGCTCGGCGGCGCGGTGCTCGCCGCCGCCCGCATGCTCTGGCGCCGCGCCCGCGCGCTGGCCGCCGCAGCGCTGGACGCGGCCTGCATGCCCGCGCGCGACGGCCTGGTCGTGACGGAGGACGAAGCCCCTGACGCCTACGCGCTGCCCGGACTGCCCGGCCGCGTCGTCGTCTCCACCGGCATGCTCCACACCCTGAACAAGACCGAGCACGACATCCTGCTCACCCATGAACGCGCGCACCTGACGGCCCACCACTACGCCTTCGTCGCCCTCGCCCAGCTCGGCGCCGCCGCCAACCCTCTCCTGCGGCCCCTCGCCACCGCCGTCACCTACACCATCGAACGCTGGGCCGACGAGAACACCGCCACCGGCGACCGCACCCGCGTCGCCCGCACCGTCGGCAAAGCAGCCCTCGCCGCCCGCCGCGCCCCGGCCCTCACCCGTGCGGCCAGCGCCGCCCTCGGCATCCTCGGCCGCCGCAGCCCGCTCGCCACCGCAGGCCCCGTCCCCCGCCGCGTCGCCGCGCTCCTCGCTCCGCCACTCCGGCGCCATCCAGCCCTCACCGCGGCAACCGCAACCTTGCTGACCGCCGCCACGCTCGCCACCGCCGAAGCCGCCCACGACCTCCACCTGCTGCTGCGTACAGTCGGCGCCTGGTAGTGGCCTTCACCGGTTAGTTCAGAGAAGGTCGGTGTACAGCTTCGTCGCCAGCTGAAGGCCGCAGCCGCCGAGCAGCAGACCGCACCAGAACGTGTCGTGCTCGTGATGCCGGCGGAAGGCGTCCAACTCGATCGCCTCCAACGGCAGCATCAGCGGATCCTCCGAGTCCGCACCGCCCAGGACCGCCGTCTGAATCTGCCGCCTGTCCTGACGGCCACACCAAAGCGGACCGGACGGTCACACCTCATGCAAGTCGCTCCCCACTACGTACGGCAGGCATAGAGGTCATCGGCCACTCCCCACACGGAGAAGGTCGTCACGCTCCGGCAGCGGCGGCCCGTACGCAAGCAGGCGAGTGCATGACCTCGCGCGGCATATCCTCGGTACAGCGTCGACCTGATCGGAAGTGGTGAGGCTCCGTGAGCAGCTCTTACGTTCCCAGCCCACCCACAGAGGCGCCTGTTGTGATCCCTCGTGATGTCTTGCGCCTCCTGGCCCTGGTCGACATCTCCACCGCCGGCCGCCGCGTCCTCGACGAGCTGCTGTACCTGAGCGACCCTGACACCGGGACCGTCGAGATCAGCCAGAACGAGATGTGCACCGAGCTGGGCGCCAGCAAGCCCACCGTCAACCGCGGCTTCAAGGAACTCCGCGAGTGCGGACTCGCCTGGAGCCTGGAAGACGCCCTCTACCAGATCCACCCGCTGCTCACCGGTGGGAAGGTCTCCTCCTCCGTCATGCTGGTCCCGGAGATCAAGGCCGCCGAACCCGAGCGCTTTACCGAGCAGCGACGTGCCCGGTTCGCCGCTCAGGTGGCCAACCTCGCCGCTACTGGCTGAACCAGCCCCCTCGAAGTACCTGTCGGCGCTGCACCTCTGGTGCAGCGCCTTCTTCGTGCCCGCGTCTGGTGCCGGTAGCACCAGGTAAACCGGCTCGTTCTGGAGCAGCAGAACAAACGTGAGGCACTGTACGGGGCTGGTGCTACACGCCGAGCAGCATCAGCCAGTAGCACCAGGTAAACCGGGTTGTTCTGGAGGACCAGAACAACCCGCAGTCGCACACGTCGCTTCGACAGGGCGCGCACATCGTTCCCTTGGAGAGAGACGTGCGGGCGCCGAGCAGCGCACGGGACGGGGTGCTGTATGCAGTAGCCGTGCATAGCTCTCGCCCGGAACATCGCGGATCTGCGACCTTATGCGCGCCGTAGACGCAGCTGCCGCCCGCAGAGCACCGGACGGTCTACCTGAAAGGACGGGCTGTGCTCCCCGCCTCCGCGTCCTCGGGCAGCTCCAGACGCTGATTGCACGGGGAGAGGGAGCAGCGGGGCTGATCCGTCGGGCAGCAGCCTGCAGCGCCGGAGGATCTGTGCGCGGCCGCGACACCAAGAGGTGCAGAACGGGCCGACGGATGCATTCGGGCTACGCCGGGGCGGGGCGCAACAGGTTGGGATTCTCGCGTCCTCCCGGGACGCGGATGACGACGACGAGGCATGGCTCGGCTTCGCCGGCACGTTGGACAGGTTCGATCCAGACGCTGTCGAAGAGGTTGGAGGCGCCTTCCGCGTCGACGGTTTTGTCCCAGGCGAGGAGGATGGCGAATCCGGCGTTGGCATTTTGGTATTCGGCGGCTTGGGCGAGGTATTGACGGAGTGCGGTTTCGCTGGCGTCGTCTTCTTCGATCTTGCATTCGACGTTGAATTGAACGGCACCGAAGGAGACGAGGATGTCGGTTCTTCCGCCTGCCTTGTCGATGACTTCCGAGGCGACGATCCCGAAGAGCGCTGAGAACTGCAGTACCTCTCGGTAGTGCTGGTGGAACAGAGCTTCGTCTACTTTTTGCTTCTTCTGGTCCTTGTCGCGTTTGCGGAGGTACTCGGTGTAGGAGCCGCCCATCTTCCGGCCGATGTCGTAGCAGAGGTACGCGAAACGGATTGTGGTGTCCAGCAGAGTGGTGAACTCGTCGGCGATGCCGGGAAGCCAGTCGCGGAATTTTCCAGCTGTGTGAGGAGTCGCGCCTTGAGGCGGCCGTACTTGGGGTCGGCGATGGCCGCGAGGAGGTCGTCGCGGGTGCGCTGGCCGAGCTCCAGGCGGTCCAGGACATGCTCGGGCGTCTGGTCAACGAACGCAGCGAAGTCGTCCTTGAGTTGGTGTGCCAGCCGTTGCCAGCGTCGCGCTTTTCCCTGATCAGCTGCCTGCTGATCGCTGGAGTTCTCTCCGCTCTTGGTGCGGTTGAGGAGGCCGGCCAGGAGCTGCTGGGCCGCCGTATCGTCGCGGATTTCCTCGTCGTGGGCCAGGGCGTGCTGGAGGAAGCGCTGCCGGTGCTCGTGTTGGAGGAAGGCGTCCTCGATGACGCCACCAGGGTCTCCGCGGCCGCAGCCGTAGGGGTGTCCCTGAGCACGGCGACCGTGTTGTGCGCGGTGTACGCGCGGAGCAGTGCCGTGAGGATGTCGTGGCCGCTCTCGTACCAGGGGTCGTCGTTGGCGAGGTGTGCGGCAGCAGCGTCGAGCACGACGGTGAGTTCCGACCAGGCGATGACGTCGTTCTGGCGCGGTCGTGCCCAGGCCGGGGTGCGTGTGCGGTAGCGATAGTCCCGGTAGCGGTGGAGGGTGTCGCGAAGGGTGGATGCGGCGGTGCGGACGCGTGTGGTGGCGTCGGGAGCGGACAGGCCGAGGACGGCTTCGAGGGCTGCGTGGTAGAGCCGGGCGTCCAGACGGTCGGGGTCGAGAGTGATCAGCTCGGCCAGCCGGTCCTGGGTTTTGCGGAGTTGCTCGGCCACGGGCGTGTACTGGTCTTGTTCCAGAGCCTGGCGCAGGTCGCCGAGGGCGAGTTCGAACGCTGCATCCCTGCAGGTGTGGTCGAGCATCAGGCAGCGTTCGAGGGCTTCGCGGAGGCCGGCGCCGGGATGGTGGGCGTCGAGGACGCCGAGGAGGCGGGGCAGGCGGGTGGCCATGGCCTCGGGAAGTGCAGCCGGGTCCTCGGTTGCTTCGTCCATGGCGCCGAGGAGACGCGCGGCCTTGGTGACGCCGGCCAGGGTGAGTTGGACGAGGCAGTCCGCGGCTTCCACTCCGATGAGGGCCGCGGTGAGGTCGTCGTCGGCATCCTGAGCTTGTTGGAGCAAGCCGCAGCGGCGGGCCGTAGAGAGACTCGGGCGAGCAACCGACGGACCGTCGCCTCGGCGGGCACCAACCGCCTGGGCAGCACCGGATCGGGGCGCACGCCGAGCCGCTCCAGAACCTGCGCTGGCGCGTCGGCGATCCACTCGCCGACCGCCAGCAGCGAGGTCGCCCCGGCCAGCACCGCACACGCGGTCAGCGCGAGCACAACGGCCAGCGCATGTCGCACGCCGCGAGGATCGCGCGGGTCCGGCACCTGGGCCAGCCGCTCCAGCAGACCCGGAACCTCCCCGGGCGCGACCCCACGCTGCTCGCGAAGTTGGTCAAGGGCGCGCGGGATCGGGGATGATGCGTCGGCAGACACGGTCTTCCTGGCAGTCGCGGGGCGTTGAGAAGTCCATGATCTTGGAAGCCCGTGCCTGTCCTGCTTCCGCTACGAGTGGAAACCGCCTGTCCTCACACCCGGTCCTTCGGCGGCCATCCGTTCCGCCGGACTGGCTGACGCAGTCTGCCTGGCGGACGACGCTAACGGAGGGTCTTCGCCCATTCGTCGATCGTCATTACCTCGGCTTCCCGAGGAAAGACCCTCTCCAGCAGGAAGCTGCTGACCTCCGGGTCCAGGTCGGCGCAGCCGTCGGACAGGACGATCTGCCGGTATTGGCGCTCGGTTGCCTCCCGCAGCGTGCCGAACACGACGCCGCTGGTCCCCAGGCCGGCCAGCACCAGCGTGTTGATGCCACGGGCGCGCAACAAGGCATCCAGATCGGTCCCGGAGAACGCGCCGAAGAAGCGCTTAGCGACGACCGGCTCGCCCGGCAGCGGCGCCACCGCCGGGTGGATGCGCGACAGCGGGTTCGATTCGGTCAGTGCGTCCGTGCCGATCAGCGGCCCGAACGCCTTGTTGGCGGGGCTTATCTCCGGGTGACCGTCCCGGAACCGGACCACCACGTGGATCACGGGGACTTCCGCAGCCCGGGCCGCGGCGACCGCCTGGGCCAGTCGGGCGAGGATCGCTTCGGCTCGCTCAGGAACCCGTGCGACCACGCCCTGCTGAACATCCATCACGAGCAGCGCCTGCATCGAAACCACCTTCTGTCAGCCGGACACCAGTACGGCAGATTCAACACGAGACGATCTGCGAGCACTGATCGGGCTCTGGGGCGTCGAGGGGACGCGTACGGCTCGCCTCGGCCCTCAAACAGGCGGGGCCGAACGACAAGGGCGCCCCGCAGGCCGCCCTTGTCCTTCTGGACCTCGCATGTTCTCAAAACGGACATACGCAAGAACGCCGAAGCCCTGGCACAGGCCTCAGGAACATGCATCAGCCCACCGGCGGTTCACCGAGTGGACCAAGGCCCGGACGATCCGGAGGACACCGAGGCCGGCAAGGACCTGCCCGACGAGGTGATGCATGCCCACACCCAAGCGGCGGCAACGCTCGACAGGCCGGCCGTTTTCTCGACGCCGGGCCCGAGGACCGCCGCACCTTCTTTACGATCTCCGGCGCCGCCCTGTCCGCGCTGGCTGCGGACTGGGCCGCCGGCCCGATGAGCGCGCTCGCCCAGGCCAGAGACGGCAAACCGATCGGTGAGGACTTCGTCGTCTTCTTGGAGAACACCACTCAGCAGCTCGCCGGATTCGCCACCGAGCAGCGGCAGCACACGGCGGTGCTGCTGGATTCCCACCTGTCCACCGTGACCGAACTGCTCGAACACGGCCGCTACACGCACGCCCTCGGGCTGTGTCTGCACACCCTGGCGGCCTCCTGCTGTCCGTTCAAAGTTCGACCTGGCGAAGCGTCGAGGTACCCCAGACCCGGACGACGTTGTGGTCGGTGAAGGCGTACACCAGCCGGTAGGCCGATCCGGCCTCAGGAGCCTGGTGCTGCTGGCTCACGTACTGCTCGGCTTCCTGCTCGCTGCGGCGGGGAGTACCGCACATCTGCCAGGACTGCCCGTTCCACGTCTCGGGGATTTAGACGTCGACTCATTTGGTGAGTCTGCGGTAGCAGATGAGGCTGCAGGCGATGGCGGCGAACGCCAGGAAGTGTTCGGCCTTGCGTTCGTAGCGGCG
>JODI01000183.1 GCA_000720805.1 Streptomyces violaceoruber
CGTCCCCCCCGCCCGCTCCACCGCCCACCGCCCGTGCATGATCAGCGGCGAACCCACGGTCCAGATGTCGGAGGGCGTCCCCACCCCCGGGGGTTACTCCCGCTCCACCGGCACCGTCCACGCCCTCACCCTGATGG
This sequence comes from Streptomyces violaceoruber, assembly GCA_000720805.1. GTDB lineage: Bacteria > Actinomycetota > Actinomycetes > Streptomycetales > Streptomycetaceae > Streptomyces > Streptomyces cellulosae_A. The sequence continues at coordinate 138 of JODI01000183.1, forward strand.
TCGACTTCTCCGACGCGCCCGGCCAGGGCAGTGCCCTGAGCCGTTTCCGGGAGTTCTTCCCGCAGACCCAGCACTGGTTCCGCACCAGTTCCTACGGCCGCCTGGACTACCGCCCCGAGACCCCGATCCCCGACTGGCTGCGCCTGCCCAAGCCGTTCCGTTCCTACGGCATAGAGCGCGGTGCCCCCTTCGACCCCGGGTACCGGCAACTGATCCAGGACATCGTGGGCGCCGCCGATCCCCGCGTGGACTTCCGGTCGTACGACTTCCTGAACGTCCTGATGACACCGAACGTCGGCCCGTCGGCCCTGGACACGGTCCTGTCGGTGACCTTCGCGGGCAACACGCAGGCCCCGATCGCGGACGGCGTCCCCGTCGCGAACGCCTCCTTCGTCTACTCCCGCCAGGACGACGGCTCCGGCGCCTACGACCTGACCGGCTACCGCGTCCTCCCCCACGAGAACGGCCACGTCTTCGGCCTGCCCGACCTCTACACCCAGGAAGGCGGGGGCGCGGTCGGCCACTGGGACATCATGAGCGAGGACTGGGGAGCCAACAACGACCTGGTCGGCTGGCACAAGTGGAAGCTCGGCTGGCTGGACGCGACCCAGGTCGCCTGCGTCGCGGCATCGGGCACCAGCGAGTACACGCTCACGCCGCTGGGCCGGGCCGGCGGCCTCAAACTGCTGGTCGTCCCCCTGGGCCGGAACACCGGCTACGCCGTCGAACTGCGCACCCGCGCCGGCAACGACGAGGCCGTGTGCCGCCCGGGCGCCCTCATCTACAAGGTCGACGCGGACGTGGAAACCGGCCAGGGCCCGATCAGGGTCTACGACTCCCACCACGACAGCGGCGGCTGCACCCGCACCCCCAACGTCCACGCGGAACTCTCGGACGCGCCGTTCGCCCCCGGCGAGGAGTTCAGGGACCTGAGGAGGGGGATCCGGGTTTCGGTGGTGGGGGTGGATCCGTCGGGGTCGGGGGGGTATCAGGTGCGGGTCACTCGGGGGCGGGGGTGACGGGGAGGCTTGCGGGTGCGGGGCCGAGCAGGGCGGGGGTGACGGGGTGGCGTCCGTGGACCGGCCCGCGGATTACGGTAGGCCTGCCGCGATCGCCGTACCGGAGAGCCGATGCCCGCTGAGACGTTCCTTGGACGAGAGCTGACGACCGCCCGTCGGGGGGCCCTGTGAGGACGTCCGGCGGCTCCGCCGAGTCGATGGGCGGGCTGGCCGAGGCGGCCGGTAGGCCGGTGGGCGGATCGGCCACCGCGGCAGGCGCCGTACCGGCTGGGGCGGCCGCACCGGCCGAGCGGGTCGCACCGGCCGAGGCGGTCGTACCGGCCGTTCCGGCCGAAGCGGTCGCGCCGTTGATCCGGGGCGTCCGCGTGCTGCGGCACCTCACCGACGCCGGAGGGACGTTGAGCCCGAGCGCACTGGAGAGGGCCACCGGTCTCGCCCGCTCCACCGTGGACCGGATCACCTCCACCCTCGCCCGCATGGGATACGTACGCCTCGACGGCCGGGACGTCGTCCTCGCGCCCCGCCTGATGGAGCTGGGCAACGCCTACCTGGCCGCCCTGCGCCTGCCCACTCTCCTGGCCGCCCACGCGGACGCCCTCGCCGACGAGTTGGACGAGTCGGTCTCCCTGGCGGTCGGCGACCTCGACGGCATCCGCTTCATCCACCAGGCCACCCGCCGCCGCGCCATGTCCCTGAGCTTCCGCATCGGAGACCTGCTCCCGGCCGAACGCACCGCCCCCGGCCCGCTGTTCGCGTCGGAATGGACACGGGAGCAGTGGCGGGCGTGGCGGGAGCGCCGGGCGGCGGACCCGGAGGACCGCGGCTTTCCGGCCGTACCGCCACGGGAACCCACCTCACCGGAGGCCGACTCCGACTCCGACTCCGGCACGAACACCGACTTCGAACAGCGTGCCGCCCGTGCGCACCAGGACGGCTGGGCGCTGGACGACCAGCTGATCGAACCGGGGCTGGTCGCCGTCTCCGTACCAGTACGGGATCCCGGTGCCGGCCGGATCGCCTGCGTGGCGAGCGTGGTGAGCCACACCAGCCGCCACACCGCGACCGGCCTGCGCGACACGCTGCTTCCCCGGCTGCGGGCGGCGGTGGCGGAGATGGAGGGAGTACTGCGGGACGCGGGCCCACTGGAGCCGGTGTCCGGTGAGCCGACCGGCCTGGCAGCCTGGACCGGGGCGTCGAAACAGAGGCTGGGCAGGGAGTTCGTCGAGTCGCTGGCCCGTGGGCTGACCGTCCTGACGGCGTTCGGCGAGGGCAGGCCCACGCTGACGCTGACGGAGGTGGCGCAGGCGACCGGCCTGGCGCGCGCGACCGCCCGCCGGGCGTTGATCACGTACGAGCACCTGGGCCTGGTGACCCCGGGCCCGCACCGCACGTTCGCCCTCACCCCCCGCGTCCTGTCCCTCGGCTTCCCACCCCTCTCCCGCACCTCGCTCCCCCGCATCGCGGGCCCTCACCTGGCGGACCTGGCCGCCAGGCTCCACGAGTCGGCGTCACTGGCGGTGCTGACCCCGACGGGCGAGGAGATCCAGTACACGGCCCGGGCGGCCGCGGACCGGGTGATGAGCGTGGACATCACGGTCGGTACGCGCCTTTCGGCACCGGCGACGTCACTGGGCCGTGTGCTGCTCTCGGCGCGAGAGGAGAAGGGGTCCTCCTCCGTGGCTCCCCAGGTGCTGGAGGACGTACGGGAGCAGGGCTACGCCCTCCTCGACGAGGAGTGGGAGGAGGGCCTGCGCTCGATCGCCGTACCGATCCACGACCGCACCGGCAAGGTGGTCGCCGCGGCGAATGTGGCCCTGCACGCGGCCCGCCGCACGGCGCGGGAATGCGTCCGGGACATCCTGCCGGAGCTGCGGACGACGGCGGCGCGCATCGAAACGGAGCTGGGAGTGGCGGGACGGTTCGTACGCCTGAAGCTGTACTAACGCCCGTCACAGATACCGACAGATACCGACAGATACCCCGACCGGTACCAGGTGGGCCGGCTCCCCGGCCTCACCCCGCGTACGCCCGGACGGTCCGCCCCTCCCGCAGGGTGACCCCCCACCAGGCGAGCTGGTCGAGAAGCACGGTGGCAGCCTTGCCCACGCCCTCCGGGTCCCGTGGCCGTCCCCGCTCGTCGAACTGCTCCCAAGCGTTGTGAAAACTGACGGTGTCCCGCACGGTGACGGCATGCAACTCGGCGAAAACCTGCCGCAGTTGCTCCACGGCCCGGTGTCCGCCGGCCATGCCCCCGTAGGACACGAACCCGACCGGCTTGGCCTGCCACTCACGGTGGACATGATCGAGGGCCACCTTCAGCGAGGCCGGATACCCGTGGTTGTACTCGGGTGTGACGACGACGAACGCGTCGACCTCACCGATCCGCTGCGCGAGCCGCGGAGCGTCACCGGATCGATCACCGGGTCGATCACTGGATCGATCACCGGAACGGTCGACGGATCCGTCGAACCCGAGCGCCCGTCCCAGCTCGGCGGCAAGGGCGGGCTCGGCCAGATCGATCACATGGATCTGCATGTCCTCCCGTTGACGGGCCTCGGACAGGAACCAGCCGGCGACCTTGTCGGCGAACCGCCCGGCCCGAACACTGCCGATGACGACGCCGATCTTGAGCGGTTGTGTCTGCATGCGAGAAACGTAAAATCTCAACCTTACTTGAGGTCAACTCCACACCTGTCTCCTGGCCCCGTGTCCTGATCCTTTCGGACATACGGGCAACGATCGGGCACATCCCGGACGGCGAGCAGGCAGCAGCCTCCGCACTCCGGCGCCCTCCACCGCGTCAACCAGGGGATCCACACTCCAAAAAACGGGCATATTCGGTCACTGACTGCCGCACGGCGAACCTGGTCAGTAACCGCAATCGACTAGTAGAAATTTGGCCACCAGAGCCCGACGGGCCGGGCTCCGGAACGCAGCCCACTCGGGCACATCGTGCGGAGCCGTGAAACGGAGGTGTCGCCGTGGACACCGAGGAACGAAGACGCGTGATCCTGGAAACGGCACGCCGTGAGGGATCCGTCGACGTGGGAGAACTCGCCGTCGAACTGGGGGTCTCCAAGGAGACCGTGCGGCGCGACCTGAACGCGCTGGAGAGGCACGGGCTGGTCCGGCGCACCCACGGCGGCGCCCATCCCGTGGAGAGCGCGGGCTTCGAGACCACGCTCGCCTTCCGCACCACCATGCACGTCCCCGAGAAGTCCCGGATCGCGGCCGCCGCGGCCGCACTGCTCCACGACGCCGAGACCGTCTACCTCGACGAGGGCTACACCCCGCAGCTCATCGCCGCCGCCCTCCCCCGCGACCGGCCACTGACCGTGGTCACCTCCTCGCTGGCCACCGCGGGTGCCCTGGCTTGCGCCGAGAACATCGCCGTACTGCTGCTCGGCGGCCGGGTGCGTGGCGGGACGCTGGCCACGGTCGACCACTGGGCGACCCGCATGCTGTCCGACTTCGTCATCGACCTGGCGTACGTCGGCGCGAACGGCATCTCCCGCGAGTACGGACTCACCACCCCCGATCCCGCGGTCGGCGAGGTGAAGGCCGAGGTCATGCGGGTCGCCAAACGCCGGGTGTTCTCCGGCGTCCACACCAAGTTCGGTGCCGTGAGCTTCTGCCGGTTCGCGAACGTCATGGATTTCGAGGCCATCGTCACCGACGCGGGGCTGCACACCTCCGAGGCCCACCGCTACGCACTGCTGGGCCCCCGGGTCATCCAGGCCTGAGCCGCAGTTCATCTCCCCCTTCCACCCCCGTCATGCCGGGGCCCTGGTTCCCCATGCCCTCGCACACTCCTGGAGTCAGTCATGCCATCGCCCAGATACGTCTTCCTCGTCGGCGCCGCCACCACGGCCCTGCTCGCGACCGCCTGTTCCGGAGCCGGGGCCGGCGGATCCTCCGGCGGCGGCAAGAGCATCAACGTCCTGATGGTCGGCAACCCGCAGATGGAGGACATCGCGAAGCTGACCAAGAGCACCTTCACGAAGGACACCGGGATCAAGGTCAAC
>JODI01000184.1 GCA_000720805.1 Streptomyces violaceoruber
CACCTCTCTATTCGTCGGCAGCGTCAGATGTGTATAAGAGACAGCCCGATCACCGCCCCGCCCCCCTCGCGCCGGATCGCGAACGGCGCTCCCCCGTGCGCGAGGGCCACCTCCCGCACGATGGACAGGCCGAGGCCGGAGCCGGGCAGGGAGCGGGCGTCGGCGGCGCGGTAGAAGCGGTCGAAGACGCGGATGAGGTCGGCGTCGGCAATGCCCGGGCCGCGGTCGAGGACCTCGACGCGGACCGTGCCCGGCCGGGCGGGACCGGCGATGCCGATCTCGATGGGCGCGGTGCCGTCCCGGTCGAACTTGGCCGCGTTCTCGACGAGGTTGGAGATGGCGCGGGTCAGCATGCCGGGGCGGCCCTCGGTCGTCGTGTCGCCGCTCGCACGGACCACGATCTGCCGTCCGGTACGGCGGCGGGCGAGCCCGGCGACCTCCTCGGCCAGGTCGGCGAGGTCGACCCGCTGGGCCGGCTCGCTGTCGGACTGTCCGGCCGCGAGATCGACCAGTTCGTTGACCAGGTCGGTGAGTTCACGTGCCTCCTGGCCGAGGTCCGCGACCAGCTCCTCCCGGGTGCCGGGAGGCAGTTCGTCGATCCGGCGGAGCAGCGAGATGTTCGTACGCAGGGAGGTCAGCGGGGTGCGCAGTTCGTGCCCGGCGTCCTGGACCAGCCGCCGCTGGTCCTCCTCGGACTGGGCGAGGCGGCCGAGCATGCGGTCGAAGGCGCGGCCGAGGCGGCCGACCTCGTCGTAGCCGGTGACGGGTACCTGGATGCCGAGGCGGCGGGTACGGGCGACGTCCTCGGCGGCCGAGGTGAGGATCACCAGGCGGCGGGTGATGCGACGGGCCAGCCACCAGCCGAACAGGCCGGCCGCGACCACGACGGCGGCCATCAGGATCAGCGTCCGCTGCTGGAGCGCGCGCAGCAGGTCCTCGGTGTCGCTGAACTCCTGCGCCACCTGCACCGCGCCCCGGCCGCCGCCGAGCGAGACGGTGGCGATGCGATAGACGTCGCTGCCGACACCGACGTCCTTGTGCACGACCATCCGCCCGGCCACCCCGACGGCCGCGACCTCACGGTCGGCGGCGGCCACCGGCAGCCCCGGCCGGCCGGGGTCGACGACCGCCCCGTCCGAGGCCAGCACCTGTACGTCGGTACGGGCCGGCCGTACGAGATCGTGCCCGGGCGCCGAGGAGGAGAAGTCCTGCGGCGTCATCGCGTGCTGCCGCACCTCGTCCCGCAGATCCTGCACGACCTGGTCGAACACGGACTCCTGGTCCACCCGCACCAGCCGCGCGGCCGCACTGTACGACAGCACACCCACCAGCACGGTGACGGCGGCGGTGACGGCCGCGAAGGACACCGCGAAGGTGGTCCTGAGCGACAGCAGCTTGGGCCGCCGGGAAGACAGCAGCCGCCCGAGGCGGCCCACTCAGTCCTCCCGCAGCACGTAACCCACGCCGCGGACCGTGTGGATCAGCACGGAGGCGCCCGGCTCGTCGAGTTTGCGGCGCAGATAGCCGACGTAGACGGCGAGGTTCTTGGAGCCGGGGCCGAAGTCGTAGCCCCAGATGCGGTCGTAGATCGTGGAGTGGTCGAGGACGATGCCCGCGTTGCGGACCAGCAGCTCCAGGAGTTCGAACTCGGTGCGGGTCAGCTCCAGCTCGCGTGTCCCGCGCCAGGCGCGGCGGGCCTGGACGTCCATCCGCAGCCCGGCCGCCTCGATCTGTCCCTCGGGGGCGGGCGGCGGCTTCGGTACGCCGGTCAGGGCGCCGACCGGGCTGGTGCGGCGCAGCAGGGCACGCAGCCGGGCGAAGACCTCCTCGACGTCGAAGGGCTTGACCACGTAGTCGTCGGCGCCCGCGTCCAGGCCGGCGATCCGGTCCTGGGTCTCCACGAGCGCCGTCAGCATCAGGATGGGGGTCCGGTCGCCCTCGGCGCGCAGCACCCGGCAGACCTGGAGCCCGTCGATGCCGGGCATCATCACGTCCAGGACGAGTACGTCGGGCGGCGTCCGGTGGGCCTGCGCCAGCGCCTCGACGCCGTCGGCGACCGCGGTGACCCGATAGCCCTCCAGCGTCAGGGCCCGCTCCAGGGCATGACGGATGGCGCGGTCGTCTTCGGCGAGCAGCACAGTTGGGGACACGTCTTCAGTGTGCCCCGGCCTGCGGCGGTGTGGCCGTGTGGGCGGTCGAGCGGTCCCCCTTCTTACTGGGATCTCACCGTCAGGCGGCCCCGGGTCTCGGGGTCACACGCCCCGGCTCTCGGGGTCACACGCCCCGGGTCTCAGGGCCACACGCCCCGGGTCTCAGGGCCACACGCCCCGGGTCTCAGGGCCACACGTCCCGGGTCTCAGGTTCGCGCGCCCCACCCCGGCGGGAGGGGCGCGCAGCCCCTGGGCTTCAGGCGCCGGACGGGCCGGACAGCGCGGCGAGCTGCTGGGCGAACGGCACGACCTCCAGGTCGTTCCTGACCGGCCTGGCCGCCGACAGGCCGGTCATCAGCCCCGCCAGCTCTCCCGCCGCCCGCTCGATCCGTCCGTCCAGACCCTCCGCGCCCCAGTCCTCCGAGGCCGCGTACACCCCGGTCGGGACGACGACCGCCCGCAGGTAGGCGAAGAGCGGGCGCAGGGCGTGCTCCAGCACCAGCGAGTGCCGGGCCGTTCCGCCGGTCGCCGCGATCAGTACCGGCGTCCCGGCCAGCGCGTCCTTGTCGCTCACTCCGAGCACGTCGAAGAACGACTTGAACAGTCCGCTGTACGACGCCGAGAACACCGGCGTGACCACGATCAGCCCGTCCGCCCCGGTCACCGCGTCGATGGCGGCGGCCAGCGTCTTCCCCGGAAACCCGTTGGTGAAGTTGTGCGCGATCTCCACGGCGAGGTCGCGCAACTCGACGACCTGCACGTCGACCGGGGCCTGCCGGCCCACGGCCGCGGCCAGCCGGTCGGCCAGCAGCCGGGTGGACGACGGGACGCTCAGCCCCGCCGAGACGACGACGAGCTTCATGCGACGCTCACTCCCTTCGAGTCCTTCGAGTCCTTCACCGCGTTCGAGCCCTTGGAGGCGTTCGCCAGCAGGGACTGGTGGGTCGGGGCCTCCGGCACATCGGCCGGGCGGCCGACGGCGAACTCCTTGCGCAGCACCGGTACGACCTCCTCGCCGAGCAGGTCGAGCTGCTCCAGCACGGTCTTCAGCGGCAGCCCCGCGTGGTCCAGCAGGAACAGCTGGCGCTGGTAGTCGCCGGCGTACTCGCGGAAGGCCAGGGTCTTCTCGATGACCTCCTGCGGGGAGCCGACGGTCAGCGGGGTCTGGTCGGTGAAGTCCTCCAGCGAGGGCCCGTGCCCGTAGACCGGCGCGTTGTCGAAGTACGGACGGAACTCGTTCACCGCGTCCTGCGAGTTCTTCCGCATGAACACCTGGCCGCCGAGCCCGACGATCGCCTGCTCGGGCGTGCCGTGGCCGTAGTGGGCGTACCGCGCCCGGTACAGCTCGACCATCCGCTTGGTGTGGTCGGCCGGCCAGAAGATGTTGTTGTGGAAGAAGCCGTCGCCGTAGTACGCGGCCTGCTCGGCGATCTCCGGGGACCGGATGGACCCGTGCCAGACGAACGGCGCCACGCCGTCCAGCGGCCGGGGCGTGGAGGTGAACCCCTGGAGCGGCGTACGGAACTTGCCCTCCCAGTTCACGACGTCCTCGCGCCACAGCCGGCGCAGCAGGGCGTAGTTCTCGATGGCCAGGTTGATGCCCTCGCGGATGTCCTTGCCGAACCAGGGGTAGACCGGCCCGGTGTTGCCGCGCCCCATCATGAGGTCCACGCGCCCGTCGGCCAGGTGCTGGAGCATCGCGAAGTCCTCGGCGATCTTCACCGGGTCGTTGGTGGTGATGAGCGTGGTGGAGGTGGAGAGGATCAGCTTCTCCGTCTTCGCGGCCACGTATCCGAGCATGGTCGTCGGGGACGACGGCACGAACGGCGGGTTGTGGTGCTCCCCGGTCGCGAAGACGTCGAGCCCGACCTCCTCGGCCTTCAGCGCGATGGCGACCATGGCCTTGATGCGCTCGCGCTCGGTCGGCGTACGGCCCGTGGTCGGGTCCGGCGTGACGTCGCCGACGCTGAAGATCCCGAACTGCATGGTCGCTCAACCTCCAAGTTGTTGACCGTTCAACTATACCGCTGAACGGCAGACCCCGTCTCCTTATTCCGGACCTCCCCTCCCCTGGGCACCTGCTTCGGCACGGTCTACGACGTGACGATCGGCGACATCGCCCCCGAGGAGGCGGGCAGCGCCAGCGGCTCGCTCAACGCGGTGCAGCAGGTCGCCAACGCCATCGGCGCGGCGGCCGTGACCACCGTGTACTTCCACTCGGCCGACGGCGGTGAGACCCACGCGATGACCGTGAGCCTCACCGCGGTCGCCGTGGCCACGGCCCTGTGCCTGACCCTCGTACGCCTGCTGCCGCGCACGGCGGGCGGGGAGCAGCACCACTGAGAGGTACGGAGCCGGGCGGCCGTCGAGAAAGCCGCCCGGCCGTCCTGTCACACTCCCCGCCCGCCCCGCGTCAACCCGGTGACCGCGAGGGAGACCACCACCGCGGTCGCCCCGGCTCCACCGCCACCGGTCCCCCTGATGAGGAGCGAACCATGACCACCGCCCACGTAGTCGTCACCCTGATCGCCGCCGCCATGGCGGGCTACTCCGGTGCCGTCGTCCTCGCCCGAGCCCAGTGGATCATCAAGTCGCTGGACGACTACCACGTGCCGCACGCCTGGACGCCCTGGCTCGGCGCGGCCAAGACCGCGGGGGCCGTCGGCCTGCTGATCGGCCTGTTCGTGCCGGTCATCGGGACCGCGGCCGGGATCGGTCTGCTCCTCTACTTCACCGGGGCGGTCGTCACCGTCGTCCGGGCCCGCTGGTACTCCCACATCCCGTTCCCGCTGGTCTACGCCGCCCCGGTGGCCGGCGCCCTCACGCTGGGCGCCCTCGCCTGAGCCCCGGCGAGACGCAGGCCCCGCCAACCCGGCGGGGCCGCGGAGATCCATGAGAAGGGCCCTAGATGTTCTGTCCACGGAGGTTGGTGACAGCGATCACTGACGTGTGATCTTGATATGGGTGAGGGCCTTCTGGCTCGGTGTGGATTGCGACATCTGCACCGG
>JODI01000185.1 GCA_000720805.1 Streptomyces violaceoruber
CGCCACGCGCGCCTACACCCGCCGGGACGCGACGGACGTCCTGCGTCTGCTCGAGACGGGCGCCCTCACCGCCGACGAGCTCATCACCCATCGGTTCCCCCTCACCGAAGCGCTCAAGGCCATGGGCGCGATACAGCAACGAGTCGACGACCCCATGTGGATGACCGTGATCAACCCCTGACCCGACGCACGAGCGCGTCACGACTCCGCGAAGTCGCCGCGGAACAGCGAGAGGAAGCCGGAAAGTGTCCGAATCACAAGCCGTACGCAGCCAGGAGCCGCCCGCCATGTGGCAGGACTACGACCGGCACGGCCTGCGCGGCAACAGCAACGTCCTGCGGATGCTGCTCGGCCGTGAACCCGCGTCCTTCGAGCAAGCGGCGTCCATCCGGGAGGTCGGGATCGTGGCGTACGAACGTGCGGATGAGCAGCGGGCCGACGAACATGTCGATGGCCAGTTCCAGGTCGATGCCCGTACGGAGCTCCCCGTTCAGCTGGCCTCGCCGGAGGACCTCCAGTCCGAGGTCGCGCCGGGGAGTGATCACGCCGGAGTGGTAGGCGGCCCATATCCTCGGGCTGCTTCTCATCTGGGCGTGTGCGGTGTGCAGGATCGCCGACGAGCGGCCGGCCAGGCTGCGTTGGCGCAGTGACTCCAGGAGAACGACCAGGTCGTCCCGCATCGACGTACCGGGGAGTTCCCGCTCAGGGGGCTCGGCGACGCGGATGACGTCGACGAGGAGGTCCTCCTTGCCGCTCCAGCGGCGGTAGATGGCCGCCTTGCCGACGCCGGCGGTGCGGGCGATGTTCTCGACGGAGAGGTCCGCCAACGGGACGCCGTCCTCGAGAAGCATCAGCACCGCTTCCAGGACGGCCTGTTCGACGGCCTTGCTGCGGGGACGACCACGGGTGGAACCGTACGACGGCGGATCGCTCTCGGCACCGTTCATGGCTTTCCGTCCTTCCGCTCGCGGCGCACCGGTGAACGTCACGCGGTCCGCGTCCGGAAGGGGCATCCGCTGGACGGTCAGGATTGGTTCAGCGACCGCGTGTCGATGGCGAGGGCGTCGGGGTTCAGTTCCTCGACCAAACGGTAGAGCAGACGGTGAATGGAGTCCTTGTCATCCGGGGAGAGCGGCGACGTCGTCTCCCGTTCGATCCGCCTCGCGATCGACGTGGCACGAGCGGCCACCGCGCCTCCCTCGGCGGTCGCGAACAGGCGCATGCTGCGGCGGCTGGTCGGATGCGGCTCCCGTCGCAGCAGTCCTCGCTCGACGAGCTGGCTCACCGCGGCTCCCATGGACTGGGCCGTGATCCCGGAGCGGCGCGCGATCTCCGCGGCGGACACCCCCGGCGTCCAGAGGACCTGTTGCAGGGCGTTGTGCTGAGCCAAGGTGAGGTCCTCCGCGCGCAGTGCCCGCTCCAGTCGTCCGGCGATGATCTGGGAGAACTGCCAGGCGAGGTATCCGGTGGTGGGGAACGCGGCGTCGGTCACGGCCGCAGTCTACGAGAGCGAGGCACGCTGCTCGCGAGCGTGTCACCGGTCGATGGAGCTGGGGCTCCGCCGTGTCACGGACCGTGGACCGATGCCGCCTTCCCGTTCCACAGCCGGCATGGGGAACGGCGCTCGGCAGACTGACAGAGTCAGTCGGCGGTCGCGCGCCGTGGTCCGCGGGCATCGAGCCGGAAAAGCACCAAGGCGCCGACGAGGATCCACGCCACCAGGACGGCGACTCCCGCGGTGAGGCCGTCGTTGTTGAAGTGGGACAGGCCTTGGACGGCTCGTACGCCGACTCCCACCGGGAGGATCTCCGAGAGCGGATGCAGCCAGCCCGGCAGGTACGCGGTGGGCAGCGTGCCGCCGCTCGTGCTGTTGCCGAAGGTCAGCAGGACCACGGCGGCCAGCGACATCCCGGCGCGGCCGAAGAGACGCATGAACATCATGGTCGCGCTGCCGATGGCCGCGGCCATCAGTGCGATGACCCCCGCGATGCCCAGGAAGGGGCCCGGCAGTGCCGAGAAGCCCAGGCTGCCGGCCATGACCGCCACGAGGACGCCGGCGAGGACGCTGAAGGAGGCCAGGCTGACCAGCCTCCACCGGTACTCCAGGCGCGGAGCCATCTGGTAGGTCATCATGCCGAACAGGAACCCAGCCAGCACGACGCCGAACCCGGCGTAGAACACAGACATACCGCGGGTGTCGCCCGCCGAGGCCGGCACCACGTCCTGCACGGTCAGCCGGTCTCCGCTCGCCTTGGCGACACCGGAGAAGGCACCGGTGACCGTCGAGGTCACCGAAGGGCCGTTGGCTCCGGCGTACAGCAGTTCGGCGGACTTCGCGGGGCTGGTGACGTAGGCGGCGTACACCTTTCGGTCCTGCAACGCGTGACGGGCCGCGCTCGCGTCGGGGTAGCGCTTCACCTCGAATCCGCCGGGCAGCCCCAGTTCCAGCCCTCCGGTGATCTGTTCGAGCCGATGGGTCGTCCCGACTACGGCGACCGGTAGGTCGTGAGGCCGCGGGGCGTGAAACGCGGCCAGGAACACGCTGACGAAGATCGAGCCGATGGCCAGCACGATCGCGACGGGGAGCAGAACCCCCTTCATCCCGGTGGCGCCCTGCGGCGCTGGAGCGGCGTCCATCGCGTGGTGATGGTGCGCGTGGTGCGGCTCGGCGGAAGTGCTCGGTGGCGTGGCCATGGGAGGGGCCCTCTCCAGTCGTGCTTGTAAGGTACCTTCTAAGTTACCTTCTATTTGTACCATAGAAGTATCAGGCACCTTACTTTTGGAGTTGCTGATGGGGCGTCCTGCCGCACATCCCTCGACGCGCATGGGCTACCTGGCATGGCAGGTGGTGCACGTGATGGGAACGCGTCTTGAGAAAGCGTTGCGCTCGCTCAACCTCACGGCTGCCCAGCACAACGCGCTGCAGCACGTCGTCTGGACCCCGGGCATCTCCGCGGCGGAGATCGCGCGTCGGACTGGCTTCACTCCCCAGTCCATGGGTGCCGCTGTCAGCGCGCTGGTCGACCGCGGCCTTCTGGCTCGCCGCGAACACCCTTCGAGCCGCAGAACCGTACAGCTGACGATCACCGACAGCGGGGCGAAGCTCGCCGAGCGGGCACGGGGTGTGGTGGAACGTCTCGACGAGGAAGCGCTGGCGGTCCTCGCCCACGCCGAGCGGGCAGTCGTACATTCCCTGCTGCTCCGGATGCTGGCCGAGCTCAATCCCGATGCTCTGCCGACGATGGACCCGCGTGGCACGAGCTGAGCGCGCCGTGCCATGTTCGAGTCCTGGCGCGACTGCCCAACGCGCCCACCCGCTCTGGCCGGGCGCGAGGATGCGGTGGACGGTCGAGGCGGGCAGGCCCGGGATCGGGCCAAGGCGCGCCGGACCGAGTTTGCGGTCCTGCCGCAGCCGGCGCACCCGTGCCTCGACCGCTGCGGCCGTGCGGTGGGGTGTCGTCCGCGGACGGCTGGGCCGGTCGTGCAGTCCTTGAGGACCCTGGCCTGGCTATCGACACCGGCGGGCCCCGTGTCGTCCAGGATGCCGCCGCTCCACGCCGGCGGTACAGGAGGGCGTCGCGGGTGACCGCCCGACGAGTCGGATCCGGCGAACGCGCCTCAATAGGGACCTAGGGACGGCGAGAACACCGACTTTCTTGACTGTGAGTCATGAGAGTGAACTGCGCCTGAGCTGCTGCTGGAACTGGTATTGACTGGGAAGCGCCCTAGAACTAGCTTGGCTCCAGTTCAAGAGAGGCGGCGGCGGCCCCACGTCACCCCAGGAGCGCTCTGCAGCGGCATGGGCCATGGGCGTCGGCGAACTGCCGAGAAAAACGCCTGTCCTCCAACCGGCCACGACCAGCCCCCTGACTGACGCCATGCCTTCAGCGGCCGCGGCTGGAAGGGCCGTCGGACCCCTCGCGAACGACGCGCACCCTCACGGAGCGCAACAGCCATTGGCAGGACCCCGGCAATCACCCGCGCGCCCTCGAGGGAGAGTGGACATGCCCGACGACCGTCCTTTCCAAGCCGTGACTCCGCCCGCCGAGCCCCGCCCCAAGCCTGCTGCCGAGGCCACCCGGCGAAGATTCATCGCCGCGACCGCCGCTGCTTCAGGAGCCGCCGTGGTCGGCGGTCTGGTCGCGGGGTCGCCCGCGCGGGCAGCCGATGCCGCGCCCGGCAGCCGTGTCTCCACGACGGTCACCGGCGTCCAGGGGGCCACCCCCGAGCACCCGACGTCAGGGCCGCCGCCCCGGCCCGCGGGCGGCCGCTCGAAGGACCATCGGAACACTTCGGAGGAAAAGATGCGCATTGTGGCCGTGGAAGAGGCGTTCTCCGTACCCGGAGCCATCCGGCAGGAGGAAGCGATCCGTCAGCATATGGCGGTGCCGGCGGCGATCAAGCAGGAGTGGTTCCGGCGCCTGGACGATCTGGCCGAGCTGCGGCTGGCGGACATGGACGCGAACGGAGTCGACGTCCAGGTCCTCTCGTACTCCACGCCGGGCGTGGAGGTGGTGGAGGATCCCGCGGAGGCCGTGGCTGCCGCGCGGCAGATCAACGACTATCTCGCCAAGGCCATCGCCGCCCATCCGACCCGCTTCGCGGGCTTTGCCACCCTTCCGTTGCAGGATCCCAAGGCCGCGGTCGTGGAGCTGCGCCGGGCGGTGACGGAGCTCGGTTTCAAGGGAGTGCTGTACAACGACCATGTGCGGGGGCACTACCTGGACGAGCCGCAGTTCAGGCCGGTTTGGGCAGAACTGGAACGCCTCGGTGTGACGTTGTATCTGCATCCATCTGTCGTTCCGGCCGACAACTGGCATGTCTTCGACGGGTATCCCGTGCTGGTCGGGCCGTCCTGGGGATGGACCGCGACGACGGGTGCCCATGCGCTCCGGCTGATCTACGGCGGAGTGTTCGACGAGTTCCCGCGCGCGTCGGTGATGTTGGGCCACATGGGCGAGCTGCTGCCGTTCCAGATG
>JODI01000186.1 GCA_000720805.1 Streptomyces violaceoruber
GTTCGTGCTGCTGGACGGGACTCTCCTGCCGATCGACGGGACCGCTGCCGACCGCCCCTTCTACTCCGGCAAACACAAGAGGCACGGGATGAATGTGCAACTCCTCGCTGACCCATCCGGCCGACTGCTCTGGGCCTCACCGGCTTTGCCAGGCGCCGTCCACGACGTCCGGGCCGCCCGCGAGCACGGCGTCATCGACGCTCTCGCCGAAGCCGGCATCACGTGCTGGGCGGACAAGGGCTACCGGGGCGCCGTCCGTGTCCCGTACTCGGGTCGCTGGGAGACTCTTTCCACTTCGGTAGTAGGGCCGCATCGACCCGGAGCGGTCCAGCACGAGATATACCGCCGCCTGCACGTCCTGCAGCCCATGCATGCGCACGCTGGTACCCGCCGCCTTGTACAGACTGACCAGATCAGGTGCCCTCTCCTGCACCTTGGTCAGACTGATGGCCGTGGCGCGCTCAATGCCGTTCGTCGGGATCACTCCTCCATGGTGGTGCCCTGCTTCCGAGCAGGTGCAGCATCTGCCTATGGGGCTGCCAAGAGTGCGCTTGGTCTGAATGACCGGGGAGTAACCGGCGGCACGGCGCCGGAGTACGCGAGCGTCCCCTTGCAGAACTCAGGCCGGGTCCGGGCCTGTGCAAGAGGACGGTCTCGCGTCAGGCGGAGGATGGCGTTGCTGCCGTCTGCGCCCAGGCATCATCCCGCCGCCGCGTGCTCCTTGGACGGTGCTCGCCGTGCTGCCGGAGCGTCCAGGTGGACCACGACGGTGGTATAGAAACGGTGCACGGCGTCGTCGACGCTGCGGATGAAGCCGGACTCGGCGTTGCCGCGGCCGCTTCCCATGCTCTTGAGCAGGGACAGGCGGAAGCCCGTGATCCGGGCGCCGTTGTCCTTGGGGAGCAGGTCCGCTGGTTCGGGGCGGAGCCGCTCCAATGTCCCGCGTGGGCCTCCGGTTTCGCTGTCGACGAGGGTTTCGACGTGCAGGTCTGCCGGTGCCTCGGCCAGGCGTCGGACAAGTCGCTTGGCCCAGCTCAGGGGGTAGCCCTGCTCGCGGTCTGGGATTTCGATGGACGTGCGCAGTCTGCCGGTGCGCAGGTCGGCGCTGATGGCCAGGACGCCGGGTGTGCCGTCGATGCGCAACTCCGCCTGAAGTCGTCCGTCGAGGCAAAGCTGGTCGGCGAGCCGGTTTCGGCGTTCCTTGGGGTCTGTTCCGCGCTTGGCGCGCTGAACGGGCAGCACCTTCTGCCCGAGTTCGCCGCCCAGCCTGAGGCAGACCTGGCGGATGAGCCGCTCCCAGCTCTCGACCACCTCCAGTGCCTGTGCATCGCCCTGGCAGAGAGTTTCGTCGTCGATCCCGTTGCGCACGGGGACCCAGGCGGGCCCCATGTTCTGAAAGCCATGGCAGCCGGAGTTCTCGTGCTGCAGGTAGTGCAGCAGTTCCTGGAGAAGCCAGGCGTGCGCCGCGCTGCTCACTCCCTCGTGTCTGATCAGCATCTGCGCCTGGTAGGCGACTTCCGCCCAGGACAGATGCCAGAGGGCCACCTTGTGCTTGCGCCGCTTATCGATTTTGACGTCGACGAGCGGACTGCCCTCCAGCGCGACATCGTTCGTCAGCGTGATCACGGCCTCGTAACCGCGGCGCGCGGCGATGTCCATGTACGCCTGCACCTGGTCGGCCCTGAGCGCGTTGCCGTTGGTCTTCGTCTCGACCAGCGCGGTCCACAACTTGCCGGCCCGCTCCACGCGGATCACCCCGTCCGGGCGCCGCGGACTGTCACCATGGGGCAGGGACACCTCCGTGAAAGTCTCCATGCGACCGGCCGGAGCCCCGAACCCGGCGGTCAGTCTCCTGCTGAACTCCGGAACCTGCGCCATCACCGCCAGCAGCACCGAGGTGGCGCGCATCTCACGGTCCCGGTCGCTCTTGAGTACCGAGACCGGGAAGAGCCTGGCCTGTTTCCAGGAGTCGTTCTCCGCCAGAGTCTTTTTGACCGTCTTGGGAAGGGTGACCTTCCTCTTCGCCGTGCGAGGGCGAGCGGCCGGCTTCTTCGACTCCACGACCTCGCCCTCAGGCCCACGAGGAGCAGGGATGGCCTCTAGCGTTACCGGCCGGGCCGGCTCCTCGATCGGTGCCGGACCTGTCACATCCGTCCGCGTGTCGCCTTCGGTGCCGTCGAGTGCCCCTTCTGCCTCCGCGGCCGCGTCGTCCTCGATATCGACTCCGAAGTCCGCCGCCAGCCCGGCAAGACCGGTGTCGTAGCCCTGCCCGACGGCACGGAACTTCCATTCCTCTCCCCGCCTGTACAGCTCACCGAAAATGACCGCCGCCACGGAGTCGGCATCATCGACAGCGAACCGCAGGAGGCTCTCACCGGCTGCGTCGGCCAGCGTGATCCTCACGTCATCCAACTCACCGAAGCGGGCACCGTCATACCTGCTCGCGGCGACGACAATGCGGCCGATCTCGGACGGCACCGCGGTGAGGTCAAAGCTGAGCCGGTCCTCGCTGCCGTCCGCCGTCGGCGTCTTGCCCAGAAGCTGCACGCTTCCATCAGCGGCCACCGGATGGTTGTAGAAGTAGAAGTCGCTATCGCTGCGCACCTTGCCGCTCGCGTCCAGCAGCAGGACCGACACATCCGCGTCGCCGTCGCCGGCAGGGCTGATCCAGCACAGACTGACGATCACTGAACCAACACTGTCGCTCAGGTCCGCCAGGGCCACGTTCGAACCCTTGATCATTTCCTGCACAAAGCCCCCCACGGCGCACCTTGGGCATACGGAGAATCCCGCCCCACCTGTCCTTTACGCGACACAGAGTGACGAGTCACGCGAGAAAACTGTAATACGCACAGAGCTCAATCGTGGAGGTTCCGTGCAGCCGGGTGTACAGCAGAGGAGTCCGGCGCGCTCCCGTTCAACAACGTTGCAGCGAAGCGAAAGCCTGGCTGCGGGACGAAGTCCCGCAGCTCCCCGGAGCGCAGCGGACGGATCAGTCGGGACTGTAAAACGTTCGGTGTAACTCCTGATCAAGGAAGATGCACCGATGACCAGTGAGAACGTGACCGAGCCCGAGTCCGTTGAGACGCCTGAACCGCAGCCGTCGAGGGCGGTGGACGACCAGCTCATCGACGAACTGGTGGGCCGGGCGCAGGCCGAGGGCCGCAACTGACGGGCGAGGGCGGACTGCTGCAGCAGCTGACCAAGCGCCTGCTGGAGTCCGCCCTCGAAGGCGAGATCACCGACCACCTCGGCTACGACAAGCACGACGCAGCCGGCAAGAACGGCGGCAACTCACGCAACGGGAAGCGCGGCAAGACCGTGCTCACCGACGTCGGACCGGTCGAGATATCCGTGCCCCGCGACCGCGACGGAACCTTCGAACCGAAGATCGTGCGCAAGCGGCAGAAGCGCCTGTCCGGCGTCGACGAGATGGTGATCTCTCTGTCCGCGAAGGGCCTGACGACCGGCGAGGTCCAGGCCCACCTCGCCGAGGTCTACGGCGCCGACGTCTCCAGGCAGACCATCTCCACCATCACCGACAAGGTCATGGACGGCATGGCCGAATGGCAGAACCGGCCCCTCGACCCGGTCTATCCGGTGATCTTCATCGACGCGATCCACGTGAAGATCCGCGACGGCGCCGTGGCGAACCGGCCGATCTACGTGGCCCTGGCCGTCACCACCGAGGGGCGCCGCGACATCCTCGGGCTGTGGGCCGGCGACGGCGGTGAGGGCGCCAAGCACTGGATGCACATCCTCACCGAGATCAAGAACCGCGGCGTGAACGACGTCCTCATGCTGGTCTGCGACGGACTGAAGGGCCTGCCCGAGGCGGTGGAGACCGTCTGGCCCCGCACCACGGTGCAGACCTGTGTGGTCCACCTGCTGCGGAACTCCTTCCGCTATGCCGCCCGCCAGGACTGGGACAAGATCGCCAAGCTCCTCAAGCCCGTATACACCGCTGCGACCGAGGAAGCAGCGCTCGAGCGGTTCGCGGAGTTCGCCGACGCCTGGGGCAGGAAGTATCCGGCGATCGTCCGGCTCTGGGAGAACGCGTGGGAGGAGTTCACTCCCTTCCTCCGCTTCGACACCGAGATCCGCCGCATCGTCTGCACCACGAACGCAATCGAATCGGTGAACGCCAGGATCCGGCGTGCGGTCAAGGCCCGCGGCCACTTCCCCAACGAGACCGCCGCCCTGAAGTGCGTCTACATGGCCATCATGAGCCTGGACCCCACCGGCAAGGGCCAGGCTCGGTGGACCATGCGCTGGAAGACCGCCCTGAACGCCTTCGACATCACCTTCGACGGCCGACTCTCCGCAGCCCGTCAGTAACCCCAACCACCCTGGTTACACCGCTAGTTTGACAGACCCGCCCCCGGTCGGTACTCCGTACGGCCTTGAGGTGAGTACCGTCGAGGACTTCTTCGCCGAGCACGACGACTGGCCGTGGAACCCGCCCCGTCCGGGCCGTGCCACCTTCCACTACCTCATCGCCGTCACCGAGGGCGAGCTGCGGCACGACGTCGACCACGTCACGCGGACCGTCGCCCCCGGCCAGTGGCTGTGGGTGCGTCCCGGACACGTGCTGTGCTGGCACGCGCCCGGCGCGGCGCGCGGCCCGTTCATCCTGTTCGAACCGGACGTGCTGCGGCCCGACCTCGCCCGTCTCCTGGCCCCGCTCACCGCGCACGAGGCCC
>JODI01000187.1 GCA_000720805.1 Streptomyces violaceoruber
ATCGCCACCGGCACCAGCCACAGCGTCCGCGACTTCGCCGAACACTGCTTCGCCCACCTCGGCCTCGACTACCGCGACCACATCCGCTTCGACGAACG
Organism: Streptomyces violaceoruber; assembly: GCA_000720805.1. Lineage (GTDB taxonomy): Bacteria > Actinomycetota > Actinomycetes > Streptomycetales > Streptomycetaceae > Streptomyces > Streptomyces cellulosae_A. The sequence goes on from JODI01000187.1 coordinate 99, forward strand.
CCAGCTCCGCCCCTCCGACGTCGACCATGTCGTCGGGGACGCCTCCAAGGCCGAACAGGTCCTGGGCTGGAAAGCCGCCACCCACGCCCCCGAACTGGCCCGCCTCATGGTCGACGCCGAACTCGGGGCTCTGAACTCCGTGCCGGGCGCCGCCCCGGGGACGGCGGCCGGTTCTTCCGTCCCGGGCTGACCTGCAGTGCGGACCGTGCGGCTCAGCCGGCGGTCCGCAGCACATCGGGGACCAGGGCACGAGGACGCGCCAGCCGTCGGTGCGCGACCAGCATGCACGGCACGAGGACGATCAGCGTCTGCGTGACGACCGTGGACCACAGCGGCCCGGACAGACCGAACCGCTGTACGGACCAGACCGACGCCGCCACGTTCGCCACGGTCATGACGGCCCCGACGGCGAGCTGCCGCCTCAACTCCCCGGCGCCGTTGAGAAACGCTGCGATCGCGGTCGTCGCGCACATGATGACGACGTAGCCCCCCAGGGCCGCCAGCATCGCGGGAGGCAAGACGGCCGCGTCGTCACCGACCCACAGCCGCAGCAGCCACGGGGTGACCGGGACGAGGACACTCGCCGCCACCACACCGGCGGCCGTCGACACGCCCACCGACCGCAGGTACGCGCCGCGCACCCAGGCCTGGTCGCCGCGTGCCCACGCCTCCCGATAACTCGCCCACAAGGGGGTGAGAAACGCTCCGACGACCGTGGGCACCGTGGCGTACACGGTGAACGGGAGCACGTACGCGGCGACCTGGTCCGCGCCGAGGTAGTGCCCGATGACAAGAGAATCCGACCTGAAGGACACGATCCCCATAAGCGTCAGTAAGAAGAGCTGCGCGCCCTCGCGGCCCAGCCGGCCGCACGTGTCCCGGTCCACGTGGCGCCGCCGGGGCCGGGCATCGCGGACCCGCCTTGCCAGCAGGAGGGTCGGTACGAGACCGCTGAGCAAGGACGTGGCGAGATACACGGACGTGAACAAGCGGAGGTCCGGGGCGAGGGCCGCCACGGCCAGGAGACCCCCCGTCTGTGCCAGGACACCGGCGGATGTGGACAGTGCCGTCACATGGCCCCGCCCGAGGGCGTAGTACACCCTGCCCGCAACCGTCAGGGGAAGGCTGAGTGCGGCCGTGACACCTACCGCGAGGACCAGCTGGTCGACGACGGCGGCGGACACCTGGTCCGCGCCCAGGAGGTCGTTCCAGTCGAGGGTGAAGGCGAACAAGCCGCAGAACACGAGGACCAGCACCGCCGCACCGGTCAGCAGGACCAGGGCCGTGGTCACCACTCGGCGGGTCGAGACCGCGTCATCGGATCCACGGGCGTCGGACACCTGTCCCATCACCGCCAGTCCGACCCCGAAGTCCAGTACGGCAAGCATGGCGAAGGTGCTGGTGAGGTTCAGCCAGAGTCCGAACTCCTCCTTTTCGAGGCAACGGCCGACAATCGGCAGCACCAGCAGATTGGCGAGGAGGGAAATACCTCGAGCGCCCACCGTCGTGGCGCCGACGGCGAGGATTCTCCGCCAGCGACCGGAAATCTCATTCACGGCACATCCCGAGGTAGGACGGTCAGGACACGGCAGCCAGGGTGACGGCGGCCATTCACTTCATACTCGGCATCCGATCGCTGTGTCGTCTCTGTTCGCCCGTCGTGTCGCGCATACAGTGACCGGACGTCGTATGCCCGCGGCCCGGGAGGAATCACGTCAGATGCGCGTCCTGTTCTCTCCGGATGTATTCGTCACGCAGCGGTTCGGCGGGGTCAGCCGGTATTTCGCGGAACTCCACACCGAACTCGTCAAACTGGGTGTCGACGCACGCCTATTCTCCGGCCTGCACGACAATGCCCACATCCCCGGCGGGCACCCGGCACTGGGCAGTCTGCCGTTGCGACCGCGGCTGTTCCTGAGCGGCCGGACGTTCAGGCTCTACGCGGCCGCCCAGCGCGCCGCGCATATCGTGCACCCCACGTACTATTCGGCCGAGGCATTCGGCCGGCGGCCTCACGTCTGCACGTTCTACGACCTGATCCATCACAAGTACCCCGGTCAGTTCCGGAACGACACGACGGCCGAGCGCCAGCGCCTGTGGGCCCGGCGAGCCGACCGGATCATCGCGATTTCTCACGCGACAGCACGGGACCTCGTCTCCGTGCTCGGTGTGCCGGAGGAAAAGATCTCGGTCGTCCACCTCGGCGTACGCATTCCCCGACCCCGGACGCAACGACGGGCGGACGCCTACGTGTTGTACGTCGGCAACCGGGGCGGCTACAAGAACTGGCGGATCGTCGTGGAGGCCCTCCGGGATCCGCGGCTGAAAGATCTGCGACTTGTGTGTTCCGGAGGAGGTCCCGCGAACCGGGAGGAACAGGCCTTTCTGGAAAGCCGTCACATGGCGAGACGCGTCACGTTCGTCGCCGCGGACGACGTCACCCTCTCCCGCTACTACCGGGGCGCCCTGGGCCTCGTCTATCCGTCGCTCTACGAGGGTTTCGGACTTCCGCCGCTCGAGGCGATGGCCGAAGGGGTTCCGGTGGTGGCCGCGCGGGCCGCCTCCATTCCGGAGGTCGTGGGTGACGCCGCCCTGCTTTTCGACCCCCGGGAAGTCGACGACCTCGTTCACGCACTCTGCCGGCTGCTCGACGCCTCCGTCCGGGAGCAGTTGGAACGACGCGGAGCGGAACGGGCGCGCATGTTCTCCTGGGAAAGCACCGCCCGGCAGACGGCCGACGTCTACCGCTCGCTTCTGTGATGAACTGCCACGCCTTCTACGGCCGGATGTGTGAATCACACACCCGCACACCGGAGTTGGCACCGCGCGAACAACCACCGCAATAGCATCCCCGCATGACAGATACGTTGAGCCGGCCGGCCATCGGGGAACTGCAGGAACGCGCACATGGCCAAGGGCACGATTACGAAAGAGGCTCTCCGCACATCCGGCATCACCGCGTCCGCGAGCGGGTCATCTCCGCCGTGCACACACTGGTGGGCGAGATCGTCGAACGCAGCGGTCAGTGCCGGGTGCTGGAGATCGGCGCCGGGCACGGGACCTTCACCGACCATCTGGTGGCGGCCGGGGCGCGGGTCGAGGTGACGGAGATGAGCGCCCCCAGCGTGGCCGTCCTCCGGCGCCGTTTCCGGGGCTCCCCGCACGTCACCGTCACCCATGACCCCGAAGGCAAGGAGATCTTCCGCTCGGAGCCGGTCGACGCCGTCGTGTGCATCTCCGTACTGCACCACATCCCGGACTACCTGGGTGCCGTGGAGCATCTCGTCGGCCGCACCGCTCCCGACGGCGCCTTCCTCAGCATGCAGGATCCCCTGTGGTATCCGCGCCGGTCGCCCCTGTCCCTGAACGCGGACCGCGGGGCCTATCTCCTGTGGCGGCTCGGTCAGGGGGAGTTGCGCCGCGGTCTGGCCACCAGGGTGCGCCGGCTGCGTGGCCGCTACGACGAGTCGAACGAGGCGGACATGTCGGAGTACCACGTCGTGCGTCAGGGAGTGGACGAGGCGGCCCTCCAGGAGATCCTGGCACCGGCCTTTCAGGAGGTGCAGACGCAGCGCTACTGGTCGACGCAGTCAGGAGTGCTGCAGGCCCTGGGGGAACGCTTCGCCCCTCCCACCACGTTCGGGCTCCTCGCTCGAAACCGCCGCTGAACAGGTCGAATTTCCGCGACGCGCCCGACAGCGAAACGGACACATCGTCACAATACCGTGAATTTCGAGTTCACTTCCCTACGCTGGCGGTGCCCCTGAGATGCACCCCGTCTCAAAAGACGAGTTCTCGGCGGCACCGACTTCGAGGTCCACGCCAAGTAGGGAGTGTGCGGTGACAGTCAAGAAGGCGTTCATCACCGGTATCACCGGTCAGGACGGCTCCTATCTCACTGAGCTGCTGCTGGAGAAGGGGTACGAGGTCCACGGTCTGGTCCGGCGGGCGTCGACTTTCAACACCCGCCGGATCGACCATCTCTACCAGGACCCCCACGCACCAGAGGTGCGGCTGTTCCTGCATTACGGCGATCTCACCGACGGCACGCGGCTGGTGGGTCTGCTGGAGGAGATCCAGCCCGACGAGGTCTACCACCTGGCCGCCCAGTCCCACGTACGGGTCTCCTTCGACGAGCCGG
>JODI01000188.1 GCA_000720805.1 Streptomyces violaceoruber
GGCCGGGTCGAGACGGCCTGCCTGCACGAGCGGGATGGCGTCCGAGGGGAGGACGCTCACCTCGCCGTCCTTCTCGCTGGACAGGAAGGTGGCGGTCTCGCGGCCCTTGCCGCGCTGGACGTCGACGGCGTACTTGCCGTCCGGTCCGGCGGTGAGCGACACGGTGTCGCCGGTGATGAGAGTGACGGTCTGCGTGTTCGTGGCGGCGGACCCGGTGAGGTCCGGTGCGCCTGTGGCGCGTGACGTGGTGACCGGGGACCGGGGGCCGGCAGCCGCGGGGACGATGGCCCCCGCAAGCAGTCCTGCCGCTCCTGCCACGGCCCAGAGGGCGTGGAGTCTTCGCATGTGTGGACTTCCTCCCCTGAACTCTGAAAAGGCTTCAGGCCTGGTGGGCCGAAGCCATGGACAGAGTGAACGGTGCGCGCAAGGTGCCTCAAGGGATTCCTGTGGCCGAAGCGTGCCAATGCATGCTTCGGCCACAGCGGTCGACGGCGGCGGGGCCGTGCTCCCGAGCAGGCGCGGGCCCCTTCGCCGCACAGGGCCGAAACGGCCGGCGCCTGTCGCGGCAATGGGGCCTGCCGAGGCAGGGAGGGCCTGTCGCGCTCCTACACCCAGCCGCGTTGGGAAGCCCGCATCCCCAGCTGGAACCTGCTCGCCGCACCCAACCGATCCTGCAGCTCACTCACCCGTCGCCGCAGGGTCCGCAGACTCACCCCCAGATGGCGAGCCACCGCCTCGTCCTTCATTCCGGTCGCCAGCAGCCGCATCAATGTCCTCTCGCTCTCGGAGAGTTCACTGTCGTCGGACGCCTGGCCCAGCGGCGTCGCCTGCTGCCAGGCCAGCTCGAAGAGCTTCTGCAGGGCCTCGGTCACCGCCGAGTGCCACACCACGACGGCACAGTAGCCGCCGGCCACGGAGGCGGTCAGCGGCAGCAGCGCCCGGCATCCGTCGACCACCAGCAGCTTGAGTGGAACGGACGGCAACACCCGAGCCTGCTCGCCGAGTTCGACCATCCTCAGGGCGCGGGACAGGACCTTCGGATCCTCCAGGCCGGTCGCCGCGTAGATGCCACGAGAGACGATCCCGCGGCTGAGCAGATCGGCCTGGAGATCCACCTGCGGATCTGCCGGGGCGAGATATGGCGGTGTGTCGAACAGGCACACCTCGTGCTCCGCGCGCGCGTACATCTCCTCCAGGCGTGCCGCGATGGCGCCCTCGCCGGAGGCCACCTCGACCAGCCGGGACGGCTCCTCGCGCAGCAGCCCCGCCTCGTACGCGGTCGCCATCTCCTCGGCGGTGGCGGCCAACAGCTCGGACTCCGTCTCGCGCCGCCGGATCAGCGCGCGGATCGCCACCCGGGGGTCGACCGCCCGTAACCCGCCCATGGAGTCCGGCGGTTGCAACAGCCCGAGCGTGAGCAGCCGGTTGCAGGCCTCGCGGACCCGGGCCGGGGAGGCACCGGTCAGCAATGCCCATCCTGCCGCGCCGGCGTCGGGTTGGTTGAGGATGGCCTGGTACAGCAGCTCGTCGAACGCGGAGACCCCCACCGCGGCCCAGGGGCTCGCGGCGGGGGTCTGCCCTGCCGTGTCGTATGCCGTGTTCACCATGGCTCGGCACGGTAGGCGATCTTTGTTAAGGCTGTTGACCGTCCTGGGGAGCCGGTGACTTCAGGCCGTTCGTTTCAGGTCACCAGCTTCCGCTCGCCTACTTCAGGCCGAACGCCCGCAGCACGGTCTGATCGACCGCGTTGCCGTTCCGGTCGGCGGCCCGCACGCGCAGCGACACGAACTCGGCGCCCTTCGGGTGCTTGAGCTCCAGCTCGCCGCGTTTCACCTTGACCTCCTTCCAGGACGTGCCGTCGTCGTAGGAGACCCAGGCCTTCAGGTCACCGGCCGTGACGCTGCCCGACTGGTCGCGCAGGGAGAGTGCGAGCTCCGACTTGTGCTTGCGGTCGACGCGGTTGAGGAGGTCGAGCCCGTCCACGCCGTAGTCGACGGAGAGCAGCGGCAGCGCCGTCCGCTGGTCCGTGTGCGCCGAGGCGAAGGACCATTCGGTGTGGGTGCCGGTGGAGTACGCGGCCCAGTCGGCCGTGCGCCGTGCGTCGAGCACGAGGCGGTACGAGGCCTTCGCCGACGGGACGTCGAAGGTGCCGAGTCCGCCGAGCTTGGTGTCGCCCACCAGCTGTCCGTCCGCGTACAACTTGCCCTTCGCGGTGTCCTGGACGTTGTCCACCGACCCGTAGTGCCCGGGCGCCGAGTCGCTCAACTCCGGTACCGCGAAGGTGAGTTTGTCGCCGGTACGCTGGGACAGCCCGTATTTCTCACTGGTCGCCGGGCGGACGACCTGGCGCAGCCAGTCCTCGGCGGGCACCCTGCCCGGCTTGTCGAAGGTCCGCAGGGCATTCCACTGAGGCCTGTTCGCGTTCGAGTCGGGATAGACGGCGTGCCAGATCCGGTTGTCGGAGATGTTGTAGTACTCGGTGCGCTCCGTGCCCAGTGGCACGTTGTTGGTGGTCGCGATGTCCACGAGCTGCCAGGGACGGTATGTGTACACGGAGTCCTTGCCGACCTGACCGGCCCGGCCCCCGTGGTAGCGAACCGTCTGCTTCACCGTGGTGGAGCTGTCCAGGCGGTACGTCTGGTTGTCCGAGACGGCGTTCGGCTGCGGGAACATCACGCTGTACACGTACGGGCTGACGGCGGTGCCGTGCAGCTTCAGCTTGACCTTCTTCCCGCTCTTGAGCAGGGCCCCGAGCCTCGCGCCGTCCTCGCCGGTGGCGGTCATCAGCGGGATGGTCGCGCTGTCCACCCAGGAGATCCAGTACCCGGGCGTCTCGTGGTAGGCGAGGACGTAACCGGCCCCGGCCGCGGTCGCGTTGGCCAGGGCCTCATCGGCTGTTTCACCGGCGCCCACCCGGACAACCGCCACCTTGCCCTTGACGTCGAGCTTCTCGAAGTCGGCCGCGGTGCCGCTGCCCGCGTCCACGGCCCGGACCGTGCGGTCACCGTCGATCCTCACCGGGAAGCCGCTGTCGGTCTGCGCGTAGTCCAGGGGCAGCGCGTACTTCTCGGGGCTGGTGACGCTCGCCGTCAGCTCCTTGGCGTACAGCCGGAACTTCGACGAGAACTCGAACATGCCCTCGGTGACCTTCTTGGTGGGCGCCACGTAGACGTGGTCGGTCCACCAGCCCTGGCTGTAGGTCAGCCCCCACGAGCTGCCCGGGCCCTCCCGGAGCCAGCTGGTGCTGAAGCCCTGGAACTCGGAGTCCTCCTTGGTCTCCGGCTTGATCTCCACCGCCTTGCGGGCGTCAAGGACGACCTCGGTGTTCTTGTCGACCTTGACCTCCGGATCGCCGACGACCGAGGTGTTGACCTGCAGTCCGGCCGCGTCCCGCTGGGAGATCCACGACGCCATGTTGTACGTACCGGCCGGCACCTTGAAGGTGTAGCCGCTGCCGAGGAACCCCTGCGCGTCCGGATACGCCCCGTTGAGCTCCGACAGCATGAAGAGCGACGCCCCGGTGGACGGCTTGCCGTCCCGGCCCACCAGCGACACCTTCAGGTCGTAGGTCTTCGCCAGCTTCTCGAAGCCGATGGCGGTGGTGACCTGGACGCCGTCGGCGCTCGCGGTGATGTGGCCCGTGTACCGGCCCGTCGCCTCCTCGGCGGGGTCGACCGTCACCCCGACGGTGGCGCTGCCCTTCGCCGGGACGGTCACGGTGTCCGCGTTCAGGGCGGCACCGGGGAGGGACGAGGCAACCTTCAACTCCACCGCCTTGTCGGTGGTGTTGGTGTAGGTGACGTCCTTGTTGTCGACTTCGGCGTCGCTCTCCTCGTACGTGCCGAAGCTCAGGGTCGGTGTCGCGAAGACGCCCTGGTTGACGGCCCGTACGGCGTCGACCCGGCCGTCGCCCTGCTCGAACACGGAGTTGACGGAGTTCGTCTTCGCGGTGGTCGCCAGCGCCTGCTTGATCTGCTGTCCCGTCCAGTCGGGGTGGGCCTGCGCGACCAGCGCCGCGGCGCCCGCGACATGCGGGGTCGCCATCGACGTACCACTCGACGTCGTGTAGTAGTCGTCGACCGGCGTGCCCATGGTGGTGCCGGCCGCGCGGGCCGCGGTGATGGCCGCGCCCGGTGCGGTGATCTCCGGCTTGACCGCGTAGTCGCCGAGGCGGGGGCCGCGGCTGGAGAACGAGGCCAGCTTGTCGGACTTGTCGACCGCGCCGAGCCCGCCGCGATCACGAAGAGAGTGCCGGTGGACGCGGACAGCTCGTCAACGGTCTCACTCAGCACGTCCGAGGGACCCGAGGCCGTACCGCCCAGGGACATGGAGACTATCTTCGCGCCGGACTTCGCCGCCCACTCCATG
>JODI01000189.1 GCA_000720805.1 Streptomyces violaceoruber
CGAGCAACGACGAGCGCAGCACAGCCCTCGACAGCTTCCTGCACACCTACAACTACCATCGCTGCCACACCGCACTCGGAGGCAAGCCGCCAATCAGCCGTGTGAACAACGCTGCGGGCCAATACACCTAGACGCCGGTCTGTCCGTCGACGAGTTCACGCACGACATCGAGGTGACCGTTGTGGCGGGAAATCTCTTCGATGAGGTGGAGGACCACCCAGCGCAGGTCCACGTGGCGGCCGTCGCCGATAGGACGCTCGGCCGTTGAGTTCAGGTCGCGCTCGGCCACCAGGCGGCGATAGCGGGCGCTCTGTTCCTCGTACTCGGCGAGAAGCTGGGGCAACGGGATGTCGACCGCTGTCCGCATCTCGGGGTCGGGGTCGTCGTCGGTCGCCGCCGTGAGCGGCCCCTCGGGCTCCTCACCGAGAAACATCACCTGGATCCAGTGATGCTCGACCCATCGCAGGTGGCTGATCAGCCCGCACATCGTCATCAACGGTGAATTCGGGAGCGGTGCCTTGCGGGCATCTTCCTCGGACACACCCTCACACTTGGCTCGCGCCGTGTCGCGGGCGTAATCCAGAAAGGTGGCCAGCTGCGTACGGTCATCCCACGCGGGGGGTGTATCGGTTCGTCGTGTCATCGCCGGTGAGGATCCCACAGTTCGCAGGCGGTGTCGCGTGATTTAGATTCCGCGCAGGCAAGCGTGCAACCACCGCCTCGCGCCGGCACGGCCTGCAAGATCCGCCGGACGGATCCTCGGGGCACATCGGCCGGGCGGTCCTCGGTGCCGGGGGCTGGAGTCGCGACATCGTCCAGGGCGCCGTGTTCAGCGCTGGGCGTGGCCGAGCCCGAGATGGTCGAGGTGGCGCTGACGGCCACAACGGTGCAGCGGCTCGGGGCGATCCCCGAGGACCGGGTGGTGCTGACGGGATACGGGAGCGATCTGATCAACGCGGGCCTCTACCGGCCGTACGACCACCGGGACGAACATATCGAGCAGGTCCTCACCCGCCGCCGACCGCACCCCGTACAGCAACGAGCTGTCCAACCGGAGGCCGCTGGCGTACGGCACCACCACGCACCACCCGTTCTGGTCCTGGCCCGTGATGCGGGTCGCCCTGGAAACCGCGCGCGAGCGCGGGGTCAGGGAGGGATGCGAGAAGTACCACCTGCGGGCCGCGACGGGCACCCGGCTCCCGAGCCGATCGCCCGGCGCGGGAAGATCGCCGTGCACCACGGTGGGGGCCTGCAGCAGGGGGCGATCCGCCGCCTGGAGAAGGAGACGGGCACCGAGGAGCGGGGGCGGTTCTACGCCGCCTGTTTCGCTGAGCTGGTGCGCCGGGCGGTCGGGTGCGAGCTGGAGCCGGCCGGCCCCTGGTCCCTGTTCGAGGCGGCGGTACGCCGGGTGCGGGACGGGGCCGACGGGCGGTGAACGGCTCGCGCGGGAAAGGCGGGCGGGTCAGGTGGTGTAGTCGGCGTTGATCTTGACGTATCCCTCGGTGAGGTCGCAGCCGTAGACGGTGAAGGCGCCGTCGGCGATGCCGAGATCGATGCGGATGACGATCTCGTCACCGGCGAGGTACCGCGTGGCCTGCTCCAGCAGCTCGTCGCTCGGCACCTCTGGGTGCATCAGGAGGTCGTCGTACTGGATGCGGACGCGGTGCGGCTCGATGTCGGTCTCGTCGTCGAGCTTGCCGATGGCCATCGCGACCCGGCCCCAGTTGGGGTCGGCGCCGTGCACGGCGGTCTTGACCAGGGGGGAGTTGACCACGCTCTTGCCCACCCGCTTGGCCTGGGCGTCGTCCCGAGCCCCGGTGACCTGCACCTCGATGAGCTTGCTGGCGCCCTCGCCGTCGGAGGCGATGCCGCGCACGAGGTGCAGAGCCACGTCGTACAGGGCCCGCTCGAAGGCGGCGAGGTCCACCGGGCCCGCGAGGCCGTTGGCGAAGATCGCGGCGGTGTCACTGGTCGACGTGTCCGTGTCGATGCTCAGCGCGTTGAACGTACGGTCCATCACTCGCCGGAAGACGGCGTCGAGTTCGGCGGCGGGGATGTCCGCGTCGGTGAAGAAGAAGGTCAGCAGGGTGGCCATGTTCGGCTCGATCATGCCGACGCCCTTGGCGATGCCCGTGACGACGGCGTCACCGCAGGGCGCGCTGACGTACTTGGGGCGGGTGTCGGTGGTCATGATCGCCTTGGCTGCCGCCGCGTAGTCCGCCTCGGGGAACGGCCAGGCCAGGGCGGCCAAACCCGAACGGATGCTCTCCATGGGGTACGGGCGGCCGATCACGCCGGTGGAGCCGATCACCAGCTCCTCGGAGTCGATCCCGACGATCTCGGCGACCCGCCGACGCACCTCGGCGGCGTTCTCCGCGCCGATGCGGCCGGTGGCCACATTGGCGTTGCGAGACAGGACGACCATGCCGCGGGCGCCTTGTCGGTGCGCCGCTTCACGGCTGAGCACGACGCTCGGGCCCGCGAAGCGGGACCGGGTGAACACCGCCGCCGACCGGGCGGGCACTTCGGAGACGACCACAGCGAAGTCGTCCTCGAGGTCTTTGAGCCCCATGTTCTTGGTGATGCTCCGAAAACCCCGCGGGGCCTTTGCCGTCGCCTGCACGATCCACCGACCTCCTCCGGCGACCGATCGGCGCTTCGTCCGGCGCAACCATCGGTCCCCCTATGAACCAATATGCAAGACAGCGTATATATAAAACACTGCACGGGCAAGCGGGTGTCTGTACTCCCTCACGAACTCCCATTCAACCGCCCATTATTTCAGGACAACCAACACCTTCCCTGCATCCCGGCATCGCCACGCCGCCGCCATCAAACCCCCATGATGCATATTTATGCCACACTGTGAATCCGATGAGTGACTCCTGGCGGGTCCGGCACTGACATGCGCGAGGATGCCACGGCCATCGCCGCGAAGGGGGGGGCGACGAGACGCCGGTGTGGAGAGACGGCGCGGTGTCCTCGCGCCGACTGCGGTCGGCCACCGCCGCTTGACCGCCGGGATGCACTGATCTGCGGCTCCGGGACAGCGGAGGTGACCGGGCCGCGCACCTCGCGTGGTGCCGCGGTCTTCTCACTTCCCCAGACGGGTCAGCGGGGCTCGCGGACCACGGCGACTCCTCCCGGTGGGACGGTGACGGTTCCGGTGACCGGTGTGCCGGTGAGGAGTTCGACGCCTTCGGCAGGCGCTTCGGCGCCCTTGCCGGTGTGGTCGATGAGGAACAGGTAGTCGGCCTGCTCGCCGCGGCGCCGGACGACCTCGATCCCGGCGGGTGCGTCCTGCTCCGGTGTGACGCCGGCCTCCCGGCTGATGCGGTGGAGCAGAGCGGCGAGAGTGTCCTGGTCGGGGTGGGTGCCCAGATACCAGGCGGTGCCGTTGCCGTGCCGGTGGCGGGTGACGGCGGGGTGGCCGGCCAGTGGGCCGTCGGCATGGGAGGCGACGGTCTGTGCGCCGGCGAGCCGGATCCGCTCCGACCACAGGTCGGCCGTGGCGCCCGACGCTACGTCGCCGGTCAGGCCGGTCGTCTCTCCGGGCAGCAGGGGGAAGAGTTCGTCGGTGACCAGGCCGAGAATGTCGCGGAACGCGCCGGGGTAGCCCCCCAGGTACACATGGGCGTTCTCGTCGACCATGAGCTGGCCGCTGGGCTGGGAGGGCAGTTCCAGCGCCCAGCGGGCGTCCCAGTCCCACACGATCCCCACCTGCGCCGCGCTGGTGGAGTCCCGCACTTCGGCCAACGCCCGGAGGTCCGCGCCCAGTTGGGCGATGTCCCGCCAGATCTGGCTGTCGGTGCCGGCGTGCGGCAGCATCGCCGAGTGCCACTGCTCGGCGCCCGCCTTCGCCGCCCGCCACTGGAAGAACGCGATGCCGTCGGCGCCATGGGCCACGTGCGCGAGCGCGTTGCGCCGCATCTCCCCGGGGCGCTTGGCACGGTTGACGGTCTGCCAGTTGACGGCGCCGGTCGAGTGCTCCATGAGGAACCAGGGCCCGCCCGCGAGCGAGCGCATCAGGTCGCCGTGGAGGGCGATGTCGATCTCGGCTTCCGGGTCGTCGGACATCAGGTAGTGGTCGTTGGAGAGGATGTCCAGCTCGGGTGCCCAGCGCCAGTAGTCGAGGGCGTCGATGGTGCGCAGGACCAGGAAGTTGGTGGTCGCGGGGGTATCCGGAGCGGCCCGGCGCAGTACCTCGCGTTCGGCCGTGCACAGGGAGAGCAGTTCGTCGGAGCAGAAGCGGCGCCAGTCGAGCTGGTGCGTGGGGTTCGGGGGAGCTGCGGTGACCCGGGGCGGGAGGATCTGGTCCCAGGCGTAGTACCACTGGCTCCAGAAGGCGGTGCCCCAGGCGTGGTTGAGGGCGTCGAGGTCGTCGCCGTACTTCGCG
>JODI01000190.1 GCA_000720805.1 Streptomyces violaceoruber
CCCGCCTGGCTCCACACCTACAATCACCACCGCGGACACACCGCACTCAAAGGCCAACCACCCGCCAGCCGCGTCCCCAACCTCACGGGTCAGTACACCAAGGCCTGTACGGAGTCGCGATCACGGGGCCGGGGGAAGGCCGCAGTGGCGGGAACGTTCCGGCGAGGCGTTTCGTTGCCCCTGGGCCCATCCAAATTGCTGCCCCTGGGAGTATCGTGCCCGAAACCACGCACGCCACCTCCACTGTTCTCCCCGCACTCCCGGCCCTGAGCGCGCAGGCCGAGCGGCTCATCGAGCTGGGGGTGCACGAGTTAGCAGGGCTGCCTGCCGTCGAGCTTCGTACCTTCGCCGCAGCCGTCGAGGCCCCTGCGAGCGGCGATAGCGCCCTGCTCGCTGTTCACCCGGACCAAGCCCCTGCCTCCGCCCTGGCGCCGCTGCTCCGCCGTGACGGCAAAGCGGGCTTCGTTGTCACAGACATGCCGGATGTCGACCTCTTCGCCCCGCTCGACACGGTCGTGCTGCCCGACGCCCCGCTCTACCTCCTCACCGGCCTCAACCGTGGCGACCAGATGGCCAACTGGAGCCCGAATGAGGCGCTGCCTGCCCTCACCGCGGAGGCCCGGACCCCATTGCTGCTCACTGAGGGCATCCACTGGGTGATGCAGCAGCCCGCCGTCCTGGAGCGCAACCACTGCTTCATGACCATCGGCTCTCGGCTGCGCAAAGCCAACGGCGCTCTGGACGCCCGCACGCCGGCACTCTGGATCAGCAACGGCACCGGGCGCGATGGCCGCAAGCGCCGCAATGCCCCCAAGGTCGGCTGGTGCTGGGCGGGCAACCGTCACACCTGGCTGGGCTTCGCCTCCGCAACGGGCCGTCGGGTCCAGAACCTGTAAGGAGCCGTGATCATGCGGGGCGGAGGCTGCGCAGCCAGATGACCGTGCCGCGCAGCTGAAGCCCCGCTTCGAAGCTCTCCGGCTTCTTGTCGTAGCGGGTGGCCAGCCCTCTCCAGTCCTTGATCTTGTTGATGCACCGCTCCACGGTGTTGCGTTCCTTGTACAGTTCGGCGTCGTGCGTGATCGGGCGCCCGCCCTTCGATCCCTTCTTCTTCCGGTTCGCTGCCTGGTCCGCCTTCTCCGGGATCACTGCCTTGATCTTCCGCTGCCGCAGGTGGGCGCGGTTGGCGCGGCAGGAGTATGCCTTGTCGCCGGCCACGGCGGCGGGCCGGGTGCGTGGGCGCCCGACCGGCCCGCGCACCTTGATCTTGGCCAGCACCGCCGTGAACTGCGGGCTGTCGGCGGCCTGCCCGGGGGTGACCACGAACGACAGCGGACGGCACCGCCGCTCGGCCGACAGGTGGACCTTGCAGGTCAGACCACCCCGGGAGCGCCCCAGGGCTGCCGCCTTCAACCGAGCGCGCTGCCGGCACCGCATCCGGCGGCGTTCCTCGCGCTCCGGGTCGGACTCTGCCTCCCCGGCCGGGGTCACCGCCTCGGCTACGGCCTGCCGCTTGCGTTGCTTTCGCGCCTTTCGCGTGCCCCCCTTTTCGGCAGCCTTCTCCAGGGCGGACAGGACCTCCTCGCCCACGACCATGCCGGCCGCGGCGTGGTGGGCGCGGGCGGTGGTGGAGTCCACGCTGACCAGGGACAAGTCCGCCTGCCCGCGGCGAGCGGCCTCGGCGATCACGGCCCTCCATCGCGGCGGCGAACACCCCGGCATCGCGCCACTGCGAGAACCGGCCGTAGACGGTGGACCAGGGCCCGAACGCCTCCGGCACGTCTCGCCACGGGCTGCCGGTACGGAACCGCCAGATGATCCCCTCCAGATGGTCGCGCAGGTTCTCCGGATAGGGGCCGCACTGCCCGACCGGCAGGTGAGGGCTGATCAACTCCCATTGGTTATCGGTCAGTTCGCGTCGAGGCACAGGCGCGTTCATCGGAGACGACCTCGCCGACGTCATCACCGTCGGCACCGCGGCCCTCGCCACCCCCGACTCGTCGAGCGCGTACGCGCCAACGCCCCCTGCGAAGGCCGCGCTGAGTTCACCTGTCACTTCGTTCATGGTGAAGGGCTCGCCGCAGCCTTCGCACACGGTGCCGCTCAGGCCCACCTGGCGACCGCATGTCTTGTGGGCGTGGTGGACGGCAATGCCTTCCCCGGGTTCCTTGCGCCAAATCTCGCCCTACGCCCGTAGGGCGAGCGGCACCGAGGCGAAGGCTTCGCCCTTGTCGGTCAGGTGGTACTCGCAGCGGACTCCTTGGCGCTTCTGGAGGGACGACTCATCCCACGCCTCCCGCTCCGGCGCCGATGCCTCCACTCCCCGACGGATCCTGGGCGGTCGACGGGGCGGCGGCCCACTCCGCGCAGAGCGCTTGCAAGCGCCGAGGCAATCACATAGCATTACGATGGTAATTTAAATGCACGGATTCTCACCACCGGCGACTCGACCGACAACCTTCATGACGGGTCTGCCCTCGGACGTCAGACCGGCCACCTGCCTCACGGCCGACACCGCTCACCGGCGGCGTGGTTGCTGCGAGCAGCGAGCCTTTCTTATTTCACCAGGAAGCTTTCCATGGATCTCTCCGCCAGCACCGTCCTTGTCACCGGAGCCAACCGCGGCCTCGGCCGCGCCCTCGCCGCAGAACTCCTCAGCCGCGGCGCCACCGTCTACGCCGGCGCCCGCGACCCCGACCAGGTCGACCTGCCCGGCGCCAAGCCGATCGCGCTCGACATCACCGACCCCGCCTCCGTCACGGCCGCCGCGAAGGCCACCGGCGACGTGACCATCCTGGTCAACAACGCGGGGTCCTCCACGGGCGCCGACCTGCTGGCCGCCGACCTAGACGATATCCGCCTTGAGATGGACACCCACTACCTCGGCACCCTCTCCGTGGTTCGCGCCTTCGCACCCCAGATCGCTGCCAACGGCGGCGGATCGATCCTGAACATCCTGTCTGTCCTGTCCTGGTTCAGCTTCCCGCAGTCCGGCGCATACTGCGCCGCCAAGTCCGCGGAGTGGTCACTCACCAACGCCCTGCGCGTGCAACTCGCCGACCGGGGAATCCGAGTGGCCGGCCTGCACGTCGGCTACATGGACACCGACATGGTCCGGGCCGTCGACGCGGCCAAGTCCGACCCGACCGACATCGCCCGGATCGCCGTCGACGGCATAGCCGCCGGCGCCTACGAGATCCTCGCGGACGAGTCCTCCCGCCAGGCTCAGGCCGCGCTGGCCGGAGGCGTCTCCGCGCTCTACCCGCAGCTCCCCTAGGGCCTGTTCCAGGTTCGGATCATGTTGGTCGGAGACTGCGGATCCAGATCACGGCACCGCGTAAGTGGAGTCCGGCGAGGTAGCTGGTGGCAGTT
>JODI01000191.1 GCA_000720805.1 Streptomyces violaceoruber
CGCCACGCGCGCCTACACCCGCCGGGACGCGACGGACGTCCTGCGTCTGCTCGAGACGGGCGCCCTCACCGCCGACGAGCTCATCACCCATCGGTTCCCGCTCACCGAAGCGCTCAAGGCCATGGACGCGATACAGCAACGAGTCGACGACCCCATGTGGATGACCGTGATCAACCCCTGACCCGACGCACGAGCGCGAGGCGACTCCGCGAAGTCGCCGCGGAACAGCGAGAGGAAGCCGGAAAGTGTCCGAATCAGAAGGCGTACGCAGCCAGGAGCCGCCCCTGATCGCGGTGATCGGGGCGGCCGGGCTCTGCGGTAGGTACGTGCTGGAGGCCGTGCTGCGAGCGCCATTCCGGGTGCGGGCCGTGGTGCACGGCCCGGCAGGGCGGGAACGAGTGGCCGCCCTGGGCGTGGACGACATCGTCGAGGCCGACCTGGAGAAGCCGGACACCGTCCGTCAGGCGCTGGAGAACGCGGACTCCGTGTTCATGATCCCGCCGGCGTTCCACCCGGAGGAAGACCTGCTCGCCATCAGGGCACTTGAGGCGGCTGAGCATGCGGGCGCGCGCCGGTTCGTGTACCTGTCCGTCCTCCACCCGCACACCCCCGGGCTGCGCCACCACCTGCGCAAGGCGAACGCCGAGGCCGCCGTGCGGGCCTCGCGGCTGGACTGGACGATCCTCCAGCCCTCGATGTTCGCGCAGATCGTCCTGTCGACGTGGGGGAGGGCTCCGTCCGGCCCCGTCGGTGTGCCGTTCAACGTCGACAACGAGTTCTCGTTCATCGACCTGCGTGACCTCGGGGAAGCCGGCGTCAAGGTGCTTGCCGAGCAGGGGCACGACTCGGCGACGTACGAACTCGCGGGGCCCGCCCTGACGTTGGCCGAGGTGGTGCGGTTCGCCGGGCGCGCGCGAGGAGCGGATCTGGAGGCGAGGACGGTCGACTGGGCGGACGCACCGCTCCCGCCGGGAGTGGCCGACTCCGCGTCCCGGGCCTCGGACATGCGCGCCATGTGGCAGGACTACGACCGGCACGGCCTGCGCGGCAACAGCAACGTCCTGCGGATGCTGCTCGGCCGTGAACCCGCGTCCTTCGAGCAAGCGGCCGGGGAGACGACGGGACGTAGGCAGTGGAGCAGGGTGTCGACGACCTGTTCGGGCAGCCCGTCGGGGCTGGGGCTGGGTCCGACCAACGTACGGTCAGTTCCAGGCCGACGCCCGTACAGATTTCCCGTTCCGTTGGCCTCGACGGATCGTTGACGAGCGGCCGACGAGACCGAGTTGGCGCAATGACGCCGGCAGAACGACGAGGGCGTCCCGCATCGACGTACGGGGAGAGATCGGCCAACGGAACGCCGTCCGCAGCCCACCGGTGAACGTCGTACGTCCGCACGGTCACTGCGCCGACGGAACAGCACCCACCTGCGCCTGACCACCTGTGTCCGGCTCAGGCCCGGTTGCGCACGGTGTACGCGAAGCCCCGGCAGGCAGGACAACGAACGGCGTCCCCCGGAACGGCGATGGCCGCGTGGCGGCGGCCCGGACCCGGGTGGACCAGGTGGCACGGCACGGGTGGGGTCACTCAGCGAACAGCGGCGGGGCGGCCCGTGAAGCCACCACCCCGCCGGACTCGACCCGTACCCCTTCGGTAGTTGGCCGGGCGTCAGGGCAGGAGGATGACTTTGCCGGTCTGCCGTTGGCTTTCGAGGTAGGTGTGGGCTTCGGCCGCTTCTTCGAGGGGGTAGACGCGGTCGATGATCGGGGTGATCTTTTTGTCTGCCAGCAGTTCCAGGCACAGTTGCTGGTCGCGCAGAGTGGCGCCGCGCACGCTGGCGATCTTGACCTGTTGGCCGATGAGGGCGAGTGCGTCCAGTTCGAGGCGGGATCCCTGGTCGGTCGGTGTGCCAAGGACGATGACCGTGCCGCCGAGGCGTGTGCAGGCAAGGGAGAGCTGGAAGAAGTCGTTGCCGCCGACGCAGTCCCAGACGGCGTCGGCGCCCAGGCCGTGGGTCAGCTCCCGTACCTGTGCCGGCATCCGGGGATCGGTGGAGTGCACGATGTGGTCGTAGCCGAGCTTCCGAAGCGCTTCGTCGCGGACCGGCTTGGTTGTGGTGCCGATGACGGTGGCTCCGCTCAGCTTGGCCAGTTGTGCGCAGGCGATCGCCATTCCGCCGCTGGCGCCGGTGATGACCACCGTGTCGCCGGGGCCGACGGGCGCTTGCCGGGCGCAGTTGAGCGGGGTGGTGTAGGTCCACATGGTGGCCGCGGCCGTCTCGTAGTCGACGCCGTCGGGGATGGGCAGGACGGCGTCCTGGCGGCGCGCGACGTACTGGGCGTATCCGCCGAAGACCTGGTGTCCGGGATAGGCGGTGTCGACGCACAGGTTTTCGAGTCCGCGTACGCACAGGGCGCAGTTGCGGCATGGCGGGTGCGGAAGCTGGACCGCCCTGTCGCCGGTGCGCCAGCGAGTGACGTTCTCGCCGGTGGCGACGATTTCACCGGCCGCGTCGCGGCCGAGCTGGAACGGCAGGGGCCAGGCCGGCCGTCCCGGGAGAGGTTGCGGCAAGTTGCCCGAGCGGTAGCGCAGGTCCCAGCTGTTGACGGCCGTGGCGTGCACGCGCAACAAGACATCGTCGGGGCCGATGTCGGGGATCGGCGCCTCGATGTACTGGAGCACCTCTGGCCCGCCATGTTCGAACAGGCGGACCGCCATCATGGTCTGTTCCACTGTCACGTTCCTTCAGATCGTTACGCGGCTCATCGCAGGCCCGGCACAGCCGCCGGCACCTCACCAACCCCGGGAAGCCCCTGCGCGAGCAGACCCCGACCACGCGGCTCATGCGGGGCGGACCAGGAAACCGACCACTCTGACGATCCGGGGCAGCCCGTCCGTGTGGCCTGGCCGTGGCGGTCGGTACAGATCGACAGACCGCCCAGCTTCTTGACTACGAGTCATGAGATAAGGCCGAGCACATCTGGCTACGTTACTGGCCTTGACTGGAAAATATCCTAGAACTAGCTTGGCTCAAGTTCAAGAGAGGGAGTGGGTGCAGCCCCACGTCACCAGGAGCGCTCTGGAGCGCGACCCGGTCGCCGGACGCGGCCCGTCGACTCTGCGAGCCGGTCACGACCAGCCCACGCCCTGCCCACCCCCTGCCTGCCGCCATGCCTTCGGCGGCTGCAGCTCGAAAGGCCACCGGCCTGATCGCGAACGACGCGCACCCTCGCGGAGCGCAACAACCATTGGCAGGACCCTGGCGATCACCCGCGCGCCCAAAGGGAGAAGTGGACATGCCCGAGCCCCGCACCGAGTCCACCCGGCGAAGATTCATCGCCACTGCTGCCGCTGCCGGAGGAGCTGCCGTGGTCGGCGGTCTGGCCGCGGGACAACCCGCGCACGCCGCCGAGGCGGCGCCCGGCAGCCGTGCCTCCATGGCGACGGCCGGCTCAAAGGGACATCGGAACGCTAAAAAGGAGAAAAAGATGCGCGTCGTGGCCGTGGAAGAGGCGTTCTCCATTCCTGGAGCCATCCGGCAGGAGGAAGTGATCCGTCAGCACATGGCGGTGCCGGAGGCGATCAAGCAGGAGTGGTTCCGGCGCTTGGACGATCTGACCGAGCTGCGGCTGGCGGACATGGACGCCAACGGCGTCGACGTCCAGGTCCTCTCATATTCCACACCGGGCGTGGAAGTGATAGAGGATCCCGCGGAGGCCGTGGCGGCCGCACGGCGGATCAACGACTATCTCGCCAAGGCCATCGCCGCCCATCCGACCCGCTTCGCAGGCTTTGCGACCCTTCCGTTGCAGGATCCGAAGGCCGCGGTTGTGGAGCTGCGCCGGGCGGTGACGGAACTGGGTTTCAAGGGCGTGCTGTACAACGACCATGTGCGGGGCCACTACCTTGACGAGCCGCAGTTCAGGCCCGTATGGGCCGAACTGGAGCGTCTCGGTGTGACGTTGTATCTGCATCCGGCTGTCGTTCCGGCCGACAACTGGCATGTCTTCGACGGGTATCCCGTGCTGGTCGGGCCCTCCTGGGGATGGACCGCGACGACGGGCGCCCATGCGCTCCGGCTGATCTACGGCGGAGTGTTCGACGAGTTCCCGCGCGCGTCGGTGATGTTGGGCCACATGGGCGAGCTGCTGCCGTTCCAGATG
>JODI01000192.1 GCA_000720805.1 Streptomyces violaceoruber
GGGTGGCTGGTCGTTGTTTGAGAACTGCACAGTGGACGCGAGCATCTGTGGCCAAGTTTTTAAGGGCGCACGGTGGATGCCTTGGCACCAGGAACCGATGAAGGACGTGGGAGGCCACGATAGGCCCCGGGGAGTCGTCAACCAGGCTTTGATCCGGGGGTGTCCGAATGGGGAAACCCGGCAGTCGTCATGGGCTGTCACCCATACCTGAACACATAGGGTATGTGGAGGGAACGCGGGGAAGTGAAACATCTCAGTACCCGCAGGAAGAGAAAACAACCGTGATTCCGGGAGTAGTGGCGAGCGAAACTGGATGAGGCTAAACCGTATACGTGTGAGACCCGGCAGGGGTTGCGTATGCGGGGTTGTGGGATCTCTCTTTCACGGTCTGCCGGCCGTGGGACGAGTCAGAAACCGTTGATGTAGACGAAGGACATGCGAAAGGTCCGGCGTAGAGGGTAAGACCCCCGTAGTCGAAACGTCAGCGGCTCGTTGGAGAGACACCCAAGTAGCACGGGGCCCGAGAAATCCCGTGTGAATCTGGCGGGACCACCCGCTAAGCCTAAATATTCCCTGGTGACCGATAGCGGATAGTACCGTGAGGGAATGGTGAAAAGTACCCCGGGAGGGGAGTGAAATAGTACCTGAAACCGTGTGCCTACAAGCCGTGGGAGCGTCGCGTTGAGTGCTTGCACTCAACGTCGTGACTGCGTGCCTTTTGAAGAATGAGCCTGCGAGTTTGCGGTGTGTTGCGAGGTTAACCCGTGTGGGGAAGCCGTAGCGAAAGCGAGTCCGAATAGGGCGTTTCAGTAGCATGCTCAAGACCCGAAGCGGAGTGATCTAGCCATGGGCAGGTTGAAGCGGCTGTAAGAGGTCGTGGAGGACCGAACCCACCAGGGTTGAAAACCTGGGGGATGACCTGTGGTTAGGGGTGAAAGGCCAATCAAACTCCGTGATAGCTGGTTCTCCCCGAAATGCATTTAGGTGCAGCGTCGTGTGTTTCTTGCCGGAGGTAGAGCACTGGATAGGCGATGGGCCCTACCGGGTTACTGACCTTAGCCAAACTCCGAATGCCGGTAAGTGAGAGCGCGGCAGTGAGACTGTGGGGGATAAGCTCCATGGTCGAGAGGGAAACAGCCCAGAGCATCGACTAAGGCCCCTAAGCGTACGCTAAGTGGGAAAGGATGTGGAGTCGCACAGACAACCAGGAGGTTGGCTTAGAAGCAGCCACCCTTGAAAGAGTGCGTAATAGCTCACTGGTCTAGTGATTCCGCGCCGACAATGTAGCGGGGCTCAAGCGTACCGCCGAAGTCGTGTCATTTCAGCATGAGGGCCAACGCCCGCTGGGATGGGTAGGGGAGCGTCGTGTGCCGGGTGAAGCAGCCGCGGAAGCGAGTTGTGGACGGTTCACGAGTGAGAATGCAGGCATGAGTAGCGATACACACGTGGGAAACGTGTGCGCCGATTGACTAAGGGTTCCTGGGTCAAGCTGATCTGCCCAGGGTAAGTCGGGACCTAAGGCGAGGCCGACAGGCGTAGTCGATGGATAACCGGTTGATATTCCGGTACCCGCTGTGAAGCGTCAAACACTGAACCAGGCGATGCTAAGTCCGTGAAGCCGCCCTGGAGCCTTCGGGCAAAGGGGAGTGGTGGAGCCGACGGACCAGACTTGCAGTAGGTGAGTGATGGGGTGACGCAGGAAGGTAGTCCAGCCCGGGCGGTGGTTGTCCCGGGGTAAGGGTGTAGGCCGTGCGATAGGTAAATCCGTCGTACATGTGGCTGAGACCTGATGCCGAGCCGATTGTGGTGAAGTGGATGATCCTATGCTGTCGAGAAAAGCCTCTAGCGAGTTTCATGGCGGCCCGTACCCTAAACCGACTCAGGTGGTCAGGTAGAGAATACCGAGGCGTTCGGGTGAACTATGGTTAAGGAACTCGGCAAAATGCCCCCGTAACTTCGGGAGAAGGGGGGCCATCACTGGTGAGGGGACTTGCTCTCCGAGCTGGGGGTGGCCGCAGAGACCAGCGAGAAGCGACTGTTTACTAAAAACACAGGTCCGTGCGAAGCCGTAAGGCGATGTATACGGACTGACGCCTGCCCGGTGCTGGAACGTTAAGGGGACCGGTTAGTCACTCTTCGGGGTGGCGAAGCTGAGAACTTAAGCGCCAGTAAACGGCGGTGGTAACTATAACCATCCTAAGGTAGCGAAATTCCTTGTCGGGTAAGTTCCGACCTGCACGAATGGCGTAACGACTTCTCGACTGTCTCAACCATAGGCCCGGTGAAATTGCACTACGAGTAAAGATGCTCGTTTCGCGCAGCAGGACGGAAAGACCCCGGGACCTTTACTACAGTTTGATATTGGTGTTCGGTTCGGCTTGTGTAGGATAGCTGGGAGACTGTGAAGCTTGGACGCCAGTTCAGGTGGAGTCGTCGTTGAAATACCAGTCTGGTCGTGCTGGATGTCTAACCTGGGTCCGTGATCCGGATCAGGGACAGTGTCTGATGGGTAGTTTAACTGGGGCGGTTGCCTCCTAAAGAGTAACGGAGGCGCCCAAAGGTTCCCTCAGCCTGGTTGGTAATCAGGTGTTGAGTGTAAGTGCACAAGGGAGCTTGACTGTGAGACCGACGGGTCGAGCAGGGACGAAAGTCGGGACTAGTGATCCGGCGGTGGCTTGTGGAAGCGCCGTCGCTCAACGGATAAAAGGTACCCCGGGGATAACAGGCTGATCTTCCCCAAGAGTCCATATCGACGGGATGGTTTGGCACCTCGATGTCGGCTCGTCGCATCCTGGGGCTGGAGTCGGTCCCAAGGGTTGGGCTGTTCGCCCATTAAAGCGGTACGCGAGCTGGGTTTAGAACGTCGTGAGACAGTTCGGTCCCTATCCGCTGTGCGCGTAGGAGTCTTGAGAAGGGCTGTCCCTAGTACGAGAGGACCGGGACGGACGAACCTCTGGTGTGCCAGTTGTCCTGCCAAGGGCATGGCTGGTTGGCTACGTTCGGGAGGGATAACCGCTGAAAGCATCTAAGCGGGAAGCCTGCTTCGAGATGAGGACTCCCACCCCCTTGAGGGGTTAAGGCTCCCAGTAGACGACTGGGTTGATAGGCCAGGTGTGGAAGCCCAGTAATGGGTGGAGCTGACTGGTACTAATAGGCCGAGGGCTTGTCCTCAGTTGCTCGCGTCCACTGTGTTTTGAAAAGTGTGCTTGTTCGCTCGAAACCAATAGGGTTTCGGTGGTTATAGCGTGAGGGAAACGCCCGGTTACATTTCGAACCCGGAAGCTAAGCCTTACAGCGCCGATGGTACTGCAGGGGGGACCCTGTGGG
>JODI01000193.1 GCA_000720805.1 Streptomyces violaceoruber
CAGGACGCGCCGGGATGCGGCTCTCTCGTGCTGGTCAGACATTGAAGATCTGCCTTCCTGAGCAAGGGTCGGACCACTCATGGTCCCATCTCTTGAACCCGGGTCAGAATTACACGCGCATGTCGTTGTATGGAAGACCAGGAAAAATACAAGACTTATGACCGATGGTGTGCGGTGCTACGCTCATCTCAGGTTCAAGAGACAGGGAACGTCATGGTGACTCCTGCTGATCAGGACGATGCCCGGAGCCACTGCCTGGCTCCGGTCATGAGGTCACCACGGTCCAGGCCGGCGGCCCCACGGTAGGTCCGTCCAGTCGCAGGCGCTGATCCTGCTGCACGTGTGGCAGCCCGATGGCGCCTACGTCCTGGACCGTGTCCACGACACGACCCACCAGTTCCGCCGCACCGGCGGCAAGTGGCGCATCGTGCGCCGCGCCTCAAGGCCGCTGCACCCCACCGTTTGACGGGCAAGGAGGCCCTCACGATGACGACGACCCCCCAGGCCGAGGCCGGGACAGGGGCCGGCGGGACGCAAGCCGTCGCGCTGCACCTCTCCGAGCTGGTGCTCAGGACCGCGCGCTACGACGACATGGCCGCCTTCTACGCCCACGTCCTCGGGCACGGCCCCTTCTACGAGCGGACCCCCGACCCGGACGCCCCGCCGCGCCCCGCCGGCATGCCCGAGCGGGCGGTCGACGTCCGGCTGGGCTTCTTCCGTGTCGCGGACGCCCCGCACAGCCAGGTGTTCGCCCTGTTCGGCGTCGAAAACCTGAGCGAGACGGAGTCCTCCGGACCCGGTCTGCACCACTTCCAGTTCGGCGTCGGCACCCTGGGCGACCTCATCTCCCAGCACGAACACATGGCCTCCATCGGCGTGCGCCCGCACCGTGCGGCCAACCACGGCCAGGCCACCAGCTTCTACTACCGCGACCCGGACCGGAACATCGTCGAGTTCTCCTGCCCCAACTTCGCCACGGTCGAGGAGGAGGTGGCCTTCATGTCCGGGCCCGTCTTCGCCGCGAACCCCTCCGGGCTGGAACTGGACCCCGACCGCTTCGCCGCCCGCTACCGCGCCGGTGACTCCGAGCGCGAGCTGCTACGCCTCGACAACCGGGCGGTGGCCCTGTGACCAGGCTCGTCAGCACGGTCAAGGGAATCGGCAGGCTGGAGGAGGACGGCGAGAGCATCGCCTTTCTCGACGTCGACACGACCGACCTCGGTACGGCTCTGCAGGGCGGCCTCGACCTCGGCTCCCTGGCCATGGCCGCGGTCCGCGACCGTATGCCCACGACGCAGATACAGCTCCTCGCTCCCGTCCCCCGGCCTTCGAAGATCTGGGCAGTGGGCTACGCGTACGCCGACCACCGCACCGAGGTGGACTACAACGCTGTGGCGGAGGAGCCGGTCGTCTTCCTGAAGGCGCCGTCCTCGGTCATCGGCATGGGCGAGCGGATCCGCTTCCCGAAGGCAGCCCCCGACGAGGTCGACTACGAAGGCGAGCTCGCGGTCGTCATCGGCCGACGCGCGACCGACGTGTCCGAGGCGGAGGCATACGCGTGCGTCGCCGGCTTCACGATCGTCAACGACGTCAGCGCCCGTGACGTGCAGAAGGGCCGCATCCCCGGCCGGGCGGCCGATGTCACCGCCGCCAAGAGCTTCGACACCTTCACCCCCATGGGGCCCGCCCTGGTCACGCTCGACGAATTCACCGACCCCGACGACCTGCGCCTGCGTACCTGGGTCGATGGCGAGCTGCGCCAGGACGCGCGCACCTCGCAGCTCATCCACCCTGTTCCAGCGCTGGTCTCCTACTTGTCCCGGCAGACGACCCTTGAACCCGGCGACGTGATCAGCACCGGAACCCCGGCCGGCGTGGGCCACAGGCAGGGACTCTTCCTGCGGTCCGGCGCCGAGGTGCGCATCGAGATCGAAGGCATCGGCGCCCTTGTCAACATCTGCGCGTGATTGACCGGGCGCGTCGGGGCGGCGTTCCAGCCGGAGAAATACCGCCCTCACCACACGATTCCGGCAGACGACAGAGGACAGGACGACATGAGTACGGAAGCCAAGGACAGCTTCGGTGGCGGAGACCCCTGGAAATACATCCAGCCGTGGGACGAGGAGCGTTTCGGCCCGGAGATCCACGATGTCAAGCTGCGGGTGAAATGGGAGATGGCCATGGCCATCGCCGGTGGCCTGCCGTACATCTGGCAGGAACTGGCCCGGCCGATATCCGAGATCGTCTACGGTCTCCTCGAACTCCGTGCCGGAGACCGGGTTCTGCTGATCGGTGAGGGCATCGCGCCCGCCGGATGGGTCGAGGACATGCAGGCCATTGTGGGGCCGGACGGCGTCATCGACACCGTGGAGATCATCAAGGACGGACGGAACGCCGTCCTGGGCAAGGTTCCCGGCCGGAACGGCCAGATCGGCTGCTGGCGCTGGGCGTACACGGACTCGGTGGACGACGAGGCATATGACTGTGTCGCCGTGTTGCAGGCGACACAGCACTGTGACGACTGGCACGAGACGGCTGCGGACTTGCTGCGGGTGATGAAGCCCGGCCGGCGCATCGTGCTGGCCGAAGCGGTCCTGAAGGGAGCGACGTTCTTCTCCCGTATCGACTCCGACGTCCACCTTCGGCAGTGGTTTGACAAACTCTTCGCGCACGTCCCCGTGGACGACATTCCCTACTACTCCGGGGAGCAGATCCGCGAGGCGTTCGGGGACAAGGTCGACAGCCCTCAGTTGATGGAGTGGAAGGGCATCGAGATGTACTGGGGCCGAAAGCGGTGACCCCCCAAGAACAAGTACGCAAAGACAAGGAGGTCCCCGTGAGTGTCGTCGAAGACGTCATGGTTCTGGGCTCCGACCATCCGTTGCGCAGTATTGTCCGCGACGAGGATCTGCTTCTCTCGCCGCCGCATCCCCCGAAGGTGCCCGTCAAGCTGTGGGCGGAGCACCCGCCGCTGACCGTGGTGCACTACCCGCAGCAGTACGAGC
>JODI01000194.1 GCA_000720805.1 Streptomyces violaceoruber
GCGCTATGAGCGCAAGGCCGAGCACTTCCTGGCCTTCACCAGCATTGCCTGCACCCTCATCTGCTACCGAAGACTAACCAAATGAGACGATGTCTTAGGGCGCGGGCGCCACCGGGACGGCCCGTGCCCCGCCTGTCAGACCCCGAAAGCCTCGGCGATCGACACGTCTGCCCGCTCGTCCACCAGGTGCACCGTGAGATCACGCATCGATCGCAGCAGTTGCACGTGGTCGTCCCCCGTGTACGTCAGCTCACCGTCCGGACCGCGAGCGGTCCGGACACGAGACCGGACGAAGGCGGCTTGCGGAGCCAGGTTCCACAGGCCACCGGCGACGTCCTCGCGCACGAAGAACGCGTTGACGCCATTACTGCCGACACCCACGAGGCGATAGCCCAGTTCGGCTCCGAGATGATGGAGAGCCGCCAGTGACGCACCGAAGTACGAGCCGGTGTAGTGCGCTGCTGACGCCATGAAATCGCGGCGATAGGAAACGGTTGCCGCCTTTTCGGAGCCGAAGACACTGTTGTACTCGACGACGACGATCCACGGAGACACGGCCGAGATCTCCCGCCACACCCAGTAGTCGACCCCGTCGATGTCGATCGAGAGGACACCGACATCACCCTTGATCCCGGTTCCCAGGATCAGCTCGTTGACGTTTTCCGCGGTGACGAACGCCGAGACCGGCTCGATACTCCACCGCCACGCCATTCCGCTGTGTCTCAGGAAGTCGATGTGCGCGGTTCCGCCGTTGAAGATCGCACCACGCCAGTTGTTCTTCATGGCCAGGAAGCGGGTGTTCGCCTCGGAGTAGTCACCGACTCCGATCTCGATGAAGACATCGGGCGGGGAGAGCCGGGACACGAGGAACTGCAGGATGCCGTCCTCGCCCCATTGGGAAAACACCTTGAACTCCGTGTCCCGAAGATTCCGTGGTTCCGGCAGCAGGCTCGCCAGTCGGCTCTCCATCGCTCCCATCGAGAAGCGCAGTTCGTCGATCCTGGCCTGAACCCCTCGGTCGACGGCCCTTTGGGCCAGACCCATCGCAACCTTTTTCAGCACCCGGGGACCGTATCAAGGAGAATGGGCGATGCACGCCCCAGCGAGCACCGCGGCATTTCACCGCACCCGATCTTCGCCCGTTTGAAGCAGCCGGACGTACCACTCGTAGGTGCTGCGGATACCGTCCCGCAGACTGATCTCGGGCTTCCATCCCAGCGCGGTGATCCGGGAAATGTCCAGGACCTTGCGCGGCGTCCCGTCGGGTTGAAGCGGATCCCATTCGACCGCGCCTTCGTACCCGACGACGGACGCCACCATCTCGGCGAGTTCACGGATGGTGAGGTCCTCTCCGGTACCCACGTTCACCGGCGCGTCCCCGTCGTACCGTTCGAGGAGGATCTGGCAGGCCAGGGCGAGGTCGTCGACGTGGAGGAATTCCCGGCGCGGGGTGCCGGTGCCCCAGTTGACGACCTTCGGCGCCCGTTCGACGTACGCCTCGTGGAATCGTCTGATCAGCGACGGCAGTACGTGCGAACGCTCGGGATGGAAGTTGTCACCGGGGCCGTACAGGTTCGTCGGCATGGCGCAGATCCACGGCAGGCCGTGCTGCCTGCGCACGGCCCTCACTTGCATGATGCCCGCGATCTTGGCGATCGCGTAGGCCTCGTTGGTCTCTTCCAGGGGCCCGGTCAGCAGGGCCTCCTCCCGGATGGGCTGGGCGGCCAGTCTCGGGTAGATGCAGCTGGAGCCCAGGAAGAGCAACCGCTCGACGCCGTGCCGCAACGCGGCGTCCATGACGTTGACCTGGATCCGCAGGTTGTCCGATACGAACTCAGTGGGCCGGGTCGCGTTGTCCCTGATCCCTCCGACCCGTGCGGCGGCCAGGACGACCGCGTGCGGCCGGTGCCGCGAGAACCAGTCGAAGACCGCCGGGCGGTTCCTCAGGTCCAGCTCCGTCGAGTCGGGTCCGAGGAGCGCGCCGAATCCTGCGGCGCTCAGACGTCTCCAGACCGCAGAGCCCACGAGCCCGCGGCGTCCGGCGACGAAGATCCGGGCCGAGCGCTCCAGCGGACGGTGGGGTGCGGCGGTCGGTGCCCCGGTGATGGTCGTGTTCATGAACAGGCACTCCTGGTAACCGTTTGGGCAGGCCCAAGGGTCGTGTCGGGTGGCGAGTCACGCCCCCTCAGCCTAGTACGCATTTCCACGAAAGGGACACAATGCAACATTTCCCCTGAAGGGCCGCTGATCTACCCTAATCTGGCATGCCGTCAGGGGCCCTTCGCGGGAAGGCGCACTCGGCGGCACCGGATTTCGAGGTCTACGCCCAGTAGGGAGTGCGTGGTGACAGTCAAGAAGGCGCTCATCACCGGCATCGGTGGCCAGGACGGGTCCTATCTCGCCGAACTGCTGCTGGAGAAGGGATACGAGGTCCACGGCACCGCGCGTCGGGTACCGGACTTCGTTCACCGCCGGGACAACCGGCACGGGACGGACCGGCTGATCCTGCATTACGGCGATCTCACCAACGGCACGCGGCTGGTGGGTCTGCTGGAGGAGATCCAGCCCGACGAGGTCTACCACCTGGCCGCCCAGTCCCACGTACGGGTCTCCTTCGACGAGCCGG
>JODI01000195.1 GCA_000720805.1 Streptomyces violaceoruber
GACGGGGCCCGCGCCGGCCGTGGTGGCGGGCGGGGGGAGATGACCGGTGCCGGCGGAGGTGCTGACCGCGAGGGTCAGCGCGGTCACGGAGGCGAGGGCGGCCGCGCGGCGCGGGCGTATGTGTCGGCGGTGCGGCACCGCGGACGCGCGCGGGCCTCCCCGGCGTCGCCCAGGCTGCGGGTGCATGGATGGCCCCTTCGGTCCGCGGCAGCCGCCGACCTGAAGGCTGCGCCCTTTCGTGCCCCTTCGATCACCCTGTGGCGAGGGGTTGGCGGGCGCGATCTGGAGGAGACCGAACGTGGGTTTTCCCGTCCGGGGGTATGTGACTCAGGTCACAAGGAATCTTCGACGGGGCGGGAAATAACCGGGGACCGTTTCCCCGTTTAGCCATGTGTTCGAGCGAAACGGGGAGACAGTCCCCGGATCGTCGCCAGCAGTCGAAGACCCTGAGGAGTACGCCGTGCAGACCGCGACCCCCGTGCAGCGCAAGGTGACCCGGCCCCGTGCCGACGCCCTGCGCAACCGGGAGCGGATCGTCACCGCCGCCCGGGAGATGTTCACCGAGTTCGGCCCCGACGTGCCGCTCGACGACATCGCCCGCCGGGCCGGCGTCGGCAACGCCACGGTGTACCGCAACTTCCCGGACCGCGACGCCCTCGTCCGCGAGGTCGTCTGCTCGGTCATGGACCGTACCTCGGAGGCGGCCGAACAGGCACTCGCCGAGAGCGGCGACGCCTTCGCGGCGCTGGAGCGCTTCGTGCATGTCTCCGCCGACGAGCGGATCAGCGCGATGTGCCCGATGGTCGTGACCACCTTCGACAAGAACCACCCCGACCTGGAAGCGGCACGTGAGCGCCTGGAGCAGATCGTCGAGGAGCTCATGGACCGCGCCAAGGCAGCCGGACAGCTGCGCACCGATGTGGGTGTCGGCGACATGATGCTCGCCATGGCCCAGCTCAGCCGGCCCCCGGCCGGAACCGCGTGCGTCAGCGCCGACCGCTTCGTACACCGTCATCTGCAGCTGTTCGTGGACGGACTGCGGGCCCCGGCCCGCTCAGTCCTCCCGGGGGCGGCCGCGACCATGGAGGATCTCCGCCAGGCCTGACCCACCTGACCGACCTACCGACCACCGAGTCCGGGCCCGACCGACCTGACCGATGAGTTCAGACCGCAGGCCCGGTCAAACTCCCGTAGAGCTTCCGCAGCACGTCCGGCCTCGTCAGCAACGACGCATCGACGAGCCGTCCCTCACGACACCTTTTTCCGTCCCGAAGTCCCGAAGTGGGTAGTCCCATGTCTGAAACAGCCGTCAAGGCTCCTGGCGTCCCGGACGCCAACCGCTGGAAGGCGCTGACGTTCATCGCGCTCGCCCAGCTGATGGTCGTGCTCGACGCGACCATCGTGAACATCGCCCTGCCGTCCGCCCAGCAGGACCTCGGCATATCCGACGGCAACCGGCAGTGGGTCATCACGGCCTACGCCCTCGCCTTCGGCGGTCTGCTGCTGTTCGGCGGCCGGATCGCCGACCTGTGGGGCCGCAAGCGCACCTTCGTCGCCGGTCTGATCGGCTTCGCCGGGGCCTCCGCCCTCGGCGGCGCGGCCACCAACGAGGCGATGATGCTCGGCGCCCGTGCCCTCCAGGGCGCGTTCGGCGCACTGCTCGCACCCGCCGCGCTCTCCCTGCTCGCCGTGATGTTCACGGAGCCCAAGGAGCGCGCCAAGGCGTTCGGCATCTACGGCGCGATCGCCGGTGGCGGCGGCGCGGTCGGCTTCATCCTCGGCGGTGTCCTCACCGAGTACCTCGACTGGCGCTGGACGTTCTTCGTCAACATTCCGTTCGCGATCATCGCGGCCGCGGGCGCCTACTACGTCATCCGTGAGCCTGCCGGCGGCCGCAACCGTTCGCCGCTCGACATCCCGGGCGTCATCCTCTCCATCCTCGGTCTGGTCACGCTCGTCTACGCCTTCACCCGCGCCGAGTCCGACGGCTGGGGCGACTCGACGACCGTCGGCCTGTTCGTGGCCTCGGCGGTCCTGCTCGCCGCGTTCGTCCTCGTCGAGTCCAGGGTCAAGGCCCCGCTGCTGCCGCTGCGCGTCATCACCGAGCGCAACCGCGGAGGCGTCTACCTCTCCCTCGGTCTCGCGATCATCGCGATGTTCGGCCTGTTCCTCTTCCTGACCTACTACCTGCAGATCGTGAAGGGCTACTCGCCGGTCAAGACCGGCTTCGCCTTCCTGCCGATGATCGGCGGCATGATGGTGGGCTCCACGCAGATCGGCACCCGCCTGATGACCCGGGTCCCCCCGCGCTTCCTGATGGCTCCGGGCTTCCTGGTCGCCGCGCTCGGCATGCTGATCCTGACCCGGCTCGAGATCGGCTCCACCTACTCCAGCACGATCCTGCCGGGGATGATCCTGCTCGGCCTCGGCATGGGTACGGCTTTCATGCCCGCCATGTCGCTGGCCACGCACGGGGTGGAGCCGCGTGACGCCGGTGTCGCCTCCGCGATGGTCAACACCTCGCAGCAGGTGGGCGGCGCGATCGGTACGGCCCTGCTGAACACGATCGCCGCCTCCGCGACGACCTCGTACATCAAGGGCCACATCGGCGGC
>JODI01000196.1 GCA_000720805.1 Streptomyces violaceoruber
CTGGAAGTCGTAGGTGTAGTGGGTGGTGTTGCCCGCTCCGTCCGTCACCGAGGTGACGTCGCCGGCCCGGTTGTAGCCGTATGACGTCGTCACGCCGCCCGGCGAGGTGGTCGACGCGGCGTGGGCGCCGTACGGGTTGCCGGTGGTCACCGCGTACGACGTGGTCGCCGTCAGCGTCCTCGTCGACGGGTAGCGCTCCATCGTCGTCTGCGTCAGCTGCCGGCCCAGGTAGTCGTACGTCGCCTGTGCCTGCGCGCCGGTGGCGTCCGTGGAGGACACCATCTCGCCGTCGGCGTCGTAGACGGCGTGCGTGGTGGAACCGTCGGGCGCGGTGATCTGTGCGACGTTGCCCATCTGGTCGTACAGGGACGAGCTGGTCTTGCCGCCCGGCGTGGTGACCGAGGTCTGGTTGCCCTCGCTGTCGTACGTCCACACGGTGGTGCCCGCGTCGGGCGAGGAGGCGCCCGCGGGGGTGTACGGCGGCAGGGTCTCGGAGACCTTGTCGCCCTCGGCGTCGTACACCGTCGTGGTGACCAGGCCGTTCGGGTCCTGCTCCTCGACGGCCTCGCCGAAGGTGTTGAAGCCGCTGGTGGTGACCGGGCGCACGGGGGCGGCGGTCGTGCCGTCCGGTTCGGCCTGGACGGCGGGCGCGGTGGTGACCGCGAGGTTGCCCGCCTCGTCGTAGGCGTAGTCGGTGGTGTGCTGCTCGGCGTCCGTCATGGACGTCGGCAGGCCGCGCTTGTCGTAGGTGTACTTCGTGGTCTGCTCGTTCGAGGAGCCGACCGTGCCGCCGCCGCGGCCCTTGCCGTAAAGGGAGGTCACGTCGGTCGCGGACAGGGCCCGCTGGTAGGTCTGGACGTTGCTGACCGACCCGGCGACGACGTTGCCGACCGTGCCGTCGGCCTGCTGCGCGCCGCCGATCGACAGCGGCCCGGTGCCCGTCCACGGCGTGGTGTTGGTGGCCGTGCCCGCCTGTGCGCCGTTGACGTACAGCTTCATCGCGCCGTTGCTCGCGTCGAACACGCCGACCAGGTGCGTCCAGGTGTTCAGCGTCGGCGCCGCGGACGCGGAGGCGGTGGAGTAGGTCGGGGCGGCGACGTCCCCGCTGGGAGAGATGAAGCGGTAGACGCCGGTGCTGGAGGAGTACTGCAGGTAGAACGACGATCTCGTGGTGCCGCCCTGCGCCACGAAGGTGCGGTAGGTGGAGGTGTCGGCGAGGTTCACCCACGCCGAGACGGTGTAGGAGGCGCTGGTGTCCAGGACCGGGCCGTCGGTGGCGACGACGTCACCGGTGCCGGTGGTCGTGCCCGCGAACTTGGCCGCGCCGTCCGCCCAGGTCACGCCCGGGCCCGCGGTCGCGGTGCCGCCGGTGCCGGAGGAGTCCGTGACCGACCTGCCGGAGGTCTGGTTGAGCTTCCACCAGCCCGCCGGGTGACCGGAGGCGTCCCCGTACAGCGTCTCGCTGAGCAGGTTGCCCATGTCGTCGTAGGTGTTGGTGGTGGTGCGGTCGTAGCCGGAGGCGTCGTGGTCGTTCTCGGAGGCGATCTGGTCGTCCGGGGTGTACGACACCGTGGTCACGCGGTCCACGCCGGTCGGGTCGAGCTCGGTGGACGTGGTGCGGGAGGCCGCGTCGACCTTGTACTTGGTGACCGTCTCACCGTTGTCGGTGGTGGACTGCTGCAGGTTGCCGGCCGCGTCGTAGGTGTCCGACTCCAGCACGTAGGTGCTCTTACCGTCGGCGCTGGTCCGCTTCACGGTCGCGGTCAGACCGTCGTCGGTGTACGTGTACGCCGTGGTGTTGCCCATGGCGTCGGTGACCGACGCCAGCCGCCCGGCCGGGTCGTAGGCCCGTGAGGACTCCGTCAGCAGGGTCGCCGCCTGCGGGCTCACCGGGTCGCCGGTGTACATCAGGCCCTGCGTGAGCAGGTCGCCGTTGTCGTCGTAGGTGTACCGCATCTCGTTGCCGGCGCTGGTGACCTCCTTGGTCTTGTTGCCGGAGGTGTCGTACGAGTACGTCGTCGTGTTGCCGTTCGCGGCGCCCTCGGCGGCGTTGGCGTCCGACTCGGTCAGCACGTGGTCGTAGGGGTCGTAGGTCCACGTCTGGGTGCGGGCCTTGTCGCCGCCGCCCGCGTCGGAGACGGTCTGCGAGGTGACGTTGCCGTCCTCGTCGTAGACCGAGGTGGTGACGGCGGCGTGCGTGGCGCCGGTGACGCGGTCGGTGAGCTGCGGGTCGTCCTCCTCGACGACCTGGCCGGCGCCGTCGTACCGGTACGTCGTCACCAG
>JODI01000197.1 GCA_000720805.1 Streptomyces violaceoruber
CTGGTGACGACGTACCGGTACGACGGCGCCGGCCAGGTCGTCGAGGAGGACGACCCGCAGCTCACCGACCGCGTCACCGGCGCCACGCACGCCGCCGTCTCCACGACCGTCTACGACGAGGACGGCAACGTCACCTCGCAGACCGTGTCCGACGCGAGCGGCGGCGACACCTCACGCACCGAGACCCAGACCTACGACGCCTACGACCACCTGCTGACCGAGTCGGACGCCAACGCCGCCGCCGGCGCGTCCAACGGCAACACCACGACGTACTCGTACGACACCTCCGGCAACAAGACCAAGGAGGTGACCTCGGCGGGCGTCGACACCCGCTACACGTACGACGACAACGGCAACCTGCTCACGCAGGGGCTGATGTACACCGGCGACCCGGTGAGCCCGCAGACGGCGACCCTGCTGACGGAGTCCTCCCGGGCCTACGACCCGGCCGGGCGGCTGGCGTCGGTCACCGACGCCATGGGCAACACCACGGCGTACACGTACACCGACGACGGTCTGACCGCGACGGTGAAGCGGACCAGCGCGAACGGCACCAGCAGCTACGTGCTGGAGTCGGACCTCTACGACGCGGCCGGCAACCTCACCCAGTCCACCACCGAGAACGGCGAGACGGTCACCAAGTACGCGGTCGACGCGGCCTCCCGCACCACGTCCACCGAGCTCGACCCGACCGGCGTGGACCGCGTGACCACGGTGTCGTACACCCCGGACGACCAGGTGGCCACCGAGAACGACCACGACGCCTCGGGCTACGACCGCACCACCACCAGCACGTACGACGACATGGGCAACCTGCTCAGCGAGACGCTGTACGGGGACGCCTCCGGTCACCCGGCCGGCTGGTGGAAGCTCAACCAGACCTCCGGCACCAACGTCACCGACGCCTCCGGCACCGGCAACACGGCCCGGGCCACCGACGTCACCTGGAACGGCGACGCCGCCACCCTCAACGGCACCACCAGCAACGTGGCCACCAGCGGTCCGGTGCTGGACACCACCGCCTCCTACACGGTCTCCGCCTGGGTGAACCTGAACTCGACGCCGACCACCAACATGACCCTGCTCGGTCAGGACGGCACGAACGACAGCCCCTTCTACCTGCAGTACAACTACGCCCACTCCGGCGCGCCGGTGTGGTCGTTCGACCTGACCAGCGGCGACACCACCGCCCCGTCCTTCACCGGCGCCTATTCGACCACCGCCGCGACCAGCGGTAGCTGGACCCACGTGGTCGGCGCGTACGACGCCGCCACCGGCGCCATGAAGCTCTACGTCAACGGCTCCCTGGCCGGATCGAACACCGACTCCACGCCGTGGACCTCATCCGGTTCGCTGACCATGGGCCGCTCCAAGTACGCGGGCAACCCGACCGACTTCACCAACGGCTCGCTCGCCGACGTGCAGGTCTACCAGCGGGCTCTGTCCGCCGCCGACGTCACCTCCCTGTACGGCAAGGGCCACACCGGCGGCACGGTCGGCTCCTCCACCGAGCAGACCACCAAGTACGCGTACGACAAGCGCGGCCTGCCGACGTCCACGACGGACGCCGAGCAGCACACCACCGACTACGCCTACGACGAGGCGGGCAACCTCGCGGTCACCACCGCGCCCGCCGTCCAGGCCGAGCCCGACGGCACCACCGCGGCGACCGTCCACCCCGTCACCACCAGCGGCTTCAACACCTTCGGCGAGGGCGTCGAGGAGCAGGACCCGAACGGCCTGGTGACGACGACGGTGTACGACGCCGACGGCAACAAGGTCTCCGAGGCACTGCCGTCGTACACCCCGGCGGGCGCCTCCTCGCCGAACGCCGGCACCACCGTGTGGACGTACGACAGCGAGGGCAACCAGACCTCCGAGACCAGCCCGGGCGGGCGGACCACCTCGTACCTCTACGACCAGATGGGCGACCTCGCCCAGACCACGGCACCGGACGGCACCAAGACGCACGCCACGTACGACACGGCGGGCGACCAGTTGTCGGCGACGGACGGCACGGGCGCGCAGGCGCAGGCGACGTACGACTTCCTGGGCCGGCAGCTGACGCAGACGACGATGGAGCGCTACCCGTCGACGAGGACGCTGACCTCCACGAACTCGTACGCGGTCACCACCGGCAACCCGTACGGCGCGCACACCGCGTCGACCACCTCGCCCGGCGGCGTGACGACGTCATACGGCTACAACCGGGCCGGCGACGTCACCTCGGTGACGGACGGAGCGGGCAACACCACCCACTACACCTACGACTTCCAG
>JODI01000198.1 GCA_000720805.1 Streptomyces violaceoruber
CCACCCGCTCGAACAACTCCCACAACTCATCTGGCACCAGACGTTCAACGATCCCCACAAGGCCAGACTACCGAACAGCCCAAATGAGACGACGCCTTAGGTGGCCACTTTGGCGCGAGCCTCGAAGATCATGGCCCCAACGTCGTGCTTTACCGGGCAGGTCCACAGACTGCCCGACGCGCGGGAAGCTTACGGGGCCATGATCACTCGCGCCAAAGCAGCTCCAGCCCAAAGCCGCTCCGCCGACCGCGTGTGCAACTACCCGTCTGTCGCGCTGCCTTGCGGGGGACCAGATGATTGCAGAGGTATTTGAGATGCCTGACTCGCGCCATCATCAAAAAGGTTTATCTGCCAAGCTGGAACATTCCTTACAGGCCGAGATGGTTGATACTCGTCCACATGCCCCAATGATCGCCCGGCGCCCACAACCGGGCGTGGTCCCGGGTTGAACCGGGCGTACGCACCGGGGGTGACGCCGTTCTGGAGCGTCACCGGGCCTCGACATGCGTTCGCCGCCTCGCCTATATAGGCTCTATTTAAGTGATTGCCTCCTGTGCGGGAGGATTGTCCACAGTCACGAGCAACACCTTCCGACAGTGACCAGAAGCCAGGCGCGGCGGCTGCACGCTGCATGAGGATGATGTCGGCTTCGTCCTGTTTCTGTAGCAGGTCGTCGACGACCGTAGCGCTTCCCGTCGAAGGCGCTGCCGTGGAGTGGCCGAAGAACAGCGCTGTCCATCGCCCGGCTGACGATCCTGCGCCAGGGCCATCGACAGTTCTGAGGAACCTACCCTTGGGGAAAGGAGCATTCGCCATGACCAACCTCGGAAAAGCCGCGACGGGTGACGACACCGCGAATCCGCTGACACCGGAACAGTTGCTGGAAATGGACAACGACCCCGTCTCCGGCGAGATGATCCCGGCCGAGATGCGGGAATCGATGTCCGAGCAGGTGGTGTACCTCTCCAGCGCGGACGGCAGCGAACGCGCCAGGTTGTCCGATCTGGGCGCCGAGCTCGCACAGAACGGGTCGTTCCGTATGCCCGAGGGTGTGTTCCTGGGTCGGCTCGGGGGTGTGGGTCAGACACAGGAGGCGGTCGGGGATTCCTGGGCGTCCACGACGCCGCCTTATCGGCCCGAGTGGCGACCCCGCGTCTACCACCCGAAGCTCGCACCCATCGACCCGTCGCCGTGGCAGGTCAAGAACGGCAAAGGCGTGCGGTTGCACAAGGTGTATAACCCCGAGAACCGCACCTCTTTCCGTCCTGAGGGCTACCCCATGACTTGTATCGGCCGCATCGAGGTCTTCGAGTTCGGCGTGCGCAAGCGACTGGGGACAGCCTCGCTCGTCGGACCACGCCATATCGTCACCAGCGCGCACCTGATGCCCCGGGACGGGGGCGCCGGACGATGGGGCGTCAAGTTCGTCCCCGGATACTTCAACGGTGTGTCGACGGTGGGCCTGGAGTCGTGGTGCGAGGCCTACCGCCACGTCGTCCACCCGAACAACGTGGGCGACTCGACTCAGGACCGTGACCTCGCCGTCCTGAAGCTTTACAACCCCCTGGGAAACGCCCTCGGGTGGTTCGGTACCCAGACCTACGACGACGACTGGGAGGACGAGGGCCGTTGGACGCTGGTCGGGTATCCAGGCAGCATCACCGGCGGGGAGCGACCCACCTTCCAGAACGGCATCCCTGTGATCGACGACGACCCCTCGGGGGAATGGGACGAGATCGAGCATCGCGGGGACGCGTCCGACGGCAACTCCGGCGGGCCGATGTTCGGCACGTTTCCCGAGGGGCCTTTCATTATCGGGGTTCACTCGGGCGACGAGTATCGCACGGCCGGTCCCATTGTCGCGGAGGATAACAACGTCTGCGCCGGCGGAGTTGGGATGCCACGGATGGTGAAGGCGCTGCTCGCCGAGTGGCCCTGAGCACCTTAGCTTTGCTCACAACCTGCGGAGGTGCCCGGGCTTGAGTTGCATCGTCTGGGGAGCGGCAAGCGGATGACCTTCGGCAAGGCGGGGGAAGCCACCCTGAGTCAGTGGATGGCGGGGAACGCCCGAGTGTGCTGGATCGAGCATGGCGAACCGTGGACCATGGAATCGGAGCTCATCTCTCTGAGGGCCCAAGCCCGCCAGCAGGCACGCGAGTTGCCCATCAGGGCATAAGGCGTCGTCTCATTTGGGCTGTTCGGTAGTCTGGCCTTGTGGGGATCGTTGAACGTCTGGTGCCAGATGAGTTGTGGGAGTTGTTCGAGCGGGTGG
>JODI01000199.1 GCA_000720805.1 Streptomyces violaceoruber
GGTGTGGGGGTGGGGATGGCCGGGGTTGGGGTTGGTGGGTGACTGCTCCATCGAGTGATCGTGGCAGGGGTGGTCGGTGGGCGCTGGTCATTTTTTGAGCCACG
Source organism: Streptomyces violaceoruber (assembly GCA_000720805.1). Taxonomy (GTDB): domain Bacteria; phylum Actinomycetota; class Actinomycetes; order Streptomycetales; family Streptomycetaceae; genus Streptomyces; species Streptomyces cellulosae_A. The sequence continues at coordinate 105 of JODI01000199.1, forward strand.
GGCGGGGTTCACCGCATGGTGGAGTTCACCGCACGGCGGGGTTCACCGCACGGTCAGGCTCACGGGACGGTGAGGCTCACGGCACCAGGGGGCGGACCTCCTCCGCCGTGAACCGTATGAATGCCTCCGGGTCCGGTTCGTCGCCCGTCGGCTGGAGGATCACCGAGTCGGCGCCCGCCTCGGCCAGCCGCTGGACGGCCTTGGCCACGGCACCGGCGTCCCCGGCGACCCCGAGGTCAGGGACGGATCCCAGCCCCTCCGCCGCCAGTTCGACGCGCAGCCGGGCGACGGCGTCCGGGCCGGTGGCGGCGAGGAGATAGACGACGACCGGGTGCGGTTCGGTCCGCCCGGCCGCGGCCCGCCCCTCGTCGATGAGCCCGCGCGCCCGCCGTACACCGTCGGGCGAAGTGGAGGCGGTGAGAATGGTGCCGTCCGCGGCCTCACCGGTGAGGCGCAGCGTGCGTGGGCCGGTGCCCCCTGCGAACACCGGGATGCCGGCGTCGGCGGGCGGCGGCCAGTCGAGAGCGACGTCGTCGAGGTTGACGTAGCGCCCGCCGGTCGTGACCCGCTCCCCCCGCAACAGGGCGCGCAGCGCGACGAGATGCTCGCGCAACAAGGTCAGCGGGGACTCGGCCCGCGCCCCGACCTGCCCCATCCAGTCCTGCACACCGTGCCCGACGCCGAGGACGGCACGGCCGGGGAACAGCCGGTACAGGGTGGCCGCCTCCATCGCGGTGACGGCGACGTTCCGCAGCGGCACCGGCAACAGCCCGACCCCGACCCGCACCCGCTCGGTCCAGGCGAGCGCGGCTGCGGCCGTCGAGATCCCGCCCTCCAGGAAGCAGTCCTCCCACAACCACAGTTCCTCCAGCCCGACGTTGTCGGCGAGCCGGGCGACGGCCCGGAGACGTTCGGGCGGCACCTGGGGACGGAACACGGCTCCGAGAGTGGTCATGGAGCCTTTCCTACCCGGTCGGCGGCGGCTCGGCACAGCGCTTTACCGCCCCCGGGGTCGGGATCGCCGGGGCTACCGCTCGTGGCGGAGCAGGACGACGCCGTTGCCGAAGGTGCGGGTCTCGATGAGGCGGAGGGCCTTCAGGGCGTCGGCCGGGTCGGCCGAGTCGGTCTGGGGGAAGAGGGGCCTGCCGGTGCCGATGAGGACCGGGTGGACGTAGACGCGGAACTCGTCGATGAGGTCGTGGCGCAGGAAGGCGGCCGCGATGTCGGCTCCGCCGAGGCAGAGGTCACCGCCCGGTTGCTCCTTGAGTGCCTGGACCTCCTCCGGGACGACCTCCCGTACGACCGTCGCGTTCCAGTCGGCGCGCTCCAGTGTCCGCGAGTAGACGACCTTCGGGATATCCCGCCAGAGACGGGCGAACTCGGCGATGACCGGGGGAGCTTCGGGGTCGGCGTCGGCGGTGGGCCAGTACGCGGCCATGAGCTCGTACATCACCCTGCCGTGCAGCATCCCGCCCATCGCCGCGGCCGTCTCGTTGGAGTGGCGGTGCAGTTCCTCGTCGACGCGATGCCAGCTGATGTCACGGTCGCGGCCCTCGATGTAGCCGTCGAGGGAGACCGACATCCACAGGACGATTTTTCGCATGTCTCTGCCACCTCGTGGTCATTTCGCGGTCCGTTCGTCCGGTTGCGCGGACGACGGCGCTGCTGGTCACCACGGTCCCAGATTCGGATACGTTCGGTCGGTATTGGTCGTTGGCGGCGGCACAGGGAGGTGACTCGCGTGGGGCGCTGGTCCGACGGGCGGGGCAGGCTGGTGGTGCACGACGGGGACGGGGCGGCGCCGGGGATCACCGTCCCGCTGGAGATCGCGGCGTCCTACCGGGCCCGCACCAAGGGCCTCCTCGGCCGGGACGCCGTCGACGGGGCGCTGCTGCTCTCCCCCGCCGGCAGCGTGCACACGTTCGGCATGCGGATCCCCATCGACGTCGCCTACCTCGACCGCCACCTGAACGTCATCGCCGTCCGCACCATGAAGCCGGGGCGACTGGGCCTGCCCCGGCTCCGTTCCCGGCATGTGCTGGAGGCGGAGGCGGGGGCGATGGAGGGG
>JODI01000200.1 GCA_000720805.1 Streptomyces violaceoruber
GAGGGGGCGCGTCCCGGGGGGCGGGCGAGGCCGAGGTCTGCGCCGAGGTGGGGCCGGTCATCCGCGGCGGGGCGTCCTGGGGGTCCGCCCACTCGGCGAAGCCCGGCGGCTTCGGCAGGGGCGGGAAGATCGCGGGGCCCTGGGGCAGGTCGGACGACGGCGTTTCTGGGCCGGGTTCCGGTGCCGCGGAAGGCGGGGGCTTCGGGTCGCGTTCCGCCGCGTTCCCGGAACGCGGCCCAAGACCACCACCCCCCGCACCCCCTGCGCCGGGCGCAAGCCCCCCTGACCCCGCAGCGCCGGTTTCGGCAGCCCGCGCCGGCCCTCTCCCCTGCGGAGAACTCCCCGCACCGGAACGCGGCGCCGGAATCGCACCCTCCGCGTCCCGTGCCTCCCCCACCTCACCGGGCTCCCGCACCTCCCGCCCGGCGGGGAACCGCCCCTCCACCGTCCGCGCCGCCGAGGCGAAGCGGTCGTCCAGGGAGTCGGGTGTGGGTGTGGGGCCGGTGTCCTCGGTGGAGTCGTCGTACAGGTTCCCCCACCAGTCGTCCTCGTTCCCCGTGGGCTTTCCCCCCTGCTGGCTCATGCCCCTAATTGTCCACCGCGGGGGCCGGATGAAAACGGTGCATCCGGAAAAACCGGCGGCTTGCCCCGCACCGAACGGCGTGTCGTACGAGTCGCCGAACGGCCGTAGGGGACAAGCCACCTATCGGCGCACGCCGGGGAGAAGCCCTGCCGAAGGGGCCCGCGAGCCTCCAGGACTGCGCCTCTCGGCGGCCCTCCGGCACCCTGGAAGGATGGGAGTGCTTGACCTCCTTCTGGTCGGCCTCGTCATGCTGCTCGGGCTGAGTGGCGTGCTCGTGCCCGGGGTGCCGGGGTCGTGGCTGGTGTGGGCCGCGGTCATGTGGTGGGCGCTGATGGATCCGGAACCGCTCGCCTGGGCCGTCCTGGTCGGCGCCACGATCGCGCTGTCGCTCTGCCAGGTGGTGCGCTGGGTGCTGCCGCCGCGTCGGCTGCGCGCGAGCGGCGCCACCTCGCGCATGGCGGTGTACGCCGGGGTCGGGGCGTTCCTGGGTTTCTTCCTGGTCCCCGTGCTGGGCGCGATCCCGGGTTTCCTGGGCGGCGTCTACCTCTGGGAACGTCTGCGGCTCGGCCGGCCCGGCGAGGCGCGGGCGGCGCTGCGGACGGTGATGCGTGCGGGTGGCACCAGCGTGCTCGCGGAACTCTTCACCTGTCTGCTGATCATGGGGGCGTGGCTGGGCGCGGTGCTGTGGGGGTGAGCCGGAGTCCGGCGGGCGTGGGTCGGCGGGCGTGGGCCGACGATCCGATGCGCTCGACGTGGTGGGCGTGCTTGGCTGGCTGCCATGACCGCATTCACTGAGGCCGAACGCGCGTATCTGAAGTCGCAGCGGCTGGGGCGGCTGGCCACCGTCGACGAGCACGGCCAGCCGCAGGCGAACCCGGTCGGCTTCTATCCGCGGGACGACGGCACGATCCTCATCGGCGGCCACGCGATGGGCCGTACCAAGAAGTGGCGCAACCTCCGGAAGAACCCGAAGGTCGCCCTGGTCGTCGACGACATCGTCAGTGTCGAGCCGTGGAAGGTGCGTGGCATCGACATCCGCGGCGAGGCCGAACTCCTCGTAGGAACGCATGACTTGGGTCCGCACTTCAGCGAGGAGGTGATCCGCCTCCATCCACGGCGGATCCACAGCTGGGGCATCGAGGAAGACGCCGGGTAACCGCCGGGTGAACACAGGCAAGCCGGGTGAACACCGACAAGACGCCTAGATGTATTGCCCTGAGAGGTTGGGGACGCGGCTGGCGGGTGGTTGGCCCTTGAGCGCGGTGTGTCCGCGGTGGTGATTGTAGGTGTGCAGCCAGCCGGGGACTCTCGCCAGTCGCGTGAGCGGTAGCAGGAGCCGTTGTCGGTCAATACCCGCTCGACCGTGATCCCGTACTGAGTGAAGAAGGCGTGGGCCCGCTGCCAGAAGCCCGTGGCGGTCTCCTTCTTCTCATCGGTGAGGATCTCGCTGTAGGCCAGGCGGGAGTGGTCGTCGACGGCGGTGTGCAGGTAGCTGTAGCCGGCGTTCGAGCGGGTCTTGCGGCCCGCCTGGCGGCCCAGGACCTTGTGGCCGCCTCCGTCGGGGATGTTGCCGAGCTTCTTGATGTCGACATGCACCAGCTCGCCGGGTTTGTCGCGTTCGTAGCGGCGTATGACGCGACCGGTGGCCCGGTCCAGATGTGTCAGGCGGGCCAGGCCGTATCGGGTCAGCACCCGGTGCACGGTGGAGGGCACCAGCCGCAGCAGGCCGGCGATGCGGGCCGGTCCCCAGCGGCGCAGCACGCGCACCTTGATGATCCGCCGCTCGGTACGCGTCGGCGTCCGACGCGGGCTGGTGCAGGGGCGGCTGGAGCGGTCGGTCATGCCCGCCTCGCCGTACTGCCGGTAGCGGTCGGCCCACCGCTGGGCGGTGCTCACAGCGACCTGGAAGCGTTCTGCGGCCCGCCGCAGGGGCCAGTGGTCGTCGACGACGCAGCGGGCCAGGCGCAGGCGTCCGGTCTCGGTCAGCGGTGCGTTACGGTGCGGCATGAGGGCCTTTCTGGTCGCCGGTGCAGATGTCGCAATCCACACCGAGCCAGAAGGCCCTCACCCATATCAAGATCACACGTCAGTGATCGCTGTCACCAACCTCCGTGGACAGAACA
>JODI01000201.1 GCA_000720805.1 Streptomyces violaceoruber
TTACCGAGTATGAGTGACTTCGGGTGAGCGTGAGTGAGTGCCCGTGTCGGACGCGATTGTTCCCTGTGCGTCAGGAAGTTCTCCTCCGGCCTGGGAGGTGCTGCGGGCCTGTGTTGTCGAGAGGGGAACGGAAGTTCTTGGATCGAATGGGTGACCTTTGTGGAACGGGCTCGTTGACTGCCGTGACGGGGAGCTTCGGCCGCACGGGAGGGGGAGCGGGTGGGTGCACTGCGGGAGGCGGCGGCGTCGTTCGTAGTGCCCGGCCCGTCCGGGGTGGCTGTTCGGGACCGGCTGCGGGTGAGCGAGGCGGACGCGGCGGTACTGACCGAAGTGGGGGCGTTCCTGGGCTCGCTGGCGGCCGGGGATCTCGCCGAGCGCTGCGGGCAGGGGCCGGCGCATGATGCCGCCTCATGGGCGGCGCGCAAACGGTCGCTGACCGCGAGGTCGTCAGCCCGCTGGGCGGGCAGTATCACCAAGGCCACCCACGATCAGTGGGCGCTGGCCAGGCGCGGGCAGGCCGCCCATCTGGCCTGGCTGCGCGGGCAGATCGCGTCCATCGAGGCGCGGCTGGCCCGGCCTTTGAGTGCCAAGGCCGACAAGCGCGCGGGACTGGTGCGCGGGTACGCCTCGCGCGGCGAGTGGCATGCCAAGTCCCGCCGCCTGCAGACCTTGAAGGACCGGCTCGCGGTGGTGGAGGCGGAGTGGGCGGCGGGCCGCGTCCGGGTGGTGCGCGGCGGCAAACGCCTCGCGAACACCCGCCACCACCTGAAGGCGGCCGGACTGGACGAGCAGGCCTGGCGGGAACGCTGGCGGGCTCAGCGGATGTTCCTGACCGCCGACGGAGAGTCCGGCAAACGCTTCGGCAACGAGACGATCCGCGTCACCGACACCGGACATGTCTCCCTCAAGCTCCCAGCCCCGCTGGCGCACCTGGCCAACGCACCCCACGGCCGCTACCTGCTGGACGCGGCCGTACGGTTCCGGCATCGGGGGCAGGAGTGGCTCGACCGGATCACCGCGAACCGGGCGGTCGCCTACCGCATCCACCACGACCCCGTACGTGGCCGCTGGTACCTAACGGCGTCCTGGCAGCGCGCCGCCGCACCCGTCCTGCCGTTGGAGGCGGCGCTGGCGCGGGGTGTGGTGGGTGTGGACATGAACGACGACCACCTCGCCGCCTGGCACCTCGATGTCCACGGCAACCCGGTCGGCGAACCACAACGCTTCTTCTACGACCTGACCGGCAGCACCCAGCACCGGGACGCGCAGATCCGCCACGCCCTGACCCGGCTGCTGCACCACACCCGGCGCTGCGGGGCCGCCGCGATCGCCATCGAGGACCTCGACTTCACCGGCGGCACCAGCCGTGAGAAGCACGGCCGCAACACACGCTTCCGCCGCCTCATCTCCCGCTTCCCCACCGCCAAACTCAAAGCCCGGCTGGTGTCGATGGCCGCAGAGCAGAACGTGGCCGTTGTCGCGGTCGACCCCGCCTACACCAGCCGCTGGGGCGCCCAGCACTGGCAGAAACCCCTGACCAGCCCACGACGCAAAACGTCCCGGCACGATGCCGCAAGCATCGCGATCGGGCGACGCGCCTACGGTTATCCGATCCGGCGACGGACAGCACCGCCCCATCCCGACCAGAGTGATCGTGGTGGGCATCGGACCGTCCAGGCCCGACCGGAGACCCGTGGGCGTGAGGAAACCCGCCCCCATATCCCCGGACCACGGACACGATCCGTGTCACCGGTCGTGGAGCGAAAGCGGGCGACCAGGACATCCACAACCGTTCGGGATGTCCGCAGTGACCAGGTACGGGTCCAAGACTCACTCCTGCTCACTGAT
>JODI01000202.1 GCA_000720805.1 Streptomyces violaceoruber
CCCGACCGCCGGCGGTGTGCGGGTGTTCGGCGCGGCCCCCGGCTCCGACGAGGCCCGGCGCCGCACCGCGTTCCTCGCCCAGGAGAAGCCGCTCTACCGGCGCTTCACCGTGGCCGAGACGCTGCGCCTGGGACGGGAGCTGAACCCCGGCTGGGACCAGCAAGCCGCCGAGAACATCGTCCGGGCGGGCAATGTGCCCTTGGAGGCGAAGATCGGCACCCTGTCCGGCGGGCAGCGCACCCGCGTCGCCTTCGCCGTCGCCTTCGGCAAGCGCCCCGACCTGCTGATGCTCGACGAGCCGATGTCCGACCTCGACCCGCTGGTGCGCCATGAACTCATGGGCGCCCTGATGGCCGAGGCCGCCGCGCACGGCACCACCGTGCTGATGTCCACCCACATGCTCGCCGAACTGGAGAACATCTGCGACCACCTGCTCGTCATCGCCGACGGCGGCCTGCGGCTCGCCGGCGGAGTGGACGAACTCCGCGCCGCCCACCTCCGGTTGACCGGCACCTTCCAGGGGACCGGCCCTGCCGGTGCGGAGGTCTCCCTCGCGCGTCACACCGTCGTGGACTCCCGCGCCGACGGGTACCAGATCACCGCGCTGGTACGCCCGACGGGACCGGTCGACGGTGTCTGGCAGGCCGAGACCCCCGGCCTGGAGGAACTCCTGCTCGCCTATCTGCGCTCCCCGCAGGTGCCACCCCTGATCACCACCGAATCCCAGGTCAGCGACCGGAACCTCGCGAAGGCGGTGGCGGCATGACCACCATGACGAGCACCCGGACCACTCCGGCCGCCACCGGCCGCGGCACGCGCCTGAGCGGTCTCAACTGGCTGGTCTGGCGCCAGCACCGGGCCACGTACTGGCCCCTCATCGCCGGTACGGTCCTCGCCGCCGGCTGGATGGTCTACCAGCACACGGGGATGATGGACACCCTCCACGCCCTCGGGTGGCCCCACCCGAAGTCGGCCGACTGGGAAAGGAATGTCGGCAGCGGCGCGCTGACCTGGACCGGATACGGCCTAGGTTTCCTCCCCATCCTGATCGGTGTCTTCGTCGGCGCCCCGCTCATCGCCGGCGACCTGGAGAACGGCACCGCCAAGCTGGTCACCTCGCAGTCCGTGAGCCGTGTCCGGTGGGTCGCCGCCAAGGTCGGCGTCACCGTCCTGGTGGTCCTCGCGGGCACGGTCGTGCTCTCCCAGGCGTTCGGCTGGTGGTGGTCACCGGTGAAGGACCGCACGAGCGTCATACCGTGGACCGAGGGCGCCGTCTTCGACAACACCGGGCCGGTGCTGACCGCGCTCACCCTGTTCACCCTGCTCGGCGGTGTCGCGATCGGCATGGTGCTGCGCCGCACCCTGCTCTCCATGGTCGTCACCTTCGGCTTCGCGGTCGCCGTGCAGATCGTCTGGTCGTACCTCCGGCTGCACCTCGGCAACCCCGTCAGCCTGACCACCCACACCGGCGTCATGAAGTCCAGCCCTCCGGACGTGCCCAGCAGCGCCTTCCAATTGGACTCCTGGTTCACCACCGCTTCCGGGAAGCTCTACGGCTGGGGTACCTGCGTCGAGTCGACGGAGAAGGCACAGCAGGCCTGTCTCGGCCAGAAGGGCATCGTGGGCTGGCGGGTCGACTACCTCCCCCTCTCCCAGATGTCCTCCATGCAGTGGTTCGGCGCTTCCGTCCTGCTGGCCCTGACCGTCGCGGTCGTCGCGTTCATCTTCTTCTGGGGCCGTAAGCGCGTCGCCTGACGTATCGCCAGGACACCCACCCCCAGAACACCCAGCTCCAGAGAACACCCACCTCCGGCCGCACACCGCCCT
>JODI01000203.1 GCA_000720805.1 Streptomyces violaceoruber
ACGACTCAGTACGCGATAGCCAGGGACCTCCGAGGGATGCGCTGGGCCTTGGCGATCCTGCGAGACTGCCGACATGACTGACATCATCATGGTCAGTGACTACGACCCCCGATGGCCCGGGCGGTTCGAGGCTCTGCGGCAGCGCCTGACCCCTCACGTCGCGGATCTGGCTGTGTCCATCGAGCATGTCGGCAGTACGGCCGTGCCCGAGTGTGCCGCCAAGCCGATCATCGACCTCGACATCGTGGTGTCCGACGAGGCCGTCATGCCCGAATTGATCTCCCGGCTCGCCGGGCAGGGCTACCGGCACGAAGGCGATCTGGGCATCTGGGGGCGGGAGGCCTTCCAGGCCCCTCCTGCGGTTCCCGAACATCATCTGTACGCCCTGGTCGCGGGCTCGAAGCCCCACCTTGATCACGTCCTACTCCGTGATTACCTGCGTCAGCAGCCCGATGAGGTCCAGCGCTACAGTGCGTTGAAAGTGGCCCTGGCCCGGCGGTTCTCTGCCGACAGCGAGGGCAGGGCGGCCTACTCGGCGGCGAAGAGCGCCCTAGTGGAGGAGCTGGTCGCGAAGTCCTACGCCGCTCGGGTCGCCGGCGAATCGTAACGTGAGGTCGACCGCACGGGTTGGTGATGTTGTGACGCATTACCGAGCCCGTGCGGCCTTGTCTCATCCTGCCTTCTGCGGCCTTGATCGTGCACATCTCGGCGGTTTGATCGAGGAGTTGGCCGATCCGTGGACGGCTCGGTGCGAGTCCGCACTGCGCGAGCGCAGAGGCGGCGACCGTCGACGGGCGGCTGGCGCAGGGCCGGACCACCAACTGGTCTTCACCGACCGGGTCCTGGTCACTGTGGTCTACCTGCGGCTGCAGCTGCCGCACGCGGCGCTCGCCGAGCTGTTCGGCGTGACCCGCCCCACCGTCACCCGCGCCATCCACGAGATCCGGCCGCTGCTCGCCGCCCGCGGCTTTGCCGTCCCCGACCGGCCTGGCATCCGCCTGCGCACCCTGGCCGATGTCTTCGCCTATGCCGAAGCTGAAGGAGTCGACCTGCGGATCGACGGCACCGAGACCCAGGTCCGGCGCCCCAAGGTCGGACGGCCCGGCCGCAAGGCGTTCGTCTCCGGCAAGAAGAAGCAGAACACCGCCAAGACCACGACCATCGGCGACGGCTCGGGGCGTTTGCTGTGGTCCGGAGCCGACCGGCCCGGCCGGATGCACGACCAGACCGCCATGCGCACCGAGGGCATCGCCGAGCAGCTGCGGCTGCATCCACAGGTGACGGCGAAGGTCGACGAGGGCTACCGGGGCCTCGCCAATGACTTCCCCGAGCAGGTGCAAGCACCGCCCCGCAAGCCGAACGACGAGGCACCACTGGGCGAGCGGTACGCCTGGCGTGAGGCGCGCCGACGACAGTCCTCGGCACGGATCTGTGTGGAGCACACCATCGGCGAGGAGAAGAAATGGCGGCCGCTCCAGCGGTACCTCGGCCGCCGTGAGTCCTACGCCGAAACACACGCCGCCATCGCCGGACTGGTCTCCGACCGCACCGCCCGCAGGGTCTCCCGGCGGCGCACGAGCACCGAACTCGTGCTCACCCGCCGGACCGCCTGCTGATCATCCACCAGCCAGTCGGCCAAGCCAGCACGTCCCGACCTCAATCGCGTACCGAGTCGT
>JODI01000204.1 GCA_000720805.1 Streptomyces violaceoruber
CGATGATCGGGTTGTAACCCGACTTCGCGAGCTGCTCCAGCCGCTGCACCTTGTCGGCGTCCGTCTCGTTGTCGCTCGGCTCGACATCCCGGCCGCCGACCTTGAACTCGTCCTCGGCCTGCTTGAAGCCCGCGTACGCGGCGTCGTTGAACGACTGGTCACCCTTGCCGCCGATGTCGTACGCGAGACCTATGCCCTTGCTCTTGCTGCCCTCGGAGGATGAACTGGTCGAACTGCTGCCACAAGCGGACACGGTGACGGCCAGGGCCGCGGTTGCGGCACCTGCGATCGCGATACGGGACACCCGGCGCATGGAACGAGACTCCTTTGTGCAAGCGCCCAAACCAGGCGCTGGTTCCGCCGCAGCGTAACGCGCGTAGACCTGTCGGAGAACCCCGCCTTACCAGAGTGTTATCCGACCGTTTCGAACTTTCGGTCACCACCCCGGGGACGGGTATACCGGCCCTCCAGCACGAAGACAGCGCAAGGGAATGATCTCTCCGCGGACACCGCCGTGGAGTACCCGTGATCGAGACGCGTATTCCCGCAGGTCCGACCAGCATGGTGCTCTTTCCCCGTCCGGGAGGATCAGGGAACCGGACAAGCTTACGGCCGCCGACGCGGGCATCGGCATCGGCATCGGCATCGGCATCGGCATCGGCATCGGCATCACACTGTCGACCACCGTAGTGGGCCTGGTGACGCCCCACGGTGGCCTTCACGAACTGCCCGACCTGGACGTCCCACGACCGATCGACCGGCTACGGCGGACGCACCGGGTGGAGACACCCACATCGACGGCCACCGCGTCAAGCCGGTCCGCATCGGCACGAGCGGCAGCACGTTCGACGTCCACGGCGACCGGGTCATTACCCGCGACGGCGAGACCCTCGAGGGGTCCGGACACTCGCGGCGCCATGAGGGAGCCCCGTGCCGTATCGGCACGGGGCTCCTCGTCAGCGGTCGGAAGCCGCCGACAGGCTCACTGCTCCTTGACGGTGACCTTGCCGTCGACGATGTCCTGCTTGGCCTTGTCCACGGCGGCGACGACGTCCTTCATCGCCGCGTACTTCGGGTTGGAGTCGGCGAAGCCGACGCCACCGGACTTCAGGTCGCCGCGCACCTCGCCGTTCAGCGGCTTGCCGTTGACGACCGACTTGGCCAGTTCGTACACCGCGCCGCCGACGTTCTTCAGTGCGGAGCCGAGGATGGAGTCCTTGTACTTCGCCAGCGCGCTCTGCTTGTACTGGTCGGAGTCCACGCCGATGGCCCACACCTTGTGCGCGGCGGCGGACTTGATCACACCCTGACCGGACAGACCGGCGGCGGCGTAGATCACGTCGGCGCCTGCCTCGATCTGGCCGTTGGCGGCGCTCTCGCCCTTGTCCGGGCTGGAGAAACCACCCTCCTGAGGCGTCTGCGTCAGGTACTGCGACTCGATCTTGATCTTCGGGTCCACCGACTTGACGCCCTGGACGAAGCCCGCCTGGAACTTGTGGATCAGCGGAATGTCCACACCGCCGATGAAGCCGACATGGTCCTTCTTGGTCGCCTTCGCGGCGGCGACA
>JODI01000206.1 GCA_000720805.1 Streptomyces violaceoruber
TCCGGAGTCATCTGGTAGAGGAACGGGGGCTCCGAAGTCGCATCCACAAACGCCTGCGCCGCAGGCTCAAGAGCGATGTTACGAGGATTGCCAGCCATGATCTGTCCTGTTCAGGTGAGGATGGGGTGCTGCATCGACGACGACAAGACTGCTGGCAGTGGCGCTTGCGCGCCCCTCGAATCAAGGCGCGAACTCCACACATCAAGACAGAATTCGCCCTCAGAGCCCTTTCCGACGCGCCACAGACCGGCACGGCAGCAGTTGCCTCCCGCTCCAGCAGCCCTCCAGCCCGTGGCGAGAACTCCGAAACCGAAACCGCCTTGGGGGCTACACGTTTGACTCGCCCGCTGTGCTCGCTCACCGTCCCAGACGCGTCCGCCACGGGAACTCTGGTGCCCTACCCCCTACTTGCCGCACCACGTACGCCGGTGGCGGCGTCCGGACCGACGTGGGGACGACTGCTGTCCATTCAATAGACGTCCTGTAAGGTCAAATCTCGCGGAGCTCTACGGGGCGTCCACGCGCCACATGCGCCGGCGCCCCTCGCCCGCGGACTCACCCTCTTGCTGCCCGTACACCCACAGTCATCGTGGTTTCGGGCTGCCCTCGAAACGGAGCATTTCAATGGGCATGACTGCCACCGAACTCGCCCACGGACTCTTCAGAGTCCTGGAGACCGGGGACCCGGTACTCGCGTCTGAGGTCATACACCCGGACTTCCGCAACCGAGAAGCAGCCGTGGCACCGAGCGCGTGTGATCTGCCCGGACCTGCGGGCGTCCTCGCATCGAGTGCGTGGATGCGTCACGCCTTCAGCGACCTGCGCTTCCCCATGGTGGAGACAGCGGTCAACGGCAGCCAGGTCTGGGCGCGCCTTTACATGCAGGGCATGCACCAGGGCCCCTTCGTCCGCTTCCGCGACGGCGGCCTCAACCAGGCCATACCGCCCACCGGCCGAGAGATCGACTTTGAGCAGATTCACGTGCTCGACCTCAGCGACGGCAAGGTCATCCAGCACGAGGCGGTGCGGGACGACATCACGATGCTCGGCCAGCTCGGAGTCTTCCCGCCCAGTCCTTCCGTCGCCCTGCGCATGGTCGGCTGGAAGCTGAGCGGCCGGGCGGCCCGAGCTGCCGCAAACGTTTCGGATGCCGCTGCCGAGGCAGCCGCGATGGTCCCTTCCGGCGCTGACGCTCGAAACTGACCTGCGACACCACCCAGGCACTGCTGGCGCTCACCACGCTGTCCCGCCGAGCAGCCCGGTCATGCCGTACAGGGGAGTGCAGGCATTCGCGTCGCACAGCCGTCCACGCGGGACTGAGAGCATCGCGTCCAGATCTGAGGGATTTCCGCCTTGATCCGAGGGGCTTCCGCCGGGACGGCAGACCAAGCTGGTGTGTGTTCAGAGCCCCAGTGATCAGGGAGTACGCCATGGCTGGCAATCCTCGTAACATCGCTCTTGAGCCTGCGGCGCAGGCGTTTGTGGATGCGACTTCGGAGCCCCCGTTCCTCTACCAGATGACTCCGGA
>JODI01000207.1 GCA_000720805.1 Streptomyces violaceoruber
GCGAGTTTGACCGTCGCGGTTCCCATGGTGCCGGTCGCGGCGGTGACCACGAGGGTGGCCCGTTCCGGAAGGTCGGCGCACTTGAGTGCGCGCACGGCGTTGGCCAGATCCTGGATCTTGGCCGCGACGTCGAAGCCGACGGAGTCCGGCAGGGAATCGATCAGCCAGTGCGGGACACGGACGTACTCCGCGAGTCCGCCGTCGTGGTACCGCTCGTACAGCGGCATCGGGCCATCGCCGAAGGCGGCGTGGCCGAGCATGGCCTGCTGGGCGCACATCATGTCCCGGTCGGTGCGGCAGTAGTCGCACTCACGGCAGTTCAGCAGGGGGTGCACCCGCACCCGGTCGCCGAGCGCGTGGCCGGTGACGTCCCGGCCGACGGCGGAGATGACGCCTGCGGCCTCATGGCCGAGTGTGGTGGGCAGCTGCTTGAGCGCTCCCATCCTAAGCAGGCGCATGATGCCCGGTGCCAGGCCGGCGGAGGCGACCTTCACGACCACATCGAGCGGACCCGGCTCGGGGACGGGCACCTCCTCCAGGACGAGTGCTTCGGCGCCCTGGTGCGCGCGCAGGGCAAGCATCGTGGCCATCAGCGGACCTCCACGGTGAGACTCGGGAGCCGTTCGGGGGTGTAGGCATCCGCCGTACGCGTGGTCTCGGCGACCTGGGGCAGTTCCTGGTGCGAGAGGAGACTGACGTAGTCCCCGGGCTCGGTCACGACGCTGGTGTGGGAGATGCCGAGCGGGATGCGCACGAAGTCGCCCGGCTGAAGGTCGACGACGCCCCGCTGGGTGATCAGCGTGCGGTGACCATGGGCCTGGTACTGGATCTCGTCGGCGTCGAGGGTGCGCCGGTAGCGGCGCTGCCCGCCAGGGGCGGTGGTGACCATGCCGAGGCGGATGCGGTCCGTCGCGTAGAGCCACGTGGCGTCCCGAGCGGGATCGGCCCGCAGCACCGCCATCCGCCGGTCCTCCTGGTGCACCTGCTCGAGCAGGAGCTGTTCGTCGACCCCGAAGACGGTGATGTCGTGGCCGAGCGCGGCCATGCACTGAGTGATCGCCTCGTTGGCCTCGCCGGGCTGCCAGCCGGGGAACGGCGGGAACATGGCCCCGGACTCCCGCTGGGCCGGCGCCAGCTCGGTGACCGGCGCGGGGATGTAGAACAGCAGGTGACTGTCCTCGCGGCCGTAGTTGTCGTGGGCGACGCCGCGCGGGATACGGGAGAACTCGCCGGGCTGGAACTCGATCACACCGAGCTCGGACATCAGCGTCCGCTCGCCGCCGATCTGGTAGGAGATCTCGTCGACATCGCAGTTGCGGTGGTAGAACGGCTGCCGGCCGTCCATTTTCTGCCACTCGACGCGGATCTCGTCGTTCTCGTAGACACCGCGCGGCGGGGCGAATGCCTCCGGCTCGTACTGCTGCGGGTAGTGCACCACGGTCAGCGGCGGGTGCTCCGCCCACAGCTTGACGGGCACCTTCGGGGGATGCGGCGGCGAGAGAAGCAGAT
>JODI01000208.1 GCA_000720805.1 Streptomyces violaceoruber
CAGGACGCGCCGGGATGCGGCTCTCTCGTGCTGGTCAGACATTGAAGATCTGCCTTCCTGAGCAAGGGTCGGACCACTCATGGTCCCATCTCTTGAACCGGGGTCAGAATTACACGCGCATGTCGTTGTATGGAAGACCTGGAAAAACGCAAGACTTTTGACCGATCCTGTGCGGTGCTACGCTCGTCTTCGGTTCAAGAGGGAGGGAGCGTCATGGTGACTCCCGCTGATCACGGCGATGCCGGGGTCGACCTGTCAGCAGACGGCGGACCGTCCGCGTGACTGCCCATATGCGGCAGCCCGATGGTGCCTACGTCCGGGACCGCGCCCTGGTCAACATCTTCGCTTGAGGGACCGGGCGCGTCGTCGGCGGCGTTCCAGCCGGAGAAATGCCGCCCTCACCACTCGATTCCGGCAGACGACAGAGGACATGACGACATGAGTACGGAAGCCAAGGACAGCTTCGGTGGCGGAGACCCGTGGGGGTACATCCAGCCGTGGGACGAGGAGCGCTTCGGCCCGGAGATCCACGACGTCAAGCTGCGGGCGAAATGGGAAATGGCCATGGCCATCGCCGGTGGCCTGCCGTACATCTGGCAGGAGCTGGCCCGGCCGATCTCCGAGATCGTCTACGGTCTCCTCGAACTCCGCCGCGGAGACCGGGTTCTGCTCATCGGTGAAGGCATCGCTCCCGCCGGGTGGGTCGAGGACATGCGGGCCCTGGTGGGGCCGGAAGGCGTCATCGACACCGTGGAGATCATCAAGGACGGGCGAAACGCCGTCCTGGGCAAGGTTCCCGGCCGGAACGGCCAGGTTGGCTGCTGGCGCTGGTCGTACACGGACTCGGTGGACGACGAGGCATACGACTGTGTCGCCGTGTTGCAGGCGACACAGCACTGTGACGACTGGCACGAGACGGCTGCGGACCTGCTGCGGGTGATGAAGCCCGGCCGGCGCATCGTGCTGGCCGAAGCGGTCCTGAAGGGAGCGACGTTCTCCTCCCGTATCGACTCCGACGTCCACCTTCGGCAGTGGTTCGACAAACTCTTCGCGCACGTCCCCGTGGACGACATCCCCTACTACTCCGGAGAGCAGATCCGCGAGGCGTTCGGGGACAAGGTCGACAGCCCTCAGCTGATGGAGTGGAAGGGCATCGAGATGTACTGGGGCCGAAAGAGGTGACCACTGCCACGGGCTTCGGCCGGCAGGCGGCGGCACACATTCCCTCCCTGTCACCCAAGTTGATCCAGCCAAGCACTGAAGGACAAGGAGGTCCCCGTGAGTGTCGTTGAAGACATCATGGTCCTGGGCTCCGACCATCCGCTGCGCAGTATCGTCCGCGACGAGAATCTGCTTCTCTCGCCGCCGCATCCCCCGAAGGTGCCCGTCAAGCTGTGGGCGGAGCACCCGCCGCTGACCGTGGTGCACTACCCGCAGCAGTACGAGC
>JODI01000209.1 GCA_000720805.1 Streptomyces violaceoruber
GGCGGGTGCCGCGCCGGGTTCCGGGCCGGGGTCGGCTCCTGGGCGAGGGCCGGGGTCGGAAACGGGTGCCGGTCGGGGGTCGGGGCCGGGTTCTGAGCGAGGGCCGGGGTCCGGTTCTGAGCCGGGGCCGGAACCGGAGGGGGTGTGCGGCGGCGGTGCCGGCGCAGGCGCCGGGGGCGCTCCTGCGGCGGGGACTCGTGCGGCAGGGGCTTCTGCGGCAGGGGCTGACTGGAGTGGGCCGGCCGAAGGTGGGTCAGGGGTGCCGGGGGCGTCCGGGGCCTCCGGTGGTTCACCGGAGGCGCCGCGAGAGGCGCCGGCCGAGGCCACGATGATGCTGCGGGCGGTTGATCCCGGGGCGCTGGGGGGCGACGGCGCGGGGGCACCGAAGAGGGCTGCGGGGGCTCCGGGGCGTGATGCGGGAGCGCCGGGGAAGGCTGCGGGAGTCGCAGAGCGGGCGGGCGGGCCCGTCGTACCGAGCGGGCAGTCGCGCACTGCGCCGCCCACCGCGCCGACCGTCGCGGGCCCCACCGTCGCACCGCCCGCCCCAGGGGCGGATCCCGGACGACGTGCCGCCGGGACCGCCGTACCGAGCCCGCAGTCGCCTGCCACACCCAGCGCCGCTCGATACGCCGCGCCGACCGACGCGGACCCGACCGTCGCGTTACCCACCGTGGACACAGGCACCGGGCGGCGTGCCGACGGGACCGGCGCGGCAGACCCGCACGTGCGCAACACACCGCCCGCCGCAGGGACGGGTTCGGAACGGCCCCCGGCAGGAACCGTCCCGCTCGGCCCGAGGCCGCCCGCGACACCCGGCACAGCTCGATCCACGACGCCGACCGACGCGGGCCCGACCGTCCCGCTGCCCACCGTGAACACGGACTCCGGGAACGGTGGCACCGGGCCCGCCGCCCCGAGCGCCGCCTCGCCCGGCGCGAGCGCCTGGAACGCTCGCCTGAGCACGGACGCGGCCGAAGGTGGGCCAACTGCCGCACTGCCCACCCTGAACACGGACTCCGGGAACGGTGACACCGGGCCCGCCGCCCCGAGTGCCACCTCGCCCGGCGCGAGCGGCGCCTGGAACGCTCGCCTGAGCACGGACGCGGCCGGGAGTGACGCGACCACCGCACTGCCCACCGGTGAGGGGACCGCCGGGCCCCGCGCGGGCAGCACGACCGGCGTACCCGGCGCCGCCGACGCGACCACCGTGTTGCCCCCGGTCGACGCCACCGCCGCGCTGCCCGTCACGGACCCGGTCTACGGGGCAGGCCAGGCGGGCCCCTCGCCGGGCGCGGCCGACGTGCCCGGCGCGGCGGACGTGACAGCGCCGCTGCCCGTCGCGGGCGCGTCCCGCACACCCGCACCGACGGCCGCGGCACCCGCCGACGCGACCTCCGTCCTGCCCACCCCCCTGGCT
>JODI01000210.1 GCA_000720805.1 Streptomyces violaceoruber
GGTCACCCAGGACATCGCCACCCAGGCCGGCCAGTACGACGTCGCCACCATCGGCGCCTACGAGGTGCCCATCTGGGAGAAGAACGGCTGGCTGCACGAGCTGGGTTCCTACGCCGACAAGGACACCGGCTTCGACAAGGCCGATCTGCTCAAGCCGATGGTGCAGTCGCTGTCCGGCTCGGACGGCAAGCTGTACGCCCTGCCGTTCTACGGCGAGTCGTCCTTCCTCATGTACAACAAGGACGTCATGAAGGCGAAGGGCGTCACGGTGCCCGAGCACCCGACCTGGCAGCAGATCGCCGACATCGCGGCCAAGGTCGACGGCGCCGAGCCCGGCATGCGGGGCATCTGCCTGCGCGGGCTTGCCGGTTGGGGCGAGCTGGGGGCTCCGTTGACATCGATGGTCAACACCTTCGGCGGCACCTGGTTCACCAAGGACTGGAAGGCGCAGGTCAACAGCCCGGCGTTCAAGAAGGCGACGAACTTCTACGTCGATCTGGTCAGGAAGCACGGGGAGGCGGGAGCGGCGCAGTCCGGGTTCACCGAGTGCCTGAACGCGATGAGCCAGAAGAAGGTCGCGATGTGGTACGACGCGACCAGCGCGGCCGGCTCGCTGGAGGACCCGAGCGCCAGCAAGATCGCCGGTCATGTCGGTTACGCGTACGCGCCGACCGTGGAGACCAAGAGCAGTGGCTGGCTGTGGAGTTGGGCGTGGGCGATGCCCAAGACCACGAAGAACGCCGACGCCGCCTCGAAGTTCATGCTGTGGGCGTCCAGCAAGAAGTACGAGAAGCTGGTCGGCGACAAGCTCGGCTGGGCGCGGGTTCCGGCCGGCAAGCGGGCCAGCACGTATGAGGTTCCGGAGTACCAGAAGGCCGCCGGGTCGTTCGGTGACATCACCCTGAAGTCCATTGAGGGCGCCGACCCGGCCGACCCGGGTGTCCAGCCCCGGCCGACGGTGGGCGTCCAGTACGTGGCCATCCCCGAGTTCCAGGACCTGGGAACCAAGGTCACCCAGGAGATCTCCGCCGCCATCGCCGGCAAGACCAGCGTGGACAAGGCGCTCGACGACGGCCAGAAGCTCGCCGAGGCCGTCGCGAAGAACTACCAGAAGTGACCCTCACGGCCCGGCCGGTCCCCTCGCCGGCCGGGCACCGCCTCCCCCACCCCGGCCGTCATCGGCAGAGGAACCCTTCATGACCACGCTCACCGCACTGCCCAAGACCGCACCACCGCCCGCCCGCACCCCGAAGTCCTCGGGCGCGGCCAAGTGGAAGCGCCGCGTCCCGCTGCTTCCCGCGCTGATCTTCACCATCGTCGTCACCCAGCTGCCGTTCGTGGCCACGCTGGTGATCTCCACCTTCCAGTGGAACATCCTCAAGCCGGGCGAGAGGCACCCGGGGACTCGCCCGCACCCTGCTCATCTCCCCGTTCCTGGTCATGCCGGTCGCGGCGGCACTGCTGTGGAAGCACGCCATCTACAACCCCGACTACGGCCTGCTCAACGGCACCCTCAACGCCGTCTACCGGCTCTTCGGCGCGGACAACGGCCCCACGGTCGACTGGATCTCCTCCTATCCCATGCCGGCCGTCGTCATCTCCCTGGTCTGGCAGTGGACCCCGTTCATGATGCTGATCCTGCTGGCCGGCCTCCAGGCGCAGCCCGCAGACGTCCTGGAGGCGGCCCGCATGGACGGGGCGTCGGCGACCGCGACCTTCCGCCACATCACGCTGCCGCACCTGCGCCAGTACATCGAGCTGGGCGTCCTGCTCGGCACGATCTACGTCGTGCAGACCTTCGACGCGGTCTACACCATCACCCAGGGCGGCCCCGGCTCCCAGACCACCAACCTGCCCTACGAGATCTACCTGACCATGTTCCGCAAGTACGAGTACGGCCAGGCGGCCGCCGCCGGTGTCGTCGTCGTCCTCGGCGCGTTCGTCATCGCGACCTTCGCGCTGCGCACCATCGCGTCGCTGTTCCGCGAGGAGGTATCCCGATGACCGCCGCCCACGCAGCCCTCGCCACCCCGGGGGCGCGGTTCAAGAAGCTTCTGCGCCGCGACAACGACCCCGCCGGCGCGCCGAAGCTGTCGCCGCTGTGGACCTTCGTCGCCTGGCTCGCCACCCTGGCGTTCTTCGCGCCGGTGGCCTGGATGGTGCTCACCTCCTTCCACCAGGAGGCCGACGCCGCGACCAACCCGCCCACCCCGTTCGCCGCCGTCACCTTCGACCAGTACAAGCTGCTGTTCAGCCGGGACCCACCAAGTTCCTCCCCGCCATCGCGGCCCTGCTGCCGGTGTACCTGATCGTCAAGGACGCCGGGATGCTCGACAAC
>JODI01000211.1 GCA_000720805.1 Streptomyces violaceoruber
GTTGTCGAGCATCCCGGCGTCCTTGACGATCAGGTACACCGGCAGCAGGGCCGCGATGGCGGGGAGGAACTTGGTGGACAGGAAGAAGAACATCACGTCGGTCCACTTCTGGACCGGCTTGATGGACAGCGCGTAGGCCGCCGGCACCGCCAGGGCGAGGACCAGGATCGTGGAAAGGATGCTGGCCATGGCCGAGTTGAGGAGGAAGGGGGTGATGTCCCGGCTGAACAGCAGCTTGTACTGGTCGAAGGTGACGGCGGCGAACGGGGTGACGACTGCTGGATGGGTCATCGGGAAACCTCCTCGCGGAACAGCGACGCGATGGTGCGCAGCGCGAAGGTCGCGATGACGAACGCGCCGAGGACGACGACGACACCGGCGGCGGCTGCCTCGCCGTACTCGTACTTGCGGAACATGGTCAGGTAGATCTCGTAGGGCAGGTTGGTGGTCTGGGAGCCGGGGCCGCCCTGGGTGATGGTGAAGACCGCGTCGAAGGTCTGCACGACGTAGATCGTGCCGAGCAGGACGCCCAGCTCGATGTACTGGCGCAGGTGCGGCAGCGTGATGTGGCGGAAGGTCTGCAGCGCGGAGGCGCCGTCCATGCGGGCCGCCTCCAGGACGTCACCGGGCTGCGCCTGGAGGCCGGCCAGGAGGATCAGCATCATGAACGGGGTCCACTGCCAGACCAGCGAGATCACGACGGCGGGCATCGGGTAGGAGGAGATCCAGTCGACCGTGGGGCCGTTGTCCGCGCCGAACAACCGGTAGACGGCGTTGAGGGTGCCGTTGAGCAGGCCGTAATCGGGGTTGTAGATGGCGTGCTTCCACAAAAGCGCCGCCGCGACCGGCATGACCAGGAACGGGGAGATGAGCAGGGTGCGCGCCAGGCCGCGGCCGGCGAACCGCCGGTCGAGGAGCATGGCCAGGCCGAGTCCGAGGATCACACTGATGATCACCACCGACGCGGTGAGCACGACGGTGTTGAGCACGGCGGTGCGCAGCCGCTCGTCGGTGAAGACGAACGTGAAGTTGGACAGGCCGACGAAGTGCCTCTCGCCCGGCTTGAGGATGTTCCACTGGAAGGTGGAGATCACCAGCGTGGCCACGAACGGCAGCTGGGTGACCCGGTGAGGGCCGGGGTCGGGGAAGCGGCGCCCGGCCGGCTCAGGGGCCGGCCGGGCGCTGAAGGTCACTTCTGGTAGTTCTTGGCAACGTCCTCGGCCAGCTTCTGACCGTCGTTCAGTGCCTTGTCCACGCTGGTCTTGCCGGCGATCGCGGCGGAGATCTCCTGCGTCACCTTGGTGCCCAGGTCCTGGAACTCGGGGATGGCCACGTACTGGATGCCGACCGTGGGGCGGGGCTGGACGCCCGGGTCGGCCGGGTCGGCGCCCTCGATGGACTTCAGGGTGATGTCACCGAAGGAGGCGGCGGCCTTCTTGTACTGAGGGATCTCGTACGTGCTGGCCCGCTTGCCGGCCGGGACACGCGCCCAGCCGAGCTTCTCGCCGACGAGGTTCTCGTACTTCTTGCTGGAGGCCCACAGCATGAACTTCGAGGCGGCGTCGGCGTTCTTGGTGGTCTTGGGCATGGCCCACGACCAGGCCCACAGCCAGCCGCTGCTGTCCGTCTTGACGGTCGGCGCGTAGGCGTAGCCGACATGACCGGCGATCTTGCTGGAGGCGGGGTCCTCCAGCGACCCGGCCGCGCTGGTCGCGTCGTACCACATGGCGACCTTCTTCTGGCTCAACGCGTTCAGGCACTCGGTGAACCCGGCCTGCGGGGCGCCCGCCTCACCGTGCTCGCGGACCAGGTCGACGTAGAACTTCGTGGCCTCCTTGAAGCCGCCGCTGTTGACCTGGGCCTTCCAGTCCTTGGTGAACCAGGTGCCGCCGAAGGTGTTGACCATCGATGTCAGCGGAGCCCCCAGCTCGCCCCAGCCGGCAAGTCCCCGCAGGCAGATGCCCCGCATGCCGGGCTCGGCGCCGTCGACCTTGGCCGCGATGTCGGCGATCTGCTGCCAGGTCGGCCGTTCGGGCACCGTGACGCCCTTCGCCTTCATGACGTCCTTGTTGTACATGAGCATCGAGGACTCGCCGTAGAACGGCAGGGCGTAGAGCTTGCCGTCCGAGCCGGTCAGCGACTGGACCATCGGCTTGAGCAGATCGGCCTTGTCGAAGCCCTTGTCCTTGTCGGCGTACGAGCCCAGGTCGTGCAGCCAGCCGTTCTTCTCCCAGATGGGCACCTCGTAGGCGCCGATGGTGGCGACGTCGTACTGGCCGGCCTGGGTGGCGATGTCCTGGGTGACC
>JODI01000212.1 GCA_000720805.1 Streptomyces violaceoruber
GGATCGTTCAGGTACGCCTTTCGCGTGTTGCCCTGCTCGTCGGGCAGGCTCAGCGTCTCGCCCTCGGAGCTGTCGTTGACCGCGGGGTCGATCAGCCAGCCCTTGGTGCCGTCCGGGGACAACCACACCTGCCGGCGGTGCAGCTCATGGCCGGCCAGGCTGCTCTTGTCGTCGACGGTCTTCACGAAGGTGTCGGCCGTCTTCGACTCGATGTAGATGTACTGGCCGGGCTTGACGTCCGGCTGGGACACGTCGGCCGCCGCCAGCGAGATCTGGTCGAGGAGCTGGGGCACACCCCTGGTGGTGGCGGTACCGACCTGTGTGGTCAGGGCCGGTCCGGTGGCGACGCCGCCGCCCTCGGCTCCGCCACCGCCGGACAGCGCGACCCCGCCGACGACGATGCCGGCCAGGGCGGCCGCCAGGGCGGGCAGCGCGATCGCCGGGCGCGGCAGCCGCAACCGCCGTACCTTCGCGGGGGTCGCCTTCGCGATGCGCTCTTCCCGCTGCATGTCGTGGATCTGGGCCATCAGTTGCTCCCTGTGGAACTGGTGACGGCCCGACGGCAGGTCACGTGCCGTTCCGGACAGGAGCTCTGCGCTCTCATCCCGCTCTGCCGGGTTCTGCCGGGAGGTGTTCGCGTTCATCGGTTTCCTTCCTGTGCGGGCCGTGTCGCGTTTGCGTGGTCGTCTCTTGTCTGTCTGGCGGGACGACCGCCTTCCCGATTTCCGCGAACTTTCTTGCCCGGCCCTCCGGTTGCCGGGCGGGCCGCTTCGGCGACAGGGCGCGCCTCTGCGGCCTCGGCCAGCCCACGCAGCTTCTTACGGGCCCGGGAGAGCCGGGAGGCCACCGTTCCGACCGGAATCCCCAGCGCCTCGGCCGCGGCCTCGTAGTCCAGGCCCTCCCCCAGGCAGAGCGTGATGACCTCCCGCTCCGGTCTGCGCAGCGCGGCCAGGGCGGTCAGGGCCGTCGCGAGGCGCCGCCGGTCGTCGACCCGGCCGGCCACCTCGTCGGCATGGTCGGCCACCGACAGCTCGGCCGCCGCGGCGGCGTTGGCCGCGGCCCGGTAGCGCCGGTTGCTCCGGTACTGGTTGCGGGCCGTGTTGGTGGCGATGCCCAGCAGCCAGGGCCGCAGAGAGCCGCCCTCCGGATCGACCCTGTCGCGAAGCTTCCACGCCTCCAGGAAGGTCGCCGCCATCACGTCCTCGGCCACCGACCAGTCGGCGGTCAGCCGGAAAGCATGGTTGTAGACCGCGCGGGAGTAGCTGTCGAAGAGCTCGGCGAACGCGCTCGACTCCCCGGCCCGTACCCGGGTTCGCATATCAGTGCTCACTTCAATGAGCTGTCCGGCACCACGCACCGACTTCCCGTGACCTGCATCACACTCGATCTCGA
>JODI01000213.1 GCA_000720805.1 Streptomyces violaceoruber
CTAGTAGGGCTTTGTTAGGTCGTGTCGTAGTGCTGCCATGGGGTGGGTTGTCTGCAGGTGGGGCAGGTGCCGGTCCAGGTGGCCAGCAGGTGCTGTAACAGGTCCAGGGCCTGGTAGAGGGTCAGGCCCTGGCAGGGGCTTTTGGGCAGGTCCGTTGTTCGGTCAGGAAAAGGTGGGCGGCGGTGACGAGGGTGACGTGCCGGTGCCAGCCGGTGAACGAGCGCCCTTCGAAGTGGTCGAGTCCCAGGCTCGTCTTCAGCTCGCGGTAGTCGTGCTCGATGCGCCAGCGGGACTTCGCCAGCCGGACCAGATCGCGGGTCGGGATGTCGGCGGGCAGATTCGAGATCCAGTACTTCACCGGCTCCGCCGCGTCTTCGGGCCACTGGGCGATCAAGTGGACGAGCCCGATGACGCCGTCCGCCGCAGGCTTGGGCCGCCGCCCCGCGAGCCGCACCCGTAAGAATACGAAGCGCGATGTCATGGCAGCTTTGGAGCCCTTGCGCCAGGTCACCGCGACGGCCCGGTCGTGTCCGGCTGCCAGAACATGTGCACGCAGACTCACCGCCCGGGTGCGGTAGCGGGGCAGCGGCCTTGGCCCGAGCCCGCCATAAGGCGGCTCATAGGGCTTGGCCGACGCGGCGTGGGCAGTCAGCTCGCCCTTCACCTGCAGCGCGTAGGCCAGACCCCGTTCCTCCAGAGCGCGACGGAAGCCGGCGTTCGCGCCGTAACCGGCGTCCGCGACCAGCACCGCCGGCCGCAGCCCCAGGGTGGCGAGCTCGTCGAGCATCTCCAGCGCGAGCTGCCACTTGGGCCGGTGACGCTCGCCGTCGGGGATCCGGCAGTGGGCCCGCCGGAGCTCCGCGTCGGGGCCGTCCCAGCTGCGGGGCAGGAACAGCCGCCACGACAGCGGACACGAGGCGGTGTCCGAGGCCGCGTGGACGCTGACCCCGATCTGACAGTTGCCGACCTTGCCCAGGACCCGTATTTCAATAACTGTCAGCGACGGGTTCCGCGGGGGTTGTTCGGGCGTGTAGCTGTTCCAATGTGCGGGCGGGTGATCCGGGTATCGGCGTGATGAGGATCCGGTGCAGGTCCAGGAGGCGTTTTGCGTCCTGGTACTGGATGGACAGGTTGGTGCGGTTGACGTTCAGTAGTTGGGCCAGGAACGTCATGGTCACAGCTCTGCGGCGGCGGAGGATGGCTGCCAGGAGCCGGTGGGTGTGGTCCACGCTGCTGG
>JODI01000214.1 GCA_000720805.1 Streptomyces violaceoruber
GGTTGACGTTCAGTAGTTGGGCCAGGAACGTCATGGTCACAGCTCTGCGGCGGCGGAGGATGGCTGCCAGGAGCCGGTGGGTGTGGTCCACGCTGCTGGTCTGTGGGTGGCGGTAGCTGCGTGGGCGGTGGAAGCGGCGCTGGAATGCTGCCTCGGCCAAGGCGTCCCAGAAGGGCTCCGAGACCGCTACCAGGTGCTCGAAGGCGGTTCGTGACATGCCGGTCAGGGCCGGGTCGGTGAGCATCGCGGTCAGGGCCGTGTCGGTCCGGTGTGTCGTCGCCGTCGCGTTTGGCGCTCGCGGTGGAACGGGAGACAGTGTGTAGTTCCAGTCACCGTGGAAGGTGTTGGGTGTGATCGCAAGGGCGTGGAACTCGGCGGGTGTGACGCTGATGCCGAGGTCGTAGCTGCCTGTGTCCAGTTCGGCCCCGATGGTCAGGCCGGTCCTGGTGGTTGTGGCAGCGATGGTCTCGAGGACGACCTGGTAGCTGGTCAGCGGCCGCCCCCGCCAGTTCGCGGTGATGTGACAGAACATCCGGTGCTCGATCTTGTTCCACTTCGAAGTCCCCGGCGGTAGGTGACAGACCGTGATCTCCAGGCCGCTCTCTCGTGCGAAAGTGGCAAGGTTGCTTTTCCAGGTCCAGCGGCGGGGGTCGTTGGAGCCGCCGGAGTCGGCGGTGATCAGGAGCCGGGTGGCATTGGGGTGGTCCGCCCGTCCGCGGTGTTGCCACCAGCGTCGGATGGACTCCACCGCGAACTGGGCGGTGTCGTGGTCGGTGCCGACGTTGACCCATCCGCTGTTGTTGGCAATGTCGTAGATCCCGTAGGGGATCGCCATGGGCTGGTCGTTGGTGGTGAACGTGTGGCAGTCCACCTTGATCGCGTTCTTGCCCGGGCGCCAGGTGCGACCGGGCCGGTCCCGGTTTCCGAGCCATTCCTTGGCCTTGGTGTCGACGCTGATCACCGGCTGGGCTTCGTTGAGGAACGCGGCGGCGGTGGCATTGAGGTGGGTGAACTGGGCATCGCGGTCCGGATGGCTGATGCCCTCTGTTGTCTTCGCGGTTCCCTGCAGGCTGTAGCCCAGGGTGTGCAGCAGGTGTCCGACGGTTGAAGCGCTGACCGGGTGGCCCTGTGCGGTGAGGGTCGAGGCCAGGGCCCGTAACGACAGCGTGGTCCACCGCAACGGGGAGACGGGGTCGCCTCGGGTGTGCGGCTCGATCAGCGACTCCAGCGCGG
>JODI01000215.1 GCA_000720805.1 Streptomyces violaceoruber
CTTCGTGAGCGTGCGGTGCGCATGGTTACGGAGATCCGCCCCAACTACCTTACCGAGTGGGCCGCGATGAAGGCGGTCGCCGCGAAGCTGGGCATTGGTGCCGCTGAAACGGTCAGGACCTGGGTCCGCAAGGCCGAAGTCGATGCCGGTCAGCGGCCCGGCGTGTCCTCGGACGAGGCTGCAGAGATCAAGCGCCTGAAGGCGGAGAACGCCGAGCTGCGGCGGGCGAACGAGATTCTCAAGGCGGCGTCGGCTTTCTTCGCGTCAATGCCATCGTTGGAGACGTCAAAGCGCTCGTAGCGTTCGTCGACGCACACCGCCAGGTGTTCGGAGTCGAGCCGATCTGCCGAGTCCTGACCAGCCACGGACTCAAGATCGCGACGAGCACCTACTACGCGGCGAAGAACCGCGCTCCCAGCACCCGGGCAGTCCGCGACGCCGAGCTGAAGACGCAGATCAGCCGCGTCCACACGGACAACTTCAGCGTCTACGGGGTCCGAAAAGTCTGGCGGCAACTGCATCGTGAAGGTATACCCGTGGCCCGCTGCACCGTCGCCCGGCTGATGCGCGACCTTGGCCTTGAGGGCGCCCGACGGGGGAAGAAGATCCGCACCACGATCCGGGACGATGGCCATGAGCGCGCTGCTGACCTGCTGCAACGTGACTTCACCGCGGCCCGTCCGAACGAGCGGTGGGTGGCCGACTTCACCTACGTGGCCACCTGGTCCGGGATCGTCTACGTCGCGTTCGTCGTCGACGTGTTCTCCCGGGCGATCGTCGGCTGGTGCGCCTCCACCAGCAAGCGGGCCAAGCTCGTCCTCGACGCTTTGGACATGGCCTTGTGGCGCCGCGACCGTGCCGGAACTCCCGCTGGACCGGGCCTGGTTCATCATTCGGACGCGGGCAGTCAGTACACATCCTTCGCGTTCACCGCGCACTTCTTCGACGCCGGCATCGACGCCTCGATCGGCACAGTCGGGGACGCCCTGGACAACGCCCTCATGGAATCCCAGATCGGCCTCTGCAAAACCGAGTTGATCAAGCCGCCCAGGCCCTGGCACGGCCTGGCCGACGTCGAACTCGCCACCGCGGAATGGGTCGACTGGTTCAACAACCAGCGCCTCCACACAGCGATCGGCGACATCCCGCCCCACGAACACGAGACCAACTACTACGCTCAACAGCAGCCCCAACCGGCG
>JODI01000216.1 GCA_000720805.1 Streptomyces violaceoruber
TACTGAGTTTTTCGTTAGTTCTGTGGGTGCAGGAGCTTCAGCGGTGTGAGGCTGTTGGTGTGTCTTCCGAGTCGCAGGCCGTGGTTTCCGATGTGTCCGTTCCACCCCTGACACGGCCCCAGTTGGCCGAGGCCCGTCGCATGCGGGCCGTCGAGTTGTTCGAGCAGGGACGCTCCACGTCCGAGGTTGCACGGATGGTGGGTATGCATCCCGAGAGCGTGCGCCGGTGGAAACGCTTATGGGAGCAGGGCGGTGCTCATGCACTGCGGCGGCGTCCTGCCACCGGTCGGCCGCCCAAGCTGGATGATGCCCAAGTCGAAGCTGTGCGGGCCGCGTTGGAGCAAGGCGCTCAGGCGCACGGGTTCGAGGCAGACCTGTGGACGTTGGAACGGGCCGGCGTGGTGGTGGAGCGGGTGACCGGGGTGAAGTTGGCCCGGGCTTCGGTATGGCGCCTGCTGACCGGGCGGCTGGGGTGGAGTCTGCAGCGGCCCAGACGCCAGGCGGTCGAGCGGGACGAGTCCGAGATCGCCCGATGGGTCGCTCAGGAATGGCCACGCATCAAAAGGGGGCGGTGAAGAAACGTGCCTGGATCGTGTTCTTCGACGAATCGGGTATATCGCTGCTGCCTCAGGTGCGCCGCACCTACGCGCCGCGCGGCCGCACTCCGCTCTTGCGTCACCGGCTGAACTGGAAACGAGCCGGGATGGCCGCCGCACTGGGCTACCACGCCGCCGACTCCGAGCGCGGCCCGCGACTGTGCTTCCACCTCAAGCCGGGCACCTACGACACCACTTCCCTGATCGACGTACTGGAGCAAATCAAGGCCTTTTACGCCGGGGAGCCGGTGGTGTTGGTATGGGATGGACTCTCCGCCCATTGGAGTCGGGGCATGCGGGCCTGGGCGGCCGAGCAGGACTGGCTGACGCTTGAGCGGTTGCCGGCCTACGCGCCCGAACTCAACCCCGTCGAACTGCTGTGGTCGGCCATCAAGACCTGCGAGCTGGCCAACCTCGCCGGCGACCACCTTGCCGATGTCGCTGACGCAGCCGAACGCGGAATCCAACGAGTCTGCTCCAGCGAGCAACTCCCGTGGTCCTTCCTCACACACACCGGCCTCACCATCCATCCCCAGTCACCACAGAACTAACGAAAAACTCAGTA
>JODI01000217.1 GCA_000720805.1 Streptomyces violaceoruber
GAGGCCGAAGTTCTGGGCGGCGCGGTCTTCGGCGGAGGAGACGATGTTCCAGCCGAAGCGGCCCTCTGCGATGGAGTCGACGGTGGAGCAGGCGCGGGCGAGCAGATATGGCGGGTAGAACGACGTCGACATCGTCGCCACCACACCCATCTTGGCTGTGTTGGCGGCGAGCAGAACGGCCAGCGGGATCGGGTCCTGCTTGGGCGCGAACGCCGAGTGCTTCAGCGCCCCTTCCATCGTGCCGCCGTAGGCGTCGGCCACCATGACGGTGTCCTCGATCATGATCAGGTCGAAGCAGGCCCGCTCCATCGACTGGGCCATGTCGACGTAGAACCTGCCGTTGGCCCAGTTCTTGACGTCCGGGGAGGCCCACTCGCTGTCCCACTCCGGCGGGATGAAGTTCATGAACCAACCCATGTGGAACTTCTTCGGCATGATGTCTCCTACTCGGTCCTGGCGCGGTTCTCGTGGAAGTCCGGGAATGTCTGCGGTGGGCTCAGAACTCGCGGAGCGTCTCGCGCAGGGTGGACTTGGTGTACTCGGTGCGGGTGAGGCCCAGGCGCTGGAGCTCGGGGACCAGGCCGTCGGTGATCGAATGGATGTACTTCCGGTTCAGGTCCCAGCCGGGCTTCATGATGAGGAAGCCGTCGCCGCCGATCTCCTCCATCGCCTCACCCATCTGCTTGGCGACCTGCTCCGCGGTCCCGACGAACTCGACGCCTGTCTTGGCCCAGTCGATCGCGAGCTGACGCAGGGTCTTGGGGCCGGGGGTGCCGTCGCCGCGCATGAAGTGCTCGAGGGATCCGCGTTCGCCGTTGGTGGTCAGCCCCTCGGGCAGCGGCTTGTCCAGGTCGAACTGCTTGAAGTCGATCTCGGTGTTGGCCGAGATGCTGACCAGGGTCTTCTCGATGTAGACGTCGGACGAGGTCAGCCGTTCCACCTCGGCGCGGGCTTCGGCTTCGGTGGCGGCGATGGTGGGCGAGACGCAGAAGAGGAGCTTGATGTGGTCGGGGTTGCGGCCGGCCTGTTCGGCGCGGGCGCGGATGTCGTCGCGGTACTCCTTCATTCCTGCGGTGCCGGTGCCGACGGCGATGATCGCGTCGGC
>JODI01000218.1 GCA_000720805.1 Streptomyces violaceoruber
GAAGCCGTACCCGTCGGCCATCAGGCGCTGCACGGCCAGGCCGGGCAGCTGGCGCAGGCCGCCGAGGTCCTCGAAGTTGGTGGTGAAGGCGGTGAAGCCGCCCTCGGTGAGAAAGGCCCGCAGGCCCAGTTCCTGGCGGGCCGCGTACAGCAGTGAGTCGTGGCGGATGCCGCCGGGACGCAGGGCCGCAACGACGTCGTAGGACTCGACGTACTCGGCGGCGAGTTCGGCGGCCGCCTTGTCCTCGATCTGGTCGACGACGGCCACCAGGTCGTTGACGGCGTAGGTGTTCACGGAGAACCCGAACCGTATCTGCGCCTCGACCTTGTCGCCCTCGGTCACGGCGACGTCGCGCATGTTGTCGCCGAAACGCGCGAGGCGCAGGGTGCGCGAGGTGTGGCGGCCGATGGCGGCGCGGGCCCAGGCCGCGACGCGTCGGACGACCCGCGGGTCGGTCGCGTGCCCGGCGACGATCTTGCGGTCGACGCCGAGGCGGGACTCGATGTGGCCGAACTCGCGGTCACCGTGGGCGGCCTGGTTGAGGTTCATGAAGTCCATGTCGATGCTGGGCCAGGGCAGCGACAGGTTGTACTGCGTGTGCAGATGCAGCAGCGGCCGGTCCAGGGTGCTGAGTCCGGCGATCCACATCTTGGCGGGCGAGAAGGTGTGCATCCACACGATCACACCCACGCAGGCGTCGGAGGCACTCGCCTCCTGGCACATCCGCCGGATCGACTCGGCGTCGGTGAGGACCGGCTTCCACACGATGCGAACCGGGACCTTGCCGGGCCGGCCGAGGGTCTCGGAGATGCTCCGGGACTGGTCGGCGACCTGACGCAGGACGTCGTCGCCGTACAGGCCCTGGCTGCCGGTGAGAAACCAGATCTCGTGGTCGGGGTAGGGGGTGACGTTCGTTTCCATGAGGTTTTTCCTTCCAAAGGCAGGCGACCACCGAGCAGTTGACTGCCGGGCGGAGGGCGGTGCTGCTCAGGCGGATGCCTCGGCGCGCAGGCGGCGCAGGCGGTGCATGACCTCGTTGGTGCCACGGCCGAAGTAGTCGTGCAGGAGGCGGTATTCGGCGTACAGGCGGTCGTAGGCGGC
>JODI01000219.1 GCA_000720805.1 Streptomyces violaceoruber
GCCGCCTACGACCGCCTGTACGCCGAATACCGCCTCCTGCACGACTACTTCGGCCGTGGCACCAACGAGGTCATGCACCGCCTGCGCCGCCTGCGCGCCAACTCGATGTGAAAGGCCCTCTCACCATGACGACACCCACCACCAAGCCGTACGACTCCCAGGAGATCTGGTTCCTCACCGGCAGCCAGGGCCTGTACGGCGATGACGTGCTGAACCAGGTGGCTCATCAGTCCCGGCAGATCGCCGAACGTTTCGACGCGGCCGAGCAGATCCCGGTGCGGGTCGTGTGGAAGCCGGTCCTCACGGATGCCGAGTCGATCCGGCGGCTGTGCCAGGAGGCGAGCGCTTCCGACGCCTGCGTGGGTGTGATCGTGTGGATGCACACCTTCTCACCGGCGAAGATGTGGATCGCCGGACTCAGCGCGCTGGGCCGGCCCGTGCTCCACCTGCACACCCAGTACAACCTGTCGCTGCCCTGGTCGAGCATCGACATGGACTTCATGAACCTCAACCAGGCCGCCCACGGTGACCGCGAGTTCGGCCACATCGAGTCCCGGCTCGGCATCGACCGCAAGATCGTCGCCGGGCACGCCACGGACCCGCGCGTGATCAGGCGGATCGCCGCCTGGTCGCGAGCCGCCATCGGCCGCCACGCCTCGCGCACCCTGCGCCTGGCCCGCTTCGGCGACAACATGCGCGACGTCGCCGTGACCGAGGGCGACAAGGTCGAGGCGCAGATACGGTTCGGGTTCTCCGTGAACACCTACGCCGTCAACGATCTCGTCGCCGTCGTCGACCAGATCGAGGACAAGGCGGCCGCCGAACTCGCCACCCAGTACAGCGAGTCGTACGACGTCGTCCCGGCCCTGCGTCCCGGCGGCATCCGCCACGACTCACTGCTGTACGCGGCCCGCCAGGAACTGGGCCTGCGGGCCTTCCTCACCGAAGGAGGCTTCACCGCCTTCACCACCAACTTCGAGGACCTCGGCGGCCTGCGCCAGCTGCCCGGCCTGGCCGTGCAGCGCCTGATGGCCGACGGGTACGGCTTC
>JODI01000220.1 GCA_000720805.1 Streptomyces violaceoruber
CTGCTGGCTTCTTCTTTGGGGGGTGTTCGTGGCGGCCGCCGGGGGTGGGGCGGCCGCCGTCGGGGGTCAGGCGGTGGTGGAGAGGGCTTCCTTGAGGCTGGCGACGGCCAGGAGGACGGCGTGCTTGGCGGCTTCGGTGTCGTGGAGAGCGTTGACCATGACGAAGTCGTGGACGATGCCGCCGAAGCGGGCGTTGGTGGCGGCGACACCGGCCTGGCGCAGGCGGGCGGCGTAGGCCTCGCCCTCGTCGCGCAGGACGTCGGCCTCGGCGGTGATGATCAGGGCCGAGGGGAGGCCGGCGAGGTCCTCGAGGCTCGCGCGCAGGGGGGAGACGGTGATCTGGCCGCGTTCCTCCTCGCTGAGGGTGTACTGGTCCCAGAACCACTTCATGCCCTCGCGGGAGAGGAAGTAGCCCTCGGCGAACTCCTCGTAGGAGGCGGTGTCGAAGGCGGCGTTGGTCACGGGGTAGAACAGCACCTGCTTGACGAAGCGCACGTCGCCGCGTTCCTTGGCCAGGAGGGTCAGCGCGGTGGCCATGTTGCCGCCGACGGAGTCGCCGGAGACGGCGATCCTGGTGGCGTCGAGGTTCTTGTCCGCGCCGTTGCTGGCCACCCACTGGGCGGCGGCGTAGCTCTGCTCGAGCGCGACGGGGTAGCCCACCTCGGGCGAGCGGTCGTACTCGGGGAAGACCACCGCGGCGTTCGCCCCGACGGCCAGGTCACGCACGAGACGGTCGTGGGTGTGGGCGTTGCCGAAGACCCAGCCGGCGCCGTGGACGTAGAGGATGACCGGCAGGGTGGTACCGGCCGAGCCTGCCGGACGCACGATGCGGACCTTGACAGTGCCGGTCGGGCCGCCCAGCACCTCCAGCCACTCCTCGTCGACCTCCGGCTTGAAGATCGGCGCGTCCTGCACCGTGTCGACCGTCTTACGGCCGTCCTCCGGAGTCATCTGGTAGAGGAACGGGGGCTCCGAAGTCGCATCCACAAACGCCTGCGCCGCAGGCTCAAGAGCGATGTTACGAGGATTGCCAGCCATG
>JODI01000221.1 GCA_000720805.1 Streptomyces violaceoruber
GAGGCCGAAGTTCTGGGCGGCGCGGTCTTCGGCGGAGGAGACGATGTTCCAGCCGAAGCGGCCCTCTGCGATGGAGTCGACGGTGGAGCAGGCGCGGGCCAGCAGATATGGCGGGTAGAACGACGTCGACATCGTCGCCACCACACCCAGGTGGGTGGTCTTCGCGGCTACCTTGACCGCCAGTGGCACGGGGTCGTGCTTGGGCGCGAAGATGGAGTTCTTCAACGCGCCTTCCATGGTGCCGCCGTAGGCGTCGGCCACCATGACGGTGTCCTCGATCATCATGAAGTCGAAGCAGGCCCGCTCCATCGACTGGGCCATGTCGACGTGGAATTTCTTCGTCATCGTGCCCGTCCTCAGAACTCGCGGAGCGTGTCGCGCAGGGTGGATTGGGTGTATTCGGTGCGAGTGAGGCCCTGGCGCTGGAGCTCGGGGACGAGGCCGTCACAGATGTCGCTGATGTACTGCCGGGAGAGGTCGCGACCGCCCTTGTTGATCAGGAAGCCGTCGCCGCCGATCTCCTCCATGGCCTCGCCCATCTTCTTGGCGACCTGCTCCGCAGTGCCCACCAGCTCCAAGCCCCGCTTGTTTCGAGCCATGACCATCTGACGCAGGGTCTTGGGGCCGGGGGTGCCGTCGCCGCGCATGAAGTGCTCGAGGGATCCGCGTTCGCCGTTGGTGGTCAGACCCTCGGGCAGCGGCTCGTCCAGGTCGAACTGCTTGAAGTCGATCTCGGTGTTCGACGAGATACCCACCAGCGCCTTCTCGATGAAGGTGTCGGTCGCGATGATCCGCGCCTCCTGCTCCCGGGCTTCGGCTTCGGTGGCGGCGATGGTGGGGGAGACGACGAAGAGGAGTTTGATGTGGTCGGGGTTGCGGCCGGCCTGTTCGGCGCGGGCGCGGATGTCGTCGCGGTACTCCTTCATTCCTGCGGTGCCGGTGCCGACGGCGACGATGGCGTCGGCGGCGCCGGCGGCGAAGGCGCGGCCGCGGGGGGAGGCTCCCGCCTGGAAGAAGGCGGGCCGGTGCTGGGGTGAGGGGACGGTGTTGAGGGGGCCGCGGGACTTGAAGTACTTGCCCTCGAAGTCGATGGTGCGGACCTTGCGGTAGTCCGCGAAGGTGTTGGTC
>JODI01000222.1 GCA_000720805.1 Streptomyces violaceoruber
CTAGACGAGTAAGTCCGAAGGGGCCGGGTGCATTAAGCGAGGGTCTCGTTGGTCCGTTTGTGACGACAGACCTCGAAACCCTCGCGACTGCACTGTACGTGAAGATCGATGACTCTCTGGCAGGATCACGCCGATGGGGCCGCCCGCCGACGCTGACCGACGCCGAGCTGTTGACGCTGGCGGTGATGCAGGCCCTGCTCGGCTTCGTCTCCGAGGCCCGCTGGCTGCGCTTCGCCCGCGCCCATCTGGCCGCCGAGTTCCCCTACCTGCCCGGGCAGTCCGGCTACAACAAACGCCTGCGGGCCGCGAGCACGCTGATCAGCAAGTTCATCCGCACCCTCGCCCGCGACACCGACCTGTGGCACGACGACGTCTGGATCGTGGACTCCACCCCCGTCGAATGCGCCCGCTCACGGCCCACCGTCAAGCGCTCCGACCTGGCCGGCTGGGCCGGATACGGGTACTGCCCCTCTCACTCCCGGTTCTTCTGGGGCCTGCGCCTGCACCTTGTGTGCACCCCCGGCGGTCTGCCGATCGCCTGGGCCCTGGCCAACCCCAAGACCGACGAACGCGAGGTGCTGGCCGACATGCTCACCGGTGACCAAGACCTGCTGGCCACACACCCCGGGCAGACGATCGTCGGCGACAAGGGCTACGTGTCCAAACACCTCGACGCCTTCATAGCTGCGCACGGCCTGACCCTTCTGCGGCCGACCTACCGCAACCTCACCCCGCGACCCGGCGAGCACCTGCTCAAGCCCATCCGCCAGCTCATCGAGTCGGTCAACGACACCCTCAAGGGCCAACTCGACCTCGAACGCCACGGAGCGAGGACCCCGGCCGGGGTCCTCACCCGCGTCGGACAACGGATCCTGGCCATGACCGCCGCCATCTGGCACAACCGCAACACGGGCCAAGCCATCACCCGATCACTGACCGCCTACGACCACTGACCAAGCCTTCGGACTTACTCGTCTAG
>JODI01000223.1 GCA_000720805.1 Streptomyces violaceoruber
AAGGCCCTCATGTCCCACCGTAATGCACCCCTGACCGAGACCGGACGCCTGCGTCTGGCCCGCTGCGTCGTCGACGAGGGCTGGACCCTGCGCCGGGCCGCGGAACGTTTCCAGGTCTCGCCCACGACAGCCCAGCGGTGGGCCACCCGCTACCGCGAGCTGGGCGAGGCAGGCATGACCGACCGGTCCTCACGCCCGCACCACAGCCCGCGCCGGACTGCGACCCGCACCGAGCGGCGCATCATCAAGGTCCGCGTCCTGCGCCGCTGGGGCCCGGCCCGCATCGCCTACCTCCTCGGGCTGAACCCTGCGACCGTCCACCGGGTCCTGACCCGCTACCGCCTCGCCCGTCTGACCCACCTGGACCGTGCCACAGGCCGGGTCGTCCGCCGCTACGAACGCGAACGCCCCGGCGAGCTGGTGCACGTCGACATCAAGAAGCTCGGCAACATCCCCGACGGCGGAGGCCACAAGAGCCTCGGGCGCCAGGCCGGCCGCAAGACCCGCTCCGGCGCCGGTTACAGCTACCTCCACAACGCTGTCGACGATCACTCCCGCCTCGCCTACAGCGAGATCCTCGCCGACGAGAAGAAGGAGACCGCCGTCGGATTCTGGACGCGGGCCCACGCGTTCTTCGCACAGGCCGGGGTCACCGTCGAACGCGTCCTGACCGACAACGGCTCCTGCTACACATCCCACCTCTGGCGCGACTCCCTTGCAGAACAGGGAATTTCGCACAAGCGGACCCGCCCCTACCGGCCCCAGACCAACGGGAAAGTGGAACGGTTCAACCGCACCCTCCTCGACGAATGGGCCTACGCACAGCCCTACCGGAGCGAAGCCGAGCGACGCGACGCCTACCCCGCCTGGCTCCACACCTACAATCACCACCGCGGACACACCGCACTCAAAGGCCAACCACCCGCCAGCCGCGTCCCCAACCTCACGGGTCAGTACA
>JODI01000224.1 GCA_000720805.1 Streptomyces violaceoruber
CGCCTTGCCCGCGCCCGCCGCAGCACCGCCCGCACCACCCGTGAAGACCGTCGTGAGGACGTTGAAGGTGACCGCACCGGCCGCACGGCCGGGGTTCTTGCCCCACTCGTCCCACGCCACCAGCGCCTTGCCCGTCTCCTTCATCGCGGTGCGCGAATCACGGATCCAGGACGGGAGTTTGTCGTCCGGCAGGGTCCAGAACATTGCCCCCAGGCCGGGGACCGAGGACAGCGCCAGACCGGTGGCGAGTTGCGCCAGGCCCTTCCACGCCTGACCCATCGCATCCCAGCCGCCGAACCCGACCAGCGTGCCCAGACCCTTGATCGTCCCCCAGACGCCGTCCACGATCAGGCCGTCCCACACGAAGGACTTCACCCAGTGGCCGACCTCGTACCAGTGGTGCTTCTCCTCCACCGGGTCACCCCAGGGAAGCTTCGCGTTCTTCAGGTCGTCGGCCGCGAAACCGTACTGGTCCTTACGGTCCGAACCGTCCCCGGCGACCATCTGCGTGCCGCCCCAGATACCGGTGATCTTGTTGTGGCAGGTCCGCTCCGCCGCCCAGAACGCCGCCACCGTCGCCGTGATGTCGTCCCGGATCTGGTTGTGTTTGTCGACCTTGTCCTCGTCGTACTCCCACTCGTCGTCGTCCTTGACGGACGCGACGAACGTGGTCGCGTCCGCCTTCAGCTGCTTCAGCTTGTCGACCAGCGGGCGGACCTCCGTCGCGTACGACGACAGCGCGCCCGACACCGTCTCCAGGCACGACTTGCCCACCCCCGGCATGTCCAGCTTCGGCTCGGCCAGCGCCTTGCTCTGCGCCTCCGCGGCCATCTCCTGGTCACCGTTCAGGTAGGCCGTGGTCGCGTCCACCGCGCCCTGCAACGACTTGCCCGCCCGGGCCGCGACGTACTGCAGATCCTTCGACGCCCGCTCCGCGTACTGCGACAACGCGAGAGCCACCAGACCGCCCCCAGGCTTCTCGCCGCCCTCGCCGCCACCGCCGCCCTCGGCGGAGATCGTGCCCGCGCTCGTCGCCGCCGACGTCAGGTGCTCCCCGAACGCCTTCGCGTACTTCTCCAGGTCCGACGCCGTGTCACCCGTCGTCTTCAACACGTGCGAAATGCCCTGCGGCTTCAGATCCCAGCCCGTCACCACAAGCCCCCGTATCTCTGAAGTTCCCACATCCGACAGAGGGCCCGCCGAAGCCCACCGAAGTGAGCTCCGCGGCCCTACGCCCTACTCACATCCACGATCAGCCGATCCCACGATCAGCCGATGTTGTCGACGGCGGCCTTGGCCCGCTGGATCGTCGACTGCGCCGTACCGTCGTTCTTCTCCAGCGTCGACTTCAGCAGACCGATGATGTTCTTCACTTCCTGCGAAGCGTTGTTCCAC
>JODI01000225.1 GCA_000720805.1 Streptomyces violaceoruber
CGGCGGGGCGGGTCGGGGTGGGTCGGGTGACGTGGGTGGCCGTGTCGGCTGACGGGCTGGTGGGCACATGTGGCCGGCCGTCTGACCGATGGCCGCTGTGGGCGGTGGGGGGAGGCGGCGGGGTGGCGGGCGTCATGATGTCGTCATCCAGCGGTCCCGTAGACCCGCCAGGACCGCGATCGACACCGCCAGCAGGACCAGGCTGAGGGCGATCGCCGCCGCCGGGTCGTTCTGGAGGGCCAGGTAGACCGCGAGGGGCATCGTCTGCGTACGGCCCGGGAAGTTGCCGGCGAAGGTGATCGTCGCCCCGAACTCTCCCAGGGCTCGGGCCCAGGCCAGCACGGCGCCCGCCGCGACGCCCGGCGCGATCAGCGGGAGCGTGACCCGGCGGAACGCGGTGAAGCGGGAGGCGCCCAGGGTGGTGGCCGCCTCTTCGTAGCGCGGGTCGGCCGCGCGCAGGGTGCCCTCGACGCTGATGACGAGGAACGGCATCGCCACGAACGTCTCCGCGAGGACGACGCCCGTCGTGGTGAACGGGAGGGTGACGCCGAACCAGGAGTCCAGCCACTGGCCCACGACGCCGTTGCGGCCCAGTGCGAGCAGGAGGGCCACACCGCCGACCACCGGGGGCAGCACGAGGGGCAGCGTGACCAGGGCACGGACCAGGCCGCGGCCGGGGAAGTCGGTGCGGGCCAGCAGCCAGGCCAGGGGTACGCCGATGACGAGACTCAATGCCGTCGCCGCCGTGGCGCACATCAGGGACAGGCGCAACGCCTGCCAGACCTCGGCACTGGTCAGCTGCTCGGGGAGGCTGCGCCACGGTGCTCGTACGAGGAGCGCGACCAGCGGCAGGAAGAGAAACGCCAGGCCCGCCAGTGCGGGGAGGAGGAGAGCGAGGGGGATGCGTCGGGGCCCTGGGCGGGGG
>JODI01000226.1 GCA_000720805.1 Streptomyces violaceoruber
CTGATGGAGTCCGTCATGGCCAGGAGCGCAGGGGCCAAGGGACGAGAGCGCTGAGCGCGGTACCTCAGACGAGGTGAGCCCCGACTCCCGTTGATACCGCTCGCGCCGCTCCGGGCGCTTCCACGTCCGGAGGCGGGAGCGTCGCCCCGCGCAGCACGTCGAGCACGGCGGCGGGATGCGCGGGAGCCTGCCGGCCCCGCCAGCCGACGTGGCCGTCCGGGCGGACGAGCACCAGCGGCCGCTCGTACAGCTCCGTGGCGGCCGGGTCGGTGAGGCGCAGTACCGTCAACGGCACCCCGCACCGGCGGGCGGCCTTCACCAGCGGCGTCGGGTCCGCGGAACCCGAGACCACGAGCGTGAACCCGCGCCCGAAGTGGTCGAGCACCGAACTGCCGTCGGGCAGCCAGGCGTGCGGTGCGCGGCAGCCGGGCCACGTCGACGGTATGTACTCGTCCGGCTCGTCGGGCGGTTCCGGACTTCCGTCCGGCACGCAGATCGGGGAGCCGCTGTAGCGGTAGCCGAGCTGGACGCCCGTGCAGCGGAACTCCTTGGCCCGGGACCGGCGGATCTCCTCGCCCGTCTCACGTCGGAGCCGATCGCCTTCAGCGTCCATGCGGTCGAGCACTGGATCGGGGACGAGTTGTGCGTCGGCCTTCCAGTTGCTGGAGGCTTCGGTGACGTTGCGGACGGCGATCGGCCGCCGCTCCTTCTCGTAGCTGTCCAGGAGCGCCGGGCCTCCCCATCCCTGGAGGGTCGCGGCGAGCTTCCAGCCGAGGTCCACGGCGTCACCGATCCCGGTGTTGGCGCCGAAGCCTCCCTTGGGCCACAGCAGATGCGCCGCGTCGCCCGCGAGGAACACCCGCCCCTCACGGTAGGTGCGGGCCACGACGCAGTGTCCGCTCCAGGGCTGCGCTGCGAGGATGTGGATCTGCACCGCGGGGCCGCCCAGCTTCTCCCGCAGCAGGTCCAGCAGTTGCGGCGCACGGAAGTGCACAGCGAAGTTGTGCCCCTGGGCGAACATGCCCTCGAACTCGATGCCGAGTGCGCGACGTATGCTGCTGCGGCCTCCGTCACAGGCCACCAGGTACGTGCCGGCCAGTGTCTCGGTGGCATCGCTCGCCACGTCGCGCACCACGGCCAGGACACCCTCGGAGTCCTGCTCCACCGTCTCCAGGCGGGTGCCGTACCTGATCTCGACTCCCGGCAGTTCACCGGCGGTGCGCGCGAGCAACGGCACGAAGGAGAACTTGGACAGGAACGCGGGACCCTCCGGCGTCAGCGGGTTGTACACGCCCGCAGACCGGTTGGTGACCCCGTAGTCGAACTCGGTGAGGACGGGCCCCGTTGCGGAGGTGGCGAACACCGTGCGGTGCGGGTAGTCCGGGGCCGGTGCCGACTCCGTGCGTGCCTCTTCCGCGCAACCCCAGCGGCGCAGATGTTCCATGGTGCGCGAAAAGATCGCCTCGCCTGCTGGAAAGGGCACATGGCCGTCGCCCTGGTCGATCACGGTGACCGGTACACCACGCCACCCCAACTCGGTCGCGAGGGCGAGGCCCACAGGCCCTGCTCCCACGACCAGGACGCGCCGGGATGCGGCTCTCTCGTGCTGGTCAGACATTGAAGATCTGCCTTCCTGAGCAAGGGTCGGACCACTCATGGTCCCATCTCTTGAACC
>JODI01000227.1 GCA_000720805.1 Streptomyces violaceoruber
GAGCTCGTCTACGCCGGCCCCGTGGTCGTCAACCGCGACTACGAGGGCGACATCGCCGAGGCGGGCGACACCGTCCGCATCACCTCGATCTCCCGCCCGACCATCGGCAACTACGTGCCGAACAGCACGGTCATCGTTCCCGAGGAACTGACCGACGCCCAGCGCACCCTGGTCATCGACCAGTCCAAGTACTTCGCCTTCAAGGTCGACGACGTCGACAAGCGGCAGGCCAAGGGCAGCGTCATGCCGCAGGCCATGAGCGAGGCCGCGCACGGTCTGGCCGACGAAGCCGACCGCTACGTCGCCAGCTTCTACACCGGGGCGGTCACGGCGAACACGCTCGGCTCCACCGGCTCCCCGATCAACGTGCACACCACCCCCAAGGACTTCTACGACAAGGTCCTGGTGCCGCTGCGCACGAAGATGAAGCGCGCCAACGTCCCCACTGCAGGCCGGTACTGCATCGTCCCGCCTGAGGGCTACGCCTCCCTGCTGATGGACGACCGGTTCACCGACTACGCCAAGTCCGGGCAGACCGACGCCCTGCGCAACGGCGCCGTCGGCCGGGCGGCCGGGTTCGAGATCTTCGAGTCGAACAACACCCCGGAGCCGACCGCGGGCGTGCACGTCGTCCAGGCCGGCGTCAACGGAGCCATCTCCTTCGCCGAGCAGATCAACAAGACCGAGGCCTATCGGCCGGAGTCGTCCTTCAGCGACGCCGTCAAGGGCCTGGCCCTGTACGGCGCGAAGCTGATCCGCCCCGAGGGAATCGCCGTCGCCTACATCGACGCCACCCCCTGATCGGAGGCTGAGCCATGGCACGCACTGCGATCACCGTGCGCAGGTTCCAGCCCAACGGCGTCCACGTGGAGGACTTCGGGCAGGCCATCGACCCCGCCAACGGGATGTC
>JODI01000228.1 GCA_000720805.1 Streptomyces violaceoruber
TCTCAGCCGGCGTGCAGCGCGGTGCGCAGCGTGCCGACGGCGAGCGTGATGGCGGCCTCGGCGGCGTGCGTCTCCCGCAGGGCGTTGAGCATCACGAAGTCGTGGATGATGCCCTGGTAGCGGACGGCGGTGACGGGGACGTCGGCTTCGCGCAGCTTGTTGGCGTAGGCCTCGCCCTCGTCGCGCAGGACGTCGGCCTCGCCGGTGATGACGAGGGCCGGGGGCAGGCCGGTGAGCTGTTCGGTGGTGGCGCGCAGGGGGGATGCGGTGATCTGGGCGCGTTCGGCCTCGTCGGTCGTGTACTGGTCCCAGAACCACTGCATGCCGTCGCGGCGCAGGAAGTAGCCTTCTGCGAACTGGTGGTACGAACCGGTGTCGAAGTTCGCGTCGGTCACCGGGTAGAACAGGACCTGCTGGACCAGGGGGACGTCACCGCGCTCCTTGGCCATCAGGGTCAGGGCGGCGGTCATGTTGCCGCCGACGGAGTCACCGGCGACCGCCAGGCGGGAGGCGTCCAGGTCCTTGGACGCGCCCTCGGTCACGATCCACCGGGCGACCGCGTAGTTCTGTTCGATGGCGACCGGGTAGCGGGCCTCGGGCGAGAGGTCGTACTCCGGGAAGACCACGGCGGCGTTCGCGCCGACGGCGAGTTCGCGGACCAGGCGGTCGTGGGTGTGGGCGTTGCCGAAGACCCAGCCGGCGCCGTGGATGTAGAGGACGACCGGCAGGGGCCCGGTCGCTCCGGCGGGCTTGACGATGCGGGCCCGGACGCTGCCGGTCGGCCCGCCGGAGACGGTGATCCACTCCTCGTCGACGGCCGGCTTCTCGATCTCGCCGGACTGCACCTCGTCGACCGCTTTGCGGCCCTCGGCGGGCGGCAG
>JODI01000229.1 GCA_000720805.1 Streptomyces violaceoruber
GCCCTGCTGCGCACCATGAAGGTCATGGGCGCCGGAAGCCCCGGCGGCACCAGCTTCATGGAGGACTACACCTACCACCTCGGCCCGGGCACCCCGCGCGTCCTCGGCGCCCACATGCTGGAGGTCTGCCCCTCCGTCGCCGCCGCCCGCCCCCGCTGCGAGATCCATCCCCTCTCCATCGGCGGCCGCGAAGACCCCGTCCGCCTCGTCTTCGACGCCGCCGACGGCCCCGCCCTCGTCGTCGGCCTCTCGGACCTCGGCGACCGGTTCAGGCTGACCGCCAACGCCGTCGACGTCATCAGCCCCAGCGAGCCGCTGCGCAGTCTGCCGGTGGCCCGGGCCGTCTGGAAGCCCCGCCCCTCCCTCGCGGAGTCCGCCGAGAACTGGCTGCTGGCCGGCGCCCCGCACCACACGGTGCTCAGCTCGGCCGTGGACCTCGAGACGCTGAGCGACTACTCCGCCATGACCGGCGTCGAACTGCTCACCATTGACGAGAACACCACCACCGACCAGTTCGCCAAGGAAGTCCGCTGGAACGCCGCCTACCACCGCCTCGCCCAGGCGCTGTGAAGCCCGTGGACCGCACCCGAGGAGACGAACGACCGATGACCGCTCACGTCCGCGATGGTCTGCGGCAAGAGGTCCTGCACGCGAACCTGGCCATCCCCCAAGTCGGCCTGGCGACGCTGACCTGGGGCAATGTGAGCGGCGTCGACCGCGAGGCGGGGGTCTTCGTCATCAAGCCCTCCGGCGTCCCGTATGAGGACCTCACCCTCGACCACCTGGTGACCGTCCGCCTGTCCGACGGCGCCGTCGTCGACGGTGACCTGCGCCCCTCCACCGACACCGAGACCCACCGCTGCCTGTATCTGGCGTTCC
>JODI01000230.1 GCA_000720805.1 Streptomyces violaceoruber
GCCCTGCTGCGCACCATGAAGGTCATGGGCGCCGGAAGCCCCGGCGGCACCAGCTTCATGGAGGACTACACCTACCACCTCGGCCCGGGCACCCCGCGCATCCTGGGCGCCCACATGCTGGAGGTCTGCCCCTCCATCGCCGCAGGCCGCCCCCGCTGCGAGATCCACCCCCTGTCGATCGGCGGCCGCCAGGACCCGGTCCGCCTGGTCTTCGACGCCGCTCCCGGCCCCGCCCTCGTTGTCGGCCTGTCCGACCTCGGCGACCGGTTCCGGCTGACCGCCAACGCCGTCGACGTCATCAGCCCCAGCGAACCCCTGCGCAGTCTGCCGGTGGCCCGGGCGGTGTGGAAACCGCAGCCCTCGCTGGCGGAGTCGGCCGAGAGCTGGCTGCTGGCCGGAGCCCCGCACCACACCGTGCTCAGCTCCGCCGTCGACAAGGAGACCCTCACGGACTTCGCGTCGATGACCGGCGTCGAACTGCTGACCATCGACGAGAACACCGACGTCGAACAGCTCGCCAAGGAGATCCGCTGGAACGCCGCCTACCACCGACTCGCCCAGGCCCTGTGACGGCCACATCCCGTATGCGAGGAGAACCAGCGATGACCGTGCGAGTCCGTGACGGCCTGCGGCAAGAGGTCCTGGACGCGAACCTGGCCATCCCTCAGGTCGGTCTCGCGACCCTGACCTGGGGAAACGTGAGCGGAGTCGACCGGGAGGCAGGCGTCTTCGTCATCAAGCCCTCCGGCGTCCCGTATGAGGATCTCACCCTGGACGACCTGGTGACCGTCCGCCTGTCCGACGGCGCCGTCGTCGACGGTGACCTGCGCCCCTCCACCGACACCGAGACCCACCGCTGCCTGTATCTGGCGTTCC
>JODI01000231.1 GCA_000720805.1 Streptomyces violaceoruber
ATCAGTCTGGCGGTCGATCTCATCGAGAAAGTCGCGGAAGTCCACCGCCCGATGCGTCGCCGACAGCTTCCCGATGACCTTGCCGGTGGCGGTGTTCAGGGCGGCGAACAGGTCCACGGTGCCGTGCCGGACGTAGTCGAAACTGCGCCGCTCTGGGGTGCCGGGCACCATCGGCAGCACCGGTGCGGTCCGCTCAAGGGCCTGGATCTGCGGCTTCTCGTCCACCGCGAAAACTGCCGCGTTCGCCGGCGGGGCGAGATACAGCCCGACCACGTCGCGGATCTTGTCGATCAGCAGCGGGTCCGGGGAGATCTTGAAGTCCTCCGTCCGCCAGGGCTGCAGCCCGAACGCCCGCCAGATCCGCAGCACGCTCGTCGGGGAGATCCCCACCCGCTTCGCCAGCTCCCGCTTCGACCAGTGGGTGGCACCCTCGGGCACCTCTTCGAGAGTGCGCACCACCACCTCTTCCACCTGCGCGTCTGTAATGGTGCGGGGCACACCGGGACGTGGCTCGTCGGACAGCCCGTCGAGCCGGCACCGGAGAAATCTGGTCCGCCACCGGCGTACTGTCGCGCGATCGGTCCCCAGCCGTGCGGCCACTGCGGTGTTGTTCAGCCCGTCTGCGCAGGCGAGCACGATCCGGGCCCGTCTGGCCAGCCCCTGCGCGGTTGTCCGGCGTTTGGCCCACCCCTGCAACACCAGCCGCTCGTCCTCGGATAACACCAGCGGCTGCAGCCTGCTGTCGCCCACACCCCCAGCAGACCGCAGCCGGCAGCCGCCGTCACCACCCACACCGCAATCTGAAACGAACGACGACTCACGTGGCGAAACGTGAACTCAAGACCAGGTCACTAG
>JODI01000232.1 GCA_000720805.1 Streptomyces violaceoruber
TTGCCGGCGCCGTTGGGACCCACCAGACCGCAGATCCGGCCGGCCGGCAGCCGGAAGGAGCAGTCCTTCAGGGCCCATCCCCGCCGGTACTTCTTCCCCGCGCCGTACGCCTCGATCGCGGCCCCCTTCCCGCCACGGGCCCCGGCGGCGCCGCGCACCGGACCCGTGCCACGAAAGTCCGTCACGTCATCACTCCATCCGCTGCTGACACTGTTCACCTGTGCTCCTCGTCCTGACGCGTCCGTGCTCCCGACGCATCCGTGTTTTCGACGGCCACCGTGCTCCCGGCGTACCGCTGCTTCATTGCCGACGGTCACTTG
This sequence comes from Streptomyces violaceoruber, assembly GCA_000720805.1. Classification (GTDB taxonomy): domain Bacteria; phylum Actinomycetota; class Actinomycetes; order Streptomycetales; family Streptomycetaceae; genus Streptomyces; species Streptomyces cellulosae_A. The sequence continues at coordinate 321 of JODI01000232.1, forward strand.
CTGGGGGCGCGCCTCCCCGGGCAGGCGGGCTTTCGGCAACAAGTCCTGGGGAGAGGGTCCTTGGACCGACGGCAACGCCGTCGTGTCCATCTGCCGACACCGCCCGGCCTGTCGGGCAGCCGGGGCGGTGTCCCGTCCGTGTCAGTCGGCCTGTGACGGGGTCTGCTTCATGTCGTCGACGACGGTCCGGTTGGTGATCGCGCTCGTGTAGAGCACCGTGCCGGGCTTGATCAGAACCCCCTCGCTGGTTTCCTTCCGTACCTGGACGGTGCGCTCACCGAGGAAGACATGGGTGTTCTCGTCGAAGATCCATTCCTCGCGCGCGCCGCTGGTCTCGTCCAGCCTGGCCACCGCCACCCCGTGCCGGCCGACCGCGTCCACGGCGTCGTTCACGACGACAACGCCCGGGATCTTCTCGGCGGACTTGAACAACGCCGGGTAGAGATCCGCCGGCGGGTAGCTCTCGGCGAGCAGGTCCCCGATCGTCTCGAACGCCTCCTGGTCCGGAGAGTTGCCGTGCCCCTTCGTCTC
>JODI01000233.1 GCA_000720805.1 Streptomyces violaceoruber
CGTCGGATGGCGTTGAGCCGGGTGATGAGGGGGGCGATGGTGCGGCCCTCGCGTTCGGCTGCTTCCCAGTCGCGGGGTTTGAGCTGGTACTTCTCCGAGTCGAGGTATTCCTCGCTGCCGTCCCTGAGCGGGGTGTTCTCGCACAGTTCGTAGCCGCTGTAGACGCCCCAGGTGGGAGAGAGGGTGGCCGCCAGGACCGCGCGGACCTCGAAGGCGGGCCCCGGCTTGGTGTGCGGATTGTCCACGCGGAAGATCCGCACCCCGTGGTCCATCCAGTGCCGCAGCACCCGCAGCGTCTCCGCGACCAGACCGTCCATGTCGGCGTCGAAGGCGATCGGGTAGATGTCCTGGTACTTCTTCGGCGGGTTCTCCGCGTACGCGATCGTCCCGTCGGGCCGGTGGTGGAACCACTCCGGGTGTTTGTGCACCCAGGGGTGGTCCGGGGAGCACTGCAGGGCGAAGTCCAGCGCGATCTCCAGGCCCTCCTCGCGGGCCCGGGCCACGAACCAGTCGAAGTCCTCCAGGGTGCCCAGATCCGGGTGGACCGCGTCGTGACCGCCCTCCGGCGAGCCGATCGCCCACGGCACGCCCACGTCGTCGGGCTCGGGGGAGAGGGTGTTGTTGCGGCCCTTGCGGAAGGTGTGCCCGATGGGATGGACGGGCGGCAGGTAGACCACGTCGAAGCCCATCCGCGCGATCGCCGGCAGCCGGCGGGCGGCGGTGCGGAACGTGCCGTGCGGGCGTTCGGGCGTGCCCTCGGAGCGCGGGAAGAACTCGTACCAGGCGCCGTACAGTGCCCGCTCCCGCTCCACCAGCAGCGGCAGCGTCTGCGAGGCGGTGACCAGTTCCCGCAGCGGATGCAGGGACAGCACCGCGTCCACCTCCGGCGTCAACGCCGCCGCCAGCCGGGCCGCGGCGGGGCGGCTCTCGTCCCGCAGGGCCTCGACGGCG
>JODI01000234.1 GCA_000720805.1 Streptomyces violaceoruber
TCATCTCATTTGGGCTGTTCGATAGTCTGGCCTCGTGGGGATCGTTGAACGTCTGGTGCCAGATGAGTTGTGGGAGCTGTTCCAGCGGGTGGTCCCGCCTGTTCCATCGCGGCCGCAGGGCGGTGGCCGTCGACGGTATGGAGACCGTGAGGTCCTGGCGGCGATCATCTTCGTGGCTACGTCGGGCTGCACGTGGCGGCAGTTGCCCCCGTCGTTTGGACCCTCGGGGCCGACAGCCCACCGGCGGTTCACCGAGTGGACGAAGGCCCGAGTTTGGGCCAAGCTCCACCGTCTGGTCCTGGACGAGCTGGGCAGGCGCGGTGACCTGGACTGGAGCCGGTGCGCGATCGATTCGGTGAACATGCGGGCCCTGAAAGGGGGGACCTGACAGGTCCGAATCCTGTAGACCGGGGCAAGAAAGGGTCGAAGATCCACTTGATCACCGAGCGGACCGGTTTACCCCTCTCGATCGGGATCTCCGGCGCGAACCTGCACGACAGCCAGGCACTCGAGCCGCTCGTGCGCGGCATCCCGCCGATCCGATCCCGCCGCGGCCCACGCAGACGTCGGCCCGCCAAGCTGCACGCGGACAAGGGCTACGACTACGACCATCTGCGCCGATGGCTACGCAAGCGAGGAATCCGGCACCGCATCGCCCGCAAGGGCATCGAGTCCTCCACCCGGCTGGGCCGGCATCGCTGGACGATCGAGCGCACGATGTCCTGGCTGGCCGGCTGCCGTCGCCTGCACCGCCGCTACGAACGCAAGGCCGAACACTTCCTGGCGTTCGCCGCCATCGCCTGCAGCCTCATCTGCTACCGCAGACTCACCAAATGAG
>JODI01000235.1 GCA_000720805.1 Streptomyces violaceoruber
TTGTAGCACCGAAGGCCTGCGTACGAGTGCATGAGCGCCATGCGGCGCAGGTGCCCGTGCACGAAAGGCCGTTTCGACCTGTTCAGGTAGCCGCGCTCCCGGAACGTGCGCTCTATGTGGGCAAAGGTGTGCCGCTCATGGAGCATCGCGAACAGCTCCTTGGGCACCATGGAGCGCTCCTTGTCCTCCACCCAGGTGACCAACTTGCCAGTGCTGGGGTCATAAACGGGCTTCAGCCCGTACGGCGCCTCGCCGTGAGGGCGGCCCTTGCGTGCCTCCTTGATCGTCGTGCGTGAAACCCTGCGGTGGGTCTTGTACGACTCGTACTCCGAGTCCACCGCGTCATCGATCAATGCCTTGCGGTCGCGGCCGTTGGCGGGGTCGTAGAGGCGTTCGTGGGTCGTGACCCAGATCCGGACGCCCTTCTCTTCGCACAGCTCGATGAAGGAGACCCACTCGCCGACACGGCGCGAACCGCGGGAGGATTCCCACAGCATCAGAATGTCGGCCTCGAACCGGCTCTCACGTCCGGTCGGCCCGCTCTGGAGGTCACTGACGAGCTGGTCGAAGTCATCGCGGCGCCGGCGGGCGTACCGGCTCGCGCTCAGGCCCTCGTCTACGTACGGTTCGCCGAGATCCCAGCCGTTGTCATCCGCAGCATCCTCGTTGTCGACGCCTTGGTCCTCGATGGACGTCCCACCCTTGGCGTCCGAGAGTCGTCGGTACTCCCGGGCGCGCAGCCTTCCGTCGTTCATGACATCTAGGTATCAGGAATAGGGCCCCAAAGCGATACACCTGCCAGGAAGTACATCGAAAGAGGGTCCCTTTAACC
>JODI01000236.1 GCA_000720805.1 Streptomyces violaceoruber
TCTATTCGTCGGCAGCGTCAGATGTGTATAAGAGACAGGCGTAGGGGTGGGCGGGGGTCAGGAGACGAGGTTGGCGCCGGGCGATGTGGTGCCGCCTGTGTAGGCGGTGATGGCCGCGGTGCTGAAGATCAGCGCGGTTCCGACGGCCCAGCCGCAGTTCGTGAGGTCGTTGTTGGCGACGACGTTGCCGGCCGCGCTGGTGGGACTGACGGTGATGCCGTTGGTGCCTGAGCCCTTGATGATGCGGTTGCCCACGACGGTGCCGTCCTGGGCGCCGTCGCTGAGGCGGACACCGGCGGCCGCGGCGTTGTTGATCCAGTTGCCTTGCACGCTGAACTTGCTGCTGGTGGCGACGAACACGCCGTGGTTGGCGGCGGTGGTGTCGATGGTGTTGCCGGTGATGTTCGCCCCGACGCAGCCCGTCACGTTGATCCCGTTGGAGCCGGGGTTCCGGATCGTGTTGGAGCCGATGTGCGCGCCGTCCGAGTTGAAGCAGACGATGCCCGTGGACTGCGTGCCGGAGATCGTGTTGCCCGAGACGTTCGGCCGCGAGCAGTACTCCACATGGACCCCGTTGGAGAGGTCCGTGTTGAACCCCAGCACGCTGTTGCCGGAGATCTCGACCTGGTCGTAGGTGCCGCCCGAGGCGCCGAAGACCCTGATCCCGGATGCGTCTTTGGCGCCCTCGATCGTGTTGCCGACGATGCTGATGTTCCGGCCGTTGATGGTGTAGCCCTCGGACGGCCCGGCTCCGGCGGGGTCAGGGCGGGAGCTGTCTCTTATACACATCTCCGAGCCCACGAGACAGGCAGAAATCTCGTATGCCG
>JODI01000237.1 GCA_000720805.1 Streptomyces violaceoruber
GAGACGAAGGGGCACGGCAACTCTCCGGACCAGGAGGCGTTCGAGACGATCGGGGACCTGCTCGCCGAGAGCTACCCGCCGGCGGATCTCTACCCGGCGCTGTTCAAGTCCGCCGAGAAGATCCCGGGTGTCGTCGTCGTGAACGACGCCGTGGACGCGGCGGGCCGGCACGGGGTGGCGGTGGCCAGGCTCGACGAGACCAGCGGCGCACGCGAGGAATGGATCTTCGACAAGAAGACCCATGTCTTCCTCGGCGAGCGGACCGTCCAGGTACGGAAGATCACCAGCGAGGGCGTTCTGATCAAGCCCGGCACGGTGCTCTACACGAGCGCGATCACCAACCGGACCGTCGTCGACGACATGAAGCAGACCCCGTCACAGGCCAGCTGACACGGACGGGACACCGCCCCGGCCCGACAGGCCGGCGGCAGGTGGACACGGTGGCGTTGCCGTCCCGTCGAACGACCCTCTCCCCAGGGCAGGCCGCAAATTCCGGCCTGCCCCGGCGAGGCACGCCCCTGGAAGTGACCGGTACCGGAGAAGCGGTACGCCGGGAGCACGGCGGCCGTCGAAAACACGATGCGTGAGGAACGAGGAACAGAGGTGAGCAGTGTCAGCAGCGGATGGAGTGATGACGTGACGACCTTTCTTGGCACGGGTCCGGCGGCCGGCCACGGCAGGCCCCGTGGCGGGAAGGGGGCCGCGATCGAGGCGTACGGCGTGGGGAAGAAGTACCGGCGGGGATGGGCCCTGAAGGACTGCTCCTTCCGGCTGCCGGCCGGCCGGATCTGCGGTCTGGTGGGTCCCAACGGCGCCGGCAA
>JODI01000238.1 GCA_000720805.1 Streptomyces violaceoruber
ATCGTGCGCAAGGTGCTCATCGCCAACCGTGGCGAAATCGCTGTCCGCGTGGCCCGGGCCTGCCGGGACGCCGGGATCGCGAGCGTGGCCGTCTACGCAGACCCGGACCGCGACGCTCTGCATGTCCGCGCCGCGGATGAGGCGTTCGCCCTGGGCGGTGACACGCCCGCGACCAGCTACCTCGACATCGGCAAGGTGCTGAACGCCGCGCGCGAGTCCGGCGCCGACGCCATCCATCCCGGCTACGGCTTCCTGTCCGAGAACGCCGAGTTCGCACAGGCGGTCCTCGACGCGAACCTGATCTGGATCGGCCCGCCCCCGCAGGCCATCCGCGACCTCGGCGACAAGGTCGCCGCCCGCCACATCGCCCAACGCGCCGGCGCCCCCCTGGTCGCCGGCACGCCCGACCCGGTCAGCGGCGCCGACGAAGTCGTCGCCTTCGCCGAACAGCACGGCCTGCCCATCGCGATCAAAGCCGCCTTCGGCGGCGGCGGACGCGGCCTCAAAGTCGCCCGCACCCTCGACGAGGTACCCGAACTGTACGACTCCGCGGTCCGCGAGGCGGTCGCCGCCTTCGGCCGGGGCGAATGCTTCGTCGAGCGCTACCTCGACAAACCCCGCCACGTGGAGACCCAGTGCCTGGCCGACACCCACGGCAACGTCGTCGTCGTCTCCACCCGTGACTGCTCCCTCCAGCGCCGCCACCAAAAACTCGTCGAAGAGGCCCCCGCGCGAGGACCCCGGCCGCGGCTTCCTCCCGGCCCCCGGCACCGTCACCACGTTCGCCCCGCCGTCCGGACCGGGCGTCCGCCTGGACGCCGGCGTCGAGTCCGGCAACGTGATCGGCCCCGCCTGGGACTCCCTCCTCGCCAAACTGATCGTGACCGGCCGCACCCGCAAGGAAGCCCTCCAACGAGCCGCCCGCGCCCTGGAGGAGTTCCAGGTCGAAGGCATGGCCACCGCCATCCCCTTCCACCGCGCGGTCGTCACCGACCCCGCCTTCGCCCCCGAACTCACCGGCTCCACCGACCCCTTCACGATCCACACCCGCTGGATCGAGACCGAGTTCGTCAACGACATCAAGCCCTTCACCACAGCTCTCACCGAAGAAGACACCGAGGGGCCCGATCGCGAGACGGTGGTGGTGGAGGTCGGCGGAAAGCGCCTGGCTGTGTCGCTCCCCGCCTCGCTGGGCATGTCGCTGGCCCGGACCGGCCTCGCGGCGGGCGCCAAGCCCAAGCGCCGCGCGGCCAGGAAGTCCGGCCCCGCGGCCTCCGGCGACACCCTCGCCTCCCCGATGCAGGGCACCATCGTCAAGATCGCCGTCGAGGAGGGCCAGGAAGTCAAGGAGGGCGACCTGATCGTCGTCCTCGAGGCCATGAAGATGGAACAGCCGCTGAACGCCCACAAGTCCGGCACC
>JODI01000239.1 GCA_000720805.1 Streptomyces violaceoruber
ACATCGAGGTCACCGACACCGTGCTGACGGCGGCCGCCACCGTCGGCACCCGCTCCTACGCCAACACCGGCTCCACCCCGGTCAACCCCCAGCTGCGGTTCCGCCGGTTCCGTATCGCTGCCCCGCAGGCGTTCACCGTCGTGCGCTCCGTCAACGGCGTCATCAAGGCCCAGCCCGCAGGCGCCCGGGTGTCCCTGTTCCAGATGCCGTTCACGGCACTCACCGAGTAAGGAGGCGCCCGCGTGAAGTGGCTCAACGGGCTCAAGATCACCCCCGAGCGGTTGATGGACAACACCGCCGACGAGGTCATCACGTCGGGGCTGGTCGTGCCGTCCGGCTGGTCGGTGTCGTCCTTCCAGGGCACCCGCGTGCACGGCATCACCGAGGTCGACATCTTCATCACCCGCACCGGCGCGGCCATCACCGAGTCGTCGGCCGGGTCCGGCAACATCAGCGGCGACCCGCTCCTGTGCACGCTGCCGTCCGGCTGGGCCCCGCCCCGTGCGGTCAACGCCACCTGGGGCAACGGCTCCACCGACGGCGAGGCCACCATCGTCACCTCGGGCGAGGTGAACCTGCGCTCCATCTCCGGATCCGGGGCCATCGCCACCGGCACCAACGTGCGCGTCACCTCGATGTGGATCAGCGAGACGCCGGGCGGCTACTCCCACGACGAGACCACCGACATCACGACGTACACCGAGGCCGGCCTGTTCTGGGTCACCGGAGCCGCGGGCGATGGCGTCTCGGACGACGGCTGGGCGACTGTCTCTTATACACATCTGACGCTGCCGACGAA
>JODI01000240.1 GCA_000720805.1 Streptomyces violaceoruber
GATGCCGAGTGGGAGTTGGTCGAGCCGTTCTTGCCGGTGGGCGAGCGCGGTCCGGTCCCTGACCTGCGGCGGCTGTTCAACGCCGTGATGTGGCGGTTCAGGGCTGGGTGTCCCTGGCGGGACGTGCCTGAGGAGTACGGCTCCTGGTCGACCGTCTACGGCGCGTTCCAGCGCTGGGCGACGGCCGGGACTTTCCGGACGCTGATGGAGGCAATGATCGCAGAGGCGGCGGCCCGGGGACAGGTGGATCTTGACCTGGTCAGTGTGGATTCCACGGTCGCGCGTGCTCATCATCACGCGGCGGGCATGGCTGTCGATCCCGAGTTGCTGGACGGGCTGGAGAAGGCCGTGACCGAGGAAAAGGGGCTTGTGGAAAGGGGCAAAGCGCGCGGATAGGACCGCCGGACGAGGACGGCGGTGACGTGGTGCGTGAGGGCCGACGGCGTTTGCGGCGGCGGCACAGAGCCCGGCTCCGTGCGGCTGAACTGGGCCGCTCCCGGGGCGGGCTGACCACCAAGACCCACCTCGCGGCCGAACGCCGGTGTCGGCCACTGTCGTTCGTCATCACCCCGGGACAGGCCGCAGACAGCCCCCGCTTCGTCCCGGTGCTGGAAGCCGTCAGAGTGCGCGGCCCGGTCGGCCGCCCGCGCACCCGGCCCGGCGCGGTCGCTGCGGATAAGGCGTACTCCTCCCGCGCGAACCGCGCCTACCTGCGCCGACGTCGCATCCGCGGCGTCATCCCGGAGAAGGTCGACCAGGCCGCCAACCGCAAGAAGAAGGGTTCTCGCGGCGGCCG
>JODI01000241.1 GCA_000720805.1 Streptomyces violaceoruber
GCCTTGATCTTGGCGTTGTAGGTGTCGACGCGTTTGTTGTACGACTCCGCTGCCTGCTCGGAGGCCTTCTTGCCCTTCTCGTACAGGTCGATGGCCTCGCGGGCCTGTTCCTGTGCCCACGCGACCGTGTCCGCGAAGGCGTCCAGCGCCTTGCCCGCCTTGTCGCAGGCGTCCGCCGCGTGCAGCCACTTGGGGGGATGCATCGCGAACTTCTCGCGGAAGGTGTCGGCGGCCTCGCCCTTCCAGTGCGAGGAGTCCAGCTTGCGCATTCCCTCGCCGACCGTGTCGAAGGACTTGCGGAAGTCCTTCAGATGGGAGGCGGAGGCCCGGATGGCCGACACGCTGCCGTGCACCAGTTGATTGGCCAGATCGGTCTCGCCGAGCTGCTTCTCGCCGGGCGTGGCACCGAGGTCGGAGGCGAGACTGTCGCCGACGTACTCGACCACCTTGGCCGCCCCGTCGGCTCCGACGTACTCCAGACCGTCCGCGAGGACGTCCGAGCCCTTGTCGACGCCCTCGCCGACGAGTTTCGTGGCGGCGTGGCCGACGTCTTCGAGTTTGCCTATACCGGAGTTGACCAGATCGCCGAAGCCCATCAGTCGTTCTCCCCGCCCTGCGGCGACTGCTCCCGGCCCGCGTCGTTCCAGCCCTGCTTGCTGTTGTCCCACGCCTGCTCGAAGGACTCCTTGCTGTAGTCCGGGTTCTTCATGGAGTCGAGACCGCTGGTGGCTATGTCGCTCCACGACTGCTTCGCGGCCTCGTCCTCGGACAGATACGGGTTGCCGGCCAGGGAGTTCGCGGCGATCTTCAACGTGCCCCCGACGTACTGGTCGCTCTCGTACAGCGTCCCGGCCGCGAGGCCCACGTGGCGCGCGAAGAGGTTGCCCTCCTCCACGAGCGCGCGCACGCCCCACTCCCAGCGCTCACAGAACGACGAGAACGCCGACTTCAGATCGTCGTGACCCAAGTCCAGCCCGGACAGGGCCAGGTTCGCGAAACCCCGCCCCTGTCCCGCAGCGCTGTCGACCCCGAGCTCCTTCAACTCGTCCAGCGTCAGGGTGATCCCCTTGGCGATGGCGTCAAGGCCGCTCGCCTTGATGTCCTTGCCGCCAGCGCTCCCGTTGCTGCTACCGCTCACCGCGGCTCCTCCCCGTTCGCCGACTCCGCGTACGCCGACTCTCCGTATTGCGACTCCCCGTTCGCCGTCCCCGC
>JODI01000242.1 GCA_000720805.1 Streptomyces violaceoruber
GCCGACGCGATCATCGCCGTCGGCACCGGCACCGCAGGAATGAAGGAGTACCGCGACGACATCCGCGCCCGCGCCGAACAGGCCGGCCGCAACCCCGACGACATCAAACTCCTCTTCGTCGTCTCCCCCACCATCGCCGCCACCGAAGCCGAAGCGATCGCCGCTCATCAACGCTTCGGCCAGTCGGACCTGTTCGTGGAGAAGGCGCTGGTGGGCATCTCGTCGAACACCGAGATCGACTTCAAGCAGTTCGACCTGGACGAGCCGCTGCCCGAGGATCTGACCACCAACGGCGAACGCGGATCCCTCGAGCACTTCATGCGCGGCGACGGCTCCCCCGGCCCCAAGACCCTGCGTCAGCTCGCGATCGCGGCGAGCTCGTTCGGCCTGGAGTTCATCGGCACGCCTGAACAGGTCGCCGACCAGATGCAGGCCGTGATGGAGCAGGTCGGCGGCGACGGCTTCCTCATCCACCGCCGGGGCCTGACACGCAAGTACATCTCCGACATCTGCGACGGCCTGGTCCCCGAGCTCCAGCGACGGGGGCTGACTCGCACCGAGTACACCGGGTCCACCCTGCGCGAGACGCTCGGCGAGTTCTGAAAGGCAGACGCACATGACGAAGTTCCACCTGGGTTGGTTCATGAACTTCACGCCGCCGGACTGGCAGTCCGAGTGGGCTTCGCCGGACGTGAAGAACTGG
>JODI01000243.1 GCA_000720805.1 Streptomyces violaceoruber
TCGACGTGTCCGCCACCTCGTGGTCGACGAGGCCGTCTGGTGTTGGACTGTCCGGCAGCGGGTGAGACCGGACTACGCTGACTGCCGGCTGACGCTTTATCTCTTCCCAGAAGTGACGGCGCAGGGCGTTCGACGCCGATTGGCCTTGGTCTTTGCACCGGGCCCAAACAGAATTGTTTCGAACTCGCACTTCGAGGCGGGCGCGGTCGTGCGCCTTCCGGATCGCGCCTGGCTCAACCTCTACGAGCCCGGAACGGTTCGGCGCCTGCTCGACGCCGCGGCGCCTGCTCTGGACATCAGGCCATCGGTGCAGAATCTCGAAGTGGACGGCTGGCCCTACTTCTCTGAAGTCGTAGACCGCCCCAATGCCGCGAAGTCTCATACTTGATCTTGTTGCTGGTCGTGGTGAGTTGACGGATGCGGCGTGGGAGCGGATAGCTCCGCTCTTGCCAGCGCTGGATGGTCGGGGGCGGCCCTGGCGGGACCACCGGCAGGTGATCGACGGGGTGCTGTGGCGCTTGCGGACCGGGGCTCCGTGGCGGGACCTGCCGACGCGCTATGGGCCGTGGCAGACGGTCTACGAGCGGTTCGCCCGGTGGGAAGTCGACGGCACGTGGGCCCGGTTGCTGAAGAAAGTTCAGGTCCGTGACGATGCGGTCGGCCGCCTGGAGTGGACAGTTTCGGTGGACTCCACCATCA
>JODI01000244.1 GCA_000720805.1 Streptomyces violaceoruber
GTCGTGGGCGAGGCACGCTACGGCCAGAAGGCCGATGGCGACCATGCCAGACGGGTCGTCGGTGCGGTCCTCGTCTGCCGTCCAATACGACTTGTGCAGCTCGACTGCTTCCGCGAGGGCCTGGTTGAAGCCGGGGGCGTCCTGGTGGAGGAAGCGGTAGAAGAGGTTGATCGGCGGATACAGGATGTTCTGGAGCAGGTCGGGAGGGGCGATACGAGCGGTGTCCGGGTGAGATCCCTGGAGTGCGGCTGTCAGCTCTTCGACCAGGCCGGGGCGCTGCAACCAGTAGGCCTGGAGTGCGGACACCCAGTGGTAGATGTACTCGTCGAAGTCTCCTTCGGGCGAGCGAAGGCGGTCGAGTGGTACCTGGCTCAGTTCGGTCAGGCGTTTCTGGTCACGGCAGATCACGGCCAGCCAGAATGCGGTGAGCCAGTTGCCGGCATCGGCGTAGGAGCGCGGGCCGATGGCCGGGATGGTGCGCACCTCATGGGCGATGCGGGTTTGAATCGTGCCTTCCGTGGCGCCGGTCACCGCGAAGATCGTGGAGTAGACCTGCATCGCGGTGACCACCGCTTCCCAGGTTTCCAGCCGTGCCGCCCGCGGGTCGACGGCGGCGCGGGCCTGGAGGTGCAGAAATGCGGTGCTGAGGTACATGTCGAGCGAACCGGGAGACTGTTCGAGCCC
>JODI01000245.1 GCA_000720805.1 Streptomyces violaceoruber
CGTGAGCAGGTCCCGCAGCGGCACCAGGTTCACGACCGCCCCGTCCTCGTCGCCCGGCAGCAGGATCAACCAGACCGGCGGCACTGTCCCGTAGACGATCCCGACCTCGGCGAGCGACATGCGCCACGCCCTCGCCGCCCTGGCACCGGCGAGCCTCCGCCGGCGGGCCAGGGCCCACACCGCCAGCGCTGCCAACGGCAACGCGGCCACAGTTAGGAGCACCGCCCCGGTGAACGTACCGACCCAGCCGTGCCACCCTTCGAGTCGCACCCTGCCACCCCTGCTTCCATCCGGTTGTCATCAGGAGTCTCACCGGCGGCATGTATCGGCGGCGTATTGATCGGCGTTTGATGCCGTAACGAACAAGATCATCGTGACGCAGGGCATTGTCAGTGCCAGCGGCGATGATGACGGCATGCCGATCACGATGCAGACCTACGCACTCACCTGGACCGACCGACCTCGATGGCATTCCCCGCTCGTCCGCCGTCGCCTACGACAAGCCCAGCGCCGGCAGACGCAAGCAGGAACTCGAAGCAGCTGGATGCGGCGATGCGCTGATAGTTGAGACTAAGACGTCGTCTCATTTGGTGAGTCTGCGGTAGCAGATGAGGCTGCAGGCGATGGCGGCGAACGCCAGGAAGTGTTCGGCCTTGCGTTCGTAGCGGCGGTGCAGGCGAC
>JODI01000246.1 GCA_000720805.1 Streptomyces violaceoruber
CCTGATCGGTGAACTGGATCCGCGACCTCAGCACAGCGCGGACCAGGACACCGACCAGAGCTGGGAGGCGGCTCGCCGCGCCGTCACCCCGACCCCCCGGGAAGCCGTGTGGGTGGACCCGGTCTCCCTGCCCCGACCGGCCGACAGCACGGCGACTTCCGAAGTCCCGCCGCACATGCCGCCGGACCCGGACACCGCGCCGGCCGCACCGGAGCCGACTTTCATCCCGTTCAAGTCGGGCAGCTTCGAGTTCACCAACGTGAAGCACACCGAGGAGAAGTACCGCGACAAGGCGGTCCGGATCATCGAACTCCTCAGGGAGCACCCGACCATCCGGGACTACATCGGCGACCGTCCGTGCCGTATCACGCTGCACGTGCGGACGACGGAGACCCCGGCCGACGTGCGGGACCGGGGTGAGGACGGGGCCGAGGCCGCGCAGGTTGGTGCGGAGGGAGCCAGGCCCAAGGACGTCACGGACCTGATCGACTGCTACCTCATGGACGTCGCCTCCATCGCGATCACCAGTGACTACCGGATGAACGCGGCCAAGGAACCCGGCAACACCGCCAAGGTGTACAACGCCTACAAGGCCCTGCTCGTGGAGCACATGGCCGCCGACAGCCCCGCCCGCTCCCTGCTGCCCGCCGACAAGGGACTGTTCGGTGTCGTACGGGACTTCACCCGGCTCGCCACCAGCATCGCGACCAACAACCGTGGCGACAGCATCCAACGGCCTGTCCCGACGGACGAGGCCCGCCCTCGGCTCCCGCAGGAGACCACCAGCGATGGCCAGGCCGAGAAGACCAGCCGGCAAACGCCGCCCGCCACACCGAGGTTGCGCGGCCCGCGGGACAGTCGTCCGCGGTTCGTGGTGCGTTCCGGGTTCGATGCGCGGCGGTTCTCGTTCGGGGGGGAGCAGGTCACGGATCTCACGGTGCGGTTGGCGCTGCGGGGTCCGGAGGGGCAGGTC
>JODI01000247.1 GCA_000720805.1 Streptomyces violaceoruber
CGGCCCTGAACAACCTCTCCGGCCAGTACTTCACCGACCCCAACCTGGTCGCCGCCGGCGCCCTGCTCACCGCGATCCCGACGCTGATCGTGTACTTCGCGCTGCAGCGGCAGTTCGTCAGCGGCCTCACCCTGGGCGCCAACAAGGGCTGACACGCGCCACTTGCCCCTCCCCTACACCCCTCCCGGAGCACCACCAGTGAGTACCGCACGCCGTCTTCGCATTCCTGGAATCGCCTATGGCGGTGACTACAACCCCGAGCAGTGGCCCGAGGAGGTCTGGGCCGAGGACATGCGCCTGATGCGCGAGGCCGGGGTGACCATGGTCAGCGTCGGCATCTTCTCCTGGGCGCTGCTCGAACCCTCCGAAGGTGTCTACGACTTCGCCCGCATGGACAAGATCCTCGACCTGCTCCACGAGAACGGCATCGCCGCCGACCTGGCGACACCGACGGCGGCACCGCCGGCCTGGTTCTTCCGCAAGCACCCGGAAGCGCTGCCGGTCGACCGGGACGGCCGCGTACTGTCGTACGGCAGCCGCCAGACGTTCTGCCCCAGCAGCCCCGCCTATCGCAGAGCGGCGCTGCGGATCGCGGGTGCCCTCGCCGAGCGCTACGCCGACCATCCGGCTGTGGTCATGTGGCACGTGCACAACGAGTACGGCTGCCAC
>JODI01000248.1 GCA_000720805.1 Streptomyces violaceoruber
GTGGCAGCCGTACTCGTTGTGCACGTGCCACATGACCACAGCCGGATGGTCGGCGTAGCGCTCGGCGAGGGCACCCGCGATCCGCAGCGCCGCTCTGCGGTAGGCGGGGCTGCTGGGGCAGAAGGTCTGGCGGCTGCCGGGCCACAGCCGACGGCCGTCCCGGTCCACCGGCAATGCTCCCGGGTACGCCTTGAAGAACCAGGCGGGCGGGGCCGCCGTGGGTGTGGCCAGGTCGGCGCCGATGCCGTTCTCGTGGAGCAGATCGAGGATCCGGTCCATGCGGGAGTACTCGAAGACGCCCTCCGCCGGTTCGAGCAGTGCCCAGGAGAAGATGCCGACGCTGACCATGGTCACCCCGGCCTCGCGCATCAGGCGTACGTCCTCGGCCCAGACCTCCTCGGGCCACTGCTCGGGGTTGTAGTCGCCGCCGTAGGCGATACCGGGCAGGTTCAGGCGGCGGTCAGTACTCACTGGGGGTGCTCCGGGGGAGAGGAGAAACAGGTGACGAGGGGTTGTCAGCCCTTGTTGGCGCCCAGGGTGAGGCCGCTGACGAACTGCCGCTGGAGCACGAAGTACACGATCAGCGTCGGGATCGCGGTGAGCAGGGCGCCGGCGGCGACCAGGTTGGGGTCGGTGAAGTACTGGCCGGAGAGGTTGTTCAGGGCCG
>JODI01000249.1 GCA_000720805.1 Streptomyces violaceoruber
GACGGCGGCGTGCGTGGCGCCGGTGACGCGGTCGGTGAGCTGCGGGTCGTCCTCCTCGACGACCTGGCCGGCGCCGTCGTACCGGTACGTCGTCACCAGGCCGTTCGGGTAGGTGTCGGAGACCACTTTCTGGGTGCGGACCTGGCCGATGCCGTCGTAGGTGTAGGTGGTCACCAGACCGATGGCGTCGGTGGTCGAGGCCACGTCGCCGTTCTTGAGGTACGCCACCTGGTTGACCGCGCCGCCCGGGCTGACCGTCTTCACCGGCAGGCCCTTGGGCACCACACCGCCGTCGGCGGACGGATAGGTGCTGGTGCCGTCGCTGTAGACGGTGGTCGTGGTGCGGCCCCCTGGGGAGCCGGGCACGGCCGGGCCGGTGATCGCGGTCTGGTTGCCCGCCGTGTCGTACGTGTACGACGTCAGGTAGGTGGTGTCGGTCGCCGACGCCGACCGGCCGTCGCGCTCGGTCAGCAGCTGGTCGTTGCGCGGGTCGGCGGTGGTCAGCTGGGCCGTCGTGTCGTCCGGGTAGTACGTGTAGTACTCGGTGTTGCACTTGTTCGCGGCCTGGTCCTGGCAGGACGTCGAGGAGACCACGTTGCCGCGCACGTCATGACCGGTGATGGTCATCGCCCCGTTGGGGTCGGTCACCGTGTGCTCGAAGCCGGC
>JODI01000250.1 GCA_000720805.1 Streptomyces violaceoruber
CGCCCGGCAGGCGGAACTCGCCGGCCGCCGCGTGGTGCACGTGGACGCACGGTTCCTTGACGCCGATCCGCGCAGGCTGGAGGAGGCCGCCGCCCCGGCATGCTCCGAACCCGGCGCAGTGCTGCTCATCGACACCTTCGAGCAGTGCCAGCCCCTGGAGACGTGGCTGCGTGAAACCTTCCTGCTGCGGCTCGCCGACCATGCGATCGTCGTTGTGGCCGGCAGGGTCGCACCCGACGCCGAATGGTCGCTGGACCCTGGGTGGGCGCAACTGTTCACCGCACTGGCCGTGCGGCCGCTCGATCCCGCCCAGTCCGACGCCCTGCTCGCCGCCCGAGGTGTCCCCGCCGAGCAGCGCGGTGCCTTCGTCGCCTTCGCCGGAGGCAGCCCGCTCGCCCTCTCACTGGCCGCCTCCGTGCCCGCCGCGGCACCCGGCGCACCGTGGTACCCCACCGGCGACGTCCTGACGACCCTGGTCGACCGGCTGGTCGGCGACCTGCCCGGCACCGTCCACCGACGCGCCCTCGAAGTCGTCGCGCAGGCCTACGTCACCCGCGAGCCGCTGCTGCGCAAAGTGCTGGGTGACCAGGACACCAATACGGTGTTCTCCTGGCTGCGCCAGCTGCCCTACATCGAGGTCACACC
>JODI01000251.1 GCA_000720805.1 Streptomyces violaceoruber
TGCAGTGCTGGTGCCGGAGGCGGCGGCGACCCGGACGATCCCGCCGCGGCCGAGGGCCGTCGCCTCACTGGCCAGGTACAACCGACGGCGGCGCTCATCAAGGTGCGGCAGGATCTGATCGAACTTGGCCCGCAGAGCACGAGCGGCAACGCGGTCTGACAGACACGAGGTCATATTCCAGACTCCCACCAACACCCCTCTGCCGAGCACTTATTGGAATACGGGCCCCCAGGGTGCCGGAGTACTGCCGGGCCACTGCGGGCGAGGACACCCCGTCTTTGGGGAAGCCGGTGTCGTCCACCACCCAGACCTGTGGGCGCACCACGGCCACCGCCCGGCGGGCCAGCCGGGCCCGGACCGCTTCCACTGGCCAGGTCGAGGTCGTCATGAACTGCTGCAGCCGCTGGTGATCCACTCCGAGGCGACCGGCCATCGGCTGCATCGACTTGCGGCGCCCGTCCAGCAGCAGCCCACGCAGGTACAGCCCGCCCTTCACCCGCTGATCCGCACGCGCCAGAGGCGCGAACACCTCCCCGGCGAAATCCTCCAACCGGGCGCGACACGCGTAGAGTTCATCCGCCCTCATACCCGCAGCGAAGCACCAGACCGCCGACCCGACAAGACACCTAACAAAGCCCTACTAG
>JODI01000252.1 GCA_000720805.1 Streptomyces violaceoruber
ACGGCACGCGGCTGGTGGGTCTGCTGGAGGAGATCCAGCCCGACGAGGTCTACCACCTGGCCGCCCAGTCCCACGTACGGGTCTCCTTCGACGAGCCGGAGTTCACCGGCAACACCACCGGACTGGGCACCATCCGCCTCCTCGAAGCCATCCGCAACACCGGACTGACCTGCCGCTTCTACCAGGCCTCCAGCTCCGAGATGTTCGGCGCCGCACCCCCACCCCAACACGAGAACACCCCCTTCCACCCCCGCTCCCCCTACGGCGTCGCCAAGGTCTACGCCTACTGGGCCACCCGCAACTACCGCGAGGCCTACGGCATGTACGCCGTCAACGGCATCCTCTTCAACCACGAATCACCCCGCCGCGGTCCCACCTTCGTCACCCGCAAGATCGCCACCGCCGCCGCCCGCGTCAAAGCCGGCCTCCAGGACACCGTCCACCTCGGCAACCTCGAGGCCCGCCGCGACTGGGGCTACGCCGCCGAATACGTCCACGCCATGTGGCTCATGCTCCAACAGGACCAACCCGACGACTACGTCATCGCCACCGGCACCAGCCACAGCGTCCGCGACTTCGCCGAACACTGCTTCGCCCACCTCGGCCTCGACTACCGCGACCACATCCGCTTCGACGAACGC
>JODI01000253.1 GCA_000720805.1 Streptomyces violaceoruber
AGTGCTGCCGGGTCACGTCGAGGTGGTCAGCGGCCTCCTGTTCGAGCCGCTTTCGCGCGAGGACGTCAAGGCTCTCGCCGGCCTGCTGGCGCCGGTGCGTGACCACATGCGCTCGACGCCGTCTCGCTCGGCCGCACCTCGCCGCCGCAAGGGCGGAGCATAAGGACTCGACCCCGGCCACGCGGAAGGGACAACGACACGTCCCGCTCGACGTGGGCCAGTGGGAAGAAGCGACGAGCCACGCCGAGGACAGGGGCTGTGGCGTAGTACCCGGACGACGTCGAGTCGGTGCCGCATGTATGCGAGCAGCGCTCTCCGTCCTGTGAGCTGCCCCGCACTCGGTACCACTCATGTAGAAAGCGCTTCATCGATCCGATCTTCGACGGCAAGATGGGCCTGACGAGAGGAGTTCGGATTGAGTGCGAGGGGCCTGGCGGTCCGACTGGCCGCGGCACGAGCCGGAGCGCTGGTGGGCAGGGAGCCGGAGCGGGCGGTGCTCGACCGGATGCTGTCGGGGGCGCCGGACGCTCCGCTTGTGGCGTACCTGCACGGCCCCGGCGGCATCGGCAAGTCCTCGCTGGTGCGCTACGCCGCCCGGCAGGCGGAACTCGCCGGCCGCCGCGTGGTGCACGTG
>JODI01000254.1 GCA_000720805.1 Streptomyces violaceoruber
CACGTGCACCACGCGGCGGCCGGCGAGTTCCGCCTGCCGGGCGGCGTAGCGCACCAGCGAGGACTTGCCGATGCCGCCGGGGCCGTGCAGGTACGCCACGAGCGGAGCGTCCGGCGCCCCCGACAGCATCCGGTCGAGCATCGCCCGCTCCGGCTCCCTGCCCACCAGCGCTCCGGCTCGTGCCGCGGCCAGTCGGTCCGCCAATCCCACCGCTCCCAATCCGAGCTCCTTTCGTCAGGCTCATTTTGCCGTCGAAGATCGGTGTGATGAAGCGCTTTCTACGTGAGTGGTACCGAGTGCGGGGCAGCCCAGGAGACGGAGAGCGCTGCTCGCCTGTATGCGGCACCGACTCGACGTCGTCCGGGCGCTACGCCACAGCCCCTGTCCTCGGCGTGGTTCGTCGCTTCCCCTTGGCCCTGCGCCGAGCGGGACGTGTCGTTGTCCCTTCTGCGTGGCCGGGGTCGAGTCCTTATGCTCCGCCTTTACGGCGGCGAGGTGCGGCCGAGCGAGACGGCGCCGAGCGCATGTGCTCGCGCACCGGCGCCAGCAGGCCGGCGAGAGCCTTGACGTCCTCGCGCGAAAGCGGCTCGAACAGGAGGCCGCTGACCACCTCGACGTGACCCGGCAGCACT
>JODI01000255.1 GCA_000720805.1 Streptomyces violaceoruber
GCCCGACACGGTGTCCAACTATGGGTCGTGGCTGGGTATGTGACGCCCAGTCAAGCTATGGCCGGAGCTATCAAGAACCTTTGATAGTTCCGGCCTCTCTATGCCAGCACGATGTGACTGCAAGCACACCGTCTGTGCATGGAGCCGAACATGCCACAACGATCTACGGGGGGCCACGCCCCCAGAGGTACCACCCCAGCGCTATCGCCGGTTGAGTCCGGACCCCTGGTGCTCGTGCACCCCGCAGCCGACCGCCGCTTAGCGTCGGAACACTGGATGCTCTCCACGCTCCCCGCTCCGGCCCGTGACCGGGCCCGGGTGGAGTGGAGGCAGCACGGGGTGACGATGCTGCCGCTGGGGTCACTGTTCTCCGCCGTGCGGATCCCCAGGGCTCTCATCGCCGGCCTGGCCGACAGCAACGAGAACGCGCGCCTGGACAACTTCCTGCGGTACTACGCCCTGGTGCCCGCGAGCATGCCGAGAACCTGGCACCAGGCCCTCGACGACTGGCGGACCCAGGACGTGGACTGCCCCGGCCGCGGCAGCTACCTCGGCGTGCCGCAACCGGACGCCGTGGAGTGGACCTGCCCCCGTGCCACCTACTGGTCGGTGCCCATG
>JODI01000256.1 GCA_000720805.1 Streptomyces violaceoruber
ACCCCTCTCTATTCGTCGGCAGCGTCAGATGTGTATAAGAGACAGGGCGGGGGCAGGCGTGCAGGCCTGCGTCGGTGGCGCGGTGGCAGATGGTGCAGCTACTCACGGTCGGCTCCGGTGTCGGTACGGCCGCAGGTGTGCTCGGCGCCGTTGGTCCTGAACCCGGCCTCGCAGCAGTCGCGGCGCTGAGTATGGAGCTCGGCGAGGGCTGCGGCGGACTGGTCGGCGTAGATGGCGACTTCGTCCTGGAAGTGCTGGAGGGCGTCGGGGCCTTCGTCGCGGAGGATCTGTGCGTGCAGGGAGCCGACCATCTCGGCGAGCACGCAGCGGGGCAGCATCGCGTCGAGCCGCTCGGCGCCCTGTCCGGAGCGGTAGTGGCCGAACAGGATGAGCAGCACGGCGGCTTGGCCGTGGCTGCAGTGGGCATCCTCGGCGATCTGCAGGCCGGTGTTGTGGGTGAGGAACAGGTTCCCGGGCTTGATCATCCGGAAGTGCGTCATCGGGTCTCCAGCCGGTGGGCGGCGGTCATGAGTACTGACGGGTAGGCGTGGGTGTCTCGCCCGCCTGCGATCGCGCGCACGCAATCGCAGGCGCGCGTGCGCGCGAGGTGGTCAGCGC
>JODI01000257.1 GCA_000720805.1 Streptomyces violaceoruber
CGTCACCCGCGAGCCGCTGCTGCGCAAAGTGCTGGGTGACCAGGACACCAATACGGTGTTCTCCTGGCTGCGCCAGCTGCCCTACATCGAGGTCACACCGGAGGGGCTGTACCCGCACGACGCGGTGCGGGCGACCCTTGAGGCGGACCTGCGCTGGCGGGATCCCGAGCGCTACGACGACGTCCGCGCGCGCATCTCGCTCGCCGGCCTGCACGCCGTGCGCTCCGCCACCGCCGACGACGCGCTCTTACGCATCGCGGAGTGGATGTTCCTCTTCCGCGACCAGGGCGGCCCGGACAGCCTGTACAACTACCGCAAGCACCCCCACATCGAGGACACTCCGCTCCGCTCCGCAGACGTGCCCGCCGTGCTGCGGATGGCCGAGGAGGCCGAGGGCCCGGCGTCGGCGGCCGCGGTCGCACACTGGCTGCGCCGCCAGCCGGAGGCCTTCCGCGTCCACCGCTACACGGGCTCCACCACACCCGTGTCGTTCATGGCCATCCTGCGGCTGGAGGTACCGCTGCCCGAGGACCGCGCCGTGGACCCGGTGATCGCGGCGGTCTGGGACCTTGTGGAGGCGGCCGCTC
>JODI01000258.1 GCA_000720805.1 Streptomyces violaceoruber
GAGCGGCCGCCTCCACAAGGTCCCAGACCGCCGCGATCACCGGGTCCACGGCGCGGTCCTCGGGCAGCGGTACCTCCAGCCGCAGGATGGCCATGAACGCAACAGGTGTGGTGGAGCCCGTGTAGCGGTGGACGCGGAAGGCCTCCGGCTGGCGTCGCAGCCAGTGTGCGACCGCGGCCGCCGACGCCGGGCCCTCTGCCTCCTCGGCCATCCGCAGCACGGCGGGCACATCGTCGGGCCGCAGCGGAGCGTCCTCGATGTGGGGGTGCTTGCGGTGGTCGTACAGGTTGTCCGGGCGGTCGTGGTCGCGGAAGAGGAACATCCACTCCGCGATGCGTAAGAGCGCTTCGTCGGCGGTGGCGGAGCGTACGGCCTGCAGGCCGGCGAGCGAGACGCGGGCGCGGACGTCGTCGTAGCGCTCGGGATCCCGCCAGCGCAGGTCCGCCTCAAGGGTCGCCCGCACCGCGTCGTGCGGGTACAGCCCTTCAGGTGTGACCTCGATGTAGGGCAGCTGGCGCAGCCAGGAGAACACCGTATTGGTGTCCTGGTCACCCAGCACTTTGCGCAGCAGCGGCTCGCGGGTGACG
>JODI01000259.1 GCA_000720805.1 Streptomyces violaceoruber
GTGCGTTCCGGGTTCGATGCGCGGCGGTTCTCGTTCGGGGGGGAGCAGGTCACGGATCTCACGGTGCGGTTGGCGCTGCGGGGTCCGGAGGGGCAGGTCGCTCATGTGCGCGACCAGCTTGACGCGGGTGTGCGGGAGTTCCTCAACGATCCGGCTTACCGGTTGCCCAACGGTGATCGGCTGCACGTCACTGTCGAGTACGTCGATGCCGCCGGGGCGCCGCATCTGACGGTGGACCTGGCGGGCCGGGACCGGGCGATGGACCAGAACACCTGGTGGGCGGATGCCGATCCGGTCCATTTGGTGCATGAGCTGTCCCATCAGCTCGGGTTGCGTGACGAGTACCGGGACGCCGACTCCCCGCACCGCCCCCACATCCCGGGCAGTCTGCTGGGCGACCTGAACGCGAAGCCCGGGGATCCCTCCTTGCTCGCGGCCGGTCTGCGCGGGCGCCACCTGGACCTGCTCGATGCCCTGATCGGTGAACTGGATCCGCGACCTCAGCACAGCGCGGACCAGGACACCGACCAGAGCTGGGAGGCGGCTCGCCGCGCCGTCACCCCGACCCCCCG
>JODI01000260.1 GCA_000720805.1 Streptomyces violaceoruber
CAACAAGGGCGCCCAGGGCACCGAGCTGCTGTCGATCCTGATCACCAACAACATCATCGGCGAGTCCAGCCGGATCGGATACGGCTCCGCGATCGCCGTCGTCCTGCTGGTCATCTCGCTCGCGGTCATCATCCCGTACCTGATCGCCACCTTCCGGAAGGAGCGGCAGGCATGAGCACCGCCCTGTTGACCAAGCAGCGCACCCCCGTCCGCCCCGCTCGCGTTCTGCTGCACACCTTCCTGGTCGTGACGGCCCTGGCCTGGCTGGCCCCTCTCCTGTGGGCTGCCTTCTCAGCGCTGAGGCCCTACTCCGAGACCAGCGAGAAGGGCTACGTGTCCTGGCCGGACAAGCTGAGCCTCGACAACTTCACCAACGCGTTCGAGCAGTCCGACATGATGCACTACTTCGGCAACACGCTTCTCATCGCGGTCCCGGCCGTGCTGGTCACCCTGCTGCTGTCCTCGATGGTCGCCTTCTATGTCAGCCGTTTCGACTTCCGGCTCAACATCTTCCTGCTGCTGGTCTTCACCGCGGGCAACCTGCTGCCGCAGCAGGTCATC
>JODI01000261.1 GCA_000720805.1 Streptomyces violaceoruber
CCCGACACGGGCCTGATCAACAGCCTCATCGGGGCCAACAAGCCGGGTCACTACATCGACTGGATCGGCGACCCGCACCTCAACCTGTGGGCCGTCCTGATCGCCGCCTCCTGGCGGCACGCCGGCTACATGATGATCCTCTACCTGGCCGGTCTCAAGGGCGTCGACCCGTCGCTGCGGGAGGCCTCCTCGCTGGACGGCGCGAACGAGTGGCAGACGTTCAAGAACGTCGTCTTCCCGACCCTGCGGCCCACCAACACCGTCGTGCTGGTCGTCACGATCATCGAAGCCCTGCGCGCCTTCGACCTGGTGTTCGTCTTCAACAAGGGCGCCCAGGGCACCGAGCTGCTGTCGATCCTGATCACCAACAACATCATCGGCGAGTCCCGAACGCGTTCGAGCAGTCCGACATGATGCACTACTTCGGCAACACCCTGCTGATCGCGGTGCCGGCCGTGCTGGTGACGCTGCTGCTGTCGTCGATGGTCGCCTTCTATGTCAGCCGTTTCGACTTCCGGCTCAACATCTTCCTGCTGCTGGTCTTCACCGCGGGCAACCTGCTGCCGCAGCAGGTCATCCGGATGTACTGGCAGATCGTGCTGCCGCTGTGCAAGCCCGCGATGGCCGCCCTGGCCACGCTGCTGTCCATCTGGATCTACAACGACTTCTTCTGGGCGATCG
>JODI01000262.1 GCA_000720805.1 Streptomyces violaceoruber
CGGTGTGGCTGCACCGAGGACGCCGCGTGCGAGGGCGGCTGCAGGTGGGCGCCGAACCGTCACATGGTCGACATCTGCAGCAGCTGTGTGAAGCCTGAGGACCTCGTCGACGAGGCGGTGCCCGGTGAGTGAACCCACCGAGCGCAACACTCTGGCGGACATCGAGTCCATGGAGGCAGCTGCGTTCCGCACCGGGATGTTGGCCCGCCGCCTGTTGGCCGAGTGTCCGGACCTGTCCGTGACGCAGATTCGCCCCGGGTTCGTGGCAGGCGGCAAGACCGAACTGCACATCACGGTGGGCTCCTGCGACGACGCCCGCGCCTGGGCCGAACGGCTCGGCCTGCAGACCGAGTCCCAGATCCATAGCTACACGGTCACCAGCGGCTACGAGAGCGTCTACGAGGCCTGCGAGGCCAAAGGAAAGGTCGACGGGGCCACCGTCCAGTTCCTCGGCACCCGGACCGTTGAGGGCGCCGAGCGTGAGGCGTGGATCGCCGCAAGAGACCAGGCGTCCGACTCCTCGCTGGCCCTGTCTCTTAT
>JODI01000263.1 GCA_000720805.1 Streptomyces violaceoruber
TCGTCCTGATCGGCGCCCTCCAGGCCCTGTACGGGCCGGGCCTCCCCGCGGTTCCTGGGGGGGTTGCGCTGGCGCCCCCCGGCGCCCGGCGGAGCTGGCCGACCAGGCCAACGAGCTGTGCATGCTGGTCCGCGAGACGAACATCAAGCAAGCCGCCGCAGCACTGCCGTCGCTCATCTGCGAAGCGACGACCCAAGCGCACACCGCAGGCACGAGAGAGGCGTGGCAGACACTCGCCAGCTCCTACCGCACGGCCTACGACGTCGCCACGAAGCTCGGGTTCATAGACCTTTCCGCGATCGCCCTGGACCGTCTGGAGTGGGCGGCACACCGGGCGTCGGACCCGATCCTGAGCGGCATGCGGCAGTACCTGCGGGCACTGGCCTACCTCCGTGCGAGTGACTACCGCACGGGCAAGCGGCTCGTGCAGCTCGGCATGACCACTCTGCAGCAGGCAGACCGCGGCCGGGAAAGGGACGTCCTCACCTGTCTCTTATACACATCTGACGCTGCCGACGAATAGAGAGGGGTCGA
>JODI01000264.1 GCA_000720805.1 Streptomyces violaceoruber
TGCCAGAACTGCACGGTCCAGCCGCCGTTGCCGTTGTCGGCGTCGAGGGTGGCGCGCAGGACCTTCCCGCCGTAGCCGGAGATGGACTGGAAGGCCTGCACCTCGGTGCCCGCGCCGGTGAAGAACCGGAAGCGCAGGTTGCCGTTGTAGACCGACAGCATCCACTGCTTCTCCGCCATCACCGACGACCACTTGCCGATCAGGACCTGGTTGGCGGTGGCGTCGGTGAGGGTGGCGTCGAACTCCACCCGCACGTCGATGTCCCCGGCGATGTCCAGCGCGGCGCTGTGCGGGGTGGTCACCGTGCCGGTGTCGTCGAAGATCTCCAGATGGCTGGTGGTCGCCGGGACGCTGATCCGGATCGGGGTGTTGCGCGACAGCTGCCGGTAGTACGGCGAGACCGGGTTACGGGGGCTGTACTTCCCGTGCCGGTTGTTCAGGCCGAACGTGTACCTGGACGGGTCGGCCTCCGACGCCCAGGACGACAAGCCGCGGGTGCCCTGCATGTCCGACTCCGTGCGCACGTC
>JODI01000265.1 GCA_000720805.1 Streptomyces violaceoruber
GTGTACATACCGCGTTCGATCCGACTCAGGTGCGATTCGTCCACGGGCGCGCCAGCTTCGGCACACAAATCGGCCAGTTCTTGCTGAGTCATGCCACGTCGCAGCCGCTGCTGCTTCACTCGACTTGCTATCTGGCTGGGCATGCAACGCAACTTAACGCGGAGAAACACAGAATCGCAAGCGCCACAAGTCATCGCAAGTTGCCTGTGCTGTGAGGCCGCGCAGGTTGCGCTAGCCTGTGTTTCCCTGCTCAGGAGGGGTCGAGATGTCGGATCCGCACAAGCGGCTAGATGACGCGATGAACCAGCGCCGCCTGGAACTCGGGCTTCAGTGGCGCGACCTCGCCGCGGCGGCGGGTGTCTCGTACGAGGCCTTGCGTGCGATCCGTCGAGGCACCTCACGCCCTGCCGACCTCACAGCTCGCAGACTCGAAGAGGCGCTGCGGTGGGAGCCGGGCAGCGTACGGGCCGCGCTCGCCGGCAGCACGCCGATCGCG
>JODI01000266.1 GCA_000720805.1 Streptomyces violaceoruber
CGCCCGGCAGGCGGAACTCGCCGGCCGCCGCGTGGTGCACGTGGACGCACGGTTCCTTGACGCCGATCCGCGCAGGCTGGAGGAGGCCGCCGCCCCGGCGTGCGCCGAACCCGGCGCGGTGCTGCTCATCGACACCTTCGAGCAGTGCCAGCCCCTGGAGACGTGGCTGCGTGAAACCTTCCTGCTGCGGCTCGCCGACCATGCGATCGTGATTGTGGCCGGCAGGACCGCTCCCGACGCCGAATGGTCGCTGGACCCTGGGTGGGCGCAGCTGTTCACCGCACTGCCGATGCGGCCGCTGGATCCCGCCGAGTCCGACGCCCTGCTCGCCGCCCGGGGGGTTCCCGCCGAGCAGCGCGGTGCCTTCGTGGCCTTTGCGGGAGGCAGCCCGCTCGCCCTGTCGCTGGCCGCCTCCGTGCCCCCGGCCGCACCGGGTGCGCCGTGGGAGCCGACCGGCGAC
>JODI01000267.1 GCA_000720805.1 Streptomyces violaceoruber
CGGCGGGTAGCCGGTGGCGATGACGGTGTACTCGCCGCTGTCGAGGTCGGTGAAGGCGTACGCCCCGTCCGTGCCGGTGGTGGCGGTGCCGATGACGTTGCCGGCCGCGTCGACCAGGGTGACGCGGGCGTCGGTCAGCGGACCGTGCGGCGCCTTCACGACGCCCTGGAGCCGGGCCCCGGCGTCCAGGTCGATCTCGACCCGGGTCACTCCGGTGCCGCCTACCTCGACGGGCAGGGCGCGCGGCCGGAACCCGGCGGCGTTCACCGCGACCGTCACCGCGCCCGGCACCAGTTCGGTGAAGGCGAACTCGCCCTGCTCCCCGGTGCTCCCGGTGGCCAGCAGGTCGCCGCGCACGTCGGTGACGATGACCATGGCGTCCTTGACCGGGCTGCCGCTGTGGGCGGCACGGACGAGACCGGTCAGGCCACTGGTGCCGGACAGGAGGACGTCGTACGA
>JODI01000268.1 GCA_000720805.1 Streptomyces violaceoruber
CCTGATCGGTGAACTGGATCCGCGACCTCAGCACAGCGCGGACCAGGACACCGACCAGAGCTGGGAGGCGGCTCGCCGCGCCGTCACCCCGACCCCCCGCGAGTCCGTGTGGGTGGACCCGGTCTCCCTGCCCCAACTGCCCGACAGCACCGCCGACACCGTCGGCATCGCGACCACCGGAGTCCCGGCCCACATGCCGCCGGACCCGAACACCGTGCCCCCGGCGTCGGCGTCGGCACCGGCACCGGTCTTCACCCCCTTCAGGTCGGGCAGCTTCGAGTTCACCAACCTCAAGCACACCGACGAGAAGTACCGCGACAAGGCCGTCCGGATCATTGACTTGCTGCGGAAGCACGACACCATCCGGGACTACATCGGCGACCGTCCGTGCCGTATCACGCTGCACGTGCGGACGACGGAGACCCCGGCCGACGTGCGGGACCGGGGTGAGGACGGG
>JODI01000269.1 GCA_000720805.1 Streptomyces violaceoruber
TACCCCTCTCTATTCGTCGGCAGCGTCAGATGTGTATAAGAGACAGGCCATACCGCCCACACCGGCCGCCACCGCCGCGGCGATCGGCACACCAGCACCGAGGCCCAGGATGCCCTTGCCGAGGCCGGCCAGCTTGTCCTTGGCGCTGTCGACGCCCTCGCGCAGGGCGTCCGTGTCGATGCCCAGGCGGACCGTCATCGAGGCGAGCGTGGCCAAGGCCATCACCCCCTCAGGTCGCTATGGAGTTGTGGAGTTGAAGCCACCGCCGAGAGCGGCGTTCGCCATCTGCGCCATGCGGAACAGCTCTTCAGGGGACTTGCGTACCTTCGTGCGGTCCCAGCGGGGCATGAAGTCGGCGACGGTGGGGGCCCGCTGGCCCTTGCCACGGTTCACGCTCGCGATGACGGACGCGATCAGCGCGGCCTGGACG
>JODI01000270.1 GCA_000720805.1 Streptomyces violaceoruber
GGGACACACCGACCTCACCTCGGCGCCCTGGTATCCGGCCCGGCCCGGCGACCTGGTCCACGTGCACTACGAGGCCGTCGGCGAGATGGCCGCGTTCGGCGAGACCTACCTCGTCGCCGCCGGCGCCCACGGCTTCCTGACCATGCAGCTGCTGTGCCACACCCTGCCTGACGCTGAAGAGGCGGGCGGGATGGTCGGTTGCTACGCCGTCGACGACGACCCGGACCCGCTCATGGAGCTCTGGTTCGAGGCCGGCCCGCATCGGCTGACGATCGTTCGTGACGGCCGCCCCGTGCACATCGGTGGTGCCCGGTGAAGACCGTCGACCACGCCCGGGCCGCGCGCCGTGCACGGCTGGCGATCCTCCTCGAGGGCCAGCGCCTGTCTCTTATACACATCTCCGAGCCCACGAGACAGGCAGAAATCTCG
>JODI01000271.1 GCA_000720805.1 Streptomyces violaceoruber
GACGTGATGTTCTTCTTCCTGTCCACCAAGTTCCTCCCCGCCATCGCGGCCCTGCTGCCGGTGTACCTGATCGTCAAGGACGCCGGGATGCTCGACAACGTGTGGACGCTGGTCATCCTCTACACCGCCATGAACCTGCCGATCGCGGTATGGATGATGCGCTCCTTCCTCGCCGAGGTCCCCAAGGAGATCCTGGAGGCGGCCGAGGTCGACGGAGCGGGCCTGCTCACCGTGCTGTGGCGGGTGGTCGCGCCCGTCGCCATGCCCGGTCTCGCCGCCACCTCGCTGATCTGCTTCATCTTCAGCTGGAACGAGTTCATGTTCGCCGTGAACCTCACCGCCACGCAGGCCTCCACCGCGCCGGTCTTCCTGGTCGGCTTCATCACCAACGAGGGCCTGTTCCTGGCCCGGCTGTGCGC
>JODI01000272.1 GCA_000720805.1 Streptomyces violaceoruber
GTCGGGGTCACCCCACACCAGCACGAACGACCGCGCCGAGTTGACCGCGCCGAGGAACCCCAGCTGGCTGTCGCCGTCAAGGCCGTTCATCTGCCAGACCTGCCACAGGTCCTTGTCGGCCTTCTCCTCGCCGGAGGCCTGGAAGCCGGTGACGTCGAGGCGCTCCACCGGGCTGTCGGCCACGACCTGGACCCAGTTGTCGGAGAAGTCCCTGTACCTGTCGCCGTGGAACTTGGCGAAGTCGTCGCTGGCGAACTTCAGCGGCTGCTTGCCGCGGTAGTACTCGCCGTTCCGGTCGATCTCCGCGCGCCGCCGGATCAACTCCGACTCCAGCAGGGACACCAGCTGCAGGGCCTGCGCCAGGGTGGCCATCCACGCCCCCTTTCACGAGCCGTAGTAGTAGGACACTTCCTGCTC
>JODI01000273.1 GCA_000720805.1 Streptomyces violaceoruber
CGCCGTGCGCGCACTCAAGTGCGCCGACCTTCCGGAACGGGCCACCCTCGTGGTCACCGCCGCGACCGGCACCATGGGAACCGCGACGGTCAAACTCGCGGAGCACTTCGGAGTCGCCCGTCTGATTCTCGTCGGCCGCGACGCCGAGCGCCTCGAGCGCGTCGCCGGGCTCGCCGGCGGCATACCAGCCGGTGTCGTCGCACTGGACGAACTTCCCGAGAACTGGTCGAGCGACGGCACTCTCACCCGTCGGCTGCGTGAGCTGGCACCCGAGGGAGCCCATGCCGTCATCGACTTCATCCCGGAGGGCCCCGCCCTCGGCCAGACCATGGCGGGCATGGCCACCGGCGGCACACTCGTGCACATGGGCGGCAACTCCACCCCGCTGGCGCTGCCCCCCATCGCCCTGATGATG
>JODI01000274.1 GCA_000720805.1 Streptomyces violaceoruber
CATCATCAGGGCGATGGGGGGCAGCGCCAGCGGGGTGGAGTTGCCGCCCATGTGCACGAGTGTGCCGCCGGTGGCCATGCCCGCCATGGTCTGGCCGAGAGCGGGGCCCTCCGGGATGAAGTCGATGACGGCATGGGCTCCCTCGGGCGCCAGCTCGCGCAGCCGACGGGTGAGAGTGCCGTCGCTCGACCAGTTCTCGGGGAGTTCGTCCAGTGCGACGACACCGGCTGGTATGTCGCCGGCGAGCCCGGCGACGCGGTGGAGACGCTCGGTGTCGCGGCCGACGAGAATCAGACGGGCGACTCCGAAGTGCTCGGCGAGTTTGACCGTCGCGGTTCCCATGGTGCCGGTCGCGGCGGTGACCACGAGGGTGGCCCGTTCCGGAAGGTCGGCGCACTTGAGTGCGCGCACGGCG
>JODI01000275.1 GCA_000720805.1 Streptomyces violaceoruber
GCCCGCTGGATCGTCGACTGCGCCGTACCGTCGTTCTTCTCCAGCGTCGACTTCAGCAGACCGATGATGTTCTTCACTTCCTGCGAAGCGTTGTTCCACCGCTGTTCCTTGCCGTGGTACTCGTCCGCCACGCCGTCCGCCGTGAAATCCGCCATCGCCGTCTTCACCTGACGGTCACGATTCGCGATCACCTCTTCCAGACGGCCGATCACCACCTGGATGTTGGACTGGGCGTCCGCCGACGCACCCGTGTCGTACGACCGACGATCAGCACCCGAACCCGCCATCACACACCACTCCCCGAAAGTCGAAAGAAAGTCCGCACCGAACGACGCCCCGGCTCAGCGGAAGCGAGCCGCGTCGAAGTTGGCGGCACCCATCTGCTGCTTGGCGTTGTCACCCTGCTCCTGGTC
>JODI01000276.1 GCA_000720805.1 Streptomyces violaceoruber
CCCGACACGGGCCTGATCAACAGCCTCATCGGGGCCAACAAGCCGGGTCACTACATCGACTGGATCGGCGACCCGCACCTCAACCTGTGGGCCGTCCTGGTCGCTGCCTGCTGGCGGCACACGGGCTACATGATGATCCTGTACCTGGCCGGTCTCAAGGGCATCGACCCCTCGCTGCGCGAGGCCTCCTCGCTGGACGGCGCGAACGAGTGGCAGACGTTCAAGAACGTCGTCTTCCCGACGCTGCGGCCCACCAACACCGTCGTGCTGGTCGTCACGATCATCGAGGCCCTGCGCGCCTTCGACCTGGTGTTCGTCTTCAACAAGGGCGCCCAGGGCACCGAGCTGCTGTCGATCCTGATCACCAACAACATCATCGGCGAGTCC
>JODI01000277.1 GCA_000720805.1 Streptomyces violaceoruber
ACCTTTCTATTCGTCGGCAGCGTCAGATGTGTATAAGAGACAGCGCTGGACCTGGTCGAGCAGGAGGTGCGGCGGTGGAGTCCGCCGGACGGTACGGCCGGCCGTTGGGCCGAGGCCGTCTACCTCGACATCGCCCTGGGCCTCTTCGACGAGAAGGGCGACCCGACATGGTGATGCACCTGCTGCTCGGCTTCGCCTTGGTGGTCCTCGCCTGGTGGGTCGTCGCCACCGTCGCCGATGAGCTGATCGGCCGCCGTATCCGCCTGCCCGACCGGTGGACGCTGCGGATCCTGCCCGGCCACCTGCCCGCCTACGTCCGAGTGGATCTCGCCCGGGCCCGCCAGGCCCTGGCCCTCGCCCGTACCCGCAC
>JODI01000278.1 GCA_000720805.1 Streptomyces violaceoruber
CAACATCTTCCTGCTGCTGGTCTTCACCGCGGGCAACCTGCTGCCGCAGCAGGTCATCATCACTCCGCTGTACCGCCTGTACCTGCTCATCGACCTGCCCGGCATCACGACGAGCGGCAAGCTGTACGACTCCGCCCTCGGCCTGGTCCTCATCCACGTGGCGTTCCAGTCCGGCTTCTGCGCCTTCGTACTCGCCAACTACATGCGCTCGCTCCCGCACGAACTGACCGAGGCCGCCCTAGTCGACGGCGCCTCCGTCTGGCGCCTGTACTGGCAGATCGTGCTGCCGCTGTGCAAGCCCGCGATGGCCGCCCTGGCCACGCTGCTGTCCATCTGGATCTACAACGACTTCTTCTGGGCGATCG
>JODI01000279.1 GCA_000720805.1 Streptomyces violaceoruber
GCGGGTGATCGCGGACATCAACCGCACCGACCCCGACGTGATCTTCCTGGCCGAGGCGTTCACCCGGCCCGCGATGATGCACACCCTGGCCCAGATCGGATTCCAGCAGTCGTACACGTACTTCACCTGGCGCACCACCAAGGAGGAGCTGACCGAGTACCTGGGCGAACTGTCGGGCGAGGCGGCCGCCTACATGCGGCCGAACTTCTTCACCAACACCCCCGACATCCTGCACGCCTACCTCCAGCACGGCGGCAGGCCCGCCTTCGAGGTCCGCGCGGTCCTGGCGGCCACCCTCTCTCCCACCTGGGGCGTCTACAGCGGCTACGAACTGTGCGAGAACACCCCGCTCAGGG
>JODI01000280.1 GCA_000720805.1 Streptomyces violaceoruber
CCCTGAGCGGGGTGTTCTCGCACAGTTCGTAGCCGCTGTAGACGCCCCAGGTGGGAGAGAGGGTGGCCGCCAGGACCGCGCGGACCTCGAAGGCGGGCCGGCCGCCGTGCTGGAGGTAGGCGTGCAGGATGTCGGGGGTGTTGGTGAAGAAGTTCGGCCGCATGTAGGCGGCCGCCTCGCCCGACAGCTCACCCAGGTACTCGGTCAGCTCCTCCTTGGTGGTGCGCCAGGTGAAGTACGTGTACGACTGCTGGAAACCGATCTGGGCCAGGGTGTGCATCATCGCGGGCCGGGTGAACGCCTCGGCCAGGAAGATCACGTCGGGGTCGGTGCGGTTGATGTCCGCGATCACCCGC
>JODI01000281.1 GCA_000720805.1 Streptomyces violaceoruber
CCAGTGCCTGGCCGACACCCACGGCAACGTCGTCGTCGTCTCCACCCGTGACTGCTCCCTCCAGCGCCGCCACCAAAAACTCGTCGAAGAGGCCCCCGCCCCCTTCCTCTCCGACGAGCAGACGGCCCAGCTGTACTCCTCCTCCAAGGCCATCCTCAAGGAGGCCGGCTACGTCGGCGCCGGCACCGTCGAATTCCTCGTCGGCGCCGACGGCACCATCTCCTTCCTGGAGGTCAACACCCGCCTCCAGGTCGAACACCCCGTCACCGAGGAAGTCGCCGGCATCGACCTGGTCCGCGAGATGTTCCGCATCGCCGACGGCGAACCACTCGGCTACACCGACCCCGAGCTGCGC
>JODI01000282.1 GCA_000720805.1 Streptomyces violaceoruber
CGCGGTCGCCGAGGTGGTCGACCGGTTCGGACGCATCGACGTCCTGGTCAACAACGCGGGCGTCGGCGCGTCGGGCGCCGTCGAGGAGAACTCCGTCGCACAGGCCCAGAGCGTCCTGAACATCAACGTTTTCGGTGTCTTCCGTATGACGAAGGCCGTGCTGCCGCACATGCGCGCCCAGGGTGGTGGACGCGTCATCAACGTCTCGTCCGTCCTCGGGGTCGCCCCCCAGCCCTTCATGGCTCTCTACGTCGCGTCGAAGCACGCCGTCGAGGGCTTCTCCGAGTCGCTGGACCACGAGGTCCGCGAGCACGGCGTGCGGGTCCTGCTCGTCCAGCCCGCCTACACCAAGACC
>JODI01000283.1 GCA_000720805.1 Streptomyces violaceoruber
CTAAGGAGCACTTCTAGGCAGCCGCAAGGTTGTCCAGAGGCCAGTTCATCAGCGAACGTCTGGTGCTGGTTGCTCAAGGGTGGAACGTTGACTATTCGGCCGGTTTCCGGGTCGGGGACTGCTAGTACTGCTCGTAAGAGTGTGGAACGCATGATCTTCGGGCGGGAGTCGGCCGGGCACGCTGTTGGGTGTCTGAGGGAATGAATGACCCTCGGATGCCGGCCCCAGTGAACTCGGACCTGATGGTGCGGGGTGGTGGGTGGCTGGTCGTTGTTTGAGAACTGCACAGTGGACGCGAGCATCTGTGGCCAAGTTTTTAAGGGCGCACGGTGGATGCCTTGGCACCAGGAACCGA
>JODI01000284.1 GCA_000720805.1 Streptomyces violaceoruber
CGCGGTCGCCGAGGTGGTCGACCGGTTCGGACGCATCGACGTCCTGGTCAACAACGCGGGCGTCGGCGCGTCGGGCGCCGTCGAGGAGAACTCCGTCGCCCAGGCCCAGAGCGTCCTGAACATCAACGTTTTCGGTGTCTTCCGTATGACGAAGGCCGTGCTGCCGCACATGCGCGCGCAGGGCGCCGGACGCGTCATCAACGTCTCGTCCGTCCTGGGGGTCGCCCCCCAGCCCTTCATGGCTCTCTACGTCGCCTCGAAGCACGCCGTCGAGGGCTTCTCCGAGTCGCTGGACCACGAGGTCCGCGAGCACGGCGTGCGGGTCCTGCTCGTCCAGCCCGCCTACACCAAGACC
>JODI01000285.1 GCA_000720805.1 Streptomyces violaceoruber
CCAGTGCCTGGCCGACACCCACGGCAACGTCGTCGTCGTCTCCACCCGTGACTGCTCCCTCCAGCGCCGCCACCAAAAACTCGTCGAAGAGGCCCCCGCACCCTTCCTCTCCGACGAGCAGACGGCCCAGCTGTACTCCTCCTCCAAGGCCATCCTCAAGGAGGCCGGCTACGTCGGCGCCGGCACCGTGGAATTCCTCGTCGGCGCCGACGGCACCATCTCCTTCCTGGAGGTCAACACCCGCCTCCAGGTCGAGCACCCCGTCACCGAGGAAGTCGCCGGCATCGACCTGGTCCGCGAGATGTTCCGCATCGCCGACGGCGAACCACTCGGCTACACCGACCCCGAGCTGCGC
>JODI01000286.1 GCA_000720805.1 Streptomyces violaceoruber
GAGCTTGTCGATGCCCTCGCCGAGCCGCTTCGCGGCCTTGGTGGTGGGTTCGGTGTCGAGCGCGGGGGCGATGTCCGACCAGAAGGCGGTCGACTTCTTCGCGCTGAGTGCGGCGCCGTCGATGGTGGGCAGGCTGAGTGTCCGGCGGGCGCCGTCGGGGGTCGTGTTGCCCTTCGTGTAGGTGGCGATCACGGGTGTGGTGGCGGTCTTCGCGTCGGTGTATCCCTGCTTCACGAGCTGGGTGATGTTGAAGAGGGCCGGGTCGAGACGGCCTGCCTGCACGAGCGGGATGGCGTCCGAGGGGAGGACGCTCACCTCGCCGTCCTTCTCGCTGGACAGGAAGGTGGCGGTCTC
>JODI01000287.1 GCA_000720805.1 Streptomyces violaceoruber
CGCCGGTTGGGGCTGCTGTTGAGCGTAGTAGTTGGTCTCGTGTTCGTGGGGCGGGATGTCGCCGATCGCTGTGTGGAGGCGCTGGTTGTTGAACCAGTCCACCCATTCCGCGGTGGCGAGTTCGACGTCGGCCAGGCCGTGCCAGGGCCTGTGCGGCTTGATCAACTCGGTTTTGTAGAGGCCGATCTGGGATTCCATGAGGGCGTTGTCCAGGGCGTCCCCGACTGTGCCGATCGAGGCGTCGATGCCGGCGTCGAAGAGGTGCGCGGTGAACGCGAAGGATGTGTACTGACTGCCCGCGTCCGAATGATGAACCAGGCCCGGTCCAGCGGGAGTTCCGGCACGGTCGCGGC
>JODI01000288.1 GCA_000720805.1 Streptomyces violaceoruber
GCTCAGGAACTGGCGGGGGCCGCGCTGCTTAGCAGAGGGGAGGCCCCAAGAATCGGTACGGCACCGTCAGTGGAGCCGACGGGCGCAGCACCGGGTCGGGGGGCGCGCCGGCCGAGTCGGGCGGGCACCGGAACCAGCACTGCAGATACACCCCTCGGCGGGCCAGCCGGTACAGCATGTCGTTCATGTCGTTCTGCAGGCGGTGCGTGCACTCGTCTTCGTTGACGAGCCATATGCAGGTGCCGGCTTCCTCGGCCGCGGCGACGAGCCACCCTGCGGGGAGCCATGCGCCAGGTACACGCTCCCAGCGTGTGACCGAAAGCCAATGCCCTTCAGGCGCAGGGGCGCCGC
>JODI01000289.1 GCA_000720805.1 Streptomyces violaceoruber
GTGGGCTCGGAGATGTGTATAAGAGACAGGGGGGGGCGCTTGCCACGACCTCACCGCCGGTCTGCGGTGCGGCCGCTGCGAAGTCCTGTTGGCTCCCCGGTACGCGGAGGGGCACCCGCCGGTATACCGCTGCAGCAAGTGCGGGAGGAAGATCCAAAAGAAGGCGGTGGACGAGCTGTTCATCGGCACATCAGATGACCTCGGCCTGGTGCTGGAGTATCTCGCCCGCGACGATATCTACGAGATCCTGCGTGCGCCGGACAGCGACGATGCCACCGTGCGGGAGGTCAAGGCTTCGCTGGCCAAGGCCCGCGCCGAGCGGGACAAGATGCGGAACGCGAAGGGTAGGAC
>JODI01000290.1 GCA_000720805.1 Streptomyces violaceoruber
CATGCGCTACTCCCGGCCGCTGCACCAGGCCATGCACGACCGGCTTCCTCATTCGGAGGCAGTCCGCGAGGCCCACAACACCTTCCTGAACTGGATCGTCGGACTGGTCGACGAGTGCATGGCCGAGCGCGGCCTCGACGACGCCCCTGGCATCGATGCCGCACTCGTCCGCGATGTAGCGGTCGCCGTGTTCGAAGGGGCGCACGTGCCCAACGACTGGAACAGGCCGGCCCACGAGATGATCCGGTTCCTGATGGAGTCCGTCATGGCCAGGAGCGCAGGGGCCAAGGGACGAGAGCGCTGAGCGCGGTACCTCAGACGAGGTGAGCCCCGACTCCCGTTGATACCG
>JODI01000291.1 GCA_000720805.1 Streptomyces violaceoruber
CGGTATCAACGGGAGTCGGGGCTCACCTCGTCTGAGGTACCGCGCTCAGCGCTCTCGTCCCTTGGCCCCTGCGCTCCTGGCCATGACGGACTCCATCAGAAACCGGATCATCTCGTGGGCCGGCCTGTTCCAGTCGTTGGGCACGTTCGCCCCTTCGAACACGGCGACCGCGGCATCGCGGACGAGCGCGGCATCGACGCCGGGGGCGTGATCGAGGCCGCGCTCGGCCATGAGCTCGTCGACCAGTCCCACGATCCAGTTCAGGAAGGTGTTGTGGGCCTCGCGGACTGCCTCCGAATGAGGAAGCCGGTCGTGCATGGCCTGGTGCAGCGGCCGGGAGTAGCGCATG
>JODI01000292.1 GCA_000720805.1 Streptomyces violaceoruber
AGCATCTAGGCCGCCAAGCTTGCTTGGTGGTCCAGGGCCATTACGTCGGCACACGTCCGACGGTGGTTGCTCAAGGGTGGAACGTTGACTATTCGGCACGGTTCAGTATGGATGAGAGCGCTAGTACTGCTTCGGCGTGGAACGCGAAGCTCATCAACTGACCGGGTCGGGCACGCTGTTGGGTGTCTGAGGGAATGAATGACCCTCGGATGCCGGCCCCAGTGCACTCCAGCCGATGGTTGGGGGTGATGGGTGGCTGGTCGTTGTTTGAGAACTGCACAGTGGACGCGAGCATCTGTGGCCAAGTTTTTAAGGGCGCACGGTGGATGCCTTGGCACCAGGAACCGA
>JODI01000293.1 GCA_000720805.1 Streptomyces violaceoruber
CATCAACGCCGCCAGCCTGCTGATGCTGCTGGGCATGTTCGGGTCGATCTTCCTGCTCAGCCAGTACCTGCAGACCGTCGGCGGCTACTCGCCGATGCAAGCGGGCATACGGATGCTGCCCTGGACCGCCATGCCCATGATCGCCGGACCGCTGGCCGGGGCCTTGTCCGACCGCATCGGCGGCGCACCCGTCGTCACCGCGGGCATGACCCTGAACGCCGTCGGTCTGGGGCTCTGGGCACTCACCGTCGAGCCGCACGAGGCCTACAGCCACATGCTGCCCGCACTGATCGTCTGCGGCATCGGCCTGGGCATGTTCTTCGCCCCCAGCGCCAACCTC
>JODI01000294.1 GCA_000720805.1 Streptomyces violaceoruber
GAGGTTGGCGCTGGGGGCGAAGAACATGCCCAGGCCGATGCCGCAGACGATCAGTGCGGGCAGCATGTGGCTGTAGGCCTCGTGCGGCTCGACGGTGAGGGCCCAGAGCCCCAGACCGACGGCGTTCAGGGTCATGCCCGCGGTGACGACCGGTGCGCCGCCGATGCGGTCGGACAAGGCCCCGGCCAGCGGCCCGGCGATCATGGGCATGGCGGTCCAGGGCAGCATCCGCACGCCGGCCTGCATCGGCGAGTAGCCGCCGACGGTCTGCAGGTACTGGCTGAGCAGGAAGATCGACCCGAACATGCCCAGCAGCATCAGCAGGCTGGCGGCGTTGATG
>JODI01000295.1 GCA_000720805.1 Streptomyces violaceoruber
CGCGGCGCGGGCTACCTCGTCGTCCTGGGCCGGGGTGCCTCCGCCGACGGCGAGGGCGCCGATGAACTGATTGTTCTCGAAGATCGGTCGACCGCCGGCCAGCAGGCTGGCCCCAGCGGCGACATGGGAGGCGATCTGGCCCGGGTCCTTGATGTTGGAGGCCAGGTCGGCGGTAGCGGTTCGGTAGGTGCGCGCGGTGTGTGCTTTGTGCGGTACCAACGCGGCCGCCGCCGTGCTGTTGTTGTCCATGCGAAGGGACGCCTTGGCTTCGCCGGCGGAGTCGATGACCACCACATACATGGGGGGAAGCGCGGGGTGATCCCGCACGTAGCGGA
>JODI01000296.1 GCA_000720805.1 Streptomyces violaceoruber
TCCACCGTGCGCCCTTAAAAACTTGGCCACAGATGCTCGCGTCCACTGTGCAGTTCTCAAACAACGACCAGCCACCCGTCACAACCCGCCGAAGCAGATCTACACCGGGGCCGGCATCCGAGGGTCATTCATTCCCTCAGACACCCAACAGCGTGCCCGGCACACTCCCCGCTTCCCTCAACGTTCCACACTCACAAGGAGCAGTACTAGAAGGAGAAGACGATCAAGTGCACCGAATAGTCAACGTTCCACCCTTGAGCAACCAGCACCAGACGTTCGCTGATGAACTGGCCTCTGGACAACCTTGCGGCTGCCTAGAAGTGCTCCTTAG
>JODI01000297.1 GCA_000720805.1 Streptomyces violaceoruber
GATGTGTATAAGAGACAGGGAGAACACGGCGTCCTCCCACCGGTCGCGGTCGCCCTTGCGCACCGTGCCGGCGTCTCGGGCTACCTGCCGATCGACGGCCCGCAGAACGCCCACCGCCTGGCCGAGCGCACGAACCTGAGTCCCAAGCAGGTCCGTATCTCGATGCACCTGCTGGAGGAGGCCGGGTTCATCAGCCGCCCGGATTACGACACCTGGCAGCCCAAGGAGCTCGTCCGCCCGGTCACCCTCGTCCGCCCGGCCCCGCCGGTCACCAGGAGCGAGCCAGCGCATCCCAGTGAGGCCGAGGGGTGAGCGGGGAGCAGTTACC
>JODI01000298.1 GCA_000720805.1 Streptomyces violaceoruber
ACCTGGTGACCGTCCGCCTGTCCGACGGCGCCGTCGTCGACGGTGACCTGCGCCCCTCCACCGACACCGAGACCCACCGCTGCCTGTATCTGGCGTTCCCGTCGCTCGGCGGCGTCACCCACACCCACTCCACCCACGCCGTCGCCTTCGCCCAGGCCCGCCGCGCCATACCCGTCCTGGGCACCACCCACGCCGACACCTTCAACGGCCCCATCCCCTGCACCCCCGACCTCACCGCCGAGCAGTGCGCGAAGGACTACGAGTACAACACCGGCCGCGTCATCGTCGACATGCTGAACGGGGACGACCAGCAGGCGGCCGAAGTGCC
>JODI01000299.1 GCA_000720805.1 Streptomyces violaceoruber
CGCACCAGGAACTGCCCCAGGTCGCCGAGACCACGCGTACGGCGGATGCCTACACCCCCGAACGGCTCCCGAGTCT
This sequence comes from Streptomyces violaceoruber, assembly GCA_000720805.1. Taxonomy (GTDB): domain Bacteria; phylum Actinomycetota; class Actinomycetes; order Streptomycetales; family Streptomycetaceae; genus Streptomyces; species Streptomyces cellulosae_A. The sequence goes on from JODI01000299.1 coordinate 77, forward strand.
CACCGGGGAGGTCCGCTGATGGCCACGATGCTTGCCCTGCGCGCACACCAGGGCGCCGAAGCACTCGTCCTGGAAGAGGTGCCCGTCCCCGAGCCGGGTCCGCTCGACGTGGTCGTGAAGGTCGCCTCCGCCGGCCTGGCACCGGGCATCATGCGCCTGCTGCGGATGGGAGCGCTCAAGCAGCTGCCCACCACACTCGGCCATGAGGCCGCAGGCGTCATCTCCGCCGTCGGCCGGGACGTCACCGGCCAC
>JODI01000300.1 GCA_000720805.1 Streptomyces violaceoruber
TTCCTGTCCGCCAAGCTACGCCGACACCGCCGGGAACTCGGCACCCGGTGGCGGCGCCTGAGCGCCGGCCGACAGGCCCTGCTCGCTCTCGCTCATCTCCGCAACGGTCACCCGTACGCTCAACTCGCCGCCGCGTTCGATATCGGAACCACCACCGCATACCGCTACATCACCGAAGCGGTCGAGGTCCTGGCCGCCCTCGCCCCTACCCTCGCCGAGGCGGTCCGGACGGCATCGACGAAGGCGTTCGTGCTGCTGGACGGGACTCTCCTGCCGATCGACGGGACCGCTGCCGACCGCCCCTTCTACTCCGG
>JODI01000301.1 GCA_000720805.1 Streptomyces violaceoruber
TTCCTGTCCGCCAAGCTACGCCGACACCGCCGGGAACTCGGCACCCGGTGGCGGCGCCTGAGCGCCGGCCGACAGGCCCTGCTCGCTCTCGCTCATCTCTGCAACGGTCACCCGTACGCTCAACTCGCCGCCGCGTTCGAGATCGGAACCACCACCGCATACCGCTACATCACCGAAGCGGTCGAGGTCCTGGCCGCCCTCGCCCCTACCCTCGTCGAGGCGGTCCGGACGGCATCGACGAAGGCGTTCGTGCTGCTGGACGGGACTCTCCTGCCGATCGACGGGACCGCTGCCGACCGCCCCTTCTACTCCGG
>JODI01000302.1 GCA_000720805.1 Streptomyces violaceoruber
AAAGTCCGCACCGAACGACGCCCCGGCTCAGCGGAAGCGAGCCGCGTCGAAGTTGGCGGCACCCATCTGCTGCTTGGCGTTGTCACCCTGCTCCTGGTCGCCGGAACTGAACGCCGAGTCCATGCCCGACTGACCACCGAGGATGGCCGCCAGCGACGAGTTGAGGTCGGAGGTGATGCGGTCCGCTCGCCCCTTGAACTGGTCGAACATCGCTCGGCCCGAGCCGTTGAACTTGCCCTCCAGCGGCGTCGCCGCCTGCACCAACTGCCGGATCAGCGAGCCGAGATCATC
>JODI01000303.1 GCA_000720805.1 Streptomyces violaceoruber
AAAGTCCGCACCGAACGACGCCCCGGCTCAGCGGAAGCGAGCCGCGTCGAAGTTGGCGGCACCCATCTGCTGCTTGGCGTTGTCACCCTGCTCCTGGTCACCGGAACTGAACGCCGAGTCCATGCCCGACTGACCACCGAGGATGGCCGCCAGCGACGAGTTGAGGTCGGAGGTGATCTGGTCCGCGCGCGACTTGAACTGGTCGAACATCGCTCGGCCCGAGCCGTTGAACTTGCCCTCCAGCGGCGTCGCCGCCTGCACCAACTGCCGGATCAGCGAGCCGAGATCATC
>JODI01000304.1 GCA_000720805.1 Streptomyces violaceoruber
CCTAGTGTCCCGGTCCGGAGATCCTGTCGCAGTAGTGGCAGATGCGGTCGATGATCTGGTCCGCGGTTTTGGTCCATCTAAAGGGCCGGGCCTGCTCGTTCCAGGTCTTGATCCAGTCCTCGAGCGCGGTCTTCAACTCGTCGAGTGAGCAGAACACTCCGCGCTCCAGGCATCGCCGCTGTAGTTCGGCGAACCACCGCTCGACCTGGTTGATCCAGGACGAGTAGGTCGGGGTGAAGTGCAGCTCGAACCGAGGATGGGCCAGAAGCCACTTGTGCACGACGGGCGCC
>JODI01000305.1 GCA_000720805.1 Streptomyces violaceoruber
GAACGGACGCTTCCTTTGTACTCACCCGAGAGACTCTCTCGTGGCTTTCCTCCGGGCGCTTCCCTTCGGTCTTGCGTTTCCGACTCTATCAGATCGTTTCCGGTCCGATTTTCCTCGGTGCTTTCCAGGTTCCCGCTCTCGCGTTTCCCTTTCCGGCGGTTCCGACTTTATCAGATCGCTTTCTTGATCCGATTCCCTGTCGGCGGGCTGCTTTCCGGCCTCTCGGCCTTCCGGCGGTGTTGACTTTATCAGAACCTCTCGGTGTCCGACTCCCAGTC
>JODI01000306.1 GCA_000720805.1 Streptomyces violaceoruber
CAGGACGGCCCACAGGTTGAGGTGCGGGTCGCCGATCCAGTCGATGTAGTGACCCGGCTTGTTGGCCCCGATGAGGCTGTTGATCAGGCCCGTGTCGGGGTTGTAGACGAGCTGCCAGACGAACCCGGTGACCGCCAGCGACACCACGACCGGAAGGAAGAACGCGGTCTGGTAGACGCGGGAGAAACGGATCTTCTTGTCCAGCTGCACGGCCAGGAACAGGCCGAACGGCGTCGGGATCAGGATGAGAACGACGAACCAGATGA
>JODI01000307.1 GCA_000720805.1 Streptomyces violaceoruber
GCCGCGGCGGGATCGTCCGGGTCGCCGCCGCCTCCGGCACCAGCACTGCAACCATCGCGCGAGGCATGGCCGAGTTGGCCGGCTGCTCCTCACCGACCCTGCGGGTCCGGGCTCCAGGTGCGGGCCGCAAGCAGCTGACAGACACCGACCCTGGCCTGCTGTCCGCGCTGGAGTCGCTGATCGAGCCGCACACCCGAGGCGACCCCGTCTCCCCGTTGCGGTGGACCACGCTGTCGTTACGGGCCCTGGCCTCGACCCTCA
>JODI01000308.1 GCA_000720805.1 Streptomyces violaceoruber
GCCGCGGCGGGATCGTCCGGGTCGCCGCCGCCTCCGGCACCAGCACTGCAACCATCGCGCGAGGCATGGCCGAGTTGGCCGGCTGCTCCTCACCGACCCCGCGGGTACGGGCTCCAGGTGCGGGCCGCAAGCGGCTGACAGACACCGACCCTGGCCTGCTGCCCGCGCTGGAGTCGCTGATCGAGCCGCACACCCGAGGCGACCCCGTCTCCCCGTTGCGGTGGACCACGCTGTCGTTACGGGCCCTGGCCTCGACCCTCA
>JODI01000309.1 GCA_000720805.1 Streptomyces violaceoruber
GTCGACGGGTTCCACCTGCTGGGTGATCGTGCCCGCCGCGTCGTACGTCCAGCGCGTGGTGTGGCCGTTCGCGTCGGTCGCCGCCGTCAGGTTGCCCACCCCGTCGTACTGCTCCGACGTCTGGGCGAGCAGGTTGTTGTTCGCGTCGTACTGCTTGCCGTAGGCGGGGTCGCCCGCGGCGTTGTAGTCGGTCTCGGTCCAGGTGCCGTCAGCCAGGATCGTCTTCTGCTGGTTGCCCTGGAAGTCGTAGGTGTAGT
>JODI01000310.1 GCA_000720805.1 Streptomyces violaceoruber
ACTACACCTACGACTTCCAGGGCAACCAGCAGAAGACGATCCTGGCTGACGGCACCTGGACCGAGACCGACTACAACGCCGCGGGCGACCCCGCCTACGACAAGCAGTACGACGCGAACAACAACCTGCTCGCCCAGACGTCGGAGCAGTACGACGGCGTGGGCAACCTGACGGCGGCGACCGACGCGAACGGCCACACCACGCGCTGGACGTACGACGCGGCGGGCACGATCACCCAGCAGGTGGAACCCGTCGAC
>JODI01000311.1 GCA_000720805.1 Streptomyces violaceoruber
CGCCCGGCGCGGCGCGCGGCCCGTTCATCCTGTTCGAACCGGACGTGCTGCGGCCCGACCTCGCCCGTCTCCTGGCCCCGCTCACCGCGCACGAGGCCCCTGCCGTGCTCAGCCCGCACGCCGACGACACCGCCTGGCTCCAGCAGACGGCACTCCAGCTCCTGGACGAACACCGCGCACTGGGGCGCCGCCCCCTCGACATCCACCACGCCCTGCGGCGCAGCCTGCTCGAATCGCTGCTGCTGCGCCTGGCCA
>JODI01000312.1 GCA_000720805.1 Streptomyces violaceoruber
CGGGGCGGGAGGATCTGGTCCCAGGCGTAGTACCACTGGCTCCAGAAGGCGGTGCCCCAGGCGTGGTTGAGGGCGTCGAGGTCGTCGCCGTACTTCGCGCGCAGCCAGGTGCGGAAGGCGGCGGCGCTGGTGTCGCAGTAGCAGGCGTCGTTGTGGCAGCCGTACTCGTTGTGCACGTGCCACATGACCACAGCCGGATGGTCGGCGTAGCGCTCGGCGAGGGCACCCGCGATCCGCAGCGCCGCTCTGCG
>JODI01000313.1 GCA_000720805.1 Streptomyces violaceoruber
TTTCAACCTGCTTCCGCAGCACAGTGGTTGGGCTGACAACGTGGTGAAGCCCCTGGTAGATGGGTTTTCGACCAAGAGAACCGTCTCCACCAGAGGCTTCGTGTGCTCTTCTACTCGTCCGCCGCCGACGTGTCCAGCTCTGCCCTTCGCTTCCTGTCCGCCAAGCTACGCCGACACCGCCGGGAACTCGGCACCCGGTGGCGGCGCCTGAGCGCCGGCCGACAGGCCCTGCTCGCTCTCGCTCATCTC
>JODI01000314.1 GCA_000720805.1 Streptomyces violaceoruber
GAACTTGTGGATCAGCGGAATGTCCACACCGCCGATGAAGCCGACATGGTCCTTCTTGGTCGCCTTCGCGGCGGCGACACCGGCCAGATACGACGACTGCTCCTCGTGGAACACCATGTCGGCGACGTTCTTCGCCTTCACACTGTCGTCGTCGATGATGCCGAAAGTGATCTTCGGGTACTTGGCCGCGACCGTCTTCACGGCCGGCGCGTACACGAAGCCGACACCGATGATCGGGTTGTAACC
>JODI01000315.1 GCA_000720805.1 Streptomyces violaceoruber
GAACTTGTGGATCAGCGGAATGTCCACACCGCCGATGAAGCCGACATGGTCCTTCTTGGTCGCCTTCGCGGCGGCGACACCGGCCAGATACGACGACTGTTCCTCGTGGAACACCATGTCGGCGACGTTCTTCGTCTTCACGCTGTTGTCGTCGATGATGCCGAAAGTGATCTTCGGGTACTTGGCCGCGACCGTCTTCACGGCCGGCGCGTACACGAAGCCGACACCGATGATCGGGTTGTAACC
>JODI01000316.1 GCA_000720805.1 Streptomyces violaceoruber
CTGAACACCGCCACCGGCAAGGTCATCGGGAAGCTGTCGGCGACGCATCGGGCGGTGGACTTCCGCGACTTTCTCGATGAGATCGACCGCCAGACTGATCCCGGCCTGGCGGTCCACGTGATCTGCGACAACCTCTCCGCCCACAAGGCGCCCGTCGTGCACAAGTGGCTTCTGGCCCATCCTCGGTTCGAGCTGCACTTCACCCCGACCTACTCGTCCTGGATCAACCAGGTCGAGCGGTGGTT
>JODI01000317.1 GCA_000720805.1 Streptomyces violaceoruber
CTGAACACCGCCACCGGCAAGGTCATCGGGAAGCTGTCGGCGACGCATCGGGCGGTGGACTTCCGCGACTTTCTCGATGAGATCGACCGCCAGACTGATTCCGGCCTGGCGGTCCACGTGATCTGTGACAACCTCTCCGCCCACAGGGCGCCCGTCGTGCACAAGTGGCTTCTGGCCCATCCTCGGTTCGAGCTGCACTTCACCCCGACCTACTCGTCCTGGATCAACCAGGTCGAGCGGTGGTT
>JODI01000318.1 GCA_000720805.1 Streptomyces violaceoruber
CCGCGCCGCCCAGAACTTCGGCCTCGAAGGCCTGCCCGAACACGACGAGCGCTACAACGTCGCCGAAGAATACTTCGACGTCGTCAACAAGCTCTGGGATTCGTGGGATGCGGACGCGGTCGTCATGGACCGTGAGACCAACACATTCGCGGACTACCGCAAGGTCCGCACCATCGACTTCGAGGGCAAGTACTTCAAGTCCCGCGGCCCCCTCAACACCGTCCCCTCACCCCAACACCGGCCC
>JODI01000319.1 GCA_000720805.1 Streptomyces violaceoruber
GGTGGAGGAGCTCATCGTCGCGGGCGGCCTGATGAAGAACCCGCTGCTGATGCAGATCTACGCCGACGTCACCCGCCGCCCGCTGGGTGTCATCGGCTCGGCGCAGGGCCCGGCTCTCGGTGCGGCGATGCACGCGGCGGTGGCGGCCGGGGCGTACCCCGACATCCAGGCCGCCGCCCGCGCCATGGGCAAGGCGGAGCGGGATGTGTACCGCCCCGACCCGGAACGGGCCGCCGCCTAC
>JODI01000320.1 GCA_000720805.1 Streptomyces violaceoruber
GGTGGAGGAGCTCATCGTCGCGGGCGGCCTGATGAAGAACCCGCTGCTGATGCAGATCTACGCCGACGTCACCCGCCGCCCGCTGGGTGTCATCGGCTCCGCGCAGGGCCCCGCTCTCGGTGCGGCGATGCACGCGGCGGTCGCGGCCGGGGCGTACCCCGACATCCAGGCCGCCGCCCGCGCCATGGGCAAGGCGGAGCGGGATGTGTACCGCCCCGACCCGGAACGGGCCGCCGCCTAC
>JODI01000321.1 GCA_000720805.1 Streptomyces violaceoruber
GGCGCTCGTCACGCTCAGGGAACGGCCGAGCCAGACTCCCAGCACCTCCAGATCGGCACAGCCCAAGACCCGGTCCCGGACCACGCCGGAAATCTCGATACCGCGCACGCCAAGGATGCGGAGGATGTCCTCGGCACGGCCCTTGGCCTCGCCCTCGGCCTCGCCCTTGGCCCGGCCCGCGAGCCATGCCTCTTCCACGATCGTGCCGCTGCCGGGAAAGTTCGGGGTGTAGGTGGC
>JODI01000322.1 GCA_000720805.1 Streptomyces violaceoruber
GCCCATGCGCTCCGGCTGATCTACGGCGGAGTGTTCGACGAGTTCCCGCGCGCGTCGGTGATGTTGGGCCACATGGGCGAGCTGCTGCCGTTCCAGATGGCCCGGCTCGACAGCCGCTACGACCAGGTGCCCGCCGAGCACAGGGTGCAACACCTGCCCTCGTACTACCTGCGGAACAACGTGTACGTCACCACCAGCGGAGTCATGTCGCATGCCGCGCTGCTGGGAGCCGTCCA
>JODI01000323.1 GCA_000720805.1 Streptomyces violaceoruber
CCGGTCGACACCACGAGAGCGGAACAGCCAGGCGGAATAAGCCCGGCCGTTCACAGCGTCCTCGCTGTGTTTTCTTCAAAGGAACCTCGCCCCAACCGGAAACCGGCCGGAGACGGGGTATCAACATATCTGGCGTTGACTTTTGGCACGCTGTTGAGTTCTCAAGGAACGGACGCTTCCTTTGTACTCACCCGAGAGACTCTCTCGTGGCTTTCCTCCGGGCGCTTCCCTTCGG
>JODI01000324.1 GCA_000720805.1 Streptomyces violaceoruber
CCGCGCCGCCCAGAACTTCGGCCTCGAAGGCCTGCCCGAACACGACGAGCGCTACAACGTCGCCGAAGAATACTTCGACGTCGTCAACAAGCTCTGGGACTCCTGGGATGCGGACGCGGTCGTCATGGACCGCGAGACCAACACCTTCGCGGACTACCGCAAGGTCCGCACCATCGACTTCGAGGGCAAGTACTTCAAGTCCCGCGGCCCCCTCAACACCGTCCCCTCACCCCA
>JODI01000325.1 GCA_000720805.1 Streptomyces violaceoruber
TGTACTGGCAGATCGTGCTGCCGCTGTGCAAGCCCGCGATGGCCGCCCTGGCCACGCTGCTGTCCATCTGGATCTACAACGACTTCTTCTGGGCGATCGTGCTGATCTCGACCGGTGAGAACATGCCGATCACCTCGGCCCTGAACAACCTCTCCGGCCAGTACTTCACCGACCCCAACCTGGTCGCCGCCGGCGCCCTGCTCACCGCGATCCCGACGCTGATCGTGTACTTCG
>JODI01000326.1 GCA_000720805.1 Streptomyces violaceoruber
AAGAGCATCAACGTCCTGATGGTCGGCAACCCGCAGATGGAGGACATCGCGAAGCTGACCAAGAGCACCTTCACGAAGGACACCGGGATCAAGGTCAACTTCACGGTCCTTCCCGAGAACGAGCTGCGCGACAAGGTCACCCAGGACATCGCCACCCAGGCCGGCCAGTACGACGTCGCCACCATCGGCGCCTACGAGGTGCCCATCTGGGAGAAGAACGGCTGGCTGCACGA
>JODI01000327.1 GCA_000720805.1 Streptomyces violaceoruber
GTCCGGCGAGGTAGCTGGTGGCAGTTTTGTCGTAGCGGGTGGCCAGGCCCCGCCACTCCTTGATTTTGTTGATGCAGCGTTCGACGGTATTGCGGTGCTTGTAGAGGTCCGGATCGTGACCGACCGGGCGGCCGCCGCGAGAACCCTTCTTCTTGCGGTTGGCGGCCTGGTCGACCTTCTCCGGGATGACGCCGCGGATGCGACGTCGGCGCAGGTAGGCGCGGTTC
>JODI01000328.1 GCA_000720805.1 Streptomyces violaceoruber
GAACCGCGCCTACCTGCGCCGACGTCGCATCCGCGGCGTCATCCCGGAGAAGGTCGACCAGGCCGCCAACCGCAAGAAGAAGGGTTCTCGCGGCGGCCGTCCGGTCGGTCACGATCCGGACCTCTACCAGCACCGCAATACCGTCGAACGCTGCATCAACAAAATCAAGGAGTGGCGGGGCCTGGCCACCCGCTACGACAAAACTGCCACCAGCTACCTCGCCGGAC
>JODI01000329.1 GCA_000720805.1 Streptomyces violaceoruber
GGCTTCACCGCCTTCACCACCAACTTCGAGGACCTCGGCGGCCTGCGCCAGCTGCCCGGCCTGGCCGTGCAGCGCCTGATGGCCGACGGGTACGGCTTCGGCGGCGAGGGCGACTGGAAGACCTCCGCCCTGCTGCGCACCATGAAGGTCATGGGCGCCGGAAGCCCCGGCGGCACCAGCTTCATGGAGGACTACACCTACCACCTCGGCCCGGGCACCCCGCGC
>JODI01000330.1 GCA_000720805.1 Streptomyces violaceoruber
GGCCTGACCGGCACCGTCGGTGTTCATGGTGCGCGGGGTCCTCAGGTCGGACAGCCCCGGAACCGGCAGCGGGATCCCGCGGAACATCTCCTCCTCGTCGGGGATGTTGCGGTTCCTGGAGGCCAGGGGATGCAGGCCGATCTCATGGGAGAGCATGCCCATGATGTAGCCGATCTCGTACTTCTCGAAGTAATAGCTGGCGAGATTGATCTCGACCCCGTCCTC
>JODI01000331.1 GCA_000720805.1 Streptomyces violaceoruber
GGCCTGACCGGCACCGTCGGTGTTCATGGTGCGCGGGGTCCTCAGGTCGGACAGCCCCGGAACCGGCAGCGGGATCCCGCGGAACATCTCCTCCTCGTCAGGGATGTTGCGGTTCCTGGAGGCCAAGGGATGCAGGCCGATCTCATGGGAGAGCATGCCCATGATGTAGCCGATCTCGTACTTCTCGAAGTAATAGCTGGCGAGATTGATCTCGACCCCGTCCTC
>JODI01000332.1 GCA_000720805.1 Streptomyces violaceoruber
GTGCAGGCGGGGGCCGGCCCCGCCGGTGAAGGCGACGTCGTGGACGGTCTGCTTGCGGTACATCCAGGCCGCGTACAGCTCGTGCTCGTCACCCTCGATGGTCTCCGAGCAGCCGAAGCCGAGTGACTGGTAGTGGGCGTAGGCGGCGGGGATGTCGGGGGTGCAGATGTTGAAGTGGTCCAGGCGGGCGATCTCGGCGCCGCGGCGGATGTCGTAGCGCTGG
>JODI01000333.1 GCA_000720805.1 Streptomyces violaceoruber
CCAGCGCTACGACATCCGCCGCGGCGCCGAGATCGCCCGCCTGGACCACTTCAACATCTGCACCCCCGACATCCCCGCCGCCTACGCCCACTACCAGTCCCTCGGCTTCGGCTGCTCGGAAACGATCGAGGGTGACGAGCACGAGCTGTACGCGGCCTGGATGTACCGCAAGCAGACCGTCCACGACGTCGCCTTCACCGGCGGGGCCGGCCCCCGCCTGCAC
>JODI01000334.1 GCA_000720805.1 Streptomyces violaceoruber
GTCCCCGATCGTCTCGAACGCCTCCTGGTCCGGAGAGTTGCCGTGCCCCTTCGTCTCCTTGTAGATCTTGGCCAGGAGTTCGTCGGGGTCGGTGGTGAGCTTGGCCAGATAGTCGTACGAAGGATCGTTCAGGTACGCCTTTCGCGTGTTGCCCTGCTCGTCGGGCAGGCTCAGCGTCTCGCCCTCGGAGCTGTCGTTGACCGCGGGGTCGATCAGCCAG
>JODI01000335.1 GCA_000720805.1 Streptomyces violaceoruber
GTCCCCGATCGTCTCGAACGCCTCCTGGTCCGGAGAGTTGCCGTGCCCCTTCGTCTCCTTGTAGATCTTGGCCAGGAGTTCGTCGGGGTCGGTGGTGAGTTTGGCGAGGTAGTCGTATGACGGATCGTTCAGGTACGCCTTTCGCGTGTTGCCCTGCTCGTCGGGCAGGCTCAGCGTCTCGCCCTCGGAGCTGTCGTTGACCGCGGGGTCGATCAGCCAG
>JODI01000336.1 GCA_000720805.1 Streptomyces violaceoruber
CCGGTTGGGGCGAGGTTCCTTTGAAGAAAACACAGCGAGGACGCTGTGAACGGCCGGGCTTATTCCGCCTGGCTGTTCCGCTCTCGTGGTGTCGACCGGCTGTATTAATTTACTGGCCGAGTAAACATTCACGGAGAGTTTGATCCTGGCTCAGGACGAACGCTGGCGGCGTGCTTAACACATGCAAGTCGAACGATGAACCACTTCGGTGGGGATTAG
>JODI01000337.1 GCA_000720805.1 Streptomyces violaceoruber
CCCTGGCCGACCTCGGCGCGACCGGCAAACTCACCCGCGCCTACCGGCCCCAGACCAACGGCAAGGTCGAACGCTTCAACCGCACCCTGCTCGATGAGTGGGCCTACCAGCGGCCCTACACGAGCAACGACGAGCGCAGCACAGCCCTCGACAGCTTCCTGCACACCTACAACTACCATCGCTGCCACACCGCACTCGGAGGCAAGCCGCCAATCAGCC
>JODI01000338.1 GCA_000720805.1 Streptomyces violaceoruber
GTGGGCAACCTGACGGCGGCGACCGACGCGAACGGCCACACCACGCGCTGGACGTACGACGCGGCGGGCACGATCACCCAGCAGGTGGAACCCGTCGACGCGTCCACCTCGATCACCACGACCTTCGGCTACGACGCGGCGGGCAACCGCACCCGCTTCACCGACGGCCGGGGCAACTCCTGGCGCTACACGTACACGCCATGGGGCCAGCAGGAGAAG
>JODI01000339.1 GCA_000720805.1 Streptomyces violaceoruber
CACGGTCGTCAACGGCGTGGACGAGTGGCGCCTCTCGGTCTACCTGGACGAGGAGCCCGATCCCGACGACGCGGTCGCCTGGATACACGAGGCCGTCGGCGCGCCGATCGACGTGGAAATCCTCGCAGCGCAGCCCTGGAGCGGACACTGCGTCGTGGCCCGCACCTACCGTGAGGGGCGGGTGTTCCTCGCGGGCGACGCGGCGCATCTGCTGTGG
>JODI01000340.1 GCA_000720805.1 Streptomyces violaceoruber
CCACAGCAGATGCGCCGCGTCGCCCGCGAGGAACACCCGCCCCTCACGGTAGGTGCGGGCCACGACGCAGTGTCCGCTCCAGGGCTGCGCTGCGAGGATCTCCACGTCGATCGGCGCACCGACGGCCTCGTGTATCCAGGCGACCGCGTCGTCGGGATCGGGCTCCTCGTCCAGGTAGACCGAGAGGCGCCACTCGTCCACGCCGTTGACGACCGTG
>JODI01000341.1 GCA_000720805.1 Streptomyces violaceoruber
GGGAACCGATGGGTGATGAGCTCGTCGGCGGTGAGGGCGCCCGTCTCGAGCAGACGCAGGACGTCCGTCGCGTCCCGGCGGGTGTAGGCGCGCGTGGCGACGAAGCGCCAGCAATGCATCATCAGGGCGATGGGGGGCAGCGCCAGCGGGGTGGAGTTGCCGCCCATGTGCACGAGTGTGCCGCCGGTGGCCATGCCCGCCATGGTCTGGCCGAG
>JODI01000342.1 GCA_000720805.1 Streptomyces violaceoruber
AGGCAGACGCACATGACGAAGTTCCACCTGGGTTGGTTCATGAACTTCACGCCGCCGGACTGGCAGTCCGAGTGGGCTTCGCCGGACGTGAAGAACTGGGCCAACGGCAGGTTCCACGTCGACATGGCCCAGTCGATGGAGCGGGCCTGCTTCGACTTCATGATGATCGAGGACACCGTCATGGTGGCCGACGCCTACGGCGGCACCATGGAAG
>JODI01000343.1 GCA_000720805.1 Streptomyces violaceoruber
CGGTAGAGCGGCTTCTCCTGGGCGAGGAACGCGGTGCGGCGCCGGGCCTCGTCGGAGCCGGGGGCCGCGCCGAACACCCGCACACCGCCGGCGGTCGGGGCCAGGAGGTCGGCCACCATCCCCATCAGGGTTGTCTTGCCGGCGCCGTTGGGACCCACCAGACCGCAGATCCGGCCGGCCGGCAGCCGGAAGGAGCAGTCCTTCAGGGC
>JODI01000344.1 GCA_000720805.1 Streptomyces violaceoruber
GCCCTGAAGGACTGCTCCTTCCGGCTGCCGGCCGGCCGGATCTGCGGTCTGGTGGGTCCCAACGGCGCCGGCAAGACAACCCTGATGGGGATGGTGGCCAGCCTTCTCGACCCGACCGCCGGCGGTGTGCGGGTGTTCGGCGCGGCCCCCGGCTCCGACGAGGCCCGGCGCCGCACCGCGTTCCTCGCCCAGGAGAAGCCGCTCTACCG
>JODI01000345.1 GCA_000720805.1 Streptomyces violaceoruber
CTAATCCCCACCGAAGTGGTTCATCGTTCGACTTGCATGTGTTAAGCACGCCGCCAGCGTTCGTCCTGAGCCAGGATCAAACTCTCCGTGAATGTTTACCGGTAATCCGGTCGACACCACGAGAGCGGAACAGCCAGGCGGAATAAGCCCGGCCGTTCACAGCGTCCTCGCTGTGTTTTCTTCAAAGGAACCTCGCCCCAACCGG
>JODI01000346.1 GCA_000720805.1 Streptomyces violaceoruber
GGCCCAGACCCGGGCCTTGGTCCACTCGGTGAACCGCCGGTGGGCTGTCGGCCCCGAAGGTCCGAACGACGGCGGCAACTGCCGCCAGGTGCAGCCCGACGTAGCCACGAAGATGATCGCCGCCAGGACCTCACGGTCTCCGTACCGTCGACGGCCACCGCCCTGCGGCCGAGACGGAGCAGGCGGCACCACCCGCTCGAAC
>JODI01000347.1 GCA_000720805.1 Streptomyces violaceoruber
CATGGGCGCGAGCGATGAGCAGTACGAGGCCGTGCTGGACGCGGCCTTCGGGCCCTCCGCCGAGGAGCGGGCCCAGGCGGCGGCCGAGGAGCCGACACCAGAGCAGTCGCCGCAGGGCGGGGAGAACGACTGATGGGCTTCGGCGATCTGGTCAACTCCGGTATAGGCAAACTCGAAGACGTCGGCCACGCCGCCACGAA
>JODI01000348.1 GCA_000720805.1 Streptomyces violaceoruber
GACTGGGAGTCGGACACCGAGAGGTTCTGATAAAGTCAACACCGCCGGAAGGCCGAGAGGCCGGAAAGCAGCCCGCCGACAGGGAATCGGATCAAGAAAATGATCTGATAGAGTCGGAAACGCAAGACCGAAGGGAAGCGCCCGGAGGAAAGCCACGAGAGAGTCTCTCGGGTGAGTACAAAGGAAGCGTCCGTTCCTTG
>JODI01000349.1 GCA_000720805.1 Streptomyces violaceoruber
AGCACGTCCGAGGGACCCGAGGCCGTACCGCCCAGGGACATGGAGACTATCTTCGCGCCGGACTTCGCCGCCCACTCCATGCCCGCGATGATCCAGGAGGTCTGGCCGCGCCCGTCGTTGCCCAGCACCTTGCCGACCAGCAGTTCCGCGCCCGGCGCGACGCCCTTTCGTTTGCCGTCCGAGGCGGCGCCCGAGCCGAC
>JODI01000350.1 GCA_000720805.1 Streptomyces violaceoruber
GTCGGCTCGGGCGCCGCCTCGGACGGCAAACGAAAGGGCGTCGCGCCGGGCGCGGAACTGCTGGTCGGCAAGGTGCTGGGCAACGACGGGCGCGGCCAGGACTCCTGGATCATCGCGGGCATGGAGTGGGCGGCGAAGTCCGGCGCGAAGATAGTCTCCATGTCCCTGGGCGGTACGGCCTCGGGTCCCTCGGACGTGCT
>JODI01000351.1 GCA_000720805.1 Streptomyces violaceoruber
TTCGTGGCGGCGTGGCCGACGTCTTCGAGTTTGCCTATACCGGAGTTGACCAGATCGCCGAAGCCCATCAGTCGTTCTCCCCGCCCTGCGGCGACTGCTGCGGTGTCGGCTCCTCGGCCGCCGCCTGGGCCCGCTCCTCGGCGGAGGGCCCGAAGGCCGCGTCCAGCACGGCCTCGTACTGCTCATCGCTCGCGCCCATG